>NZ_JBHSQN010000012.1:0-105753 GCF_042658545.1 Nocardia lasii
GTGGGTGGGTGGGTGGGATGGCGCGGTTGGGTGGTGGGTGTGTCAGCGTTCGGACAGGTATTGCTCTTGTTCGGTTTTGGTGGTTGCGGCGGTGTGGGCCCGTTGGGCCCAGGCGGCCCATCGGCCTGCCCCGTGTAGCGGTTCGTGGTAGCCGGCGGTGGTGCGGACGATGCGGGCGCCGGGTTTGGCGAGCCAGCGGGCGACCACGCCGACTTCCTCCGGGGAGGCGCCGCGCAGGGGCGGGATGTGGTCTTCTAGCAGGTCGATCGAGGTGGGTTCGTGCGCATCGCTCCACTCGGAATCGTCCGGGCCGACGGCGGAATCGGTGGTCAGCGGAGTGGTCCGTGCTGTCGCGTCGCCCAGGTCGGGGATCACGGTTTCGGCGGCGGCGACGATCTGGTCGACGACGGCCATGGGTGGGGTGCCGCGGGGGGCGGTGCCCGCGGCGGCGAGGCGGCCGTGGCGGATGACGGAGAATTCCCAGCCGCCCGCGCCGTCGGGCAGGGCGATGATCAGTTCGGCGAGGCGGGCCATGGCGGCGAGGCGCTGGGTGCGGTGCAGTCGGGTGACGACGGTGGCGGTGCGGTCGCGTAGACGGGCAGCTGCTTCGAAATGTTCTGTGGCCGAATGGGTTTCGATGCGGTCGAGCATGGCGCGCAGCAGGGTGTCGGCGCGGCCGGCGAACAGGTCGCGGACCGCGTGCGCGCGGGGGGCGTAGGCGGTCGCGTCGAGGTCGGCGTCCTGGTTGGCCGCGGGGCAGCCGCCGACCACCGCGGGCGGGCAGGTGTGTTTCGCCGTGCGGGTCAGGCGGGTGGCGCAGGTTCGCAGGCCGGCGAATTCGGCGACGGTCAGGGCCATGTCGACGGCGTCGGTGCGAGAAGTGAAGGGGCCCACCGCTGTTCGGGTGGCGGTGCGGACCGCGATCAGGCGCGGGAAGGGTTCGTCGCTGAGGGTGAGCCACCATCCGCGCTGGGGGAACTTCGAGCGACGGTTGTACGGCGGGGCGTGCGCGGCGAGCAGGCGCAGCTCGCGCACCCCGGCTTCGAGACCGTGCGCGCACACCACGTGGTCGACCCGGGTCGCCAGCGCCACCATCTCCTTCATCCGGCCCCGGGTCTCCGAGCCGGTGAAGTAGTTGCGCACGCGCCGGCGCAGGTTCACCGCCGTACCTATATAGAGGACTTCCTCCGACGGTCCACGGAAGAGATAGACGCCCGGCGCGGCGGGCAGGTCGCCGGCGAAGCCGCGTTTGGCGCGCTGGGTTCCGGTGACGCCGGGCAGGTAGTCGAGCAGCTCGGTGAGACTGTGCACGCCCTGATTGCCGACCCGCCCGATCAGCGCGTGCAGCACGTCGACCGTGGCGCGGGCGTCGTCGAGCGCGCGGTGGGTCGGGGTGGTGGCGGCGCCGAGGATCCGGGCCAGCACACCCAGTTTCGCCGAGGGCGCCTCGTCACGGGTGAGCACGCGCCGGGCCAGCTTCACCGTGCACAGCACCTGCGCGTTCGGCCACTCGATCTCCTGTCGCGCCGCGGCCGCCTTCAAGAACCCCATGTCGAAGCGCGCGTTGTGCGCCA
Source organism: Nocardia lasii (assembly GCF_042658545.1). Classification (NCBI taxonomy): domain Bacteria; kingdom Bacillati; phylum Actinomycetota; class Actinomycetes; order Mycobacteriales; family Nocardiaceae; genus Nocardia; species Nocardia lasii. Next base: position 1,575 of record NZ_JBHSQN010000012.1, read on the forward strand.
CCAGCACCGCCCCCGCCGCGAACTCGAGAAACCCCGGCAGCACCGCCTCGATCCGCGGCGCCTCGTACACCATCGCCGTGGTGATCCCGGTGATCTGCACGATCGCGGGCGGAATCGCGTACCCCGGATTCACCAGCGTCGCGAACTCCCCCAGCACCTCACCCCCACACACCTTCACCGCCCCGATCTCGGTGATCGCGTCCCGATCCGCGCTGGTCCCGGTCGTTTCCAGGTCGACAACGACGAAAGTGGTGGCATACAGCGGGGTATCGAGCTCATCGAAAGCCAACTGCCGCGCGGCAGCGGGAAGCGGAACGGGATCGGACACGGGCAGCAGCGTAGGACGGGGGTCCGACACACTCGCCGCGTCGCACCATCGCGGTGATTCAACCGCCCTGATACCCGGTCGGCCACCGATCCGACGGGAGCCACGACGGCGGCACGACAAGGCGGGGCGGGACTGCCGCAACAACTTTCCCACCAAGCGTCGAACAGACCGGTCGGCCCGGTTCGACCCGCCGAAATCGGCTGCCGCGGCCGTTGTTCACCTTTCGCGCCGGTAATTCGGTGCGAGGCTTTCGTTCCGGTGCGAACAAAATGACCTAGATCAAACTCAAAAGTGATCGGGCTCACAAATATCCGAATGGCACATGAATAACGCGGATTTCAACCGGTAATCGGCCTTACCGGTCGCCGTGCGCCGAAATCCGCGACGCGCCGCCCGCGCGGCACCCCACCCGCCGCACCGCCTGTCCGCACACCGAGCCCGTGCCACCTGGGATTCAGCTGAGAAACAGCACGCGAATGCCCACTGACGCCCTATTGGCGACGCGCCGGTAGCGCTTCGACATCACGCTCGCCGTGACCTGGCGTTATCGTTTCGTGATCGAGTGTGACCCAGCTCGCATCGATTCCCCGGCGATATCACCCGGAATGCCCCCTGGACCGGCGTCCGACTTTACAAACCCCCGTGATGTCTTCGTAACCTTTTCGAGACCTCACGGAGTCCCGCTGAACCGGCAACGGCCAAGCGAGACGAAGCCCGCCGCGTCATACGGACACGTCGTCGTGAGGCAGATTGGAAGTACCGCATCATGGCGAACAACACCGTCAAGCGTCAGGCGCAGCGTGCCGTTGCCGTCGGAGCCGTCGGCGCTGCCACCATCGGCGCGTTCCTCCTGCCGGCCGCGCCGGCATCGGCGACCCCGGTGACCATTCCCGGGATCGGCACCTTCGAGGTTCCCAACGAGATCCCGCTGCCCCAGGGCGTGCCCGGCATCGAGATCCCCGCCGCGCCGCAGGTTTTCACCGCGCCGCGCGCCACCGCCGCCGACATCGCGCTCGACGCCGCGATGAGCAAGATCGGCTCCCCCTACGTCTACGGCGCCGCGGGCCCGAACGCCTTCGACTGCTCGGGCCTGGTCCAGTGGGCCTACGCCCAGGCGGGTCTGGACCTGCCGCGCACCAGTGGCGCCCAGCTCGGCGCGGGCACCCCGGTCTCGATCGACAGCCTGCAGCCCGGCGACCTGGTGTCGTTCTACGGCGGCGGCCACTCGGGTCTGTACGCGGGCGACGGCAATGTCGTGCACGCCTCGACCTCCGGCACCCCGGTTCAGCTCGCGCCGCTGTCGTCGATGCCGTTCGCGGGCGCTCGCCGCTTCTGATCCGTCTCGGGGTACGGTGCGTCATTCACGGGGAAGGGCGCACCGTGACCGGTCCGCCGCTGCACTGGACACGGACACGAGCGGTTCCGTAACCTGATCGAGACCTTCTCGGCTGACGAGGAGTTCGCGCTGGGGTATGGCGGCTAACGAGAGAACGGGGCACGGGCCAACGTGACTGCACCACACCGGAATTCGCGCGCCGCGCGCGGTTTCGCCGGAGCCCTGTCCGCCGCGATCCTGGTGTGCGCGGTCTACACCGCGGGACCGGCGACCTCCGATCCCGTCGCCCTGCCCACCTCGGCCACCGACGCGATCTCCCGGATGGTCGACCTGTCGCGCCAGTCCGAACAGCTCAATCAGCAAGCCCTCGACGCCCAGACCGACCTCGACGCCAAGCTGGCCGTGCAGCGCGACGCCGACAGCAAGGTCGCCGCCACCACCGCCGTGGTCGAGGCCGCCCGCGCCGAGGTGCGCAAGTACCAGCCGATGATCGACCGCACCGCCGTGGCCGCCTATACCGGCGTGCGCACCAACAGCATGTTCGCGGTGCTGTCGAGCGGTTCGCCCCAGCAGCTGCTGGACAAGATGTCGACCCTGGACGTCGTGGCCCAGCAGACCGCCGACACGGTCCGCCAGTTCAAACAGGCCGCCGACGCCGCCACGATCGCCGACAACGCCGCCCGCGCCGCCGCCGACGCCGCCCATACCGCCACCGCCGCCGCGAATGCCGTGCGCACCGACGTGGAACGCAAGCGCCAGGATCTGGCCGCGGCCACCACCGGCGTGGTCGAGGCGTGGAGCCAGCTCTCCGCGAGCGACAAGTCGACGCTGGCCGGTTCGCCCTTCCCACCCGGTTTCGACCGGGATTCGCTGCTGGCCGGGTTGGTCCCCGGCAGCGGCACCAGCGCACTGGCCGCCGCCCTGACCCGGGTCGGCGATCCGTATGTCTGGGGCGCCACCGGACCCGATCAGTTCGACTGCTCCGGCCTGGTGCAGTGGGCGTTCAAGCAGGTCGGCAAGGACGTGCCGCGCACCAGTTCCCAGCAGGCCAACTTCGGCACCCCGGTCTCCCGCGACGAACTGCTACCCGGCGATGTGGTCCTGTTCTATCCCGATATCACCCACGTCGGTATCTACGCGGGCAACGGAATGATGGTGCACGCCTCCACCTTCGGCGTTCCGGTCGCGGTGGCGCCGATCAACACGACTCCGTATCACTCGGCCCGGCGATACTGAGCGACACCGGTGAGCTCTTCGTCTTCCCGTCCCGGCCTGCGTTCGTGGTTGTCGTCGAACGGTCGCCTGGAGTTCTGCGTCACCCTGTTCTCGGTCACCCTGTTGACCGGCGCGTGCGTCGCGCTGATCCTGGTGCCGCGCAATGTGGGTCCGCTGCAACTGGCCACCGACGAGGCCGAGGTGCTCGAGACCTCCGAGGTCATCGACCATCCGCGCCTGAGTCCGGTGCGCCGCGACTTACAGCCCTACGGCCCGATCCTGGTGCGCGAGGTCGCCGCCGGTGACGCCGACGAGGCCCTGCTGGTGGCCCACCCGAGCCATCGCGCCGACCTCGACGTGCTCGAAGCCCAACTGGGCCCGGCTGTTTCGCAGGTGAGCGCGGTGTGGGGTACCGAGTGGAATCGCGCGCCGGTGGTGGTCGTGGCCGGTTCGCCCGCGGAGTTCATCGCGCTGACCAGGTCGGCAGGCATCTCGGCCGCCGCCGATGTGGCCGCGGTATCGCTGAGCGGCTCCTATGTCCCCGGCACCCGGCCCACCGATCAGCGCATCGTGTTCAACCCCGACGCGCGCCGCCGACTCGGCGCCGAGGGCCTCGCCACGCTGCTGCGCCACGAGCTCACCCACATCGCCACCAGGGCCGAGACCGTCGACGGCGCCCCACTGTGGCTGGTGGAGGGCTTCGCCGAGTACGTCGCCCAGCGCGACCGCGGCGCCACCTTCTCCCAGATCGCCCCGACCCTGACCACCCGGTTGCGCGCGGGCACCGTGCCCGCCGACCTGATCGCCGACGCCGATTTCGCCGGTGTCGACGCCGCCTACGCCTACGAAAGTGCCTGGGCCGCTTGCGCGTTCCTGGCCGATCGGTACGGCCCGACCGCGCTCACCACGCTCTACAAGCGCCTGGCGACCGGCCCGCAATCCGGTGCCGCGCAGGACAGCGCGTTCGCCGCCGTGCTCGGGGCCTCGCGCGCCGAGCTGCTCGACGGCTGGCGGGCCTGGTTGCGCGGCCGCGCTGTCTGACCACGTCCATTCCCTGTCGCGTCGACCGATTAGGTTGTTCTCATGGCCCGAACTCTGCTGGTTACCAACGATTTCCCGCCTCGGCCGGGCGGCATCCAGTCCTACCTGCAGGCCCTGACCCAGCAGCTGCCGCCCGAGGACCTGGTCGTCTACGCGCCGCGCTGGCGTGGTGACAGCCACGAGAAGTTCGACGCCGCGCAGAAGTTCCAGGTCGTGCGCCACCCCACCACGCTGATGCTGCCGAGCCCCGCGGTGATCAAGCAGGCGAGCGCGCTGGTGCGCGAGCACGACTGCGACACCGTCTGGTTCGGCGCCGCCGCGCCCCTGGCCTCGATGGCGCCGGTGTTGCGCCGCGCGGGCGCCGAGCGGATTCTGGCCAGCACCCACGGCCACGAGGTCGGCTGGTCCATGCTGCCCGGTTCGCGCCAGGTGTTGCGGTCGATCGGCGAGCACACCGACGTGATCACCTATGTCAGCAAGTACACCCGTGGTCGCTTCGCCGCCGCCTTCGGCCCGCACGCCGCCCTCGAACACCTTCCGCCCGGCGTCGACCCGGACGAATTCCGCCCCGACCCGGCCGCGCGCGCCGAACTGCGCGCCCGCTACGGCCTCGGTGACCGCCCGACCGTGCTGTGCCTGTCGCGGCTGGTGCCGCGCAAGGGCCAGGACATGTTGATCGTGGCGATGAACGAGATCCGCGAGCGGGTCGACGGCGCGGTGCTGGTGATCGCGGGCGGCGGCCCCTACGAGTCGCGGTTGCGCGCGCTGGTCGACACGCTCGGTGTGCGTGACAGCGTCGTGTTCACCGGTCGGGTGCCTTCGGGCGAGCTGGCCGCGCACCACACCATCGCCGATGTGTTCGCGATGCCGTGTCGTACGCGCGGGGCGGGCCTGGATGTCGAGGGTCTGGGGATCGTGTTCCTCGAGGCGTCGGCGTCCGGCGTTCCGGTCATCGCCGGTGATTCCGGCGGGGCGCCCGAGACCGTGCGCGAGGGCGAGACCGGCTATGTCGTGGCGGGCCGGTCGGTCGCCCAGCTCAGCGACGCCGTCGTGGAACTGCTCACCGATCGCGACAAGGCCGCCGAGATGGGCGCGGCCGGTCGCAGCTGGGTGGAGCAGAACTGGCATTGGGACCGTCAGGGCGCCCGGCTGCGGGAACTTCTGCGGTGACACCCCGGCCGGCCCCGGTGTGGCGTCGGATACGCTCAGCCGGGTGAGCAGTATCCAGGTCGCCGACCAGACCTTCCTCGCCGCACCGGGCGCCGCGATCGCCGAGGTGCTCGGCGCCACGAACAACTGGCGCCGCTGGTGGCCCGACCTGCGCCTGGACGTGCGCGAGGACCGCGGCGACAAGGGCATCCGCTGGACCGTCTCCGGCGCCCTGACCGGCACCATGGAAGTCTGGCTGGAAGCAGTCCCCGAGGGCGCCATCCTCCACTACTTCCTCCACGCCGAACCCCCCACCGCCGCGAAGCCGGCCCCTCGCGCCCTCGCCGCCGCCAACCGCACCCGCCGAGTAGCGGGCCGCACCATGGCCTTCGAACTCAAGTCCCGCCTCGAAGCAGGCCGCCCCGCAGGCGTACCCCCCACAACCGCACCGGCCCCATGACCCCCACCCGCCCCGCTCACCGAACTATGACACGTGTGGACCACCAAGCCCCGGCGGTCCCACACACCGAGCACCCCCACCACCAAAGCGCGATGCCCCAGAAAACCCAGTTCAAACACCTGGGCCAGGCACCCCTGGGTGTTCTCGGCGCGCCTCCGCCTCTGGACTGAGCGGAGGGTGCGACGAAGGAGTACCCGGAGCGAGGGAAGAGGCGGAGTTAAGCGCCGAGAACCGCGGCACCAGCCGCCAAATAACACAGAAAGGACGTCATGGCCGACCGGACTCAGCGATCAATACTGATCGACGCCCCCGCCCAGCAGGTGATGGCCGTCATCGCGGATCTGGAGTCCTATCCCGAGTGGGTGGCCGCCGCGAAGTCGGTGGAGGTCATCGACCGTGATGCGGCGGGCCGGGCCGCCACCGCGCGTTTCGTGCTCGACGCCGGGGTCGTCAAGGACACTTACGTCCTGTCCTATACCTGGAGCGCCGACGGTCGGGCGGTGACCTGGCATCTGCTCAGCGGCGACTTGCAGAAGGCCCAGGACGGCAGTTACGCCCTGCGTGAGACGCCCGAGGGTGGCACCGAGGTCGTCTATGAACTCACCGTGGATTTGAACATCCCGATGATCGGCATGTTCAAACGCAAAGCCGAGAAGGTCATCACCGACACGGCGCTGAACGAGCTGAAGAAGCGGGTCGAAGGCTGAGCGCCCCGGGCGGAACCCGCGTCGAGTTGTTCGTCGGCAAGGGCGGTGTCGGGAAGACGACGCTGGCTTGCGCGACGAGCATGACCTATGCCCGCTCGGGTCAGCGTGTGCTGATCGCCTCGCTCGACCAGGCTCATTCGCTCGGTGACGCCCTCGGTTTCCGTTTCCCGCACGATCCGGGCACGGTCGCGGGGGTGGCCAGGGTGGCGCCCGGGATCGAGGTCATCGAGATCGATTCCCTCGCCCTGCTCGAGGACCGTTTCCGCGAGGTGGTGGGGATGCTGGCCACCGGCGGCTCCCACGATCACGGCTTCGACTTGGCGGCGCTGGATCCGGCCGAGCTGACCGGGCTGCCGGGCGTGCAGGAACTGCTGATGCTGGTCGAGATCGCCCAGTACGCCGAGGAGAACGACTGGGACGTCATCGTCGTCGACTGCCCGCCCTCGGCCGACATGCTGCGCATCGTCACCGCCCCCGACACGATGCTGAACTATCTGGAACGCCTGTGGCCCAAGCACTCTCGCACTATGAGCGCGATCGGCCTCGACCTGCGCAAGGCGGTGCTCGCGGCGGCGGTGGAGCGGATCGTGGTGGCGGTGACGCAGGTGCGTGATCTGCTCGCCGACCGCACCCGCACCAGCGCGCGCCTGATCACCGGCCCCGAGCAGGTCGCCGTGGCCGAGGCGCGTCGGGTGCACTCGGCGGCCGCGCTGCTCGGGTTGCGCTTGGACGCGGTGATGGTGAACAAGGTCCTTGCCCCGGTGCCCGCGCCGGGCGAGCGCGCCCATCCGGCCGTGCACTGGTACCTGAATCGGCGCGCCGAGCAACTCGAGGTGGTGGCGCGCCTGCACGAGCAGCTCACCGATGTTCCGATCCTGATCGCCCAGCACGCCGGGGCCGAACCGGTGGGGGTCGGTGCGCTGTCGGCGTTCTCGGCCTCGGTCGACACGCTGCCCGCCGCGTACGCTCGGAGTGCGGAATCGGGCGAACCGATGGTTCGATGGGAGTCCGGCTCCGGTATCGACTCCGTGTACGCGATGCGGATGCGGCTACCGGTGGTCGATCCCGGCACTTTGCGGCTGGGCCGAGTGGAGGACGATCTGATCGTGGGAGCCGACGGGGTCCGCACGCGCGTGCGGTTGGCGCCGGTGTTGCGCCGCTGCACGGTGGCGGGCGCCGAACTCGATACCGGTCATCTCGTGGTCCGCTTCCGGCCCGACCCGCGGGTGTGGCCCGCCGATCCGAACTACACGAAGGCCACCGCAGATGAGCAGTGACTCCCAGTCCGACCGCCACGGCCACCATCCCGACGGCTTCGCCGAGTTCGCCGAGGAGTTACGGCTGCTCGCCGAGGTGCTGCTCGCCCGCGTGGAACCGGTGCTGCGCCGCACCGCCGCCGACGGCCAGGCCGACCTCGGCGGCTGCTCCTGGTGCCCGGTCTGCGCCGCCGCCGCGCTGGTCCGCGGCAACCACCACGATGTCGTCGCCGCCCTGGCCGAACACGGCACGTCCATGGTGACGGTGCTGCGCGAAGCCCTCGCCGGGATCCCGGTCGAACCGGTCCTGCCCCAGGAGTGGGCCGATCACGCTGCGGGACACCCGAATTCGACCGATCCCCACGCCGAACAACCGCGCACCGAGCCCTTCGCGACGGCGGACGCTCGACCACACGCCACCGGTCCGAACGAGGCGCGTTCCGCCGAGCGGCACACCACGTCGACCGAATCGCGCAAGCGCTCCCAGCGCGGTGCGTTCCCTCGGGACGAGTCCGACCAGCGGGCCGCGGCCCCTCCGGCGCCGACCGAGGAGCCGCGCACCGGGACACCCCACGCACGCGCGGCCGAGCCCACCCCGCGCCCGCGCCGAGTCGGCGAGTACCCCGCCCCGCGGCCGACCCACCCCCCGCACATCACCCCGGAACCGGACGCTTCCGAGGCCGCGAACGCCTCGGGCACGGGCACTTTCGCCCCCGAGCCGCCGAAGTCCGACCGTCGTGCGGCCCCGAACCGCGCGAGCACCCGCTCCGGCTATGTCGACATCCCGGTGACGATCCGGGGATGACCAGCCGGATCGACCCCCAACACCAGCTCACCGTCGGCATCGATGTCGGCGGCACCAATATCCGCGCCTCGGTGGTCGACGCCGACGGCGAGGTCCTCGACACCGTGCAGGCCCCGACCCCGCATTCGGCGCGCGCGCTCGAGGACGCGATCGACCGCTCGGTGCGCGAGCTGGCCCGCCGCCATCGCATCGCCGCGGTGGGTCTGGCGGTGGCCGGTTTCATCTCCACCGACCAGTCGACGGTCCTGTTCGCCCCGCACCTGCCGTGGCAGAACGCACCCGTGGCTCGCCGCCTGAGCGCCCGGCTGGATCTGCCGGTGATCCTCGAGCACGACGCGAACGCCGCGGGCTGGGCCGAGTACCGCTTCGGCGCGGCGGCGGGCGGGCGCACGGTGGTGCTGATCGCGATCGGCACCGGCATCGGCGCGGCCCTGCTCATCGACGGCACGCTCTATCGCGGCAGCCACGGCATCGCCCCCGAACTGGGTCACCTGCAGGTCGTGCCCGACGGTCGCGCCTGCCCGTGCGGCAAACACGGCTGCTGGGAACGCTATTGCAGTGGAACGGCACTGGCCGACACCGCCATCGAGATGCTGGCCACCGACCCGGTGCGCTCGGTACTGGCCCGCGACGTGATCCGCGATCCCGGCTCGCTCACCGGCCGCCGGGTCGCCGGCGCCGCCCAGGACGGCGACCCGCTCGCGGTGCGGGTGATGGCCGATTTCGCCCGCTGGCTCGGGCTCGGCCTGGCCTTCGTGAGCGACCTGTTCGATCCCGATCTGGTGGTGATCGCCGGTGGGGTGTCGAGTTCGGCGCCGCTGTTCCTCGACGAGGCCCGCGAGCACTACGCGGGCGCGGTCACCGGCGCGGGCCACCGCCCGCTGGCCCGGCTGCGCACCACCCAACTCGGCGAGGCCGCGGGCATGATCGGGGCCGCGGAACTGGCCAGGGCGGCGATCGACGCCCCGGCGGTCGGGCGCGCCGGGAGATGATGGTCACAGCCATGCGCGCGTGCTACCAGCCTGGGTTGGTTGTGACCTGCGACCAGCGGTAAAGTCGTTTTTCGACGAGGCTTTACACGACCATCCAGGTCCCGGGGAAAGGGCGCCATGTTCTACTGGCTACTCAAGTTCGTTCTCGTGGGGCCGTTCATGCACCTGTACAACCGACCCGTGGTCGAAGGTGTCGAGAACATTCCGACCGATGGTCCGGCGATCATGGCGGGCAATCACCTGTCCTTCTCCGACTGGCTGTTCGCGCCCCTGCTGAGCCCGCGCCGGATCAACTACCTGGCCAAGGCCGAGTACTTCACCACCCCCGGCTTCAAGGGTCGCCTGCAGAAGTTCTTCTTCAGCGGCACCGGCCAGTACCCGATCGACCGCAGCGGCGCCTCGGCCGCCGAGGATGCCCTGCGCGCGGCTACCAAGCTCCTCGACGAGGGTCGCCTCGTCGGCCTGTACCCCGAGGGCACCCGCTCCCCCGACGGTCGCCTCTACAAGGGCAAGACCGGCATGGCGCGGCTCGCGCTCGAGACCGGCGTGCCGGTGATCCCGGTGGCCGTGATCGGCACCGACAAGGTGTCCCCGCCCGGACCGTTCAAGTGGCGTCGACACAAGGTCACGCTGAAATTCGGTGCGCCCCTGGACTTCTCGCGCTACGAGGGCATGAGCGGTAACCGTTTCGTCGAGCGCGCCGTCACCGACGAGGTGATGTACGAGCTGATGCGGTTGACCGGTCAGGAATACGTCGACGTGTACGCGCACAGCCTCAAGAAGGGCGTCGCCGCGACCGACCGCCAGCTCGACGCGACCCGGATCCCCGACACCGCCGCCGGCTGAGCCGCGCGGTCACTCTTAAGCGAACTGCAAGCGCGGTCGGCCAGACTGCTCGCCATGTTCAAGCAATTGCTGGCCGCCGCCGGTGTCGGCGGTGCCGAGGTCGACACCGAATTGTTCACTCCCGGAGCCCAACCCGGCGGTGTGGTCGACGGCGTGATCCGACTGCGCGGCGGTCGGATCGATCAGGCCATCGGCCACGTGGCGGTCGAATTCGTGACCCGGGTCGAGCGCGAGTACTCCGACGGTGAGGAACGTATCGCCGACCACGGCTTCGGCCGGATTCCCGTCGCCGGACCCTTCACCCTCCTCGCGGGCACGGTGGCCGAATTCCGGTTCACCGCACCGGTTCCGCACGAAACCCCGATCACCTTCTTCGACGGCAAGCACCTGCCGGGCGCGACGGTCTCGCTGCGCACCATCGTCGACATCCACAACGCCGTCGACGCCACCGACACCGACCCGATCGGCATCGGCGCCCTGCCCGCCCAGCACGTCATCCTGGATGCCCTGCGCCGCATGGGTTTTCCGCTGCACGGTGCCGACGTGGAAGCGGGCAGGATCGCCCGCACCCCGCAGCAGCTGCCGTTCTACCAGGAGATCGAGTTCGGTCGCTCGCCGCATTTCCCGCGCGCGAACCAGCTCGAACTCACCTTCGTCGCCACCGGGCACGGCCTCAGCGTGGTGCTAGAGGCCGATATCGAGGGCGGGTGGTTCCGTGACGACGCCGACCGGATCGGCATGTTCTGGGTCGACTACGCCCAACTGGCACACCGTGATTGGACCGCCGAGATCCACCGCGTGCTGACCGAACTGGGCGCCCGCGGCTGAACCGAGTCGGCCACTCGTCCAGTTCGCTCGCCGTTGCCCGGACACCCCCGCGCCCGATTGGTAGCCTGTGCGGGCGAGAGACCGTGGCGGGCCGGGGATTCGGTGGCCCGCGTCGGCGGAGGGCGAGGGACACATGGCCGATGGTGGATCCGAGGAGGGTCGCGTCCTGCCGTTCCGGCGGCGCGACACCGCACCGCAAGGCCATCCACCGACCGGCCGGGTCGCCCGCGGCGCCCGACTGGCCGCGGTGCCCGTCGCCTACGCGGGCCGCCGCATCGCGGGCCTCGGCAAGCGGGTGGCGGGCCGCGACCCCGCCGACATCGACCGCGACATCCGCGTCCGCACCGCCGAGCACCTGTTCCAGGTCCTCAGCGAACTCAAGGGCTGTGTCGCCAAACTCGGCCAACTCCTCGGCCTGCTCGAACTGGGCCTGGCGCCCGAACTGGCCGAACCGTACCGGCTGGCGCTGGCCCGCCTGCACGATTCGGCCCCGCCGATGCTGCCCGGCGCCGTACACGCCGAACTCGCCACCCATCTCGGACCCCGGTGGCGCGAGCTGTTCCTCGAATTCGACGATCGCGCCTGCGCCGCCGCCTCGGTCGGCCAGGTCCATCGCGCCCGCTGGCACGACGGCACCCAGGTCGCGGTCAAGCTCATGTATCCCGGCGCGCGCCGCGCGGTACTGGCCGACCTGCAGGCGCTGCGCCGCGCGACCCCCCTGTTCACCGCCCTGCTGCCCGGCGCCGACACCCGACCGGTGGTCGAGGCGCTGTGCACCGAACTGGGCGACGAACTCGACTACGCCCGTGAGGCACTCAACCAGCGCGCCTTCGCCACCGCCTTCGCCGACGACCCCGACGTGGTGGTCAGCCGGGTGATCGCCCAACGCGGCGACGTGCTGGTCAGCGAGTGGCTCGACGGCGTGCCGCTGACCCGGTTGATCGAGCACGGCCGCGCCGCCGAACTCGACCGCCTCGGTGTGCTGATCCTGCGCTTCCTGTTCTCCGCGCCCGCGCGGGTGGCCCTGGTCTACGGCGACGCCCACCCCGGCAACTTCCTGCGCATGCCCGACGGGCGCCTCGGCGTCGTCGACTTCGGCGCCTGCACCCCGTGGCCGGCCGACTTCCTCACCGTCGCGGGCGACGTGGGCGCCGCCGTCATCGCCGAGTCCCCCGTCGAACTGGAAGCCGCGCTGCGCCGCCACGGCTTCGTCGCCCCCGACCGCGATCTCGACATCGCCACCGTCATCGCCCGCCTGCGCCCCGTGCGCGACGCCCTGCTCGCCCCCGCCTACCCCCTCTCGGCCACCTGGCTGCGCGAACAGGTCCGCCTGGTCACCGACCTGCGCCTGACCAACGTGCTGCGCCAACTCACCATGCCGCCCGCCCACACCGCCCTGCTGCGTTCCTTCCTCGGCGGCGTGGCCATCCTGTGCCAACTCCACACCACCGTGCCGCTGCGCGCCGAGTGCACCCGCTGGTACCCCGAAACCGCCGCCGCCGCAGGGCTGTGAGAACCGTCCACCGCCGCGCTACGCAGGTCCGCGATCTCGGCGTTCACGCCCGAGAAACGGCCGTCAACTTGTCTCCCGCGACCGGAAAACCCGGCATTCCCCGAGCAAACTCGCGCCCGCGTGGAACCAGGTGCGAAGTACCCTGCGCACGAACGGCGGACCTGTGGTTAGCTATGCGGTCATGGGCACGCCGCAGACCGATATCTCCGAAGAATATCTCCCCACCGACACCGCGGATGTCGTTCGCACTGTGCGTGATTCGCGCGACCGGTCGGAACGGTTGACCGTGCGCGGTGGCGAGCAGACCGAGGAGACCTACGGTCTCACCGATCAGCGTGGCGTGCTCTCGCTGCGCAAGATGAACTCGGTGCTCGACATCAACCTCGGCAGGCGCACCGTGCGCGTACAGGCCGGCGCGAAACTGTCCGAGATCGACCGCCGCCTCGGCGCGCACGGCCTCGGCCTGCCGGTGGTCGGCGATCACCGCGACATCACCGCGGGCGGCTTCGCCTCCGTCGGTGGCGTGAGCACCGCCTCGCACCGCTACGGCATGTTCATCGACCAGATCGTCGACCTCGAATACGTCGACCCCGACGGTCGCATCGGCACCTGCGGGCGCGGGCACCACACCGAACGCTTCCACCGCATCCTCGGCGCGGGCGGACGCGCGGGCATCATCACCGCGCTCACCCTCGACGTGGTCGAGGTCGACAAAGACCACACCATGCTCACCACCGACGCCGACCGCTTCCTCGACTTCGACTCCTTCGTCGAACACGCCACCAACGAGATCACCAACCCCGGCAGCGCGGCCCTGCAGGTCGGTCGCTGGGTCGACACCGCCCCACTGAAGGTGGCGCGGCCCGTCGGCGCCGGACAGGTGACCCTCGGCGCGGTCCGGTTCGGCCAGTGGTCGAGCCTGTACCCCACCGCTCCCACGCGTGGTCTGCGGGCCCGGCGTGAGGTCGGCACGCGTACCCGTAAGTCGCTGGGTGCGATCGCCTCGGCGGCCGGTGGGCGGGCGGGTATGCCGGTGCGTAATGCGGCGGCGGGTGCGCTGATGTTCGCGCCCAAGGTGCTCACCATGCGTGACGCCGAGTATCTCGCCGACACTGTGATCAACTCTTCCGAGCGTGGGCCTGCTTATCGGGTGGGGGTGTTTGCGCCGTTGGCCAATTACGGGTCGGTTTTTTACGGGTTGCATGATCTGTTTTCTGATCATCGGGAGCGGTCGGGGTGCTTTACCGTTATCTCGGCTATGACCTATGGTGTGCGCTCGGAGTACCTGCGTGCTGAAGCTGCTGCTCGTGGGCTTACGCCTGCTGATTATGGGCTGATCACGTTTACCTGTCGGTTGCGGCCCTCGGCTCTGCCCTCGGAGCAGTTGCGGGAGATCGTCTCCGGTATCGACGACATCTGCCGCTCCGAACAGGCTCTGCGGTACAGCGTGTAGGTGGCCCAGGTTTGGTGGGCCCAGTGAGGTACGCAGGCTGTGTTTTTGGAGCGCTGGCGCGCTCGAGCGCGGCCCCCCAGGGGCCGCGAGTTAGCACCCGTTGCTGGCGGCTGCGCCGCGGACGCAACGGCGGCTAACTCGCGGCCGGGCCGCTACGCCGCTGCGCGGCGGACCCTCCTCGAGGTCGGGTCGTGCGGGGCTGGGAGTGCGGTCATGGCGGAATTAGGGTGTGCGGTGGTGGGGTGGGGTGGGGTGGTGAAACGTGCGACGAAGACGTGCGGGGCTCGGTTTGGGGGGACGTCCGACGAAGACGTGCGGGGCTCGGTTTGGGAGACGTGCGACGAAGACGTGCGGGGCTGGGGTTTGGCGGATGTGTGACACAGACAAGAGAGGCTCCCACCGGGTCGGTGGGAGCCTCTCTTGTGTGATTGTGGGTCAGTGCTTTTCGGCGCCCAGGTAGTACTCGAATACCAGGCCGGCGGAGGCTGCGAGGACCAGGACTACGCCGAGGCCGATCAGCCAGAACTGGAAGAACGCCAGGCCGAGGGCGGTGACCGAGCCTGCTGCGGCCAGCAGGATGGGCCAGAAGCTGCCGGGCGAGAAGAAGCCCAGGTCGCCGGCGCCGTCGACGATTTCGGCCTCTTCGTAGTCCTCGGGGCGCAGGTCGATGCGACGCGCCACGAAGCGGAAGTAGGTGCCGATGATCAGCGACAGACCCGCGGTCAGCACGATCGCGGTGGTGCCTGCCCATTCGATGCCGGTGCGCGACTGGGCGGTGAAGAAGCCGTAGACGATGCCCACCAGGATGAAGAACGCTGTGAGCAGTTCGAAGATCCGTGCTTCGAGCCTCATGTCAGAATCCTCACTTGCTTTCGTTCACCGAAGCGCTCTTGATATCGCGCTTGGTGTTGAAGGGGTACGTGGAGGTGGCCACCGGCGACTCACCGATCGAGGACAGCGCCTCGCCGTTGGTCATACCGCTCTCACGGGCCTTGATGTACTGCGCGAACTTCTCCGGCGACACCGCGCGGACCTCGAAGTTCATCATCGAGTGGTAGGTGCCGCACATCTCCGCGCAACGGCCGACGAACGCGCCTTCCTTCTCGATCTGCGAGATCTGGAAGACGTTGTCGGAGTGGTTTTCCTTCGGGTTCGGCATCACGTCGCGCTTGAACATGAACTCCGGCACCCAGAAGGCGTGGATCACGTCGGCGGCGGCGAGCTGGAACTCGATGCGCTTGCCGGTCGGCAGCACCAGGACGGGGATCTCGGTGCTGGAACCGAAGGTCTCGACCTTGTCGTAGTGCAGGTACGAGAGGATGTCGTTGCTCGGCTTGCCGTGCACGGGGCCGGGGCGCGCGTGGCCCTCTTCGTTGGTGCGCGACTCGTACTGGCGCAGCTGCTCTTCGTTCAGCTGCTCCTTCTCGTAGTCGATGCCGTTCCAGGTCAGCCCGCCGACGTTGTTCACGTTGCGGTAGCCGAACTTCCAGTTCCACTGGAAGGCGGTCACGTCGACGGTGACATCCGGGTTGTCGGTCTTCTCGTGCACGTAGTTCTGCACGACGACGGTGAAGTAGAACAGCACCGCGATGATCACGAACGGGATCGCGGTGTAGGTCAGCTCCATCGACACGTTGTAGCCGGTCTGGCGCGGGAACTCCGGGGAGTTCTTGCGCTTGCGGTGGAAGATGACCGTCCAGAAGGTCAGACCCCAGACCAGCACGCCGACAACGAGCGCGGCCAGCACGGACCACGTCCACAGCTCGCGCATCCGAGCGGCTTCGGGCGTGATGCCCGAGGGCCAGCCGAATCGCAGCCAGACATTGTCGATCGAGCAGCCCGAGACGAGCATCGCGGTGATCCCCAAGGACACCGCCAGCCCGGCCCGTCGAAGGACCTGGCCCTGCCGACCCCGTACGGGTCGTGCCCCGATCTCTTCGCTCGCCTTGTGCGCCACGCTCACGCCTTCCTGGTCGCCACACATTCCGACACATTGCGTCGTCGCGGGCGGCGTATCGCCCGTTCCGACACCTCTTCACAGCAGTTTCAGGTCGTCTCGAGTATTGCCGCTGGGAAGCCTGCACACCTGAGAGGGACCTGAGTACTACGCAGCGTAGACCAAAGCGGGCACTGTCTTGTCGCGGGGTCACTTTCGACACTCCGCCGTGACCGCACCGAAGTTCGCGACCTGCGGTTTGATCCGGTGTCACGGGTTCGCACCCGCACGGCGGGCGGGCGAGCGCGGCGTGTCGGGCACGGGTGCGGCATACTCGGACACAGCGTTTCGGCCCGGTCTGTGGCCACCCCATCATCGAACGAGAGAAGGTTGCCGACACCGTGTGCGGACTGCTCGGATTCCTGACAGCTGATACGGCGACGACCGAGGTGGTCGATCAGGTGTACGACGCGCTGCACTGCCAGCGGCATCGTGGCCCGGACGAGAAGGGCACCTGGCACGACGATCACATGATCTTCGGGTTCAACCGCCTCTCGATCATCGATATCGAGCACTCGCACCAGCCGCTGCGCTGGGGCCCGGCCGACAATCCGCAGCGCTACGCGATGACCTTCAACGGCGAGATCTACAACTATCTCGAACTGCGCGAGCAGTTGGCCGCCGCGCACGCCGCGGAGTTCCCCGACGGCAAGATCTTCGCCACCGACGGTGACGGCGAGGCCATCGTCGCCGCGTTCCACTTCTGGGGCCCGGAGGCCGTGCGCAAGCTGCGCGGCATGTTCGCCTTCGCGATCTGGGACACCGAGTCGCAGGAGCTGTTCCTCGCGCGCGACCCGTTCGGCATCAAGCCGCTGTTCCTCGCGACCGGCCCCGGCGGCACCGCCTTCGCGAGCGAGAAGAAGAGCGTGCTCGAACTGCTGAGCCCGCTCGGGTTGTCCGACGAGCTCGACCCGCGCGCGCTCGAGCACTACACGGTGTTGCAGTACGTGCCGGAGCCCGAGTCGCTGCACAAGAACATCCGTCGCCTCGAGTCCGGCAACTACGCCACGGTGCGGGTCGGCCAGGAGCCGGTTGTCACCCGCTATTTCCGTCCCGACTTCCGGGTCCGCCCGTTCGTCGCCGGGTCGGAGCAGGCCCGCTACGCCGAGATCGCCGCCGCTTTGGAAGACTCCGTCGCCAAGCACATGCGCGCCGATGTGACCGTCGGTTCGTTCCTCTCCGGCGGCATCGACTCCACCGCCATCGCGGCGCTGGCGATGCGCCACAACCCGAAGCTGATCACCTTCACCACCGGGTTCGAGCGCGAGGGCTACTCCGAGGTCGACGTGGCCGCCGAGAGCGCCGAGCTGATCGGCGCGCGCCACATCGTGAAGGTGGTCTCGCCTGCCGAGTTCGCCGCCGCGATCCCCGAGATCGTCTGGTACCTCGACGACCCGGTCGCCGATCCCGCCCTGGTCCCGCTGTACTTCGTGGCCAAGGAGGCCCGCAAGCACGTCAAGGTGGTGCTGTCGGGCGAGGGCGCCGACGAGCTGTTCGGTGGCTACACCATCTACCGGGAACCGTTGTCGCTCAAGCCTTTCGAGTACCTGCCCGCCGGTGCGCGCAAGCTGCTCGGCAGGCTCGGCGACAAGCTGCCCGACGGCAAGCGCGGCAAGTCGCTGTTGCAGCGCGGTTCGCTGTCGCTGGAAGACCGCTACTACGGCAACGCCCGCAGCTTCAACGACGCCCAGCTGCGCGCGGTCCTGCGCGATTTCCGCCCCGAGTGGACCCACCAGGACGTCACCGCCCCCATCTACGCCCAGTCCGCGGGCTGGGACCCGGTCGCGCGCATGCAGCACCTGGACCTGTTCACCTGGTTGCGCGGCGACATCCTGGTCAAGGCCGACAAGATGACCATGGCCAACTCCCTGGAACTGCGCGTGCCGTTCCTCGACAGCGAGGTCCTGCGCGTCGCCGAGGGCATCCCCTACGACCAGAAGATCACCAGGGAAACCTCCAAGTACGCCCTGCGTCAGGCCCTGGACGGCATCGTCCCCGACCACGTCCTCAACCGCGCCAAGCTCGGCTTTCCGGTCCCGCTGCGCCACTGGCTGCGCGGCACCGAACTCTACGACTGGGCCGAAACCCAGATCGCCGAGTCCCAGACCGACCACCTGATCGACAAGGCCGCGGTCACCCAGATGCTCCGCGACCACAAGGCAGGCGTCTCCGACCACAGCCGCCGCCTCTGGACGGTCCTGGTCTTCATGGTCTGGCACGGCATCTTCGTCGAAGACCGCATCAAACCCGAAATCCAAGAGCCGACCTACCCGGTCCGGCCCGACTCTCCGAGTACTCAGCCGGACGCAAGCAAGTAGGGGCTGGGAGCCGGGCCGCCGGTCGGCACGACGAGCGTTCTGGGCGTGCCCGGCGAGTTACCCGTGTCGTAGCGAAATCAGTTGTCGCGCCACGACACCCGGGGTGACATCGGCCACCCCGGGCCCGGCGGGTCGTTACAGCAGGGTGGCCAGTTCGTCGGCGGCGTCGGAGCCGTAGGCCTTGGTGAGGCGCTCGAGGGCGTCTTCGGTGTTGAGGGTCCATTCCTGGGTGCCGGTGGTTTCCAGGACGAGGACCGCGATCAGGGAGCCGAGCTGGGCGGCGCGTTCCAGGCTCAGGCCGGCGCGGTGGGCGGTGAGGAAACCGGCGCGGAAGCCGTCGCCGACACCGGTCGGGTCGACCTTGGCGACCTCGGGGACCACGCCGACGCGGACCTCGGTGCCGTCGGCGTCGACCACGAGCACGCCCTCCGAACCCAGGGTGGTGACCCGGATTCCGACCTTGGCGGTGATCTCGGCTTCGCTCAGGCCGGTCTTCTGCTGTAGCAGCGCCCACTCGTACTTGTTGGTGAACAGGTAGGCCGCGCCGTCGACGAGTTCGGTGGCCTGTTCGCCGTCGAGGCGGGCCAGCTGCTGGGACGGATCGGCCGCGTAGGCGATGCCCTGCGCCTTGGCCTGACGGGTGTGCGCGACCATCGCCTCGGGATCGTTCGCCCCCACGAGCACCAGGTCGATGCCGTGCGCGGCCGCGATCGCGGCGATGTCGATATCGCGGGCCTCGCTCATCGCGCCCGGGTAGAACGAGGCGATCTGCGCCATCGCCTCGTCGGTGGTGCACACGAAACGCGCGGTGTGCGCGGTCTGGGACACATGGACCGCCGAGCAGTCGACGCCGCTGCTCTCCAGCCACTGCCGGTAGTCGGCGAAATCGGCGCCGACCGCACCGACGAGCACCGGACGCTGCCCGAGCAGGCCCATCGCGTAGGCGATATTGCCCGCGACCCCGCCGCGGCGGATCTGCAGATCGTCGACGAGGAAGCTCAGGGACACATGATCGAGTTGATCGGCGAGCAGGACATCAGCGAACCGACCCGGAAAACGCATGAGGTGATCGGTGGCGATGGAGGCAGACACGGCAACAGACACGAGGCAGGGCCCCTTCGACGATAGGCGGGAAACAGAAGAAGCCCGGGATCAACCGATCCCGGACTTCAACGGTAGCAAGCCACACGCCCCCCATGGTTCACCTAAGCGCAACCTGGTCGGCAACAAAGCCCCGAAGGCCGACAAAAACCCCCGATTCCGTTGCGACAAGCCCACTCTCACGAGTGAAACGACCGCCCCCTACCGGACCCGCTACGGACTCCCAACCCCAACCACCACGTTTTCGGCCGCCCCGGATCCGAGGGGCGAGACGTAACGGCGAAGCCGAAGTATCGCCCCTCGGATTCGGGGGACCCAGGCCGAAAACCCGCGGCGCCAGCCGCTAATTAAACGACTCGGGGGACCCAGGCCGAAAACCTGCGGCGCCAGCCGCTAATTAAACGAGTCGCCGCAGGCGCAGGAGCCGGTGGCCTGCGGGTTGTCGATGGTGAAGCCTTGCTTCTCGATGGTGTCGACGAAGTCGATCGAGGCGCCCTGGATGTAGGGGGCGCTCATGCGGTCGACGGCCAGCTTCACGCCGGAGAACTCCACGACGATGTCGCCGTCGAGGATGCGATCGTCGAAGAACAGCTGGTAGCGCAGGCCTGCACAGCCACCCGGCTGCACGGCGATGCGCAGGGCAAGGTCGTCGCGACCCTCCTGGTCGAGCAGCGCCTTCGCCTTGAGGGCGGCAGCGTCGGTCAGCGTCGCACCGTGGGTCTCGGTGGCGGTCTCGTTCTGCACAGTCATGGACACTCCTAGTTCGACTCAGCCCGTCAACGGACCTTCAGGTGCACAGCGCACGAACAGTACGAACGCTGTCGCAGCGACTGCTATTCCTATTTTGCCACCCTCGGCGCAGCCAGTGGACACGACCTGGGTGCTTGTGCCCACACTACGCCCCGGACGGCGGTGATCGGGGTCTCGACGCCGCGCCGATGAGACCGGTCTCACCGGTGAGTGGACCGCATTTCCCTCGACTCGACGTCATCGAATAGCCTGGTGAACGTGAAATTGTTTCGTCGCGACGAGTCCAGCACCATCGACGAGTCCGTCGACTCCTCGGTGCCCGGTGTCGAATCCCCCGTCGTCACCGCGTCGACCACCCCCGGTAAGGGCAGGCCGACTCCGAAAAGGCGTGAGGCCGAGGGCAAACGACGCGGCCCGGTCGCGCCGGCACCGCTGACGTCCAAGGAGGCCCGTGCGCGCCGCAAGGCGACCAAGGGCACCAAGGAAGATCGCAAGTCCGCTGCCGCGGATCGTCGCGCCGCCGTGCAGGAGCGTCGTGCTCGCATGCTCGCGGGCGAGGACAAGTACCTGCTGCCGCGCGATCAGGGTCCGGTCCGCGCCTACGTGCGCGACCTGGTCGATGCCCGCCGCAACCTGGTGGGCCTGTTCATGCCGATGGCGCTGGTGCTGATCCTGTCGATGTTCGTGGCTCCGGGCCTGCAGACCATTGTCACGCTGGCCATGCTGGTGATGATGGTGTTCATGATCATCGAGGGCTTCGTGCTCGGCAAGATCGTGAACAACCGGGTGATCGAGCGTTTCCCCGATACCACCGATACCGGCTTCAAGCTGGGCTGGTATTCGTTCGTGCGCGCTTCTCAGATCCGCAAGATGCGGGCGCCCAAGCCGCGGGTCGGCCCCGGCGACGCTGTGTAGTCAGCGATCCTCAGCGATCCGAGGGGTGGCGCCCCTCGGATCGCCGGTGCGATCACTGGGGTCCGGGGCGCAGGTATGCCGCGTAGCCGGCGATGGCTTTGAGTTCGGCGTCCATGCGCTGGGCGTCGCGGTCGATGATGCCGGTGGACCCGGTGGTGTCGCGGCCGATCAGTATCGCGAGGCCGACGATGAGGGCGAGGGCGATCAGAAAAGTAAGCATGGCAGTAATTTTGCGCTCGCCTAATTCCGGCCGAAAGTGGCCGTTCTGTCATTGTGCGCAAAGATTCGGCCAGTTATGCTGTGTCCATGTTGTCGAAGGTTGCCGTGGTGCTCAGCGACCGGCTCGCCATGTTCGAATTCGGTGTCGTGTGTGAGGTTTTCGGCCTCGACCGCACCGCCGACGGCCTGCCCGGATTCGACTTCCGGGTCTGCGGCGCCGAACCCGGCAAGCCCCTGCGCTCGTCGACCCCCGGCCTGTCCGTCACGCCCGACTACGGCCTGGACCAACTCGCCGGCGCCGACCTGGTCGCCATCCCCGCCTCCCCCATCGACCAGTACGACGACCGCATCCTCGAGGCGGTCCGCGCGGCCGCGGCGGCGGGCGCGATCGTGCTCACCGTGTGTTCGGGGGCCTTCCTGGCCGGGGCGGCGGGCCTGCTCGACGGCCGCAAGTGCACCACCCACTGGCGCTATGTCGATCGCCTCGCCACCATGTTCCCCGAGGCCACCGTCGACCCGGACGTGCTGTTCGTCGACGCGGGCAACCTGATCACCAGCGCGGGCACCGCCGCGGGCATCGACGCCTGCCTGCACCTGGTGCGCCGCGAGATCGGCACCGCGGCCGCCAACGGCATCGCCCGGCGCATGGTCGTCCCGCCCCAGCGCGACGGCGGCCAGCGCCAGTTCATCGAACAGCCGGTGCCCGAATGCCGCTCCGAGGGACTGTCGACCACCCTGGCCTGGCTCAGCGAGAACCTCGCCCACCCGCACACCGTCGACGAACTCGCGGCCCGCTCGAGCATGTCCACCCGCACCTTCGCCCGCCGCTTCGCCGCCGAGACCGGCACCACCCCCGTCAGGTGGCTCACCACCCAGCGCGTCCTGTTCGCCAAGCAGCTGCTCGAAGCCACCGAGATGTCGCTCGAGCGCATCGCCGAGGAGTCCGGTTTCGGTTCCGGCGCCCTGCTGCGCCACCATTTCCAACGCCAGGTCGGCCTGGCCCCCACCGAGTACCGCCGCCGCTTCGGCGCGACGGGGTGATCACCACGTCCCCGTCATCGGCGTCGAACGCGCGGAACGCGCAACATGCGGCATCCGCACCCACCGAACCCGCGGCGCTAGAACATGGTCGACTGTGCGGCCCGCGTACTTGTGAGCCCACACAGTTTCCTTGACGCGATCCGGCGAAACTGGTGGGCTGGCACAGTGATTCGTGGTGGGTGGGGAACAGTGAGTCGGCTGCGCAGAGCGCTCACGATCGTGACGGCGGCGGTCCTGGCGTCGGTGGGCATGTCGGTAGCCGACGCGGCACCGGTACACCGTACGCCCGCAGGCGGTTTCGAGATGCTGACCGTGCCGTCGAGCATGGGGCCGATCAAGGTCCAGGTGCAGTGGGCGTCGCGCGGCGGCAGCTCCGCGCTGTATCTGCTCGACGGCCTGCGCGCTCCCGACGACCACAGCCAGTGGACCACCGACACCGACGCCCTGCGCCAATTCGCCGGGGACAACGTCACTTTGGTGTTCCCGGTCGGCGGCCATTCCAGCTTCTACACCGACTGGTACCGCCCGAGCAGCACCAACGGCCAGAAGACCACCTACCGTTGGGAAACCTTCCTCACCCGCGAACTGCCCGACTTCCTCGCCGATTACGGGGTCTCCCGCACCAACAACGCGATCGTCGGCGTCTCGATGGGCGGCAACGCCGCGCTCACCCTGGCCGCCCATCATCGTGACCAATTCCGTTGGGCGGGTTCGTTCTCCGGCTTTCTCAACCCGACCTACCCGATGTGGAACCAGGCCATGCGCGCGGCCATGCTCGACGAGGGCCGCTTCAATCTCGACGACATGTGGGGCCCGACGAGCGATCCCGCGTGGAGCCGCAACGACGCGGTCGTGCAGGCCGAACGGCTGCGCGGCCTGCCGGTCTACGTCACCACCGGCAACGGTGTCCCCGGCCCGCTGGACGCGACCAACGGCGTCGGCAACACCGTCAACGCGGCGGGCATCGAGGCGTTCGCGGTGATCGCGGCCAGCATCTTCCGCGACCGCACCGTCGCCCTTGGCATCCCCGCCCGCGTCGATTTCACCACCGGCACCCACACCTGGCCGTACTGGCAGCAGTCGCTCACCACCGCGCGCCCGATGATCCTGGACGCGCTGGGCGAGCGCTGAGCTCGCGGATCGACCGTGCGGGGTGGCGTCGCGCCGGTGCTACCGTGCGGGAATGTCAGCCAGTGAGCCCACCCGCACCCTGGTCCTCGGCGGCGCCCGCTCCGGCAAGTCCGCCTTCGCCGAGGAGCTGCTCGCCGACGCGCCCGCCGTCCGCTATCTGGCGACCGCCGTCGTCGACCCCACCGACGGCGATTTCGCCGCCCGGATCGCCGGGCACCGCGAGCGGCGACCGAAGCACTGGTCGACGGTCGAGAACGCCGATCTAGCAACGGTTCTCGCCACACCCGCACCCGCCACATTGCTCGACGACATCGGCACCTGGCTCACCGCCCGCCTCGACGCCCGCGCCGCCTGGGACGCCCCGCGCGGCACCGTCGTCCCCGATTGCGATGTGCTCACCGCGGCGGTCGCGGCCTACCGGGAGCGGCTGGTGATCGTCTCGCCCGAGGTGGGCATGGGTGTCATCCCGGCGACGCGGTCGGGGCGGTTGTTCCGCGACGAGATCGGCAGCCTGAACCAGCGCCTGGCCCGGGTATGCGACGAGGCGTATCTGATCGTGGCCGGGTTGCCGGTTCGGTTGAAATGAGCCGGGTCGGTCGGCGCCGCGCACCGTGATCCGGGCAAGATGAGCGTCGAAGATCCCGGCACCACTTTGGAAAGGCTCGCCAGTGACTCACGGATTCGACCCGGTCGCGGCCCCGGACGCGCGGGTGCGCGCGGCGGCCGAGCAGCGTCAGACGCAGCTCACGAAACCGGCCGGATCGCTGGGACGGCTCGAGGTCCTCGGCAACTGGGTCGCGGCGTGCCAGGGCGTGTGCCCGCCGAAGCAGTTCGAACGGGCCCGCGTGGTGCTGTTCGCCGGAGACCACGGTGTCGCGAAGCACGGGGTTTCGGCGTATCCGAGCGAGGTCACCGCGCAGATGGTGGCCAACTTCCTCGCCGGTGGCGCGGCCGTGAACGCGCTGGCCGCCGTGGCGGGGGCGAGCGTGCGGGTCGTGGACATCGCCGTCGACGGTGACACCGACCCCACGGTCTCCGGGCACAAGGTGCGACGCTCGAGCGGTTCCATCGACCGCGAGGACGCCCTCACCGAGGACGAGGTCGCCGCCGCGCTGGCCGCCGGGCGCGCGATCGCCGACGAGGAGATCGACTCCGGGGCCGACCTGCTCATCGCCGGCGACATGGGCATCGGCAACACCACCCCCGCCACCGTCCTGATCGCCACGCTCACCGGCACCGAGCCGGTCGCCGCCGTCGGCCGCGGCACCGGTGTGGACGACAAGGGCTGGATCCGCAAGGTCGCCGCCATCCGCGACGGCATGCGCCGCGCCCGCCCCGTCGCCGCCGACCCGGTCGATCTGCTCCGCGTCGCCGCGGGCGCCGACTTCGCCGCGATGACCGGATTCCTGGCCCAGGCCGCCGTCCGCCGCACCCCCGTCCTGCTCGACGGCGTCGTGGTCACCGCCGCCGCCCTGGTCGCCGAGGACCTCGCCGCGGGCGCGAAAGCCTGGTGGCTGCCCGCCCACCGCTCCACCGAACCCGCCCACGACCTGGCCTTGAAGCACCTGCGCCTGACCCCCCTGATCGACCTCGAGATGCGCCTGGGCGAAGGTTCCGGCGCCCTGACCGCCCTGCCGATCCTGCGCGCCGCCGTCGCCACCCTCGCCGAAATGTCGACCTTCGCCGACGCCGGCGTGAGCACGGCCGCCGACGAGCCGGACACCATCGACCTGGCGAAATGACCCACCCCCGTTCGACAGCACGCACCGACCGAACTCCCACGTCGACTCAGTTCCCCAGCCCCGATCGCACACGCCGCGCGCGTGACTCAGGTCTGCGAAACTGCGGCCACAACGCCACGCACCTGACCCACGCCCCCAGTGCTGCACTCGCCACAGCCGCACACCTGGCCGAGGTCCCTGTGGCTGCCGCCGCCAACACCACGTGCCGGGTCCAGGTCCACAAGGCTGCCGCCGCCAACGCCACGCATCTCGCTGAGGTCCCAGTGGCTGCCGCCGCCAACACCAGGGTCCAAGCCCACAAGGCTGCAATCGCCAACACCACGCATCTGGTCCAGGTCATCGAGGCTGTAGCCGCCAATGCCTCGCATCTAGCTGAGGCCCCCTCGTGAACGCCGTGCGCTTGGCGTTCTCCTGGCTGACGGTGATCCCGGTTCCGGGACCCGCCGAGGTCGACCGCCGTCTCGCGGGCCGCGCGATCACCCTCGCGCCCGTGGTCGGCCTCCTGCTGGGCACCATCGCCGCGGCCGCGCTCTGGCTACTGGCCACCGTGGGCCTCACCACCCTGCTCGCGGGTCTGCTCACCGTCGGTCTGCTCGCCCTGCTCACCCGGGGCATGCACCTCGACGGGCTGGCCGACACCGTCGACGGGCTCGGCAGCTACGGCCCGCCCCAGCGTGCCCGCGAGATCATGAAGTCGGGTGGGGCGGGTCCGTTCGGCGTCGCGGCGCTCGTGTTCGCGATCGGCATCCAGGCGGTCGCCTTCGCCACCCTGGCCGAGCAGGGCCGCTGGTTCGCGATCCTGCTCGCGGTGGCCGTGGGTCGCGTCGCCGTCGTCCCCGCGTGCCGCGTCGGCATTCCCGCCGCCCCGGACGCCGGTTTCGGGGCCCTGGTCGCGGGCACCCAGTCGCGCGCGGTCGTGCTGATCTGGTCGATCCTGGCGACCGTCGCCGCGATCGGCGCCGTCGGGGACCACCTCTGGCTCGGTCCCGTGATCGTGCTCGCGGTCCTGGCGCTGACCGTCGCGATCACCCGCCACTGTGTCCGCCGTTTCGAGGGCCTGTCCGGTGACGTCCTGGGTACCGTGGTCGAGATCGCGGTCGCCGGTGCCGCAGTGGGGTTTTCGCTGACCGGGTAACCAGTGCCGTTGCCCCACCCACTCGTACTGGTCACAAGTCCAATATGGCGCCGATTGTGTGGTCCCACAGACCGTCCGGTCATCGGTACTCGGGTGCACCCCCAGCACACCGGTGGCAATACAGTGGACGACATGTCACCCGAGCGCCTCTACTTCCGCCAGCTGCTGTCCGGTCGGGATTACGCCGTCGGCGATCCGATCGCCACGCAGATGCGCAATTTCGCGTATCTGATCGGCGACCGGGAGACCGGCGAGACCCTGCTGGTCGACCCCGCCTACGCCGCCTCGGACCTGGTCGAGGTGGCCGAGGCCGACGGCATGCGCGTGTCCGGCGTGCTCGCCACCCACCACCACCCCGACCACGTCGGCGGCACCATGCTCGGCTTCACCCTCGGCGGTGTGGCCGAACTGCTCGAGAAGACCAGCGTGCCCGTGCACGTGAACAAGCACGAACTCGACTGGGTCGCCCAGACCACCGGCATCGCCCCCAGCGAGCTGACCGGCCACGACCACGGCGACAAGGTCAGCGTCGGCGCCTTCGACATCGAACTGCTGCACACCCCCGGCCACACCCCCGGCAGCCAGTGCTTCCTATTCGACGGCCGCCTCATCTCCGGCGACACCCTGTTCGTCGACGGCTGCGGCCGCACCGACTTCCCCGGCGGCGACTCCGACGAAATGTTCCGCAGCCTGCGCCAACTAGCCGCCCTGGACGGCAACCCCGTCGTCTACCCCGGCCACTGGTACTCCGAATCCCCCAGCGCCGCCCTGTCCTCGGTCCGCGACAACAACTACGTCCTACGCCCCAAGTCCCTGGGCGAATGGCAAGCCCTCATGCCGGGCTGAACCCCGGAGGAAGCGGCCGCAACCGCCAGCACGGTGGCATTTTCGTGCAACCAAACGCTCCGAACACCAAAAACCAGCCACCCCAGCAACTCCCTGCACGTTTATGCCACCCCAACCCCACCCGCCCTGCCTACTTCACACCGAACCCGTTCTCCAGATAGTTCGGTGCGCTCTCGTTGCGCGCCCGGCGAGCAGCCGCGACGCGACGAGCCAACACCGCCGGTAGCCTGTTCGCGGCCTCGACCTCATCGCACCACGCCCAGCTCCGAAGCTCGTCCGCCGGCAAAGCGATCCCTGCTGTCCGGTCGGCGCTGAGCACGCCGCCGTCATAGACCAGCATCAACCCGTCGCTGGGGTACAGACCCGGCGGCACCCAGTCCACCACCAGCAGTCTGCCCACCGGAACCTTCAGGCCGAGCTCCTCGTGGATCTCCCGCGCCGCCGCGGCGAGCGGCGACTCGTTCGCCTCCACGACCCCGCCGGGCAGCTCCCAGTAGTCCTTGTACGTCGGCTCGACCAGCAGCACCCGATCGAGCTCGTCGACGAACACCACCCCGGCGCCCATCCGCTTGCTCGGCAGTGCCGCAATGTCCTCGCGCTGTTCGGAACCCATGGGGCACAACACTATCCACTGCGAACACGTCGGCGGGTTCGTAGGGAGGACGGGTTTACGAAAACCGTTGGGCTACACCCGAACTACACGGTTCGAATCCACCCGTGGGTATCAGCGAACGTCCCACGCTGGATCCCGGTCAACGTATCGCGCAGGGCCATGGTGACCTCGCCGGGTTCGCCGCCGCCGATGGCGAATTCGCCGTCGGCGGACTTGACCCAGCCGACGGGGGTGATCACCGCGGCGGTGCCGCAGGCGAAAACCTCGCTGATCTCGCCGGATTCGGCACCGGTGCGCCATTCTTCGACCGAGACCTTGCGCTCCTCGACCGGGTAGCCGGAGTCGGCGGCCAGGGTGAGCAGGGAGTCGCGGGTGATGCCGGGCAGCAGGGAGCCGGACAGTTCGGGGGTCACCAGGCGGGCCTCGGAGCCGGTGCCGTAGACGAAGAACAGGTTGTTGGTGCCCATCTCCTCCACGTAGCGCCGCTCGCAGGCGTCGAGCCAGACAACCTGGTCGCAGCCCTGTTCGGTGGCCTGGGCCTGGGCGAGCAGCGAGGAGGCGTAGTTGCCCGCCACCTTCGCCTCGCCGGTGCCGCCGGGGGCCGCGCGCACGTACTCGGTCGACAACCACACCCGCACCGGCTTCACGCCGCGCGGGAAGTAGGCGCCGGCGGGCGAGGCGAGCAGCAGGTATTTGTACGCCGAGGCCGGCTTCACGCCCAGGCCCGCTTCGGTGGAGAACATGAACGGCCGCAGGTACAGCGAGTCCTCACCACCGGCGGCGGGCACCCAGTCCGCGTCCACCTCGAGCAGCTGCCGCACGGATTCGATGAACAGTTCCTCGGGCAGCTCCGCCATCGCCATGCGCGCGGCCGAGCGACGGAAGCGCGCGGCGTTGGCGTCGATGCGGAAGGTCGCGATCTCCCCGGTGGGCTGGCGGTAGGCCTTGAGCCCCTCGAAGATCGCCTGCCCGTAGTGGAACACCATGGTCGCCGGGTCCATCGACAGCGGCCCGTACGGCTCCACCCGCGCGTTGCCCCACTGACCGTCGGCGTAGTCGATCGACACCATGTGATCGGTGAAGAACCGCCCGAAACCGGGCGCCGCCAGTACCTCTTCCCGCCGCTGCGCCGAGGTGGGCGCGGGATGCGGGACGCGAGTGAACTGTGCAGCAACTGTCATGGTGGGAATCCTATCCGGGCGGGTGTCGCGCTGGTACTGGGAGTTACTTGGTGTTCGTCTCGACGAACGGGGGCCTGATCACCTCGGCGCGCAACCGGCGGCCGCGCACGTCGACCTCCACCTCGTCGCCCGGTTCCAGCTTCGCGTCGGTGTCGAGCAGCGCCAGCGCGATGCCGACCTTGAGCGAGGGCGAGAACGTTCCCGAGGTGGTCTCGCCGACCGGTTCGCCGTCGCGCAGCACGGTCTGCCCCTGCCGCAGCACGCCTCGATCCAGCGCCTTGAGACCCAGCAGCGTGCGCCGCGGACCGTCGGCCTTCTCCTGTTCGAGGGCGGCCTTGCCCCAGAACTCCGGCTTCTTCCAGCCGACCGCCCAGCCGGTGCGGGCCTGGTTCGGGGTGATGTCGAGGGAGAGTTCGTGCCCGTGCAGCGGGTAGCCCATCTCGGTGCGCAGGGTGTCGCGCGCGCCGAGCCCGGCCGCTTGCCCACCGGCCGCTTCGACCTGCGCGACCAGCGCGCGGAACACCGGCTCCGCGTCGTCCCAGCTCGGCAGCAGTTCGTAGCCGTGTTCGCCGGTGTAGCCGGTGCGGCACACCCGCACGGGGCGCCCGTCCCACTCGGCGTCGACGTAGGCCATGTATTCCATCTCGGTGGGCAGCCCGAGCGCGGTGAGCACCTCGCCTGCCTTGGGCCCCTGCACCGCGAACACCGCGTAGTCGCGATGCTGGTCGGTGACGGTGATCCCCTCGGGCGCGACCGCGCGCAGTGCGGCGACCACGGCGGCGGTGTTGGCCGCGTTCGGCACCAGGAAGACCTCGTCGTCGCTGACGTAGTAGGCGATCAGGTCGTCGATCACGCCGCCGTCGGGGGCGCAACACAGCGTGTACTGCGCCTTGCCCGGCCGGATGCGGCCCAGGTCGTTGGTCAGCGCCGAGTTCACGAACGTCGCCGCGCCGGGCCCGGCGACGGTGGCCTTGCCGAGGTGGCTCACGTCGAACAGCCCGACCGTGGTGCGGACCGCGGTGTGCTCGCCGACGGTGCCGCCGTACTGCACGGGCATCTCCCACCCGCCGAACGGAGCGAAGGTGGCTCCGAGTTCGACGTGGACAGCGTGGATGGGGCCCTCGAGCAGCGCGGCGTCGGTCATGGGCAGAGCTTATCGGTCCCGGCCCACACCGCGCGAACCTCCCGATCCGGGCCCGGAGCCCCGGCAATCGGTGACCGCGCCCGACCCGGGTCAGCTGCGCCGCCATCACTGTCCTGCCGTCCGGCGGCCCCGGTCGCCGCCGCTGTCATCATCGAGGGGTGCGAGGGCGGTGGCGTTCGTAGCGAAAGCTACTGACGCCCAACGGCGGTAGTGTTCGGAGTGTGAGTGAGCTGCCCCGCGCCCGGTTCGGTCATGTCGCCCGGATGGACGACACGATGAGCCGCGCCGTGTCCCGAATCCCGGAAACATCGATCGACCGCGGCATGCTGCGGTTGACCCGCTCGGCCAACACCGGCGGCCTGTGGCTGGCCGTCGCGGCCGCGCTCGCGGTGCGGCCCGGTCCCCCGCGACGGGCGGCCCTGCGCGGGGTGATCGCCCTCGGCGGCAGCAGCTTCCTGGTGAATCTGGTTCTCAAGACCCTGATTCCGCGCCGTCGCCCCCCGGCCGAGCTGATGCCGCTGGGTCGCCGACTCGTCGCCGCGCCGGTGTCCTCGTCGTTCCCGTCCGGGCACAGCGCCAACGCCGCCGCCTTCGCCACCGCCGTGGCCCTGGAGAGCCCGCGCACCGCGCTCGCGGTGGCGCCGGTGGCCGCCGCCGTGGCCTATTCGCGCATCCACACCGGCGCGCACTGGCCCTCCGACGTGCTGGTCGGCGCCGGCGTGGGCACCGCCGTCGCGCTCACCACCCGCCGCTGGTGGCCGATCCGCGAATCCGACGAGGCCGACGCGCACGCCGTGCACGACGCCCCCGTCCTCGCCGACGGCAAAGGCCTTCTGCTGCTGGTGAATCCGCGTTCGGGCGACTCCTCCTACGACCCCACCGACGACATCGCCGCCGCCCTACCGGCCGCCACCCTCGTGCACACCGAACCCGGCCGCGACGCCGTCGAACTGCTCCAGGAAGCCGTCGACGACGCCGAGACCCCGATCCTCGCGGTCGGCGCGGCCGGCGGTGACGGCACCATCGCCGCGGCCGCCGCCGTCGCGATCCGCAACGACCTGCCCCTGGTCGTCATCCCCGCGGGCACCCTCAACCACTTCGCCCGCGACCTCGGCGTCTACGACCTGCGCGAGGTCGTCGACGCCACCGGCACCGGCGAGGCCGTCGAAGTCGACATCGCCGCAGTCGAATTCGAGACCCCCGAGGGCCCGCGCACCCACCACCTGATCAACACCGCCAGCATCGGCGCCTACCCCGAACTGGTCCGCCTACGCGAGCAGTGGGAGGACCGCTGGGGCAAGTGGCCCGCCTTCGCCGCCGCGCTCGTGGTGACCCTGCGCCGCGCCGAACCCATCCACATCCGCATCGACGACCGCTGGCACGCCATGTGGTTCCTGTTCATCGGCAACGGCCCCTACCACCCGCACGGCGCCGTCCCCGCCTTCCGCTCGCGCCTGGACGAGGGCCTGCTCGACGTGCGCTGGCTGCGCGCCGACGTGCGCTTCTCGCGCACCCGCGCCGTGATCGCCCTGATGCTGGCCGCCATCGGCCACAGCCGCGTCTACGGCGAACGCCAGATGCACGAACTCACCGTCACCTCGAAGGCCCCGGTCGCCGTGGCCGCCGACGGCGAAGTAGTGGGCACCGCAACGACTTTGCGCTTCTGGGTAGCCGGCCGCGTCACCACCTACCGCCGCAACGAGAACAACCCCCGCTGGGAGAACCGCCCGCGCCCCCACCACCGCCGCCACCTCACCTGGCTCACCGACCGCCGCTGAGCCAACCCCCGCCGTGCCCTCGTGAAACTCCTACCGACTGGTAGTGCCCCGCGAACTTCCGGAACGCCATTCGATCGTGAAAAGCTGTGCGCCGCTACATGATCGAATGGAGAACAATGAAGAATCTCGTCAGTGTCGGTGCCGCTGTGATCGCCGGCTTCGCGTTCGCGATCGCGACGCCCGCCCTCGCCGTGGCGGCCCCGTCGGACTGCCACAGTTCCTACAGCCCGTGCCTGCCCATCGTCAGCGATGTCGACTGCGAGGGTGGCAGCGGCAACGGGCCCGTCTACACCGGTCGCGTGCGGGTGATCGGACCCGACGATTACGGCCTCGACCGGGACGGCAACGGTATCGGCTGCGAGTAGACAGCACGAAGGGCGTGCGATCGGTATCGCACGCCCT
This sequence comes from Nocardia lasii, assembly GCF_042658545.1. NCBI lineage: Bacteria > Bacillati > Actinomycetota > Actinomycetes > Mycobacteriales > Nocardiaceae > Nocardia > Nocardia lasii. Next base: position 33,816 of record NZ_JBHSQN010000012.1, read on the forward strand.
TCGCGTGTCAGCTCTCAGCGATTGCCGTCCGGGCCCCATCCCGAATCGCCGGGCTTGCCGAGATCGGGATTGTCGGGGTATCCGGGACCGCCATAACCCGGCCCGCCGGAACCCGGCCCACCCGGACCGCCGTAACCGGGCCCACCGGCAGGCCCGCCGTAACCCTGACCGCCATAGCCCTGTCCACCCTCGGGACCGCCGTACCCGGGCTGACCGGGCTGACCGGGCTGACCGGGGTAACCCGGCTGACCGGGGTAACCCGGCTGACCCGGATATCCGGGCTGACCCGGGTAACCCGGCTGTCCCGGGTAACCGGCCTGACCCGGGTAACCCGGCTGCTCACCGTACTGCTGCGGATACCCCGGCTCAGCCACACTCGGCCCACCCACAACCGGCCCGCCGACCGTCACCCGGTACGCGTACGTCGACGCGATGATCGACACCGGAATCGACACCAACAGCCCGAGCCCGCACAGCAGCGCACCCACGATGTTGATGCCGAACACCGCCAGCGCCAGCAACAGCAGCGGCCCGGCATTGCTCGAGATCGCCGAGAAGCTGGACTTGATCGCGGTGATCGCGTCCTGGTCCCGGTCGACCACGAAATTCATTGTCCACCAGGTGAAGAACGCGATCACGATGCCCGGCAGGATGCACAGCACGAAGCCGATGCCGGTGGCGACGCCGACCAGGAAGCTGGCCAGGATGATCGCGCCCACGTTGGTGAACTTGAAGAAGTCGCCGAATCCGGGCTTGCGTCCGTCGGCCTCGTCGAGCGAGCCGCGCACCAGCGCCGCGGAGATCAGGTAGCTGACCACCGCGCTCACCACGCTGCCGATGATCTGCCAGAACCCGAAGCCGATGCTGATGCCGCCGTCGTAGTCGGTGCCCGCGGAGTTGCCGAGCCCGAACAGGAAACTGATCGCCGCCGAGATCAGCACCGCGATCAAGACGATGCCGACCCACACCACCGCGTTGTTCTTGAATTTGTCCCACCCGAATCCGAGGGCGTCACCGACGCTGAGTCTCGGCCCGGACGGGGGGTACCCGGGTTGTTGCTGTCCATACGCCATCCGAATCGATCTCCTCATCGTCCGCGGCGACCGCGGGGTCACCGTTGTGAGATATTCCGATCCGGCGTCAGGTGCACACGCCGCTACTGCCGATCATGGCATAGACGCGGGGGCCGCCACGCGGATGACTCAACTCTGGCGCTGGGGCAATTTCCAACCCGGACGCGGGAAATGACAGGTGTAGCCGTCGGGGTAGCGCTGCAGGTAGTCCTGGTGCTCGGGTTCGGCGTCCCAGAACGTGCTCGCCGGGGTCACCTCGGTGACGACCTTGCCCGGCCACAGCCCCGAGGCGTCCACATCGGCGATGGTGTCCTCGGCGATGCGGCGCTGGTCGTCGTCGAGGTAGAAGATCGCCGAGCGGTAGCTGTCGCCGCGGTCGTTGCCCTGGCGGTCCTTGGTGGTCGGGTCGTGGATCTGGAACAGGAACTCGAGCAGCGCCCGGTAGTCGGTCTGGCTCGGGTCGTATTCGATCTCGACGGCCTCGGCGTGCCCGGGGTGATTGCGGTAGGTGGGGTTGTCGTTGTTGCCGCCGGTGTAGCCGACGCGGGTGTCGAGGACGCCCGGTTGACGCCGGATCAGGTCCTGCATTCCCCAGAAGCATCCACCGGCCAGAATCGCTTTGCGCGTGTCGGTCATTTGTCCTCCTCGATGAGAGTTCCACGGTCGCACAGGTCGGCCACAACCGTGTCTGTGCAACGCCTGACGCGGATTCGGAATTCCCGTCAGTATTGTTGCCCGAGCGTTACCTCAGCAGATTCGGTTTGTCCTTCCATGTCAGACGAAGCAGGAGGAACACGGCGCGATGCCACGGAGAGTCAGTGCACAGTATTGGGCGATCGGCTTGGCGACGGCGGCTCTGATGGGGGCCGCGATGGGCAGCGCGGGGGCGCATCCCGGCCACGACGACACGATCGCGCAGCGGTCGGCGCCCTGTGAACAAGCCCGACAGGCCCGCCTCGACGACGAGGTGGTCCGTTCGGCGAGTCCGACGGCCGCGGGTCAGATCGACGCGGTGCTCATCAGGTCCACCGACCGCACGCCGATCGCGGGCGGCAAGATCGTGCTCACCGGGATCGACGCGTGCGGGGATCACATCTACCGACACATGTCGACCAGCACCACCGGGCAGGTGAGTTTCCGCGGACTGCAACCCGGCCGCTACCAACTCACCGCCTACCGTTCCGATTCCGCGGCGCGGGCGATCACCACCGCCGATGTGAACCTGTCGGCGCCCTCGCTCAAAACGATTCAGTTCACCGCGGGCTGAGTAGACAGGGCCGGGCAGCGGGGTGCCCGGCCCCACGCGTCGTTCAGCCGACGGCGCGGACGCGGTGGTTCGAGAGATGGCTCAGCACAGCCTGATTCGCCTCCCACCCGTCGGGGAACTTCACGGCGACCCCGAGATGGACCGGTTCGGCCGACGGGTGCGCGTCGAGCAGTTCGGGAATTCCCGCGCGCCCCACCAGGATGCAGGCGTGTCGGTGCCGGGAGGCGAGCACGCACAGCCGCCCCGCTTCCAGGTGGAACGCGCTGGCGTCGCGCCGCCCCGACAGCGGGTGCAGCACCAGCGTCACGTCGTATTCGCGCCCCTGCAACCGATTCGCGGTGTCGACGGTGACCGGTTCGGCGCTGGTCCCGCGCAGCGCGGTGCGGATGGCGTCGGCCTGATCGCGGTGCGCGGTGCCGATCGCGACCCGCTCGGTGGTGACCGGGTGGCTGCCGGATTCGGAGTGCGCGGTGGCGCCGCGTTCGATCAGCCGGGCCGCGATGGCGGCGATGGCGGCCACCGCGTCGCGGTCGGTGCGCAGGGTGTGTCGGGCGGGCAATTCGTACCAGCCCCAACCGGTTTCGGCCGCCTGCTCCAACACCGCGTCGACCGGTCCGCCCATACCGCGGGTGGTGAAATCCATGCGCCGGTCACCGAATCCGGTGCCGGACTGGAATTCGGTGAAGGGGTAGAACGCCTTCGACACCACCGGCGCCGCGGTGGCGGGCAGTCGCCACGACACCGGCAGCCGGTGGGTGGGGATGTTGTCGTTGTTGGCCAGCATCACGCTCACCGCGCTCATCGTCGGGTCCCAGGTGAGACCGGCCCAGCGCGCGGTCTCGACGGTCGCGAACGGATCGAGCTGTCCCGGATCGCCGACGAACAGCCCGCGATCGAACCGATTCGCGATGCGCAACAACATGTCCGAGCGCATCTGGTACGCCTCGTCGATGATCGCGTGGGTCCAGGTGCCCTCGGTGATGGTGGCCCATTTGGCGGCCGTACCGATCACGATGGCGCGGTCCTCGAGGTCGCCGGGCTGTTTGGCGACGCGGACGTTGGCGTGCTGGTCGACCCGGTCGCTCACCACATAGGCCGCGCTGGACAGCCGCCCGATCCGCAGGGCGGGGTCGGCGGCGGCGAGGCGGTCGATGAGGTCGTCGACCTGTTCGTTGGTCTGGGCCACGATCATGCGCTGCTCACCGTCCTCGGCGAGTTGGCGCGCGGCCCGCACCACGAGCGTGGACTTGCCCGCGCCCGGCGGTGAGTCGACGACGATCGCGCGATGGCTCTGCTCGCGCAGGTCGGTCAGAATCCCCGCGACGGCCTCATCCGGCGTGGTCACTGAGTTCCTCCTCGTCGTCTTCGGTGGGCACCCATTCCGGCGGCGGACCACCGTGAGTCCACGGAGTCTCCTCGCGCGCGGGCAGATTCAGCATCCCGTTGAACGGCGTCGGCTTGAACCGGGCGAAACCGAGTTCGTCGCCTTCCTCGGGCACGCTGCCCGGGTCGGCGACGAGCTTGCGCCCCATGCCGCCGGACAGTTCGAGCACGAAGCCGTCACTGTCGACCTCGACGACGTGCCCGGTCTGCTTGGGCCGCTCCACACACGTCAGCTCCTCGCCGACGGCGGCGACGAACGGGTCAGTGGTGCGAATGTGGATGTGCGGGCGCAGTTTCGGACGCGCGCCCGAACGATCGAGGCGCTCGGGTTCGCAGTGCACGACGGTGCCGCGGAAGGCCGCGCCGCTCACCCGATGTTCGAGCATGAGCAGCGGATCATCGAAGGCGCACTGGGCCTGCAACGCTTCCAGCGCCCGTTCCCGCTCCAACAGCCGACGCACCGCCGGCACTGCCGAATCGCGCCTGGCCTGCGGAATCCCCTCGGCCACATCGGCGGCGAACCGCGAGAACGCGCCCCGATCGGCGGTCCACCGATCCTCGACACTGGCCCCTTCGGGCAGTGCCGCCAGCAGCTCGATCGAACGCCACATCAACTGCCAGGTGGGTTCGAGCTGGCCGCGCAGCGATCGTTCGAGTCGTTCGGCCGCAACGGATCTCGCGGAGTCGTCGAGCGCGTCGTTGTAGGCGGCGATCAGCGGCGCGAGTTCCTCGTTGTCGAAGCCGGGATCGGTCGCCGGACCGGCGGGCGGGCAGAGCAGCGGATCCTCCGCCAGTGCGGCCGCTTCCGCCCCGGTCAGTCCCACGGGCGGATCGATCCAGCCGAGCAGCGCGGCGAGATTGCCGTCCTCCAAGGAGGATTGGCCCGACGCCCAGTGCCCGGCCAGCGCGGCGGTCATGGCGGGCAGCACCGCCGAACCCGGATGCTCGGCCCGGTCACCGAACCAGGTCAGCCAGCGCCCGAGCAGCGGAATCGACGCCGGCACCGGGTTGTCCCCGTCGACCCGATGGAACCGCACCGAACGGCCCAGCAGCTTCAGGAAATTCACGCCGCCGGGGTTGGGCGTCCACATCTGCGGGGCGTCCAGGCACCGCGTGTAGGTCTCCCCGGCCTTGCTGGTCAACTCCTCGGTGTCGACGAGGAACGACGAAAGATACGGCAGCACAACGTCGGCCAGCTGCTCGATGAACCGCAGGCGCAGCACCCGGTCGCGCGGCTGCGGCACGGTCAGCACGTTCTGGTCGCCGGGCGAGGTGCCGATCATGATCGCCACCGGCGCCGCCGCCTCCCCCGCCAACCGCAACGGGATCGCGACCAGGGGTCGTTCGGCCAGGTGCAGGTGGCGCACCGCGGCCGTGGCCTGCGCGCGACCGGCCCGCACCGCCTCGGCCTTGGCCAGTGCCGCCAACACGCTCATCCGGCGATCTCCCAGCGCAACCGGTGCGCGGTCCGCAGCATGGCGGTGATGTCGACGTGCTCGGGGCCGGGTTCCAGTGTGCCGTCGGCCAATCCGAGCACGGTGTGGATATTGTCGATGCCGCCCACCACATCGCACACCCCGCGCCCCAGCGCGTCCACCGACCCGCAGGTGCGGGCTTCGTCGCGGCAGGCGAAGGCGAGCTCGCAACTCGACATGCACTCGGGCGCGTAACGAGCCGGAATGGCCGCGATGGTCTTCTCGAGATTCTCGCCCGGCGCGAACGTGGCCTCGGGGGGCAGTTCGGCGAGCAGGTCGGGAATCGCGGTGAGCCGGGTCAACTGCCGCGAGACCACCGCCAGTTGCTTGCGCAGGTCCACCAGCTCGGCGGTAGGTCGGTTGGAGAAGTCCTTGGCGCACACCAGAATCGCGTTGTGCGACACGATCTCGGGCGACTCCCCGATCTCGACCATCAACTCGCGCAACGCGATCACGTACACCGCCGACTGCCGGGCCGCCGCCGCGACCTGCGCCGGATCGGCCTGACCGTCGATCACCGGGAAGGCCTTCACCTCCACCACGTGGAACTGGCCGTCCACCTGCACGGCCACCACATCGGGTTCGAGATAGGCCGTGGCACCGGCGATGTCCAGGCGCAGCATCGGGTGGTCGAACAGGGTGCCGTCGCTCGCGGCGATCGCGCTCTTCAACAACTGCCGGGTGCGCTGATAGCGCACGGCGTTGCCGGTGTTCTCGCCCACCGAATTCAGGTCGTGGTAGGCCACTTCGGGAATCGTCAGCCCCAGGGTGTCGCGCAACAGGGCGAGCAGTTCCGCGCACCCGTTGGCCTTCACCATCGCCTCGAACGCGTTGCCGCGCGTGATGGCGAACTGCGACTGGCCGAATTGCGGTGGGAAACCCAGTGACTGGGCGATCACGGTCTTGTCCACCGCGGCCGCGTCGAGCAGGGCGCGGCGGGCACATCCGGGATTGGCCGTCAGCGCGGCGATGGTGCGGGCGTTGTGCCGTGTCGCGGGAACATCACCGCGCAACTGGTCCAACTGTGCTGCGAGAGTGCTCATTTCACCTCGATTCGTCGCCGATCGGCTACGCCGAGCCGAACACCGAATAGTTGCGCGGCCGGATCGGTCAGCTGATCAGCCGCCCGACGTGCCGCCGCCGACCGCTGCCGCGCGTCGTCGTCTTCGTGTACCGCCAGCTCGCGCCGCGCGGCCTCGATCACCGTCGCCGGATCGAGTGAATCCGGGGCACTGGAGATCCCAGGAATCGACACGGCGAGCCGCCACAGTACGCGCAGACCGGCCGTTTCCGGCGCAGGCTGCGCCGAAAGATGTTCGGCCAGACGGATCGCCGAGACCAGCAGCCCCACCCGAGGACTCAACGGGCCCACCATCCGCCGCTCCAACGGCCACGAACTCACCGCCATCAACCCGCGCGCGGGCGCGAGCAGATCGGTGGTCAGCGCCGCGCACAGGTAGTACGGACGCGAATACGGCGCCGACCGGAAGGAGCGTTCCTCGTCCCGGCGCAGGCTGGTCAACCGCGCGGGCAGCAGCTCCCCCGAGAAGAACGCGTCGTGGGTGGCCAGCACCAGTTTCGGCGACGACGGCACCGACAGCAGGGTCAACGCGCGATGCACGTGCTCACGCACCGGCACCCCCGGCGCTTCGGCGGCCTCCTCGGGTTCGGCCCCGAGAACAGCCGCGTCCCAGGCCAATTCGGCCCGGCGCAATTCCGCCCGCAACTGCCGCGCCGTGGCGCGATCCCCACCGGCGGCCGCCCGCCGCACCTCGGCCCGCAAACCGGAGATGCGCACCTCCAGCTCCTCCGCCGAGTCCGTCACGAGTCGGAGCGTATCCACAGCTACCAGTATTGTCCAGTAAAATCCAGTATTTCGGCACACAACAGGCCGGACTCGTGCTGCGGGCTCCGAACGCGACGGAATAACCTGGGGCAATGACAGCTGTTGCAGATCGTTCACTCGGACCGGAACTGGCGCGCACCGAAACCATCGCCACGGACACCGACGTGCTGGTGATCGGGTTGACCTCCTCGGAGAACGGACCGGGGATCGTCCCCGCCGACCTGTTCGGCGACGTGCTCACCGCCGAGGTCCGCGCGGAACTGCTGGACACGCTCGGCGCCGTCGGAGCCAAGGGCAAGCCCGAGGAACTCACCCGGGTGCCCGCGCCGGCGGGCCTGGACAACGTCACCAGCGTGCTCGCCGTCGGCCTCGGCTCGGCCGAGAAACTCGACGCCGAGCAGGTCCGCCGCAGCGCCGGGGTCGCCGGACGCGCCCTGTCGGGCACCGAACTCGTCGCCACCACCCTGTCCGGCCTCGACCTCGGCGCCGCCGCCGAGGGCTTCTACCTCGGCGCCTACACCTTCCCCACGTTCAAGGCCAAGAGCGCGCCCAAGCCCGACGAACAGCCGGTGGTCCGGGTCGAATTGCTGGTCCCCGAGCCGGAATTCGGCACCCTGGAACTGCTGCGCGCCCAGCTCACCGCCGAGGCCGTGGCCACCGCCCGCGACTTCGTCAACACCCCGCCCAGCGCCCTCTACCCCGCCGAATTCGCCGACCGGGCCCGCCTGCTCGCCGAGGCGGCCGGGCTCGAGGTCGAGATCCTCGACGAGAACGACCTCGCCGCGGGCGGCTACGGCGGCATCATCGGCGTCGGCCAGGGCTCCTCGCGCCCGCCGCGCCTGGTCCGCATCACCTACGCGGGCGGCGACAAGAAGATCGCCCTGGTCGGCAAGGGCATCACCTTCGACACCGGCGGCATCTCGATCAAGCCCGCCGCCAACATGGAGAACATGACCTCCGACATGGCCGGTGCGGCGGCGGTCATCGCCACCGTGCTGCTGGCCGCACGGCTGGGTCTGCCGGTCACCGTCACCGCGACCGTGCCGATGGCCGAGAACATGCCATCGGCTACCGCGCAGCGCCCCGGCGACGTGCTCACCCAGTACGGCGGCACCACCGTCGAGGTCATCAACACCGACGCCGAGGGCCGGCTGATCCTGGCCGACGCCATCGTGCGCGCGGTCGAGGACGAGCCCGACTACCTCATCGACGTCGCCACCCTGACCGGCGCCCAGATGGTCGCGCTCGGCACCCGCACCCCCGGCGTGATGGGCACCGAGGAGTTCCGCGACCGGGTCGCGGCGATCTCGCGCGCGGTCGGCGAGAACGGTTGGGCCATGCCGCTTCCCGCCGAACTGCGCGCCGACATCAACTCCAAGGTCGCCGACCTGGCCAATGTCGCGCCGCACCGCTGGGGCGGAATGCTCTCGGCCGCACTGTTCCTCAAGGAATTCGTGCCCGAGGGCCTGCCGTGGGCGCACCTCGACGTGGCCGGTCCGGCCTACAACACCGGCGGCCCGTTCGGCTACATCGGCAAGGGCGGCACCGGCGTCCCGGTGCGCACCCTGATCAGCGTGATCGAACAGATCGGCGCGGAGTAGTCACTCCTCGAATTCGGCTTCGCGAGCCCGCCGCCGCTCGATCCGGCGGCGGGCGTCGAAGTCGCGCATGCGTTGCGGATATCCGGTCTTGATGACGTCGTAGACCGGGATCTTCAACGCACCCGCCAACCGCCGCGCGCCCCGTTCGCCGACGATCCGGCGGGTCCATTCGCCATCCGCGGCCACCAGCACCGCTGTGACATCGGTCACAGTCGTCTGGGGTTCGATGAACGCCTCCACCCCGGTTCGCTCGCGCGCCCAGTCCGCCAGCGCGCTCAGCTCCGACGCCCGCTCGCGCGCGACTGACCTGCTCGCACGGCGCCCACCACGGAAACGATCCAGCAAACCCACCGAGCTCGACCTCCTACACTCCGGCGGAATTCTGCTCACCGCCGTACATTCCATGGTGCCAGCTTCGCCCGGATCACCGCCCTGCGCTACACCGGCGGCGAGCGAGTGCAAGGATGGTTGCCGGAACAAGAACCAACGTTTCCCGGGTGCTCCGCCGAGACCGGTGGGGTGGACGAAAGCCGCGACCCGCGACGGATGTCCGCCGGGTACACACTCAGAGGAGTCAGAGGACATGGCCTTCTCCGTCCAGATGCCGGCCCTTGGTGAGAGCGTCACCGAGGGCACGGTGACCAGGTGGCTGAAGCAGGAAGGAGACACGGTCGAGGTCGACGAACCGCTGCTCGAAGTCTCCACCGACAAAGTCGACACCGAGATCCCCTCGCCGACCGCGGGCGTGCTCTCCAAGATCGTCGCGCAGGAAGACGACGTCGTCGAGATCGGCGGTGAACTCGGTGTGATCAGCGACGCCGGCGAAACCCCTGCCACCGCCCCCGAGCCCGCCGCCGCCCCCGAACCGGAACCCGCGCCCGCCGCGCAGGCGCCCGCCGCGCAGGCCCCCGCCCCGGCTGCCGAGGCACCGGCCGCGTCCGCCGCTTCCGGCACCGCCGTGACGATGCCCGAACTGGGCGAGTCGGTCACCGAGGGCACCGTCACGCGCTGGCTCAAGGCCGTCGGTGACACCGTCGCCGTCGACGAGCCGCTGCTCGAGGTGTCCACCGACAAGGTCGACACCGAGATTCCCTCGCCGGTCGCGGGCACGCTGCTCGAGATCACCGCGCAGGAAGACGATGTCGTCGATGTGGGTGGACAGCTGGGCGTGATCGGTAGCGGTCAGCCCGCCGCCGCGGCCCCGGCGCCCGAGCCGAAGCCGGAACCCGAGCCCGAGCCGAAGCCCGAGCCGAAGCCCGAGCCGAAGCCCGAGCCGAAGCCGGAACCCGCGCCGAAGCCCGCTGCTGCCGCCGCGCCCGCGCCCAAGCCGACCCCGGCCCCCGCGCCCGCCCCGGCCGCCGCGTCGTCCAACGGCAGCACCCCGTACGTCACCCCGCTGGTGCGCAAGCTGGCCGACGAGAACGACGTCGACCTGTCGACCCTCACCGGTTCCGGTGTCGGCGGCCGCATCCGCAAGCAGGACGTGCTCGCCGCCGCCGAGGCCAAGAAGGCGCCCGCCCCGGCTCCGGCCGCCGCTGCCGCCGCACCGGCTCCGGCCGCACCGGCCAAGCAGACCGCCGCGCCGAAGCTGGCCGGCCTGGTCGGCACCACGCAGAAGGCCAGCCGGATCCGTCAGATCACCGCGACCAAGACGCGCGAATCGCTGCAGGCCACCGCGCAGCTGACCCAGGTCCACGAGGCCGACGTCACCAAGATCGCGCACCTGCGTCAGCTCGCCAAGGCCTCGTTCAAGGCCCGCGAGGGTGTGAACCTGACCTACCTGCCGTTCTTCGCCAAGGCCGTGGTCGAGGCGCTCGGGGTGCACCCGAACGTCAACGCGTCCTACAACGAGGACACCAAGGAGATCACCTACCACGCGTCGGTGCACCTGGGTATCGCGGTCGACACCGAGCAGGGTCTGCTCTCGCCGGTCATCCACAACGCCAGCGACCTGTCCCTCGCAGGTCTGGCCCGCGCGATCGCCGATATCGCCAACCGCGCGCGCACCGGTGGCCTCAAGCCCGACGAGCTCTCCGGTGGCACCTTCACCATCACCAACATCGGCAGCGAGGGCGCCCTGTTCGACACCCCGATTCTGGTTCCGCCGCAGGCGGCCATGCTCGGCACCGGCGCGATCGTGAAGCGCCCGGTGGTGGTCACCGACGAGGCAGGCGGCGAGTCCATCGGCGTCCGGTCGATGGTGTACCTGCCGCTCACCTACGATCACCGGCTCATCGACGGTGCCGATGCGGGACGCTTCGTCTCCACCATCAAGCACCGGCTCGAGGACTCGGCGTTCGAGGCCGATCTCGGCCTGTAGTCGAGGAATTCATGAAGGTGGTCATCGCCGGTTCGTCCGGTCTGATCGGCACGGCGCTCGTCGCGGCACTACGCCGCGACGGGCACCAGGTGTCGCGTCTGGTGCGCCGCACCGCCGCCGCACCGGACGAATTCGCGTGGGATCCCGCGCGCGCCCAGCTCGACGAGCGGGCGTTGCGCGGGGCCGACGCGGTGGTGAACCTGTGCGGTGTCGGCATCGGCGACCAGCGCTGGAACGGCGGCTTCAAACAGCTGTTGCGCGACAGCCGCATCACTCCCACCGACGTGCTGGCCACCGCGGTCGCCGCCGCCGGGGTGCCGACGCTGGTCAACGCCAGCGGCGCGCACTACTACGGCGGCGCCACCGGTGACGCCGTCATCGACGAAACCTGCCCCGCCGGAACGGATTTCCTGGCCACCCTGTGCCGGGACTGGGAGGCCGCCACCGCACCGGCCGCCGCGGCGGGCGTGCGTACCGTGACGCTACGCAGCGCGGTGGTGTTGGCCCGCAACGGCGGCATGCTCGCCAAACTGCACCCGCTCTACTGGCTCGGCCTGGGCGGACGCCTGGGCAGCGGTCGCCAGTACTTTCCGTGGATCTCCCTCGACGACGAGGTCGGCGCGATCGTCTTCGCGCTCACCCACCCCGAGATCTCCGGGCCCCTCAATCTCACCGGTCCCGCGCCGGTCACCAACGCGGAATTCAACCGCGCGCTCGGCCGTGCGCTGCATCGACCCGCCCCGTTCATCGTCCCCGGCTTCGCGCTCTCGGCGCTGGTCGGCGAGCTGTCGGAGTCGATCCTGCACGGCCCGCGCGCCATCCCCGCCGTGCTCGAAGAGGCCGGCTACACCTATTCCCACCCCACCGTCGGCGCCGCGCTGGCCGCCGCGGTGGGCCGACAGTGAGTTCTCCCATGCTGATCCGTGACGCCGAGAAGGCCGATCTCCCCGCCGTACTGGCCATCCACAACACCAATATCGCCGCCTCGACCGCGATCTGGGACACCGAGGAGGTGGGCCTGGAGGACCGGCAGACCTGGTTCGACGACCGGGCCGCCGCCGGGATGCCGATCCTGGTCGCCGAGATCGACGGCGAGGTCGCCGGTTACGCCTCCTACGGCCAGTGGCGCCCCAAGTCGGGCTACCGGCACTCGGTGGAGAACTCGGTCTACGTCGACGAACGCTTCCAGCGTCGCGGGGTCGCGACCACCCTGCTCACCGAATTGATCGCGCGCGCCATCGAATCCGGGCGGGTGCACGCCATGATCGCCGCGATCGAGTCCGGCAACAGCGGTTCGATCACCCTGCACGAGCGCTTCGGTTTCCGCATCGTGGGCGAACTGCCCGAGGTCGGCCACAAATTCGGCCGCTGGATGGACCTGACCCTGATGCAGCTCAGCTTCCCGATCGAACCGTGAGCCCGTGCTGGTGTGCTGTCGGTGGCCCGGCGTAACGTCGCGGGGGTGAACGACACGCGCCGCACCGCGTCCGCTCGATTCGATTCGACCCCGATCGTGGTCGAGAATCTCGGACTCATCGACTACCACGCCGCCTGGCAGCTGCAACGGCAGATCGCCGATCAGCGCGCCGCCGGCGAAGGCTCCGACCGGTTGCTGCTGCTCGAGCATCCCTCGGTCTACACCGCGGGCCGGCGCACCGAGGCCGAGGATCTGCCCGTCGACGGCAGCCCGGTCGTGCAGGTCGACCGCGGCGGCAAGATCACCTGGCACGGGCCGGGTCAGTTGGTCGGCTACCCGATCATCCGCCTGGCCGAGCCCGTCGATGTCGTCCACTACGTGCGTCGCCTGGAAGAAGCCCTGATCCAGGTCGTCACCGGCCTCGGCATCACCTGCGGTCGCATCGAGGGCCGCTCCGGCGTGTGGCTGCCCGCCACCGACCTACTGGCCGAACGCAAGATCGCCGCGATCGGAGTGCGCGTGCAGCGCGGCGTCGCCCTGCACGGCATCTCGCTGAACTGTAATTCCGCGCTCGACGGTTTCCAGGCCATCGTGCCGTGCGGTATCAGGGACGCCGGCGTCACCACCCTGAGCCGCGAGCTCGGCCGCGAGGTCACCGTCGCCGAACTGGAGCCGCTCGTCGCCGCCGCGATCGTTGCCGCGCTCGACGGCGAAATTCCCGTCGCGCCCCATGACATTGATCGCACCACCGCGCCGTCGAACCCGCAGGCCCCGAGCGTAGAGTCGGTGTCGTGAGTCCCGTAGATGCCTCTGCCCCCGCCGGACGCAAGCTGCTGCGCATCGAAGCGCGCAACGCGGAGACCCCGATCGAGCGCAAACCCAAGTGGATTCGCACCCGCGCCACCATGGGCCCCGAGTACACCGAGCTCAAGAGCCTGGTGAAGTCCGAGGGCCTGCACACGGTCTGCGAGGAAGCGGGCTGCCCCAACATCTTCGAATGCTGGGAAGACCGCGAGGCCACCTTCCTCATCGGCGGTGAACAGTGCACCCGCCGCTGCGATTTCTGCCAGATCGACACCGGCAAGCCCGCCGCCCTCGACCGCGACGAGCCCCGGCGCGTCGCCGAGAGCGTCCGGTCGATGGGCCTGCGCTACTCCACGATCACCGGCGTGGCCCGCGACGACCTCGACGACGGCGGCGCCTGGCTCTACGCCGAAACCGTGCGCGCCATCAAGGCACTCAACCCCGCCACCGGCGTCGAACTGCTCATCCCCGACTTCAACGCCGACCCCGCCCAGCTCGCCGAGGTCTTCGCCACCCGCCCCGAGGTCCTCGCGCACAACCTGGAAACGGTGCCGCGCATCTTCAAGCGCATCCGCCCCGCCTTCCGCTACGAGCGCTCCCTGGCCGTACTCACCGCCGCCCGCGAAGCAGGCCTGGTCACCAAGTCCAACCTCATCCTCGGCATGGGCGAAACCCCCGAGGAGGTCACCGCCGCCATGCGCGACCTGCACGAGGCAGGCTGCGACATCCTCACCATCACCCAGTACCTGCGCCCCAGCCCCCGCCACCACCCCGTGGACCGCTGGGTCAAGCCGGAGGAATTCGTCGAACACTCCCGTGTCGCCGAGGAACTCGGCTTCGCCGGCGTCATGGCGGGCCCCCTGGTCCGCTCCTCCTACCGCGCGGGTCGCCTCTACGCCCAGGCCATGACCCACCACGGCCGCGAGATCCCCGAAACCATGGCCCACCTCGCCCAGGAAGGCACCGCCTCCCAGGAAGCCAGCTCGGTCCTGGCCCGCTACGGCAGCTGAATCCGCCTGCGCGCCCAGCTAAGCTTGGGCATACCACATTGGCGAAGCGCCGTTCGAGGAGACAAGATGGCGATCGATTTCGACACGTTGATGCCGCGATTGCGGGTGTTGTGCGAGAAGTACGACGTCATCGAACTGTCTGTTTTCGGATCGGTGGTCCGTGGGTCGGATGGGCCGGACAGCGATGTCGACCTGCTCTACCTGCTGAAACCGGACACCGAGATCGGTTTGGAGTTCTTCGGGTTCCAGGAAGAGCTCGAAGAACTCCTCGGCCGAAAGGTCGACGTAGTTCCCAAGAAGTACCTCCACTGGTTCATTCGCGATGCCGTATTGGCGGAAGCGAAGGACCTGCATGTCGCGGCGTGAAGACCTGTATCTCGCCGACATCGTCACCGCCCACTACCGAATCGCCACTTACCTCGAGAACCTCACCTTCGCAGACTTCCAGAAGGACGATCTCCGCCAGGACGGCGTGATCCGCCAGCTGTCGATCATCGGCGAAGCGGCGTCGTCACTGTCCCCGGAAACCCGTGACGCACAGCCGGAGATTCCGTGGAAGCTGGTGCGAGGCATGCGAAACATGCTGGTCCATCAGTACTTCAACGCTGACTTGATTATCGTGTTCAACGCCGCCACAAAGAGCGTGCCGGACCTGGCTGACCGCATCCTGGCGATCCTGACACAACGTGACCCGGACGAGGCCGAGCGCGTGCTCGCCCAGAAGCCCGCATCGCTAGACTGAGCCTCCCCTCATTCCCCGGAAGGACCCATGTCGAAGTTCGAGAACGTCTCCGTCAGCAAGAAGGCCAACGTCTACTTCGACGGCAAGTGCGTCAGCTACAGCCTCGAGTTGCCCGATGGCGCCTCGGTGTCGGTGGGCGTGATCCAGCCGTCGTCGCTGCGCTTCACCACCGCCGCGCCGGAGATCATGGAACTGGTCGCGGGCGAGGCCAACGTGACGCTGGACGGCACGACCGAGGCCGTCACCTACCGTGCGGGTGAGTCGTTCAAGATCCCCGGCGACAGCGCGTTCGACATCGAGGTCGTCGAGACCATGCACTACGTCTGCTACTACGGCTGAGTGCCCGACACCGGGGCGACCCTCATGGTCGCCCCGGTGCGCCGGACCTACTTGACGAGGAACTCGTCCTTGTACAGCCGGTTCGGCCGAGGCGCGGTGGCCTCGCTCAATTCCACCTGGAAGTCGCTCTCGCGCTGCGTCCTCGGCCGGTAACTCCCGCCGAAGGTGACCATCACCGACCCGCCGACACCGGTGGTGCCGCGCGCGGAGGTGGTCTCGCGACCCGCGTTGAAGACCGTCGCCACATCGCGACCGTCATTGCCGACGGCGATGGTGCCGTCGTGGAAGAACTGCACGAACGTGCCGTTGTCCGCGCCCACGGTGGCGGCCACCGTGTGACCCTTGTCCGGGTCGAGCTGGAACTCCGCGTCACACTGCTGGCGCCGATCCACGGCACCGGTGGTGTCGAGGGTGCGCCCGATGCCGAGCAGCACGGTCTCACCGAGGGCGTTGTGCCGCTCGCGACCGGCTTCGGTCCACAGATGGGTAGTCGACCAAACCTTCACGCGCCCATCATCGAAAAGCGACACCCGGTCGTCGGTGCCGTTGCTGATCAGATATTTCGCACTGTTGGGGGCCATACCCCCCATCTTCCCCGCTTTCGCGCCCCAGGGTCACCCGTTCGCGCTCATCGCCCGCTCACCTGCGGTTGCGCGATCAGCAGGCGATGTTGGCAGGCCCCGAGGGCGCGAACGAGATATGCACGTGGTCATAGTGGTTCTGCGTGGCGCTGCCGCGATCCTCCATGTAGGACCAGCCGCCGCCGTCGTTGTAGCGCTGCTGCCAGATCACATACGTGACCCCGAAGCGCGCCTTGTTCGCGAGCACGAAATCGGCGATCGTATTGCCCACCGCGACGTTGGAGGTCATGACGTCGAGGGCCTGGCCCGCGCCGTGGTCGCCGTCGTGGCGACCGTGCGCACCACCGATATTGCTGATGCCGAACATCTTCTGCAGCAGGTTACCGACCTGCGCCACATGCGGCAGCGTCCCGTTGAACTCCGTGCCGCACAACACCTTCACCTTCAACGCCGACAGCGCCGCCAACTCGTCATCGGCCCGCACCACCGGCGCGGGCTGGGGCTGATCGTTCGTCGGCGCCGCCGCGATCGGATCCACCTCGATCGCCGAGGTCGTGTGCGGCTGCACCGAAGCCACCGTCTCCACGTCGGCACCACCGGGCCGCAACGCCATCCACAACATCCCCGGCACGGTCGCCGCGAGACTGCACACGGCCAACGGCATACGACTAGAAGGGGCCGACGGTTTTCGATGCGAAGCAGTCACGTTGAAGCTCACCAGTCATTGTCGAGAACAGGTCACTGCAAGATTACGAAACGGTCGCGACAATGTCACGCCCACACCCGCACTACACAGTCGGACCAGCATCTACCACCAACGCCGTTCCCGCAATCCTTTCCCCGCGTGTCGGGCACAGACATCCTCCGCGTCCGGATTCGACGCCGGATTCGACGCCGGCGGCGTAATCATTCTCCCGGCTGCCAACGATCCATCTCGCCCCCCGACCGGGTGTGCCCGGCCAGCGCAGAGAAGTTCCGGAGCGGAGACCAGTTCTCGTAGTCGCCGACGACGACAAGGCGACGACGCGCACGAGTGACGGCGACGTTGAGCAAATTCGGCGAAGCCGATGCCCAGTCACGGGCACCCTTGCCATCGGACGCGGTCCCGAGGACCAAGAACACGATGTCGGCCTCCTTGCCCTGAGCGGTATGCACCGTGCCCAGCCGCTTGCTGTCGACAGTGAGGCCGTTGGCCTGCAGGTACTTGCGCAGACCGGTCACGACATCGCGAAACGGGCTGAGGATGAACACGGTGTCGTTCAGCCGACGGGTCAGCTCCTCGGCGCGGGCTTTGTCCGAGCTGTCCCACTCCCGCGTCCGCGTCGCCGACTCTTCGTCCATGGCGGTGGCGAGACGTTGCTGAATCCTTCGAAGAACAGTCAGAACATACTTGCCTTCGTCGGGGTTCCACTTCGGCCCGTCGGCGGCGGCGGGCACATCGATCCAGATGTTGCGTCTTCCCAGCGGGTACTCGGTCGATCTGCCGCTGACGCCGTCGACCATCATGTTGTCGTAGGCGATCGCATTGCTCACCTCGAACATCAGGCGATCACAGCGGCGATGGACTCGCAGCGGCGAGCCCACCCAGATCTGATCGAGCGAATCCAGATCGGGCAGCCAGGTTCCGAACCGAGTGACACTGTCGGCAACCGACTGGACCGAAGCACGCTGCGGCGCCCAGCGGATGTCGACATCGAAGGCGTGAGCCAACCGTCGCTGTCCTTGCCACGGCAGGCTGACCACCGGTTCGAGCTGGCGTGGATCGCCGACCACGACGGCGCGACGGCTCCGCCACAGCGCTCCGACCGCTGCCTGCGGGGCAGCCTGGCCTGCCTCGTCGATACAGAGCCAGCCCACGCTTTCGCGACCGAGTCCGGCGAACATTGTCGGAAACGAAGCGAAGGTCGTCGAAATCGCCGGAACGACGAAGAACAGCATCTGCCACGCGGCGAGGACGGTCGCATCCGGAAGATCGGCCGGACATTCGCCGGAGACTACGTCGATGGCCGCACGGAGATTGTCCCAAGCCACTTTCGGCTCGGCGGCCAACGTCGCGTAGTGCACATCCAGCGCCGCGAGCAGGACCTCCGACCGCGCCTTCGCGAACTCCTCGTCCATCCACGGCGCCGACCGTTCCCGCACCTCCATCGCCGCCCGATCATCGAGCGGGGCTTCCCACTCCGGCCCTGGCACAGAGCCAGGCCACTCGCGCCGCGCCGCGTCGAGCCGGGCTCGCGCGGCAGACAATTCGGCTTCGCGGCGGCTGATCCCCCGCTGTGCCGTCTCGGTGGACAGTTGCGCCGAAGCGCGTTCGCGGTCGCAGGCTCTCAACTGTTCCTGTGCGACGATCACCGCGCGATCGAGGTCGATCCGCCGCGAGAAGGCCACCCGCAGTGCGGCATCGTAGTGTTCGCGGGTTTCGTCGGCACGCCGTACGCGGTGGGCACGATCATCGACGGCAGCCGCAAGAGGTGCCACACCGGCGGCCCACTCACGATCTGCGCCGCGCGACAGTATCCGCCGCATCCATCCCGGCCGAGATGCGCCTTGCTCGTGGAGTACCGCTTCGGCGCGAGCCAGATCGCGATCGGCCCGTGCGACAGCATCGCGAGCATCGGCGAGTGCTACTTCGATATCTCTGACATCGACGCTGCCCCGATGTGCCGCCGCCCGCGCACGGGTCAACGCCTCGACGATGTGCTCACGTCGTGCCCGCAATTCTCGCTCGCGCGCATCGGCACCGAGCAACTGGCGACGCAGCGCGTCCAGTTCGGAATCCGGGCCGCTGACCAGTACCAAGAGCTCTGCCACGGCGGCGCGAGCCGTGGCCATGTTCTCGACCCGCTCGACAGCCGAGGTGTAGCGCCGCACAGCGTCTCGCCATGATCGGGCGCGTTCATCGGGCGCCACCGACTGCAGTTCGCGAAGAATCGATTCGATTCCGACCCCGGCCTTTTCGTCGGCGGTGTCGCCTGCCGCCTTCGGGCCCCACCAGAATCGCTGCGCGAAGTCGCGCCGGTTGGCCCTTCTACCCAGCCGTGCGGCGATCGCTCCCCAGCAGGGCACTTCCGCGAGATAGGTTGCCGGACCCGCGAAATACGCGGCATCGGGGAAGGTCTCACAGTCGATCGACTCAACGGAAGGTACCTCCAAGGTGATGTTCTCGACGGCACCGTTGTTGGAGGATGCGATGACGATCTCGAAGCCGGTCAGCTCGTCGATCAGCGGGCGCAGCTTTCGCGACCACCCCTGGTCGTCCTCCCACTTGAGTTGTCGCTCGCCGAAGGCGGCGCGCGGGCTCGGCAGCGCCGCCAGGACCGCAGCCCGGTCGACGATGATCGAGGCGATCAGGTCGCGCAACATGGTGGTCTTACCGGTACCGGGCGGCCCGTTCACGGCGTAGATCCCCCTGGCCTGCGGAATGCCGAGCTCACCGACGATCGTGTTGATCGCGAACTGTTGACTCAATGCGAGCGGATGCGCCGGCTTCTCGGGCCAGCGACCCGGTGGTGTCCGCCGCGGATGCACCGCGTGGAACAAGACCGACGGATCCCGGCGCACATCGATCCGGCCGGATGTCGCCCTCGGCTCGTCCTCGGTGAGATATCGAGACAGTGCCTCGCCGACATTGCCGTTGTCGAGCTCACAGGCGACGCGTTCGAGGTCACCGACGTAGAAACTGTTGAGGAGTTCGTCTCCGGATACCTCATCGGCGCGCCGTTTCGGCACCGTGAAGCACTTCACCCGAATCGCCGATGGTTCGAGCACCTCGTCGACACCGAGCTGCTCGGAGATCCATCGAACGATCGCGGCCAGGTCGTCGAGGTCGAGCACCTTCGTCCCCAACGAATCCGCGGCGGTCTTCTCCGCTGCCGGAGCCTGATTCTCGTCCGATTCGTCTGCTGACCCGTCCCGTCGATCCTCCAGAGCTCCGATCGCGTCATCGGTCATCGCGTCCGCGACCGATTCGGAGACCTTCGACGCCGTTTCGCCGAAACGCGACTCGATCGCCGAACCCACAAGTCCGGGCAGCGACGCGAGCCCGCCGATCCCCACATCGATCGCGATCCGCGCGGCGACGCCCGCGACCAGTCGCACAGCTCGGGCGCCACGGGAACGAACTTCACCATTCTCGATCGGAATCCGACCGTCGCCGATGTCGAACAGCACTCGCATCATTCGGTCACGCTGGTCGTCGAAACCATCGAGCCAATCGTCGGCGCCCGGCCCCGGCGTCCCCACCGTGCGTCCGATCGCCCACGCACACGACGACAGTGTCACGCTCGATTTGTACAGCCGCCCGGCGTCGTCGAGGGTCAGACTGACGAGGGCGGTATCGCCGTCCTTGCGACCCCCGAGATCGGAAGGCTCCTCATCGGGTGCCAGAACGGTGTCGAGCACCTCACGCACCCGACGGATTCCGAAAACACCGGCGTACACCGTGTAGCGCCACACTTTGTCAGATGGCGGGTCATCGGCCGCGTGCCAGGGCAGCGTAGCTCCGGGACGCAGGTCGACGATCCCCTTCTTCCGATCGACCGCATCGACGTTCTGCGGCGTGAAGTACTCGACGGCGCGCCAATATCGCACGATCCGAGCCTGCTGCTTCGTCTGTGAATCGTCCTGCCCCACAACCCCACCCCTGCCCGACCGATGGCGAAACCCGCTGTCGCACTTGAGTTATAAGCATAACGAATCATCACTTGCCCGTGGCGCCGAACGTAGCTCAGTCCCTACGTCGCTCCGACCGAGCACCGGATTCCGCCGCGTCGTGAGCCGCGCCACCCGACGAGTCCCAGCATCCCGGTCGCGGTAGGTTGGGACCCATGACTACCAGCCCATTCCGGGCCAAAATCTGTGGCATCCGGTCTGTTGCCGACCTCGAGACGGCTCTGGCTGCCGAGCCCGATGCGATCGGGTTCATCTCCGGTATCACCCACTTCAGCGAAGATCAGCTGGCCCGGGATGCGGCGAAGCTGTTGTCCACCGCGGTAGCGGCGACCGAGGTCGCGCGAGTGCTGGTCACCCATCTCGACGACGCGGAACAGATCCTCGCGCTGGCCGACACGATCGGCGTCGATGCCATTCAAATTCACGGTCTGGTTCCCGAGAGAACGGTCAAGGAGGTCTACGCGCATGCCGGTGAGCGCCAGGTTCTGCGCGCGGTTCATGTGACCGGTCGTGGCGCCATCGACACAGCGATCGATGCGGCCCAGTACTGCCACGTAGTGCTGCTGGATTCGCGCACGAGCAGCCGACTCGGTGGCACCGGACGGACCCATGACTGGGAGATCAGCGGGGAAATCGTGACGGCGCTCCACGCGCTCGACCGGAAGGTCACGCTGGCAGGTGGCCTCACCCCCGACAACGTCGCCGAGGCGATCGCGACCGTGCGCCCCTTCGGTGTCGATGTCAATTCCGGAGTCGACGACAACGTGGGAAACAAGTCCTTCGACGCGTGCTGGGGTTTCGTCCGTGCGGCACGCGCCGCGCTGGCTGCCAACTCCGCTCACACCATGTAGGTCACGACGGGCAACACCACGGCGGTGAACCCGCCGAAGACCCCGGCGGCGATGGCTCGCGCGGACGTGCTCGGAAACCGGCTCGTCAACCACGCCAACGTGCCGAAGGCGAGGACGACGGTTCCCCACACGACCAAACCGCCCGCCGAAGCACGGGCGGGGAGCGAGGCGTCCGGACCCTGTTGTGATTTCAACAGGCCACCCAATCCCACAATGGTGAGGCCGGCCGCGGCCGCCAGCAAGAACATCGCGAACCCCGCGTGACTGTTGATCACAAGTCGCCTTTTCCCCCATTCGGTCACCACCCCGCCGTCGGTGTGATGAGCGCCGTCGGCGCGACAGATCAGGTCGAAGATCCGCCCCGGATTCACGGTCTCACCGACCGCGGCGCGTGCGTACACCATCGCCTCGATGGCCAGCGTCGTCGAGTAGGCGGTCACGAATCCCTCACTGGAGGTGCGGAATCCACCGCGCCCGGGAAGTCGATGATCCAATTCCTGCAAATCGAACAGCGCTGTCAACGCCGCGCGAACGGTCGGGTGCAGGATCAGCGCGGCGTCGGCCACGAGCACCGCTCCGATCGCGGTGTGCAATCCCAGATGCCGCCACGCGTGCGCGACATCGCCCCGGAGGAACCACTCATCACCATTGCAGTCGGCCCGATCGGCCAGCCCGTCGAGCAGCCGCTCGATCGCGAGTTCCGATGCCCGCCGCGATCTTTTGCCGACGATCGAGGCGTACTCGGGCCGGGCGAGCACCCCCGCGATGTGCGCGGCCGTGTACAAGGCCTCGGCGCGAACATCGTCGGACAACATCGTCATCGCCAGGAACGTCACACCGCGCAGCGCCGCCCGCGCCACCGCGACATCCGCGCTCGCGTAGGGCGCCAACGCGTGCATGGCCGCCGCGGTCGCGGTCAGCGACACAGGTCCGACAGACCCCGACATCCGGAACCCACCCGATTCCGGCTCCTGTTCGTCGAGCAGCGTGCGAACGCACTCGCGGACATCAGGATCGTCGTCGGCGACCCCGAGACAGTGCATCGCCCGCAGTCGCCACGCGATATCGATCGGCCCCGTGAACTCGCCCGCACCCGCGGTGGGCGGCACGATCATCTGCCTGCGTACCAGGTGCAGCACTTCCTCCGCCCGCGGAACCGGAATCCCCGCCGCGGTCAGCGCGCACACGATCTCCGCGGTGTTCTGTGGGTTCGGCGGTACGTCATGAATCCACCCCCACCCCGCCCCACCAGCACCGTCGGAGAACTGATACCGCCGCACCCACTCGACCGCCAGCCTCATCCGCTCCTCGAGATTGGACATGTCACTCCCGCCGATCCGCAGAGAACCTGTTGCCGCCCAGGCCCTTTCACAGACATAGATGCGTTCCGACGCTCGCGCTGTTCGCATTTCAGATAACGAATGGTCCACGATCGGGGCGCAGCGGGCTTGCCGTAGCAGCACCAACGATCGCCCATGTGGGACCGCGCCAATAGTATTGCCCCGACGAGCGAGAACGAACGGGGAAACTGTGGCACAGGTCGTGGTGGCGTCGAACAACAAGTCGATGCCGAAGCTGAGCGGTGTGGTCAAGGATCGCATCTACCGCTACCTCGACCGCGTGGGCGCGGATGACACCAGTGTCGATCTCGGCATCGAGACGTTGCCCGGCGCGGTCGACCCTCGGGTACGAACCGGACAGGTCGACCCCGAGCATCGCGTGATCATGTTCCGGATCGAGGACAAGTCCGGCGATCCCACCTATATCTATCTGGGCACCTGGCACAGCGACACTGCCCGCGAGCTGGCGGCTGCGTCGACGTTGCAGGTGAACAAGGTCAACGGTGTGCTGGAAGGCATTGTCGGCGCGCTGGACGGCAACAACGACCGACGCAAACGCACCGTCGTTCCGGACCGCCGTGGCAACCTCGTCGAGCTGGCCGCGCAGTCGCCGACCGGCTACCTCGCCCGCGCCGGGTACACCCTGATCCAGCTGACCGAGCATCTCGGTCTCGGCGGCGAGCTCGCCGCGGCCGCACTGGCCGCCCCCGATCGCGACGCGATCCATCTCGCCGCCCAGGACTCGCCCGTGACCTGGCAGCTGAACGCCGTGCTCGAGCTGGCCGCAGGCCGTGGCATCGACGAGATCCGGGAAGGACTTGGCTTCACCGATCAGCCGGTCGACCACGATCTGGACGAGAACGAGCAGATCCTTGCCGCGCTGGCGCATCCGGCCACCAAGATGCAGTTCACGCTCGTCGACGACAGCGACGAATTGCGCCGGGTGATCGAGGAGGGCGATTTCAAGGCGTGGCGCACATTCCTGCACCCGAACCAGAGCCGCTTCGTGGAGAAGGATAACCGCGGCGCGTTTCGTCTCTCCGGTGGTGCGGGAACCGGGAAAACCGTTGTCGCACTGCATCGGGCGCGCTACCTCGCGCGTCGTGATCCTGATGCCCGTATCGTCGTCACCACCTTCAACAAGACCCTCGCCAAGTCGCTGCAGGATGATCTGCGCGCACTGGATCCCGGTGTCGTTCTCGCTGAGAAGCCCGGCGACAAGGGTGTGTACGTGGCCGGTCTCGACAAGCTCGCAGCCGCTGTCCTCACCAACAGCCGAGAACTCGAGCGGAGCTTCGCGGCCGTGTACGGTCCGGGCACCTCGACCCGGCGTGGCAAGCGGTGTGGCGCGGAGTTCGGCTGGGCCGAGGCGGTCGACGCGGCGGGCACCGACCTCGATCCGCGGCTGCGCACCGCGTCGTTCCTGGCTGCGGAATACGTCACCGTCGTGCTGGGCAACCGGGTGACCTCGCGTGAACAGTATCTGCGGGTGCCGAGGGCCGGACGTGGTGTTCGACTGTCACGTCCGCAGCGGGTCGCGGTCTGGCAGATCTTCGAGCAATACCGCAGGATCGCCCGGGCCGCCGGTCGACTCTCGTTCCCCGAGGTGCTCGCGGTGGCGGCGGCCGAGCTACAGCTACGCGCCGAGTCGGCCGGTGAACGCCCCGCCGACCATGTCATCGTCGACGAGGCGCAGGACCTGCACGCCACCCACTGGTCGCTGTTGCGGGCGCTGGTCGCCGAGGGCCCGAACGACCTGTTCATCGCCGAGGACTCCCACCAGCGCATCTACGGTCAACCGGTTGTGCTCAGCAGACTCGGGATCAACATTCGTGGCGGCCGATCCGCCAAACTCACGCTCAACTACCGCACGACCGCCCAGAACTTGCATTTCGCGGTGAGCATCCTCGAAGGCGGCGAATACCGCGACCTGGAGGAAGGCGAGGAATCGACAGCCGGGTACACCAGTGCCCGCCTCGGACCCAACCCCCGACTCATCGAATGCCCTTCTGTCACCGAGGAACTCGGTGTCATCGCTGATCAGATCAAACAGTGGATCGAGGTCGATAAGGTCGCCCCGGGCGATATCGCGGTCCTGGCCAGGGCACAGCAGGACCGTGATCTGATCGCCCGCGCCCTGCGCGAACGGGAGGTGAACGTCGAGATCCTCGATGACGAGCTACCAGGCGGCGACCGCGCGTTGGTGTTGACGATGCACCGGGCCAAGGGCATGGAGTTCCGGTGCGTGATCCTCGCGGGTGTCGATAGCGAGCATGTCCCCTCCCAGGCACAGCTTCGCGGCATGCCGGAGGAGGAGCTGGCCGAGGCACAGCAGCGCGAACGGTCGCTGCTGTACGTCGCGGCCAGCCGCGCGCGCGACGAGCTGGTGGTGACGTGGAGCGGTCAGATCTCGGAGTTGCTCACCTGATCGCCACCAGTGCGCTGACCCGCTTCGCCGCGTCGGAGGATTCGATCGCGATCACGTGGTAGCCGTCACCGCTCAGCCCCGAGTCCCGATCGCTGTCGAGGCCTTCCACCACAACGACTTTCGATGAAGGCCACGCCAGCTCGACCGGCCAGTAGTGTCGACCCTCCTCGATGCCGATCTCCGGTTGCGGCACACCGGCTTCGGCCAGTTCGGCGAGCAGCGCTCGCACCACCTCCGACATTCCGCCGGGCGCGAGGTCCCAGTCTCGCGCCACCGCGTCCTTTTCCTCGCCGGGCAGACCGATCCCGCCGAAGACGGCCAGCGCGCCTTCCCGGGTGAGCCGGTCGTGGAACCGTTCGTTGCGGAACGAGCGCAGACAGCCGTAGCACGAGGTCTCGATGCCGCAGTCACAGTGCGCGACCCGGTCGGCCGCAGCGCGCAACACCAGATCGAGTTGTCCCGCGATCTGTTTCGACGCCCCCGCCCCGGCCGGCACCGTGTCGAACAGCACGATGCTGCGTCGCCCGTCCGCGCTCCACGACAGCGTTCCGTCGATGTCGTCGCGACTGATCTCCAACGCCTCGGAGGCGCCCTCGAGCAGCGCGTACAGTACCGACAGCCAGCGTGCCTCGGACTCGCGCGTGTAGGCCAGTTGGGTGGAGAAGGTGATCTCGGCGACATCGGTCTCGTAGCGGTGCGCCAGCGAGACCACTTCCAGCGGGCCCGAGCACGCGATGCCGGTCGCGGGCCGGTGGTGCCCCTTGGATTTCGCGCGATTCGGTCCGAACGGATCGGCCCACCCGCACCACTCGCACAGCAGGAACCCGCCACCGGAGCCTTCGCCGATCACCGCCAGCCGGGCCCTGGTACCCGAACGCGCCCGCACCTCGACTCCGGTGGACGCGCGCCACGGCGGCAGCTCGACCGATTCGCCGATGTGTTCCACATAGCTTGCCCCGAACCAGGACCGTTTCGGCGGCTCGGATTTCACGTCCTCGGGCTTGCGATCGGCGACGAACCCGAATTCCGGTAGCACACAGCGCTTGGTCTGCTCGAACTCGGCTTCACAGTTGGAACAGACCGGTGGCCCGTCCAGCACGTGCCCGCACTCGAAGTGGTTGCACTCCTTACACACCCGGTACTGGAGGGTTTCGAGTTCGCGCTTGGGAAGTTTGTGCAGACCCCGCGAGGTCCACAATTTGCCGCCGGCGACCACCTGGTTGCCGGGCGCGTAGTCGTAGATGGCCTGGCCGAGATCACGGGAGAGCTCGAGCCGGGCACCGACGGTTCCCTCGCAATGGGAGGTCCGCAGTTCCACGGTGTCGACCGGAAATCCGTACTTGGGCAGGACATTCTTGTTGGCCAGGTAGCCGAGCAGCTGACGCTTGTTGATGGTCTCCAGGGTCTTCTGCAACTTCTGGGCGAGCGCGAACTGCCGTTCGGCGGTGGCCTGCGAGATCAGCTCGTCGAAGGTGGCGATATCGGTGCGAATGTCGTTCTCGGCGTCAGCCAGCTGGTCGCACAGTCGTCCTACCCACGCGTCGTCCTCGACGCCGATCTCATCCTGGATCGGTCGCGGCAGCGCGGCCCGCAGCGATTCGCGGACCGACTCGGGTACCGGACTCAAGAACTGCCGCAGCTGCGCGGCCGCCGAATTTTGCTGTCCCGGTTCCGGTGTGAAGAACTGGCCAGCCTGGCGCCACTCTTTTCCGTAGCGGTCGTAGCAGTGCCGGAAGTAGGCGGCCAGTGCGATCGAGTGGGCGTGGCGTCGCCCGATCCGGTCGTTGTCGATCGGTATCCACGGAATGCGCATGCGCCCGGCGATCATCGATTCCGGGTTCTGGAATTTCGACAGATCATGGGAACTGCGTTTCGCATAGGTCACCACCAGTGCGGCCGAGGCCGCACGGCGCCCGGCTCGACCGGCTCGCTGCACATAGTTCGCGGTTTTAGGCGGCATATTGCGCAGCATCACCGATTGCAGATCACCGACGTCGACACCGAGCTCGAACGTGGTCGAGCACGACAGCACGTTGACCTGTCCGGCGACGAAGTTACGTTGGATCTCGGCGGCCGCGGTCGCCTCCCACTGAGCGGTGTGCTCGGCCGCGGACAGGGGCAGCATCGCCATCGTGCGGTAGGCGGTGCGGTAGTGGTTGGTGTCGTCGGTGTCGGGCAGGGAGAACGGCGTCAGTAGTCCGTCACAGTTCCCCTGCGGGCACAGGTCGCGAATGTTGTGGGTGGTCAGGCGGCGGCACGCACCGCACTGGTACCAGTCGCACTCGGCGCCGGGCCGGATCCGCAACTTGTTCTGATCGAGCTGAAAGAGCGACCCGGCGACCCGATCGTTCTGCTCGGCCAGAAAATTCC
This sequence comes from Nocardia lasii, assembly GCF_042658545.1. Taxonomy (NCBI): domain Bacteria; kingdom Bacillati; phylum Actinomycetota; class Actinomycetes; order Mycobacteriales; family Nocardiaceae; genus Nocardia; species Nocardia lasii. Next base: position 61,334 of record NZ_JBHSQN010000012.1, read on the forward strand.
TGTCCAGCAAGAAGTCCCAGCACGTCTCGAGCACCCGTTCCGCCATGTCGACCTGTGCTCCCACGGCCGCGAGAACCTTGCGCACCAAGAGGATCCGGTTGTTGGTGGTGCCGGGCTTGCCGCCGGGCAACCAGCTGATGATGCGGCGGTTCCGATCGGCGGAGCGTGAGCGAATCCAGATGTGATTGGCCCGGGGCTCGAAGATCGGATGCGTGATATCGACGTCGTCGAGCACGCTCATCGCCCCTTGCAGGCGAATGGTTTTCACGAGCTCGTCGAGCAGCCCCCAGAACTCCTCGTCGGTGATCCCGAACTTCGCGAACCCCGCGGGTACCCGGAACTCCCTTGGGCGCTTGAGCGATACCGCCAGCAACCCGAGTCCCTCGAGGGACATGCGCTGGTCCATGGCCATGAGTTCGGCCATCACCCACGGATTGACCTGTCGGCGCATCGCGGTGCGGGTCGCGTTCTCGTCGAAGTGGAAGGCGGCGTCGGCGACAGCGCGCGCCCCGTCAGCCAGATCCTCCGGACTCAGTTCGTCCCCGGCGTATTTCGGCGAGGCCAGAGTGTGCGCGAGGTAGCGGCGCTCGAGCATCCGCCCGTAGGTTTCGGCGAGGTAGGGCGCCGCGAAGGCCGCTGCCTGCCGTGAGTCGGAAAACATCAGCAGCTTGCGACCCCCGCCGACATTGACCGCGGTCTCGTCATCGGCGGCGGGCAGGTTCTGATACAGCGCGGTGGTGATGACCGCGGGCGCGGCATTGGTATCAGTCCGCAGGCGTCGGATCACCTGCCGCGACCTGGCCCCGCATTCGGTGCATTTGCTCATGATCCGTTGCGCACCTGGATGTTCCCGCACTCGCAGCAGTGGACCACCAGGGCAGTCGAGCCCGCACGACCCGGCACCCCCGTCGAGCCTGCCGCATCCCGAACACAGTGATCGAATCCCGGTACTCCGGTCCGCTCCGGCGTCCTCGTCGAGGGTCGCGTCGTCCTCGTCGACCAGGTCGGCGGCGTCGCTGTCGGTGATGACCAGCCATTTGACTTTCGAGTCCCGCTTGGCGGGCCGAAAGTACTCCCGACCGCCGAACGATTGCGGTTCTCCCGCCAGGTGCACGGCGCCACAGCGCTGGCAGGTGCCGAACTCGAACACCGCCCGGCCCGTCACCGGGTCGATCTCGTGCCGGCTCAGCAGCACCCTCGGCGCGTCGTCGGTGAAGCTGACGAAGGCCCCCTCGGTGGCCCGCACGAACAGGTGATAGCGCGCGGAGAGCACCGGGTTACCGTCCGCGCCGGTCACTTTCGATCCGATGGCGACCAGGGCTTCGAGTTTGGCCGCCGCGAGCTCGTCACCGGGCCACAGGTGCGCGGCCAGGTCGGTCAGGTTCGCCGGCCCACCGCGCGCGTACTTCTTGAGGTCGGCGGTCCGACGTTCGGCGTGCAGCGCATCGGCGATGTCGCCCGTGGCCGCGTTGGCACCGATCCCCGCCAGATCGGCGTCGGGCTCGGCGAGCCGGAGCAACGTGTCGTCGTCGAGCTGCCAGGTCGGTTCGGGTCTGCGCGGCATCCGGGTCGCGGTGATCAGATCCTGCCGGTCGAGGTCGCCGTCGACGAATTCGAACGGCACGTCGAAGAGCTTCTTCGCGAACAGCGTCGCCTCGAGCCCCTGTTTGTCATCGGTACTGCCCGACAGTGAGGCCGAGGTGGCGATGCACTGCACCGGGCGATCTCCGGCGACGCGATCTCGCAACCGCCGCAGCAACAGTCCGACTTCGCTGCCCTGGGCCCCGTCGTAGACGTGTGCCTCGTCGAGTGCGATGAATCGCCAGGTCTGCGCGTACTTTCCGTCGAAGAGCTCCATATCGCGCGGACGCAACAGCAGGTACTCGAGCATCGCGTAGTTGGTGAGCAGGATGTTGGGCGGGGATGTCCACATCTCCTCGCGACTGAGCAGTTCGTTGGGAAGTCGTTCAGCGCCGGCGAACATCGTCCGGTACGCGGACAGGGCATCGGCGGTGCGCTCCTTGGTCTCACCGGTGTATCGGCCGAAGGTGATATCCGGTGTGCCGGCGAGCAATTGGCGTAGCCGCTTGAGCTGATCATTGGCCAGCGCGTTCATCGGATACAGCAGCAGCGCCCGCACTCCCGGCCCGAGTGTGCCAGCGGCTTTCTCCGCGATCAGCGCGTTGAGGATCGGCAGCAGAAAGCTTTCCGTCTTACCGGAACCGGTTCCCGTGCTCACCACCAGATTCCGGCCCGCGACGGCCTTGCGCACGGCCGTTTCCTGGTGCTGATAGAGCGGCCGGTCCAGGGCGATGGTCTGGGCGAATTCGGTGAAGTCGGGATGGAGAACACCCTCGGAAATCAACGACCGCAACGACGCGCCTGCCGCATAGGGCGGTGTGAGTTCGAGCAGGGGTCCCTTGGTGAGCAGGGAGGTCTCGTCCACCGCGCGGTCGAACGCGGCGGAAAGGGCCGGATCACGCGGTGCCAGGAGCGTTTTCAGGTACCTCTTGTACCCGGCTTCGATATCTGCGCCTGCCGCGAGTGGATCGAGCCGCTCGGTCACCGTGGTTCTCCGATCGTGTTGACGAGGTCGTGGTGCAGGGCATAGGAGGCGAGCGCGTCGGCGATGAGCACGTCGGTGGCCACCAACGCCGGGCACAGCGCGGCCAGTCGTGCCCATGATTCGCGCATCGGTGCGGGCATCGTCCAGTCTCGGATCACCGAGCGGGCGCGCAGCCGGGCGACGGCGGCGAACAACAGCGACTGCATCGACAGCAGTAACCACGGGAATTCGGTGGTGTCCGCACCGGTCAGCGCCTCGTTGCGGGCCTTGACCAGGTCGTAGACCGATGCCGAGGCACGGCTGAGCAGTCGCGTCAGCTCCGCCGAATACACCGTCATCGTGGTCCGCTCCGGATCGTCGCACCAGACCAACCGTTGGGCGAAGGCCTCGAACACCGCGCTGCGGCGGGTGTCCTCGTCGAGCAGGGCCGCGGGCACGATCTCACAGGCCTGTTTGATGGCGGCGAACTGCTCGTCGGGCATGTAGTGCAACGGAACGGTCTTCGCGTCGAAGATGTCGGCGCACGCGGCACGAGGATCACCGGAGAGCAGCTCGATCAGTGCGTCGCCACCGTAGTTGACCAGATCGGCGCGCATTTCCACGGCGGCCGAATTCGCCTGGTGGAGTGCGACGAAGGGCAGGTCGGCCACCCCGACCAGGCATCCGAGCCATGGGTCGGTGAGGGTGCCGGTGCGAATCGGTGAGGACAGATCCTGTTCGATCACGCCACTGCTGATCAACAGCGCCGGGACGTCGTTGCGCGCGATCGTGCTGCGGTCCAGCGCCTCGACCGAGGATCGCGGATCGGCGCGCAGCACGTCGAGCAACCCCGACCGCACCGAGGATCGGTGCACCTGTCCGACGCGAGCGGCCGCGTAGACGGTCCAGGCCTCCGGCAGGGCCGAGGTGGTGCGCGGCAGCTCGCCCTCGCCGGCCAGGTATCGCGCCAGTTCGGATCGGCCGAGATCCGCGTCGCGCATCCACCCGGGTTGCACGACGGTGTAGGCGGTGTCGTCGGGATGTTCGGGCGCGGTGATCACGCCCCATGGGTCGTCGACGAACACCTGCACGGTCAACGGACCCGCGTCGACGAATTCCTCGGGCAGGGTCGCTCGTCCCGCGTTCAGTGGGACCTGGATCGGCGCCGACCACGGGGCGGTGCACGGCCAGACGTAGGTGGCCAGGTCGGCATCGGTCGCACCCTCGAAAACCAGCTCACCGTCGCGCAGAACCACCCCCTCGCACAGCCTGCGCGGCTGGATCCGGGCCAAGGTCACCGAGGTGGTCGCACCGTCGGTGTCGACAACACGCACCACGAGCCGCGACCGCCGCATTCCCCGCACCGTGTCGGCGAATTCCCTTGTCGGAACCTGGAATACGTTGTCGCGAAGAGCCTGCGGCTTCGCACGCTGGACGACTGCACCGGCGTCATCGATCAGCACGATGGCGACGTCGACCTCGCCGGGAACCCGCGCGGCGGCCATCCGGTACTCGGCGAGATCGTCGTTGGTCAACACCGGCGCCACTGTCCGCCAGCGCGCGGCGGCACCGATCGGATCCACCCGCAGTTCCACCGCGGGTGGCCGGACCATCAGCCGCTCGGTCACCGCCCCGGCGGTGACCGTGAGATGCGCTTCCCGGTCGGTGACGCCGAAGGCGATCTCGGGTCGGTCGATCCGCAAGGGCGCCTCGGCCGACACCGCCGTGTGCGTCGGCGCCAGCCCGTTCGGGACCGGCACCCGGAATTCGGCCGCGTGCTCGACGACGAGCCCTTCGGCGAGAAACAGGCTGTGCCGGATGTCCTGGCCGAGCGGGCCGCTGATGACCACGTCGAACAGGCCGAGCAGGCCCGGTTCCAGCCCGTCGAACGGGTCGAGCGAGGTCGGCTCGGTATCGGATTCCCAGATGTCGTCGGCCAGCCAGTCCACAGTGCCCGCGCGGCGCACGCGCACCCGCCAATCCACCGGTTCGACCACGTGGGCGGGCAGGTCCACGGCGGGTCGCTCGGCGTATACGGGCAGCCCCGACCGGGTGTACACCCCGTCGACCGCGTCGGGCAGAAACAGCCGAGCCGCCCCGGTCCGCCGCACCTGCCGCACGGGCCCGGACCGGTTGTCGTCGTGCAGGGCGACGGTGTCGGTGTCGGTCAGGTCGTAGACGCGCGCCACCCAGTCTCGCCAGCCCACCGGGGTCGCCTCGGTGAGAAAGTCGAGCGGCGCACCGGTGTGCGCGTCGGTGAGCCGCGCTCGCGCCGGGTGCACGGCGATCACCTCGCCGCGCGGCAACGCCACGTGACGCGACAGGTGCCTGCCCTGTTCATCGAAGATCAGCAGCGGATCGACCTTGTCCACCAGTGCGATTCGGTAGTGCTGACCGGCACCTTCATGTCGAAGGACCACCTCACGTACCCGATGTGGCACCGGGACCGGGGTCGGTGGCTGCGCGTCGGCCGCAGCGAGCCCCCACCCGCGGCGCGCGTGCACACTGGTGGTCTCACCGTCGAAGGACACCAGCCAGGGAACATCCGCGGATTCCGACAGATACGGAACCTCGATGACGAGCTGATCGTCGGTGCGCGAGTAGGCCAGCGCGGGTCGTCGCGCACGCACCGAGCGGGCGGTGGCGACCGGGCTCGCGCCGAAGGGTCTCTTGCTCCACCGCGAGATCAATGCTTCGAGCAGCAGGTTGGGAATGCCGGTGGTGGCGGTATCCAGGGTCATGTCGTTGGCGAAGTCGGGATGTTCGGTGGTGTAGTCGGCGAATTCGATGATCCGGTCGACGATGTCGACCGCCACCTCGCCACCGTGTTGGAGGAAGTTGCGCACCGGTGCGTCGAGATGGTTGAGGCGATACTCCAGCCCGGGCTGGGTGAGCCATTCGAAGACCGCGGCACCGTTGGGGTCGCGCCCCTGCGCGATGTGCTGTTCGATGAGGTCGATCAGATCGTCCAGGCAATGCACCGGCACCCCGGCGTGCACGGCCATCATCTGCACGTATTGGGTACCCAACTCCGGAAACTGCCGCATCCCGAACTTACGGAGAAACACCGGAAGCCTTGCGCGAAGCAGGTTCTCGAAGTCCTGTTCGGGGCGCAGGTCGAGTTCGGCCCAGAAGCTCTCCCAGTATTTGCCCTGCTCGTAGTCGAGCCCGGCGTGACCGATCAACGTGGTCAGCGTCAAGGCCGGGAAGGTGTCGATCAGCCGGGGCACGCCCAGTTGGGCGCGGTGCTGGCGGATCACCTGGCCCAGCAGATCTCTGGTGCGCCCGATCTCGTCGTGGTCGAGATTCAGCTCCGCGAACAGCGAAACCTGTTCGAGTCGTCGCGCCTGTCGGAATTCCTCGTCTCCCGCTTCGCGCCACGCGAACGTATCCGGCACCGCCGCTCCCCTTCGCCCAGCCGCTACCCACACACCGTCACGGCAAACCTTCCAATCAGCTCGCCCATCATCGCACCACTCGACGTGACTGTGTTGCTGAGTCGAGTACCTGGGTGCACCGCACTACGGTGCTCCGCGAAGACACGGTCCAGCCGCTACCCTCGTCCCAGGCCGGACAGGGCCGACGCGGGAAGGCGGTGCGGTATGGGTAGTGGACTGACGGAGCGGATCGTCACGATCTTGCGCGCTCAACCCAACCTGAGCGCACCCCAGATCGTCGCGTGCCTGGCCGAGCCCGGTGTCGACCGCTCGGTCATCAATCGCCTGCTCTACGCCGAGCACACCCGGTTCATCGTCGACGCGTCGGCCAACCCACCACGCTGGTCGCTGTTGCCGACACCGCCGTCGACCCGACCACCGACCGTCTCCTCGCCCGCACCGGCCCCCTCGCCACCACCGGAGCCCGCCCGTTCGCCGGCGTCGAAAGCGCCCATCGATACCGACGCACGACCGCTGCGAGAGTGGCAGCGTCGCGCACTCGACCGGTGGATCGACGGGGGACGTAAAGGCGTGGTCGAGGCCGTCGACGGCACCGGTAAGACGGTGCTCGGCGTACGGGCGATCGCCGAAGCCGTCGCCGCGTGCACGCCCGCTGTCGTCGTTGTCGCCGACCACCAGCAGTCCACCCGCTGGATGAACGAGCTGGTGGCGGTCGCCCCCGACTGCCGTGTCGCCGGGCCGAGTACCCATTCGCGGCCCGGCGACCAGCGCACCTGGGACGTGGCGATCGTGACCCCGGCTACCGTCGCCCGCCTGCGCCAGATCGCTCCCGTCGCCCAGTGTTCGGAGGCGCTGCTCGTCATCGATGATGTCGATCGGTACACCGACGGCGTGTTCGCCCAGGTTCTCACCGACCAGTTCACCACCCGTTTGGCTCTCACCCGCGCCCTCGATCGTGGTGACCAGACCGTACGGACCAAGCTGCTGCCCTACTTCGGCCCTGTCCTCGCCGGGTGTGACTACGCGACGGCTCGCGCCGACGGGGTTCTAGAACCGATCACCCTGATTCACGTCGCGGTCGATCTCGACCCGAGGGAGCGGGCCCGACTCGACCGCGCGCAGGCATTGGTCGACCGGGAGTGCGACACTCTGGTCGGAACCTATGGCGCACCCGAATCACCCGCTGAGTTCCGGGCTTTCGTCGAAGCGCTCGCGGTCGGGCGCGGCTCCGGCGCCCACCACGCGAACCGGTACCTGTCGGCGGTCGCCGATCGAGCCACCGCCCTGGCCGAGAGTTCGGCCAAACTGGATCTGGTCCGGACGCTGCCGACCGACGTGCTCGCCGCCACGCAGTCGGTCGTCTTCGTCGATCGGCCGGTCGCGGCCGGTCAGGTCCACCGGGTTCTCACCGAGAACGGCCTTGCCACCGCGACGACGAATCCCACCCTGACCGCGCAGCAACGATCCGCCATCGCGGAGGGTCTGCGGAACAGATCCCTGTCGATCCTGGTGGAACAGCGCGTGCTCGATCCGACGCTCACCGTCCCCGGAGCCGAGATCGCGCTCATGCTGGCCCGCGCTCGCGACAGCACCCAGGTGGTCCACCGGCTCAGCCGGATCGTGCGACCGGGCACCTGTGCGCGTCGGCGGCTCGTCATCGTGGCCTTCGTCGCCGGGTCGGCCGAGGACCCGCGCCACGATGACTCCGGAACCACAGCGGTCATCCGTCCGCTGGCCGAGGACACGATCCGAACAGATCTCGCCGGCCTGATGACTTTTCTGCGCGAATGGCTCGACGCGCCAACGGTACTCGCCTCAGATTCGGCGCGAGCGCCACATCCCGCCACCGAGCCCGCAGTGGCCGAACCGGAGTCCGAACTCGATCAGTACGTGGTCGACCGCCGATTCGACAGCGACGACGACCCGATCGACGAAGACCTCGACATCGGTTCGCTCGTCCCCGAGTTGCTGGACGAACTGCTGGCCGAGCTGACATCGCTGGGCAGCATCGGCACCAGCGAGGAACTCGGCGACTTGATCGGCTGCTGTGACCCGGCCGAACTACGCGAACTGGTCGACAGCGCGGCTCGCGCCGAGCACGTGGTCTTCCACGAAATAGGCGGTGACAGTGAGGATCTGCTCCTGATCGCGACCACCGACGGCGCGGACCGCCGCCACTCCCGCGCGGCGGCCGAACGAATCGCGGTCTGGGCGGCCGACGCCGACGACCCCATCGGCGCCCTGCACCCGCTGATCGCGGATCTGGACGGCCTGCGAGTCCCCCCGCACCGACTCGTCCAGATCGCGGCCTTCCTCCGTGGCACCACCCCGAAAGCCCTGCTCTAGCTCTCCTGACCCGCTCGCGCGGCAACGGGCAGGACGAGAGCGAGCATGGCGATGGCACGGTCGGTGAGCTGTCCTTGGCCGAGCAGTGACACCGCGCGCCGCATCAGTGCCGATCGGTCGGTCCAGCCCGTGGACGCGGCACCGCGCGTGAGCATCTCGGCGAGCTCTCGGGCGGGTACCTGTTCGATGGCTCGCGCGCCGAGCAACCGGGGTCGAAGGGCGGGCTGTGCTTCCGTGCGATAGGTGAACCACCGCGACTGCCCGATCTCGAGAAAGTCCTCGACCACCAACAACCCCTGCTGCACAGCGGCTTCCAGCGCCCGGTCGATGAGAACGGGCATCCGTGCACGATCCTCGTCGTCGACCGTCCGCGCACGGGCGAGCACCGCGTGCAGTCGCTCACCGGTCACCGGCCCCTCGACGTCGACGATGTGCAGTAGATCCTCGCGGATCGAGCCGACATTGGGCGCCGCGCCCGCCACTGACAGCAAACCGGAGAAAGCCTCGTAGTCGGCGATCTCGTCGGCCGCCCGCTCCCGGGCCAACCGTTCCCGAGCTCCCACCCGCAACGGTGGATACACCGATTCCGGCTCGACCGGCGGCTCCGGCTCGACCGACGGCTCCGACTCGACCACAACGGGATCCGCGATTTCCGTGGTCTCCTCGTCCCGTGTCTCATCGATCCACGGCTTGCCCCACTGGAAACCGTCGAGCACCTCCCGCACCGGAACCGCTTGGAAGACAGCCGCTTCCACCACTTCCGGTTCCGCCTCCTCGGCGACCGGAACCAGCTTCACCGCATCCAGCAGCTCCCACAGCGGTTCGAGCGCGCGCTCCGGGTCGGACACGAACTGCGACTGGCGAATCCGGAAGAAGGGCCACCCACACCGTTCGAGGTCGCGTTGCCACGACAGCGCCTGCCGGTAGGCCTGCGGGCCGTTCCACGCGTCGCCCTCGCACAGCACAGCGACCCTGATGTGCCCGCCGATGATGACCATGTCCAGGGTGTGGATCCCGACGTCGAAGTGGGCACGCACCTGATACCGCCGAGCCAGGATCCGATTGAACACCTGCTGCTCGAACACCGACGAGAACGGTGGCACCAGCCGGTCTTCACGGACCGGCTCGGGAAGCTCGTCGTCCTCGGAGGTCCGCGCCGCCTCGATGGACAGGCAGTAGTCCAGCAGCTGGTACCGCATGTCGTCGGGGTTGGCGAGGTCCTGTAGACGCAGAGAATGGAACACCCACATCTGGTCCGCGGCACGCGAGGCCGCGACGTTGTAGCGCTGAATCGCCGCTACCCCGGTCAGCGGCATGTAGCGGGTGTCGGAGTGCAGCGATTTCACCATCGACAGGAACATCACGTCGCGTTCGGCACCCTGGAAATCCGCGGCGTCACCGCAGCGCAGTTGCCGACGTTCGATCTCTTCCGGCGCCACGGCGAGCAGTAGCTTGTTCCAGATCAGGTCGGCTTGTGGACTCCCCAGCAGCGAGACCACACCGAAGGTCTTGCCCGCGTAGCGTGGATCGGCCAGGCATTCCACCACCCGGTCCACGATCCGGTCGGCTTCGACGGCATTGAGATTGCCTTTGGTACTCACCCCGTCGGCCACGAATTCGGTGCGAATGGGCGGCAGCCGATCACTGCCGAAAACCCGCACGGGGACGAGGGGTTTGGCGTCCTTCTTGTAGGCGATCTCGTTGGAGAACCCGATGATCTCGGGAACACAGCGGCGATGCTCGACCAGGGTGAGCCGCGAGGAGAACCGCATTCCCGCGTCCTCGAACAGGCTGCGTTTGGTGTCGATCCAACTGGCCTTGTGCAGGTTGTCGGCCAGATACTGCTCGGCCAACCCGTTCACGGTGTCGATCTTCACGCCCACGCCGGACGGCGAGACCTGCCGGTCGTCACCGATCACCACGATCCGCGGCGCCAGGTACTGCAGGAACACCGCCTCGGCCCCGGCCTGCGAGGCTTCGTCGACCACGACCACATCGAACATGTCCGGTGCGATCTCGAGCTGTTCGACCACCCGGTAGATCGGCATGATCCACACCGGCACCGCCGAGCGGCAGCGCCCCATCGTGTCCCGGATCTCGCGCCGCCGCCGGTCGGCGTGCGGGCCGGAGCCTTTCCCGAGCCGCCGCACCAGTTGCGCGTATTGGCGCAGGTCCATCCGGGTGGCGGGCCCGAGTCGATCGGGCGCCACCGCGCGATCCCACGCCTTGGTGACGGCCAATTCGGTCGCCTGATCCCGCAATCCGGCTTCCACATCATCGAGTTGGGCGAAGAGCGCGTTGACCGGTTCGGTGTCGACCGAGGCCAGCCACGCGCCGAGTCCGGCCCAGTCCCATGCCTGTTCGAGTTCGGCGAGTTGGCCGTCCCATACCGGTGAGACCGCCGTGGCGGTGACCGCCGAGCGCAACCGGGGCAGCCGGGTCATTCGCGAATCGAGTTCACTTCGCCGGGCGAAGCGAGCCCGCAGGGTGTTCAGCTCGCCCAGCCTGGTGTGGGCGCGCTGGTAGGCGGCGATATCGCGCCGTTCGATCGACTGGTGCAGCTCGTGCAGGTTGGCCGTGGCGCCGTGCTGGTATCGCAGCGCACCGACCCGACCAGCGACCGTGTCGAACAACGCCGCGGCCTCGACCTGCTCGTCGAGGGCCGCCGCCGCGTCGAAGGACGCGAGCAGGGCGCGTCGCGACGCCGGGTCCGACCAGTTCGGTTCACCCATCCCGAAGCCGCGCAATTGTTGTCCGGCACTGACCAATTCGGACCCGACGGTCAGCAGCATCCGCAGCTGCTCGGCGTGTTCACGATGGTGTGCCAGCCGCACCGACACGCTGCCCGCCGCCGCACCGCCGACCCCGTACCCGGCCCACACCTCGTCGAGTTGTTCGACCAGACGCTCGATCGCGTCGGAGCACAGGAACAAGCGCAAGTGCGCGGGCTCCACCGGAATCCGGCCGTCCACGCGCACGTGTTCGAACAGCGGCGCGGCGTCCTTGATCACCCGATTGGTCGCGAAACCCACCTTCGGCGCGCCGTCGGGCCGCAGCTTGAGCGCACCGTTCTTCTCGATCTGGGCGAGCACCGACTCGGCCAGCGCCACCAGCGCGGCCCGGTCACCACCGGAGACCCGCACCTGCGCGATCCCCAATTCGGCGGTCAGCGCCGATGCCGGATCGAGCAATTCGGTCAACCGCACCCGACGCCCGTGCCACACTCCGCCACGTCCTCTGGCCACGTCACCGACCGCGTCGCGAACCCAGCCGTCCTGACTGTTGGACAGGTCGGCGAGTTCGCGGTCGATGGTGCGCACAGTCGCCGCCACCTCGGCGCGACTGGTCGGCGTCAGCGCGCGGACCCCGTCGATCCAGGGTCGGGTCCCCAGTGCCGAGGACGCCGCGGCCCGTTCGTCGGCCGATCGCAGTCGGTCGATCCACTGCGCGATCTGCGCCACCGGCGGCAGGTCGTGCACGGTAACGAGTTGCGGCGCGGCCACTTCCGGATCCGACAGTGCGGAATCGAGCAGCAGTGACCGCCATTCGCGCGCTTCCAGTGAGGTGACCGCCGGTGTGGTCCCCGGCGCGACCGGGTCGAGCCCACGAATCCACCCGAAACGCTCGGCATCAGCCCGATGCCGCTGCACGAGGTCGGTCAATGTCCCACGGTAGGAACCGATTTCGTGGGTGATCACCTCCTGCTCGCGATGTCGCAGCAGCTGTTCACCCAGCGCCGCGCGCTCCGCTCGCAAGCGCGCGACACGCGCGTTGGCCGACTCGACTCGCCGCCGCGCGCCCGCCGCGTCGTGTTCGTCGGCGGCCGTGGCGATGCGCTCCATCGACAGCTTCAGGTCGTCGAAGTCGTCACGCCCGGCCCCGGCGACCGACACACACAGATCACGAATCTCGGGGGGCAGCTTGCCCCGCACCTCGGCCAACGCCCGATCGGTGTGCGCGGTGATCAACACGCGTTTGCCCTGGGCCAGCAGGTGTGCGATCAGTGCGGCCGCCGTGTGCGTTTTGCCGGTGCCGGGTGGTCCCTGCACGATGGTGTGCGGATGGCAGTCCACGTGATGCAGGATCGCCAACTGCACCGCGTTCAGCGGCAACGGCAGAAAGCTGTCGGGACCGTCGTGCACGATCGCGCCGTTGTCCGAGGGAAGCTCCGTTGTCGGTGTGTGGGCGGGATCGACCAGCGCGCGCAGCCCGGCCGGAACGCGCCGTTCATCCTCGATCCGATCGGCGATGGTTTCGAGCACCCGGGTGAGCCCGCGCGTGCCACGGGAGCGCACGATCAGCGCGGGTGCGTAGTAGCCGACCGGCTGACCGGTGGCCGCCGCCGGTGTCATCTCGTCGTGGAATGTCGAATCCGGTCCGAGGCTGTGCAGCAGTCGCCGCATCAGCACCGCGGCCGCATCCCGGTCGAACGGGTCGAGCCCGTTCAGGAACTCGCGCTCGACCGACCGCAGCAGCGCGAGATCCGCGATCTCGCCTGGATCGAGAAAATCGGACAACTCCATCGTCGAGCGACCAGCGTCCAGGTCGAGCCGCACGGTCAGCGCGCCCGAATCGGTGTCGAACTCGAATTTCACCGGCATGGTCAGCGCGTGCCTGCGGATCGTCCCGGTTTCGGGCCGCCGCCAGACCACACAGCCCAGGCCCAGCACGCCTTCCTTGCTCTCGGCCGAGCCGTTGACGTCGGAGTACATCCGGTAGATCGCCTGGTACCACTGGTAGGCGGGCTCGTCGATGCGCGCTTTCTCCGCCCACGCGCGCCATCGGACCAGCCAGGCCGCGAACCGCTCGGCGATCTCCGGGTGATCGGCCAGGCGCGCGATCCCCGCGCCACCGTCGACCCGCTCGGTCCGCAGGGCCGGTTCGGCGGTGTGATCATCGAGACGACCCGGTACCAGCCAGGCCCGCACCTCGGCTTCCGGTGGGCTGATCGGCCGCGTGACCGGCACCTTCTCCAACCGGAGGAACGGCTTGTCCTCCGAGGCCGGGGTGAACCGCACCGCCGTGCTCGCGGGTAGCTCACCGAGCCACTGCACCGCCCCGAGATCATCGGTGTCGAGGACGGCACTGCTACCGACCCCTTGCACGCGAGCCAGGAACCGGAACAACCGCGCGGCCCGATCCGCCAGATCGGCCTCCGCCACGGTTCCCGCGTCCGCCATCCGATCTCTCCTCACAACAGGCCAACTTTCACACGATATCGCCAGGTCAAGCGCGTTCGCTACCGGAGTGTCCGAACCGCGACCATGATCACGGACCTGCGCGCGGTCATCGCGAACCGGCCCTGATCTGGGTGATCATCTCCGCCAGCTGCACCACCCGCGCGTCGCTCTCGCCGTGCCAGGCGGCCAGTTGGGTGTGCAGTTTCCGTAGTCTGGTCAACGCCGCCCGCACCTGCCCGGCGCGCACCTGGCAGGTCGCCAGTTGTCGCTGGCAGTACATGACCTGATCGTCATAGGGCCCGCGTTCGGCCGTGAGGTCATCGATCAGATCGCTGTAGAGGGTGCTCGCCTGGGCGTTGTCCCCGGATTCCAGACACAGGTCCGCCAACCGCACCCGCGCGTCGACGACATCCCCATCGCGCGAACCCAGTTCCGGAACGGCAACGCCGAGTAGGTCTTTCAACCCATCGATGGCGGGCACGTAGCGGGATTCGTCGGCGAGGTCGCGGGCCCGCCGCACCGCCCGGTCGAGATCACCCCGAGTGAATTCGGGTGCGGGAGCCGCGGCATCGGCGTCGGTACGCAGTCGGGTCGTCGCGGTACGGGTCGCCGCGGACGCGCCGACCGCTGTCGCGTACAACCGGGCGGGACTGGCCGGTTCCGGATTCTCCATCAGCGCGTCCAGCGCACCGACATACCGCATCAACACCGCGTGCACGGTCGCGGCGTCGGCCGGGCGGTCGATCGGTTCCTTGGCGAGCATGCTCGTCACGAGCACCGCGAGTTCCTCGGGCACACCGTCGCGTTCGGGCACGAGAACCGGTGGGGGTGCGGTGATCTGGTTGTACATGGTGTCGAACTCCGAGGAGCCCAGCATCGCGCGCACACCGGTGAGCAGTTCGTAGATCACCAGACCGAGGGAGTACAGATCTGTCTGCGGCACGACGGTCTTGCCCCGCACCTGTTCGGGCGCCATGTATTCCGGCGTCCCGATGCCCGACCCCGTGCGCGTGAGCCGCGTCTGATCGGCGTCGAGCGCGACGGCGATTCCGAAATCCAAGACCCGGACCGTCCCGTCCGCGCACAGCATGAGGTTGGACGGCTTGAGATCCCGGTGGAAGATCCGGTGCCCGTGCGCTTCGGCGAGTACGGCCGCGGTTTGCGCCGCGATCCCGGCCACCGCACCCAGTGGCAGCCTGCCCCGCGTGGACAGGATCGCGTCCAGGGTGGCGCCTTTGATGTACTCCATGATCAGGAAGGGCTGCTCGGGCGGGCCCGGCTCGATCCCCGCGTCGAACACCGTCGCCATCCCCGGATGACTCATCCGCGCCATCAACTCGGCTTCGCGCACGAACCGACGTTCCCATTCATCGTTCTCGGCCAGCCGGGGATGAATGATCTTGATCGCGACCTGACGTTTGAGCTTACGGTCGAAGCCCCGGAACACCTGACCCATTCCCCCGCGCCCGATCACCTCGATCAGCTCGTAGCGCTGGCCGACGATGCGCGGCACCGGCCGCTCAGCCATGTGGCCCGTCCGTCTCCGGCACCGCGCTCCATGTGCCCGACGAGATACCCGCCAGACCCCGCTCCACCAGTTGTTCGACCACCGAACGCGTTCGGCGCCACTGGGTCTCGATGCGCAACAGTCGAACCACCGCCGCACCGGCCACCCGCTGCTCCCCGATCGGCATCCGAGGAAAGGCCACCGCGAACAGGTCGATCGGCCGACCACCCGCAGCGTCGCACCACGCCCGCACCACCCCGGCCAAGAACCCCGCGTCGATCACCTTCGGGTTCACCCGTAGCACCGCGATCCCGGGCCCCATCAGCGCGGTCTCCTGCCAGACCGACACCACCGAGGGGCCGCCACCGGTCACGAGCACTACATCGCCGGGCCGCGCGGTGACGGCGCCGGGAAGCGTACCGTCACCGTGCACGGAGGGCCCCCGATCGAGCCGCACGTCCTTCGCGCTGAACATCGCGTCACCGGCCGCGACAGTGACGAGGGTGGGCGGTGACTCCAGCACGGTGAGCGCACCGGCCGCGACGAGTTCACCCACCGACACGGTCGGACGCGGACCCTGTCCGACAACGAGTTCGGGCGCGGCGGGCACCCGGAACTCCGTGACGGCGGTCCGCGCCGCGGTGTAAGTTGCGAGGTCGGACGCAATCGCACCGTCGGCAACCAATTCTGTCGGCGCCCCCGCCGCGTTGCTGTCCACCGATTGCCACCTCCCCACCTGTCCGTTTCGAGTGCGACAACGGTAGCAGCGTGGCAGCCTCGGAGCGGGTCGAGCACCCGCCAATCCGATCGGTTAACAACACGAATACATCGATTGACATAGTTTTCATTTACACCTACTCTTTCCTTACGCATCGGCTAAACATGCAGAACCCCTAATGAATGCCATTTGGTACTAAGTTGGATGCCCTCAGCGTCGACCACCAGGAGCTCCCCGGATGACCCATGCCACCGAGCCTCGCGAGCTCAATGTCGCCCCCGGCTCGATCGTCGTTGTCCGCGACGAGGAATGGCTGGTCACCTCCGCCGAACAGGGCGCCGACGGCTGGCTGTTGCGCGTACGCGGCCTGAGCGAACTGGTCGCCGACACCACCGCGACCTTCTACCAAAGTCTCGACGACATAGCGGTTCTCGACCCGGCCGCCGCCAAGATCGTCGCCGACGGCTCGTCGGGCTACCGCGAGTCCCGCCTGTGGCTAGAGGCCCTGTTGCGCAAAACCCCCTTCCCCTACGGAGATCGAACGGTCACCGTCTCCACCCAGATGCTCGCCGACTCCCTCGGCTACCAGCGCGCCGCCGTCGCCAAAGCCCTCGATCCCCAACACATTCGCCCGCGAATCCTGCTGGCCGACGCGGTCGGCCTCGGCAAGACCCTCGAGATCGGCATGATCCTGTCCGAGCTGGTGCGCCGAGGCCGTGGCGAACGTATCCTCATCGTCACCCCCAAGCACGTGCTCGAGCAGATGCAGCACGAACTGTGGTGCCGCTTCGCACTTCCGTTCGTCCGCCTGGACTCGGCGGGTATCCAGAAGGTCCGCCAGAAACTGCCCGCCACCCGCAACCCCTTCACCTACTACAAGCGCGCCATCATCTCCATCGACACACTGAAAAGCCCGCGCTACAAGGCACATCTGGCCCGCCACCCCTGGGATGTCGTGGTGATCGACGAGTCCCACAACCTCACCAATGTGGGCACCCAGAACAACGAACTGGCCCGCCTGCTCGCCCCCAACACCGAGGCTCTCATCCTCGCCTCCGCCACCCCGCACAACGGTCGCGAGGAATCCTTCGCCGAACTGCTGCGCCTGCTCGACCCCACCGCGGTCGCCGCCGACGGCACCTTCACCAAGCAGGACGTGCAGAACCTGCTGATCCGCCGCCACCGTCACCACGACGAGGTCGCCGCGGAGGTGGGCAGCGACTGGGCGGAGCGCGCCGAACCCGTGCACCTGCTCGTCCAGCCTTCACCGGCGGAAAACGCCGTCGCCCAGGAACTCTCGCAGGTCTGGCTGCACCCGAAAGACGGGCCGTCCCCCTATTCGGGCGAAACCAAGGGCCTGTTCCCCTGGACCCTGGCCAAGGCGTTCCTGTCCTCCCCCGCCGCCCTGCGCGAGTCGATCAACCAGCGCCGCGACAAGCTCCGCGACGGCAGCCCCGAGCAGCACGTCGAACTGGCCGCCCTGAACACCCTCAGCGATCTCAACGACAAGGCCTTCACTGAATCCGCGGGCAAACAGGCCGCACTGGTGTCGCGCCTGAAAGACATCGGCGTCGGCCCCAAGTCGTCGACCCGCGCCGTCGTCTTCGGCGAACGCGTCGCCACCTTGAAGTGGCTCGCCGAACTCCTGCCCGCCGCCCTTGGCCTGAAGCCGGAGAACATCGCCATGCTGCACGGCGGCCTCTCGGACGTGGAGCAGCTGGCGATCGTCGACAGCTTCAAACTCGAGACCTCACCCATCCGTGTGCTGGTCACCGGCGATGTCGCCTCCGAGGGCGTGAACCTGCATGCCCAGTGCCACAACCTGATCCACTACGACATCCCCTGGTCGCTGATCCGCATCGAACAGCGCAACGGCCGCGTCGACCGCTACGGTCAGAAGTTCCCGCCGGTCATCTCCTCGCTCATCCTCGAACCCGCCGATCCCGAGTTCTCCGGCGACCTGCGTGTCCTCTCGCGCCTGCTCGAACGCGAGAACCTGGCCCACACCACCCTCGGCGACGTCGCCTCCCTCATGGGCAAACACTGTGTCACCGAAGAGGAATCGGCCATCCGCGACGTCCTCGCGGGCAAGGCGACCCTCGACGACCAGGTCCGCACCGTCGAAGACCTCCTCGACGGCGACGATTTCGACGCCTTCTTCGCCCAACTCGACGCCGAGGACGCCCCCGAACTTCCCGTTCTGCCCCGCCAGAGCCTCTACCGAGATGACATCGGCTTCCTCGACGAGGCCCTGCGCGCCGCCTACAACGACGTCCCCCACGCCGCCCCCACTGCGGGCGGCATCGGCTGGACCGTGCACGCCAATCACGGTATCGCCGAACTGATCCCGCCGCCCGACCTGCGCCAGCGCCTGGCCAACCTCCCGCAGAACTACCGCGAGCAGGGCAACATCGACACCCGCCTCAAGCTCGCCACGAACGTCCAGGTCGGCGATGCCCAACTCCGCGCCGCCCGCCAGGGCAAAGGCATCAACAACACCACCTGGCCCGAAGCCCACTTCCTCGGCCCCCTGCACCCCGTGCTCGACTGGGCCAGCGACCGCGCCCTGTCCGCCTTGGGCCGCAACCAGATCTTCGCCCTGCGCGGCGAGGTCGACGCCGTCACCGTCGTGCTCATGGGCACCCTCATGAACCGCCGGGGCCAACTCGTGTCCCGCGTGTTCTCCACCGTCGAATTCCACGACCCCGAGCGCCCGTCCCTGGCCTTCACCAGACCGCTGGAAAACCTCGACTTCCTGCTCACCGACACCGGTTTGAAGCCGGGCACCGCCAACCCCGGCCCGATCCCCGACCCGGACCGATTCCAACACCTGATCCCCCTCGCCGTCGCCAACGCCACCCAGTCGATGAAACTCGTTCTCGGCGAACAGGAGCGCACCGCCAACGAACGTCTGGCCCAGTGGCGTCACCGCGCCGACCGCTGGCATTCCGGCGCGGACCAACTCGAACTGTTCGGCACCGCCCGCAAGAAGGTCGACAAGTACGCCCAGCGCATCGCCGAAGAGCAGCGCCTCGCCGAATCCCTCGCCCCCACCCAGCAATTGGTGCGCCCGCTGCTGGTGATCGTCCCCGGAAAGGACCAGTAATCGTGGCCTCTTTCGATTCCATCGTCGTCGGCGAGGATTGGATCTCGGAGCACTACTTCACCACCGATTCGGTGAAGGAGTCGTTCCACGGCAAGGTGATGGAGCTGCGCAAGGCGTGGGACGCCGAGGCCAAGGAGGGCCGCAAGACCGTCCGCAGCTCGCTGCTCTCCGCCGCCGGTGACCTGCACACCGCTCTCGGCGCCCTCGCCGAAAACCCCGAAGCAGCCCCGAAAGCCCATGCGGCCGTGCGCACCGCCTTCGGTTTCGACGGCGAACTGACCTCCTTCACCGCCGAACGCGCCGGCTCCGCCTTGGACATCCCCGATGCCGCGCTCGCCGGAGCACCGAATGTGCTGTTCCTGCAAGCCGATCCCGTCGAGTCGATCGAGGACTTCCTCGGCACCGGCACCCTGATCACCCCGGCCGTGGAAGACAACAAATCGCTCGAATCCGCGTCCAAAGCAGTCTCGGCCGCCTTCCGCTCCGACACCCCACCCGCCTTCATCGTCGTCCAGGCGGGCCGCTGGCTCCTGCTCGCCGAAGCCGAACGCTGGGCCGAGGGCCGCTACCTCGCCCTGGACCTCCTCGTCGTCGCCGAACGCCGCCACGATGCTCGCGGCGGCGAAATCGACCGCGCCGCCGCCATCTTCGGCCACCAGGCATTGAAGCCCGACGCCGACGGCAACATCTGGTGGACCGGCGTTCTCGAAGACTCCGTGAAACACACCGTCGGCGTCTCCAAGGACCTGCGCGAAGGCATCCGCCTCTCCATCGAGATCATCGCCAACGAGGTCGTACGCCGCCGCCGCGCCCGCGACCTCCCGATGGACGACATAGACGGCAACGACCTCGCCAAACACTCCCTGCGCTTCCTGTACCGAATCCTGTTCCTGCTCTACGCCGAGGCCTCCCCGGAGATGCAGGTCCTGCCCACGAACGTCCCCGAGTACGAGGAGGGCTACGGCCTCGACCGCCTCCGCGAACTCACCCTCACCGAACTCGTCTCCCCCCACGCCCGCACCGGCACCCACCTCTACGAGTCGTTGTCGAAGCTGTTCTGGTTGGTGGAAAACGGCCACATTCCCGCAGTGCGCGATACCCCCATCGATGACCCAGCACCCGGCCTGGAATTCAACCCCCTGCGCGCGGACCTTTTCTCCCCCAGGGCAACCGCCCTCATCGACGAGGTCGGCCTCGGCAACGAAGCAACCCAGCAGGTCCTCGCCCACCTCCTGCTCACCAAGGAATCCAAGTCCCGCAAGGGCGCCGACCGCGGCTTCATCAGCTACGCCGAACTCGGCATCAACCAACTAGGCGCCGTCTACGAGGGCCTCATGTCCTACACCGGCTTCTTCGCCGAGGAAGACCTCTACGAGGTAGCCAAGGACGGCAACCCCGAAAAAGGCTCCTGGGTAGTCCCCGTCCACCGCGCCGACCACCTCGCCGAATCCGACTTCGTCCGCACCGAAGACCCCGCCACCGGCGAAAAGAAGCCCGTCCTCCACCCCAAGGGCACCTTCGTCTTCCGCCTGGCCGGCCGCGAACGGCAACAGTCCGCCTCGTACTACACCCCCGAAGTCCTCACGAAGTTCGTCGTCTCCCAGGCCCTCGAAGAACTCCTCGACCAAGACGACCACCGCACCACCCCCGAAGAAATCCTCTCCCTCACCATCTGCGAACCCGCCCTCGGCTCCGGCGCCTTCGCCATCGAGGCAGTCCGCCAACTCGCCGCCGAGTACCTCAAGCGCAAGCAAGCCGAGATGGGCGAGTTGATCGATGCCGATGAGTACACATTTGAGTTACAGAAGGTGAAGGCACACATTGCCCTCCATCAGGTTTACGGTGTGGACCTCAACGCGACTGCAGTAGAGCTGGCCGAGATCTCCCTCTGGCTCGACACCATGGTCGCCGGGCTCCAGGCACCGTGGTTCGGTTTGCACCTGCGCCGCGGCAACTCGCTCATCGGTGCACGCAGGGCCGTCTACGCTTCTAGCGACCTCACCAAGAAGGCGTGGCTCAAGACCATCCCGCGAGACATCGCCCTCGGCACCGACACCGAGGCTGGGATTCACCACTTCCTGCTGCCCGCCGAAGGGTGGGGTGCGGTTGTCGATACCACCGAGGCCAAAACCTACGCGCCAGAACAGCGCGAGCGCCTTCGCTTGTGGCGCAACGATATCCGCAAGTCCCCCTCCAAAGAGATCACCAGACGCCTCGCTTCGCTCGCCCAGCGTGTAGAAGCTCTTTGGGCTTTCACACTCCGTCGTCTCACCATCGCTGAGTCGGAGAACCGTCGCGATCTCTACCTGTGGCGCAAAGTCCCTGAAGACCATGTCCCGGTTGTCACCCGCGAACAGATCGAAGCCATCTTGCACGACGAGAACGGCCCCTACCAGCGGTTACGTCGCGTAATGGACGCGTGGTGCGCACTGTGGTCATGGCCAGTGACAGCAAACGTCTCCGCGCCTGATTGGGACCAGTGGGTCGGCGGCCTCGAGGCCGTGCTGGGGACCACTGCCAAAGCAGGAAAATTCGAACGATACGGCCAGACCAGTTTCGCTTCCGACATGGACTGGTCTGAACTCGACATCGCGGAAGACAACGACAGAATCTTCGCTCAAGTCAAACCCATCGCTTCCGCAGTATCCGAGTTTCCGTGGTTGACATTGGCTTCCAGCATCGCCCGAGTCCAAGGATTCCATCACTGGGAACTCGACTTCGCTCCGGTCTTTGCACGGGGCGGATTCGATTTGCAGGTGGGAAACCCACCATGGGTTCGTCCCGACTGGGATGAGGCCAGCGTGCTCGCCGAATTCGACCCGTGGTGGCAGTTGGCACATAAACCGTCCGAGCCCGAGAAGAACATCAAGTCGACCGAAGCGCTCGGACAATTCGATGTTCGAGTTGCACTATTGGATGACCGCGCCGCCCAGGCAGGAAATAACGCGCACCTCGGCTCCGCCATCGACCGCCCCTTCCTCGCGGGGCTACAGCCTGACCTCTACCGCTGCTTCATGGACCGGACCTGGCGGTCCGTTTGCTCTAACGGCATCGTCTCACTCATTCATCCTGAGAGTCACTTCACCGAAGCTAGAGCCCGTGGACTACGGCGAGCCTCATACAGACGACTCCGACGCCATTGGCATTTTCGGAATTCCCTAAAGCTATTCGAGGTAGACAACGGTATCGTATTCGGCGTCCACGTTTACGGATCCGAATCATCGCCAAGATTCCAGATGGCCTCGTCCCTGTATCATCCCGATACCGCCCGACGATCATCACTACACGATGGTACCGGCGAAGCTCCGGGACTCAAGGATGGTGAGGGAAAGTGGGATATACGCCCACACCGGGACCGGTTAATCACAGTCACCTGGGCTGAACTTGATGGCTGGGCCGCGCTGATCGATGAGCCCGAAACTCCCGCCGACCAGGCCCGCATGTTGTATCCCGTCAACCGCGCAAGTGCCGCAGTGGTCAACAAGATCGCGGCCGCGCCCAGAACATCCAGCATCGGTTTCGAGTGGACTAGCGGATGGCATGAATCTTCCGACCGCAAAGCCGGTTACTTCGATTCGCGATCAGCGGTTCCCGACGATTGGTACTCAGTGATCCTTCAGGGACCGCACTTCACTGTTGCAACACCACTGTTTCAACAGGTAAATGCGACGATGCGAAGCAACAAGGATAACTCACGAATCGACCTTACATCGGTTCCCGATAACTTCATACCAAGAACAAATTACCAAATTGCGCTGCCACTACACGAATATCAGGCTTCATATCCAAAGTGGGGATCAAGATCCAGCTATTCATATTTCCGTCTCGCGTGGCGCGAGATGGGAGATGTTGCCACCGTCCGCACGTTGCACTCCGCACTAATCCCTCCGGGCCCGGCTCATGTGCACGCCGTCCACACGCTCAGCCTGAATGATGATCACCGAGGCCTGGCACTCCTCGCAGGTATCAGCCATTCAATCGTCGCCGACTTCATGATCAAGGTGATCGGCAATGCCCACATCAAGGCATCAACCTGGCTACAACTCCCCTACCCCGCCGACCACCCCCTAGTCCCCCACCTGATCCACCGAACCCTCCGCCTCAATGCCCTAACCTCCGCCTACGCCCCCCTCTGGTCCGACCTCTACACCCCAACCTGGCAATCAGACACCTGGACCCCCAGCATCCCCACCCCCAACTCGACCCGCACCCCCCTCAACAACATCACCGAAACCTGGACCTGGCACACCCCCCTACGCACCGATGCCGACCGCCGCCAAGCCCTGATCGAAATCGACGCCATCGTAGCCATAATGCTCAACATAACCGCCGAAGAACTAATAACCATCTACCGAACCCAATTCCCCGTCCTCCAAAAATACGACCGCGAAGCCCTCTACGACCCCACCGGCCGCCAACTCCCCACCAAACTAGCCACCGAATACCGCAAGATGGGGTTCCTCCCGCAGGCTGATCTCGCTGTCGGCGGCATCACCTACGACGAACCCTTCGCCGGCGTCGATCGCGAACGCGACATGCTCCTCGCCCATGAACACTTTTCCCGCTGCGCCGAGGCGCAAGCCATATAGGCATCAAGGATCCCCGATGACAAAATACGAACTTGGTCGACTCGGCGCACAAGAGTTCGAGAATCTCATCCAGGCGCTTGTCAAGGAAATTCTCGGAAATGGCACTATCACATTTGGCGTCGGCCCGGACGGCGGTCGCGAAGCAGAGTATACGGGCGACGCCCCATATCCTTCTGCGACGAACCGATGGGCTGGAACATGGGTCATCCAGGCAAAATTTCACGACACCGAGCTACTCACAGTCAAGAAGTCCCGACAAACGCTGATCGGCGAGCTGCCGAAGGAACTTAATAAATTCATAGAGCGGGACATAACCAATTATATCCTTGCGACGAATGTGCCTCTATCCCCAAACGAGGGCACGGGCACTATCGACACCTTGCATGCGATAGCTACGTCGCACAAATCGGCTGTTGCGAACTTCCACGCATGGGGAGCAGAGGAGATATCTCGATTCCTCGACAAGTACCAGAACATTCGTTCTACGTATGCGCACTTCCTCACCCCAGGCGACCTTATCGCCAAGCTTATAAACCGCTATTCGGTAGAGAGCGACTTCGATAGTACAACCATTCGCGCATATCTATACACGACCCTTCGCCGAGAGCAAGACGCACAACTGGACCAAGCTGGCGATGCGACCGATAATCATCTGCAGCTGGAAAAGGTATTCATCGAACTGCACGGCAGCATACAAAAGCACAGAACACACCAACATTTGGGCAACCAAAACCTCCCCGAGATTGAGAAATACCACAGGTCTGTGCGCCGAATTAGCATCGACGCAGCTGACAAATCCCAAATACCAATCGTCCATCTACTACTGCATACGGAAGCCCCCCGTGTAGTATTGATCGGCGGCCCCGGTGAGGGCAAGTCGACGGCTGGGCAGTATCTCGCCCAGCTCCATCGAGCAAGGATCGTGGGCAATGTCAAGAATATCGCAATATCCGCAGAGTACATACCGCAGACTCCCCGGCTACCGTTTCGGATAATACTTCGCGAATTTGCACAGTGGATCGCTGAGACCAAGACCAGAGGAACCAATGACTCAAACGGAAGCCTCGACGACTACATCTGCCATCAAATTCAACGCACAACATGCCGAAAGATGACACCGGCAGGACTTCACAAACTCTTCAACGAGAATCCCATTCTGCTAATCTTGGACGGCCTTGACGAAGTAACCGATCCGTCGCTCAAGCGGACTGTTACTGATACCACTGAAGAGTTTGTCGCCCGTATGTCAGATATCTTCATGTGCAACATGCAGGTCTTAGCCACAACTAGACCGACTGGCTATAATGATCAATACAATCCTGAAACCTACGTGCACCTCGTACTTGAAAATCTTCAACCCAATCAAGTGCGAACATATGTGGATAAATGGGCGAAGGCGCGCAATCTAGATATCGATAAATCTGACAAATTGAAACGTGGGATCGAGGAATGTCTCAATGATCGACACGTTAAGCTTCTCATGAATACACCACTTCAGGTGACAATACTTATTCTGATTATCACGTCCGGAGGCAGGCCGCCTAACCAGCGCGAAGCGCTATTCAACGAATACCTAGACGTCATATATCGACGCGAGCAAGGCAAGGGTAGCAACATTATCTCTACCGACAAGGAACTCCTCGTCGGCCTCCACAAGTTTGTTGGGTATACGCTACAAGAACGAGCCTCATTTGTTTCTGCCACCGACTCAACCCTCTCGGCAGAATCGTATATCGACGTAGTCTCTCGGTTCCTTCTTTCGAACGATCCGTACTCTGACAAGCAGAAGATGAAGCAGACCCTGGACGCGATTACAATTGACGCTGGCGAGCGCCTCGTACTACTCGTCGAACCCACGGCGTCGCGCTTCGGGTTCGAATTGCGATCTCTGCAAGAATTCTTCGCCGCATGCCATCTGTCAGATACATCCAACGGCACCCAAGAACGATACTATCGATTCGAGGCAATAGCGAGAAAGTATCACTGGCGGAATGTTGCACTATTCTTTGCAGGTCGCGTCGGGCGGACCTTGCCAGGCGAAGCCTCTAACATTGTAGCGGTGTGTAAGGCTATCGACCAGGAGGGAATCGATCACCGACTAAAGCGAGGAGCGGAACTCGCGCTCCTCATCGCCTCGGATCGTGCACTAAATCCAAATAGAAGACTTCAACGAAGCCTCCTGGAAATCGGCCTGAAACCTATTTCAGGGAAGTTGACTCCTGGTCAATACGCAGCGATTGAAGAAGTCACACTTCGCCTTCCCGCAGAGGATCTGATAGATCATGTGAAGCCAATTTTGAATGAACAAATCACCACACTTGCCGATGCATTGATTGAACATTCAACTGATCTACTGCTCAAGATCGATCGGCACCACCCCAGCCTCATTCAGGCCATATCTCGAATGAGCTCTGTTGAGAGTCTGGGCACGTCCGCACTTTCACTCGCCCTACGGCTGCCAATTACGAATTCGAGTATTGCTCTCGTGGGTGAACTCGTCAACCACCTTCCTAGCCAGGTTCGAAAGAATGCCTACGTGCATGCGGGTCGCGCCGTGGAACCACGTGTCGTATTCGACGCTCTGGCCAATATCGATAATTTTGAACCGATCGCATTGGAATTTCTCCAGACGTACGCCACCAGTTTCCACATAGACACAACCGATTCAGACCTGGACAAATTTGATCCGAGCCCCGGCCTCCATTGGATCCTGCACGCAATTCTAACGTTGGACGTTGTGCTGTCAGGAAGCCGAAGAATGCGCGCCCGAAATCAGGCGCCCTGTATTTTCGATTCGCATCTTCGAGAGAAGCTGGATGAGATCTATCTCGATGGCGACGGCGAAAAATTTGCTAGGCTGTCAACAATTTCTTCATCCGATCCTCTTATGGCGCCGTTTTGGGCCGTACACCTATGGATTGGAGATGTGACGACCGAAACCGCACAATGCGTGATCGATTTTCTTATCGGGAATCGCGTCGATGGTGCTTCTATTTCAAGCACTCGGGGCCAACGACCTGCGTTCGAGTGCCTGTGGAACATCGCAAAGAAAGGCAGCTCAGAAATATCCCGACTTGATCTGCTTCCATGGCTAGGTAACGCAGGCTGGAGCAAATGGACGGAACTGAGCCGCGCGATCGCCGATTTCAATCGAAGCGTCCACTTGCAGCTGGAAAAGAGCGCCGATTACAGCGAGGAGGACGTAGATCTCCTCCTTCGGTCACCAGAGTACTGCGCGAAACGGGCAGACATCCTGGACGAACTTCCGGCTATCGAATGGGCCCTTTACGTCATGCTGGAGCCAGGCTTCGGACCAACCAGCCCATCATACATTATCGGAAACACCGAAGCACAGCTGGATGTTATTCTAGCAGAGGCTCCCTTGACTTCATTTCGACGAAGAGCGCTCAAAACATTGTTGATGTTTATCGGTCGGACAGATCAATTTTCTAGTGCTAGTCGAATTCTTTCCTACCTTGTAGCCAACCGCTCACATTCCGACGGCGGACTTATTTGTGATACAATATCAATCTTGTTCCACCACAGCCTGCCCCCACAGTCGCTGGTTGACACAGCTCTCTGTTCTATCGGCAATAATCCCTCCGCATATTGGCAGTCTTCGATCCTGGTACAAGCGCCTCCGAACTCGCTAGCCAAGAAATTGGTCAACATGCTAGGACGGCAAAGCTCACCAGAGTTGAAAGCGGGTGCCGCCACCCTCCTTACTGCTATCGCACGATCGGTTACCTACCGAGGGCCATCAAATGCAGGACTCGAGCAACCGCGGCTGGCCCGAATCCATCGCGATCTCTGCTCCAGCGAAGTCGTCTCGCTTAGAGCTGCAGGAATCAGTTTATTCATTCTCAGGCGTGATTGGGTACCGGAATTCTCGATAATACTGCGAAGCGCCTTCCTTCACTGCAATTCCGAAATCGAACTTGATATACTTCACCAGCTGATGGCTTTCGAGATACAACAAGCTCTGCATGTCGATATTTTGACTGCAGTACTAACAGACTTGATTGACATCGAATTGTATCCTGGTCTGGATCACCTAGTTTGTGATGGGATGCGAAGCATTCTTCAGATGGGCGATCAGAGCATTGGAGAAGAGGAGCGCAGCCTCGGCCTTCCGATGCCGGTGTACTAGCACTGACCGACATCCCGGGCAGCGGCGAACCATAACTGGGGTGATTGTCTGTAGATCGGCTCGGTTACATACCAGGACGATTCGCGCGTGGCTCTGAACATCCATTCATTGACCAACGAACCTCTGGAGGTGCGTGAGGGCGGATACGACTGCTGCACGGATAGTGACGTGAAAAAGTCTCGGCATGTTCCCAATCGACACCCGCCGGCTCACCACACCTCAAGTTGATAGGCAGTTTGGCGAGTCCCCGATAACGAGTCCACCCGGTAGTAGAGCCGGGTTGTTTTCGATCCGTATCAGTTGATACCACAGGCCACCGGATGGTGACGGTGGCTGCAGCGGGCAGCGTACTCGGCCGGGGTCAGGTAGCCCAGCGCCGAGTGTCGATGCCGTAGGTTGTGCTCGGTCTTGAAGTCGCCGATCACCACCCGTGCTTCAAGCAAGCTCGTCCAGTGGTTGCGGTTGAGGCATTCCGCCCGTAGCCGCCGGTTGAACGATTCGATGAAGCCGTTGTTCCAGGGTGTGCCCGGCGGAATGTAGGAAATCCCGACCCGGTCACCGCAGAACTGTTGCAGCGCAACTGAAATGAACTCGGGACCGTTGTCCATACGCAACACCCTCGGTGGGCCGCCGGCGGCGTCGAAGACCTTGTCCAGTTCGGTGACCAACCGGTCGGCGGTGATGGATCGCTCGACCAGGTGCAGCAGCGATTCGCGGGTGTGTTCGTCGATCATCGACGCGATCTTCACCGCCTTGCCGTCGACTGTGGAGTCGAACTGGAAATCCAACGCCCACACCACTTTTGGTGCGTCAGCATCGACTTGGGGCACCGAGGACGTGCCGGCTCGTTTGCGTGGGGAATGAGCCCGGATCTGCAGGCCTTCCTCACGCCAGAGCCGGTGGATCTTCTTCTTGTTCACGCCGTGGCCCTCGTCGTGGCGCAACGCCGCCTACGCGCGCCGGAATCCATGGCCGGGGTGTTTGGTGGCGTACACGCGTAACCAGGCCCGCAGATCGGCATCAGGATCGGCGGGAGTCTGGGCCAGCGGGACGCGTCGGTACGTGGAACGAGCGAGCCCAACAGCCTTGCACGCCAACCGTTCCGACATACTCAACGTGTGTTTGAGCATGTCCACGGCTCGACGTTTAGCGGCTGGGCTCAGAATTTTCCCTTCGCGACCTCGCGCAACGCGTCTTTTTCCAGCTCGGCATCGGCGAGCAGGCGCTTGAGCCGGGCGTTCTGCTCGCGCAGCTCTTTGAGCTCTTTGGCGGCGTCGGTGTCCATGCCCGAGTACTGGCGGCGCCAGTTGTAGAGGGTCGCCGCAGATACTCCCAGCTCAGCGGCGATCTGCTCGCCTGTTTTGCCTTCCGCGGTCAACTCGTCCGCGCGACGCAGTTTGCGCACGATGTCCTCCGCGGAATGCCGCTTCCGACCAGCCATAACTCTCAGTGTCCCTTCCAGCCCATGTCGGGGCCAACAGGACTCCAATACCGAGTGGTCTCATCCACCGGGGTCAGGCCAACCGCCCTGAGAGTCGTCGCAGTTCAGTTGCCGTTCAGTTCCGCCCGGCACTGTTCGACCGTCTTCACCGCGGTGCACTGGATCCATTCACTTTGGATATCACCGGAAGTCGGGGGTTCGCCGCAGAGGCGCCCGCAGCGGTCAGCGCCGATTACCGGGGTGCCGTCCGGCCAGAAGCAACCGTTCGGGCCGCATTCGTAGCCCCGGCCGTTCGATGGAGCACCCGACTGGGACTCCTCTTCGAGGTACTGCTCACCACCTCGGGTGTCGAAGCACCATTGGGAGTAGCGCTGGGTTCCGTCGCTCCAGATCGCCGGTCCCGGCGTTCCTTCCAGGCACTCGACCGGGTGGGGTTCGGGTGCGGTGGTCGGTTCGGGTTGGGCGGCCGGTTGCGTCGGCGTCGCCGAGTCGGACTGAATGGGTGGCGGGGCGGAAGTGGTCGGGGCAGAGGATGTTTCGGTGAGTGTCGGTGCCAGGGTCGACACCGTGGTCGGCGAGGCACTGACGGGGACGGGCTGGTCAGCCGGAGCCGCGCATCCGGCGAGCCCGAGGACCGCAGCGAAAACCAGGGCGCAGGTCCCACGCCCGATTCGAATATTCATCGATCACTCCTTCCAGCACGATGCTTCAGCAGTGCAATCAGACTAGTCCGGGTTGAAAACATCGTCAACCATTGCTTACAGGTCGTGGCCATGTTAGCGTCTGATTGTCGTCGACTCCCAAGTCACACAGACCTTTCCGACCGGAACCGTCCGGTCGACTAGCATTCGACCGACGTGGCCAGCACCACGACGACCCGGCTGGGATGAGCCGGCTGATACTCCGAGGAGCGCATGTGGGGGTCCTGCTTCCTACTCTGCAGGCAGAGCGGCTGCGGGAGGGTTTGACCGACTATTTGACGACGACCTTCGCGTTGACCGATCCGGATACGCAGGGGGCGCTCACCGACTTCATCGGGCATCCGCAAGAGGGGTTGTTCAAGGGGCCCTACGCGCGGTTGCGGTTGCCTTTCGCGCCGGCGCGTGGCAATTGGGGGATGCACCTGGACTGGTGGCCCAAGCCGTTCGACCCGTATGGGCATCAGGCGTTGGCGTTCGAACGATTGTCGACGAAATTCCAGCGGCGGCCGCTGCCGACGCTGGTGACGACCGGGACCGGTTCCGGTAAGACCGAGTCGTTCCTCATTCCGATCCTCGATCACGTGCTGCGAGCCAAGAAGTCGGGCGTGGTGGGGATGAAGGCGCTGCTCATCTATCCGATGAACGCCCTGGCCAACGACCAGGAACAGCGGTTGGCGCAGATGATCGTCAAGCATCCGGAGCTGTCGGGGGTCACTGCGGGTCTCTACACCGGTGAGCAGTCCTCGGGCGGGCGGACGCTGGTGTCGGAAGCGGGACTGATCACCGATCGGCGATTGATGCACGATTCGCCGCCCGACATCCTGCTCACCAATTACAAGATGCTCGACCACATGCTGTTGCGGTCGGATCGTGCGGCGATGTGGCGACAGTCGGCGGACTCGTTGCAGTACGTGGTGCTCGACGAATTCCACACCTACGACGGGGCCCAGGGAACCGACGTGGCCATGCTGCTGCGGCGGCTCGGATTGACCGTCAAGGCGCACTGGACTTCCACCTCGTCGGTCACCGACGCGGACCGGGAACGGCCGCTGGGCAAGATCACCCCCGTCGCTACCTCGGCGACGCTCGGATCGAAAGAGTCCTCGCCGGAGACGATGTTGGCGTTCGCGAAAACCGTCTTCGGGGAGACCTTCGACGAGGACACCCTGATCGGGGAAACGCGCCTCACGGTCGAAGACTGGCTGACGCGACGCGGCACCGCGCTGGATCGCACCTTCTCACCGATCGAGCCCGTGGTAGCCGATGCGGTCAGGGACCTGAATCTCGTCGCGACGCAGGCACCGACGAACAAGCGACTGACCGCCGCTGTGCTCGCGACACTGTTCCGACAGACCTCCGACATCGACGACACCTTCGAGCGCGCGGCAGCGAATCTGCATCGACTCGACGAGACCGAGATGCTCGACCTGGTCAAGCGACACGGCAACGTCGCGCGCTTGCTACGCAATACCCTCGACGCACGCTCGATCGCGGAGCTCGCGCGCACCGCGTTGCCCGCGCATACCGGTGAGCGCGACCTCGCCCGCGGGCAGGCCCAGCGTGAGCAGTATCTGCACTATCTGCTCGCGGCACTGTCGCACCTGCGGGCCGAGGTGGGACGTTCGGCACTGAATGTCGATGTGCACCTGTGGCTTCGGGAGCTGTCGCGGGTCGACCGGGCCGCCGCGGTGACACCGCTGTTCCGGTGGGCCGACGACGGCAAGCTCGAGGACACCACCACCGACTACTACCCGTCCCTGTATTGCCGACACTGCGGGCGATCCGGCTGGGGAGTGCGGTTGGCGCCGACGGGGAGCACGCTCGATGCCAGCGACGACGATATTCGGGGCTATCACGCGACCGGCGGCCCCCGTTTCCGCGCCCTGATCTCGGCACCCACCGAAGCCGAACTCGACGACACTGTCGACGGATTGCACTGGTTGCGGGTCGATGACCGCGAGATCGTCGACAAGCGGCCCGATACCGACAGCCCCGAGCTGCTCGATGGACGAGTGCTCCCGGTGCTCTATCTCAGCGGCGTGGGCGCCGACGAGAACTCCATGAAGGATCTCTGTCCGGCCTGTGGTGTCGAAGACGGAATCCGGTTCATGGGTAGTGCCATCGCGACCCAGCTCTCGGTGGCACTGTCGAATCTCTTCGGCGACGCGCGCCTGGACGAGGCCGAGAAGAAGGCGCTCGTCTTCACCGACAGTGTGCAGGACGCGGCGCACCGGGCCGGATTCGTCCAGGCCCGGTCACACACACTCAGCCTGCGTTCGACTTTGCGGAACGCACTGGGCGACAGGGTGTCCGGCCGGCAGATGCTGACCCTGTCGGAACTGTGCGCCGCGGTCATCGAGCGGGCAGGTGAGGATCCGAACCGTCGATACCGGCTGTTGCCGCCCGACATCGTCGAGCATGACGAGTTCACCGCGTACTGGCAGGCGGACCGACCCGCGCCACAGCGTCGGAAAGCGGCCGTCAACGTGGCGCGCCGAGTCCAGTTCGACATCGACCTCGAATTCGGCTTGCAGTCACGACTGGGACGCACCCTCGAGCTGACCGGCAGCGTGGTCGCCGAAGTCGATCTCGGTTCACCGCAGCGAGTCTCGCAGCTCGGCGCAGCAGCCTTGGCCCGCACCGAACACCAGCTCGGTTTCGCCGAACCCGACGCCGCCGCGGTGTCGCGGTGGGTGCGCGGTGTCGCCGAACGGATGCGCACGCGTGGCGCCATCGCCCACGAATGGTTGACGAAATACGTCCAGCGCGACGCGAACCGGCACTCGGTCTGGGGCGGCCGCCCCCGGGGTCAGGGCATGCCGGCCTTTCCGAAAGGCCGGCCGGCTCCGGCATTTCCCGCCGTCGGTCAACGTGTGATCCCGGAAGGCTTCGACCCGATCACCGCGGCGCCCTCGTGGTACGCGCGGTGGGCGTCGCGATGCCTCGACGTGTCACCCATCGACGGTGGACGCCTGGCTCGGGCACTGTTCGAGGTACTCGCCGAAGAACGTATTCTCTCGACGGCGAACACCGAGAAGTCGCTCACCGCCTACCAATTGACGCACGACACGGTGCTCGTCGGTATTCCCGACACCGAGGGTCTGGCGACCGGGCAGTATCTGCTCGTCTGCGATGTCTGCCAGACCCCGACGCCCGGCAGCACGACCGTGGTCGACCAGCTCGAGGGCGCGCCCTGCCTGCTCACCCGGTGCCCCGGCGCGCTCATCCGGGCCGCCAAGCACGACAATTTCTATCGCGCTCTCTACGACAGCTCGGAAATGAAACGCGTTGTCGCGCGGGAACACAGCTCGCTGCTCCCGACGAAGACCCGACTGGAATACGAGACCGCGTTCAAGACCACGGCCACCGACCCCGCCGCACCGAATGTGCTCGTCGCCACGCCCACCCTCGAAATGGGTATCGACATCGGTGATCTGTCCACCGTCATGCTCGGTTCGATGCCGCGCACTGTTTCGTCCTACCTGCAGCGGGTCGGTCGAGCAGGTCGTCTCACCGGCAACTCCCTGGCTCTGGCGTTCGTGCGCGGACGGGGTGAGCACCTGCCGAAACTCGGTGAGCCGACGTCGGTGATCCAGGGCGAGGTCCGACCGCCCGCCACCTTCCTCACCGCCGAGGAGATCCTGCAGCGCCAGTACATCGCGCACATCGTCGACCGGCTGGCACGCAAGGCGGGCGCGGAGGACCCCGGCAGCGCGACCAACGTCTTGTCGAGCTTCGACGAGGGGACCTGGATGGGCACTCTCATCGAGACGGCCGACGACGACGCGGATCTGCTCCTCGACGAATTCCTCGCCCAGTTCGGCGACGCCCTCGGCGAGACCACCACGACCAACCTGCGAACCTGGGCCACTCCCCCGGGGCTCGGCGAGCACAGTCGACTCGGGGTGCTGTTGCGTGAGGCTGTGCACCGTTGGAACCGTGACGTCAACGAACTGCGTCACCGACGCACCGCCGTGGACGCCGCCCTGCCCGACTTCGAGCAGCGGGCCAACTCCCCCGCCGCCACCGACAACGACAAACGCGACCTGCGCACCGCGCGCGGCACGCTGAAACTGTTGTCGCGCAACATCAACGAACTCACCACCGAACACTGGGTCGGCGTGCTCGAACGCTACGGCGTGCTGCCCAACTACACCCTGCTCGACGACGCGGTCACCCTCGATGTGGGTATCACCTGGATAGACCCCGATACCAACGACTACGCCGAGGACAGCGCCAGCTATCGCCGTGGCTCCCGGGTCGCGCTGACCGAACTCGCGCCGGGCGCCACCTTCTACGCGCAGGGCCTGGCCGTCGAGATCGACGCCGTCGACCTGGGCGCGGGCGAGTCCGCCATCCACACCTGGCGGGTGTGCCCGTCGTGCGGCTGGACCGGGATCAGTCACGGCGCGGATCAGACACCGCCGCCGATCCAATGCCCGCGCTGTCACAGTCCGGCGATCGCCGATGTGAGTCAGCAGTTGCAGGTCGTCGAGATGGCGAAGGTGTCGGCCGAGGTCCGCCGCGACGAGGCGGCGATCACCGATATCCGCGACGAGCGGCGCAAGGAATCGTTCACCGTGCTGACCGCCGCCGATATCGATCCCGACAACATCACCAAACGCTGGTTCGTCGCCGATCAGGATTTCGGCGCGGAGTACCTGCGGCGCATGGACATTCGTTGGATCAATATGGGTCGGCGCAACTCGCAGGGCAGCAAACGGATGATCGCGGGCGCGCCGACGACCGGCGGACTGTTCCGGGTGTGCTCGGGCTGCGGACAACTCGACAAGGTCGCGGGTCGCAACGAGCCGCACGAGCATCGCAGCTGGTGCAAGTATCGAAAAGCCGACGACGAGAAGCACGTTCGGGAGATCGCGCTCGCCAGGACCCTGCAGACGCAGGCGGTACTGCTGCACCTGCCCAGCCGACTCGAATACGACTCGTTCGCCCACCCGAGCCTCAGCGCGGCGATCCTGCTCGGATTGCGCCAGGTGATCGGCGGCTCGCCCGAACATCTCGATGTCGCCACGATCACCGACGCACTGCACGCCCCGCAGCAGCGGGCCCTGCTCATCCACGACACGGTGCCCGGCGGCACCGGATATCTCGCCGACTTCGCCAATCCGGCACGGGTGTGGGAAGTGCTCGTCGCGGCCCGCGAGGTGGTGAAGAACTGCGGCTGCACCGATCGGCTCGCCTGCCACAAATGCCTGCTGCCGTTCGCGCCACCCCGCGAACTCGATAAGGTCTCCAGAATCACCGCCGCAAAGGTGCTCGACGACCTGCTCGCGTGCCAGGACGGCGAACCGAATCCGACCGCCTGGCTCGATTCGATCACCGAGGAGACCCCGGCCAAACCGATCGGTAGCGAGGAGTCACCGCTCGAGCGCGAGTTCTATCGGGCCTTCACCGAGCGCCTCACCGCGATGGGCGCGACCGTGACCGAGAAGCCGGGCACCTACGGCCCGACCGCCACGATCAGGTTGCCCGGCACCAAGATTCGGACCTGGCAGCTCCAGCCGCAGGTGCTGATGGGCAACAGTCAGCCCGACTTCCAGCTCAGCACCGCCGATCCGGACGTTCCCATCATCGCCCTGTTCGCCGACGGTCGTCGATTCCATGCGGTGCCCGGCAAGAACCGGGTCGCCGACGATGCACGCAAGCGGGAGATCCTGCGCTCGGGTGGGGTGATGGTGTGGTCGTTCGGTCATGAGGATCTGCAGCGCTTCAACAATGATCAGCGAGTCCAACCATCCTGGTTCACACCGAAACTCGCCAAGTTCACCGTCGGTCACGGGAATCTGCGACCGGGCGTGTTCCAACTCCTCGATCGCGACCCGATCTACCAGCTGATCGAATTCATGCAGCACCCGCATCGTGATGATTGGCACGCCGTCGCGCACTGGCTGCCGCTGATGTTCATGCTCGACGGTCGCGTACACGGCGACGGCGATGCCATCGCGGGCTGGGCGCTGGATCTCCTCGAAGGCAATCAATCCCAGATCGCCGCTGGCGAGTACGCGTGCTGGTCCTACACCGACGGTCCGTTGACCCTCACCGCCGCCATGCGCAAGGACAAGAAAGTCGTCGACGCCGTGATCGCGCTGGACGATCGCGACGAAGCGCTCGAACTGCGCGACGGACACGCGTGGAAGGAATGGCTGAGACTGTCCAACTGGCTCGGCCTCGCCGACCACGTGGTCACCACCCGCAGCCTGCTGTCCAGCGACAGCGTGGTCCCTGACCGGGGCCCGGACTCCACCGGGGCAGGTCTCACCCCCGAATGGCAAGCCGTCTACGACGAGACCATCTCCGATGCCGAACGCACACTCGTCCTCGGCCTCGCAGCGGTCGGCGCCCCGGTGCCGGAGCTCGGAGTGGAAACCGAACGGGGTGATGTCATCGACATCGGCTGGGCCGAGGCCCGGATCGGGGTTCTCCTCGAGACCCCCGAGGCTGCTCCTACGATGACCGAGCAGGGTTGGACGATCTGCCCGGCGGATCCGGCGAAGCTCGTCGAAGCGCTCGAAACGAACGGGGTGATGTGATGGCGCACATCGTCATGACCAGCACGAGCCGCACCGGCGGCGAACGCGACCGGGCCGTGCAACGCAAGGTCTACGACTTCCTCGACACTGTTCAGAACGACGAGACAACAGCTCGCGGGCTCATCGAGTCGGTGCCCGGCGCGCACGACGAGCGTGTCCGCCTCGGCCGGATCGGCTTGGGGCACAGTGCGATCCTGTTCCATGTCGTACCCGCCACCGGCGATGGTTCCTACGTCTACGTCGGTGTGTGGGACGACGCCGCGGCCGCCGACCTGGCGCCCCGCGCCGAGCTTCGGGTCAACCCCGTCAACGGGGTCTTGGATCTGGTTCTGCACGATGCGGACGCGCCCCTCACCACCGTCGACGAGCCGGTGCGATCGGCGCCACGCGGCTACCTCGCCGAGTCGGGTTTCACGCTCACCCAGCTCACCGACGAACTCGGACTCGCCCCAGCGCTCGCGGCGAAGGTCCTCGCGGCCGTCGACGACAACGAGATCAACGACCTCGCCGCGGAGGTGGAGTGCTGGCAGGGCTCGGCGATTCTCGAACTGGCCTGCGGCGTCGCGATCTCCGAGATCCGGGCGAAGCTTCGCCTCGACGAGAATCCCGTCGACCCGAGCTCGGGCGAGGACGAACAGATCCTGCAGGCGCTCACCCATCCGGCATCCCAGCTCCGCTTCACCTATATCGGCGAGAACACCGACGAACTCCGACGTGTCATCGAAGGCGGCAGCTTCGCGGCGTGGCGGACCTTCCTGCATCCCGAACAGCGCGCTTACGCCGAGAAGCGCTACAACGGCGCCTTCCGACTCTCCGGAGGCGCGGGAACGGGCAAGACTGTCGTCGCGTTGCACAGGGCACGAAACCTGTGGCGGCGGCACAGGAATGCCCGCATCGTCCTCACCACGTTCAACCGAACGCTGGCCCGCCAGCTGCACACGGACCTGCTCGCACTCGAACCAGACATCACTATCGCGTCGGCTCCGGGCGAGCCCGGCATCTACATCGACGGTGTCGACAAACTCGCCAGCGACGTTCTCGCGCGCGCGGGCGATCTCGTTCCGGTCGCCGAATCGGTCCTTGGCAGCGCCACGGCGGTCTCGACACGACGCACCGACACGACCAAGGTTTGGCGCGAGGTCACCAAATCAGTGGAAACCACACTGGATTCACGGTTGACCACGCCGACATTCCTCGACAACGAGTACACCGCCGTCGTCCTGGCCAACAAGGTCACCACGGTGGCGGAGTACGCGAAGGTGGCACGCGCCGGGCGCGGCGTGCGCCTGAACCGCGCACAGCGCCTGGCGGTCTGGAAACTGATGGAAGCGTTCCGCCGACACAGCCGGATGGATGGAACCGTCAGCTTCCCGGAGGTACTCGCGCTGGCAGCGGAGTACCTGCGCCGCCGCGACACCGAGACGGAGCAGTTCCTCGCCGACCACGTCATCATCGACGAGGCCCAGGACCTGCACGCCACCCACTGGGCCATGCTGCGCTCGCTGGTCGCCGAGGGCCCCGATGACCTGTTCATTGCCGAGGACTCCCACCAGCGGATCTTCGGCCAGCCGGTCGTCCTCGGACGGCTCGGGGTGAAGATCATCGGCCGCTCCCGCCGACTTACCCTGAACTACCGGACAACCGCGGAGAATCTGCGCTTCGCGGTCGATATCCTCGCCGGCGGCGACTATCAGGATCTGGAGGAGGCGGACGAGACGACCCACGGCTATCGATCCGCCCGCACCGGCCCCGAACCCGTTCTTGTTGAATGCGCTTCGCTGTCCGAGGAACTCGACCGAGTCTCCGAACTGGTCCGAGAGTGGCTCGACGACGATGTCGAGGCGTCGAGCATCGCGATCTTGACCAGGGGCCGCAACGAGCGCAGCCAGTTCGTCCGGGCGTTGGGCGAGCGTGGCATCGAAGCCCGTGTGCTCGATGACAATCCAGCGGGCCCCGGTCATGTGCAAGTGCTCACGATGCACCGGGCCAAAGGCATGGAGTTCGCCAAGGTGATCCTCGCCGGTGTCGACGACGCGCATGTGCCCGCCAAATCGGTGCTGAGCGAGGCGCCGGAAGAAGAGCGCGGTGAGGCCGAGCTGCGGGAGCGGTCCCTGCTCTACGTCGCGGCCAGCCGGGCCCGCGATCAGCTTGTCGTGACGTGGAGTGGGCGAGCGTCGGCACTGTTGCGAACCGCGGTCGCGGTGTGACCGGAGTGGAGTGAACCGCGCATGGCCAATCTCGTTCTACAGAACGACAAGTCGATGCCGAAGATCGACGGATCGATCAAGGACAAGGTCTGCGAGTTCTTCGAGAAACTGCGCGCCGACGACACCGCGCCCGGCCTGCACATCGAGCCACTGCGCGGCGCCGCCGACGCCCGCGTCCGCACGGGACGGGTCGATCTGAATTTCCGGGCCGTCATGTTCCGGATCGACGACCGATTCGGCGAACCGACCTATATCTACCTCGGAACGTGGAAACACGACGTCGCCAACAAGATCGCGGAGCAGGCGAGATTGCGGGTCAATCCGATCAACGGCGTCCTGGAGGGCATCGTCAGCCAGCTCGATGCCGGGCAGCCACGACCCGATGTGCCGGGTCCGTCCCCGCGATCCGGCGCGGCACCGACGCTCGGCTATCTGGCGCGCGTCGGCTACACCGTCGACGAACTCACCGACCGCCTCGGTCTCGCCGCCGAATTGGCCGACGACGTGCTCGCGGCCCCGGATCAGGACGGGGTGTTCGCGGTGGCACAGTCCGCAGACCTCGCCTGGCAACAGAACGCGATACTCGAACTGGCCGTGGGACGTTCGATCGATCAGGTTCGCGATCTCCTCGGTCTGGCCGAACCACGGTCCGGGGCGCCACTCGATGACAACGACCAGATCCTCGCCGCCCTCACCCATCCGGCCAGCCAGATGCAGTTCACCCTCATCGACGACAACGACGAGCTGCGCAGGGTGATCGAAGGCGGTGATTTCGCAGCCTGGCGGACCTTCCTGCATCCGACGCAACGTCGCTTCGTCGAGCAGGATCACCGTGGCACCTTCCGGCTGTCCGGGGGCGCCGGAACCGGCAAAACCATTGTCGCCCTGCACCGCGCGCGACTGCTCGCGCGGCGGAACCCGGACGCGCGGATCGTGCTCACGACCTTCAACAAGACCCTCGCTCAGGGGCTTCGCGACAGCCTGCTCGCCCTCGACCCGAGTGTCACCCTGGCCGAGAAGCCGGGCGACCGCGGCATATTCGTCGCCGGGATCGACAGGTTGGCCGCCGCGTATCTGCGAGCCACTCCCGACCTCGACCACGCGTTTCGCACCGTGTTCGACACCGACGCGCCCCGCCGTCGAGGCCAGACCGTGGCACCCGATATCGGTTGGGCGGAGGCCATTTCATCGACCGAGCACAACCTGGACCTCCGGCTGGCCCAACCGGGTTTCCTGACAACGGAATACGTCAACGTAGTGCTCGGAAATCAGGTGACGACACAGGCCCAGTACCTGAAGGTGCCGCGAGCGGGACGCGGCGTGCGCCTGAGCCGATCCCAACGCAACGCGGTGTGGCAGCTGATCACTCAGTTCCGCCGCCTCGGTCGGATCGACGGTCGACTGAATTTTCCCGAGGTACTCGCGCTCGCGACAGCAGATTTGCGCCATCGCGCCGAAACCACTGGCGAACGGCTCGCGGACCACGTCATCGTCGACGAGGCCCAAGACCTACACGCCACCCACTGGACACTGCTGCGCGCCCTCGTCGCCGAGGGAGCCAACGACCTGTTCATCGCCGAGGACTCCCACCAGCGCATCTACGGCCAGCCAGTCGTGCTCAGCCGATTCGGGATCAATGTGCGCGGCGGACGCTCCGGCAAACTCACCCTCAACTACCGAACCACAGCACAGAACCTGCGTTTCGCGGTCGGGATCCTCGATGGCACGACCTACAACGATCTCGCCGACGGCGAGGAATCTACGGCTGGCTACACCTCCGCCCGGCTCGGCCCGGCACCCGCACTGATCCGATGCGACTCCCCTACCGCCGAGCTGCGGGCGATAGCGGACCAGCTCGACACCTGGATCAACGAGGACGACATCGGGCGTGGCGACGTCGCGGTACTCACCCGCGGCGTGCGCGAGCGGGGCACAGTAGTGCGCGCGCTGGGCGAACGAGGAATCACGGCAGAGATTCTCGATGACACGGTGCCACCCGAGAACCACGTCGCGGTGCTGACAATGCACCGGTCCAAGGGTTTGGAGTTCCGGTGCGTGGTGCTGGCCGGCATCGACAACGAACACGTCCCGTCGCGTCCCAGTGTGCGTGGTGTCCCGATCGAGGAGCGCGAGGAAGCCGAACGACGCGAACGATCGCTGCTCTATGTCGCGGCCAGCCGGGCCCGCGACCAGTTGGTTGTCACCTGGAGTGGGCAGATCTCGACACTGTTGGAATAGCGCGCGTCACAGCCCGTTCCGGCGGGGCGGCCTGGGCGCGGCATCCGGATTCGCGCCCGTCACTGTCTGATCGCTATCCGGATCCTCCGGTTCGACAACGAACTGAGAAACCCTTTCAGGAGTAGTTCTTGCCGCCGGACTTCTGCGGACGGGAGATCAGTGTCTGTTTTGTGCCTATCGCCCAGTAGTTCCTCGCCCAGTCGAGCCATCGGCAATGGATGCACCCATGACTGCCTCGAACATCCGTGCGCCGCAGGGCATTCGCCGAGATATCGCTACCAACAGGAGTGACCTTGATTACCGAACGGAGCTCTGCCGTTGTCGACGATATCGGTTCGGTGCACGTTCGATGTTGGCGTACTCGGCGCCGATGACGCCGCGCCGTGGGAACTCGCGTGGCATCGCGCCATGACCCAGCTCGCACGGAGACCACGAGCACTCGACCGCCACATGGCGAGTCACGCGACGAATCCCGATGGCCCATTGCCCACAGCGGCTCTGAGCCTGCTCTCCACCGGCGCCCATGGCGACCTTGTGCGCGCTCGGCCTACCCCCGACGGAGTGAGGGCGCCGCTGATGCCAGCCGACTTCGCTCGACGCGGACTGTTCGCCTTCGCGTGCCAGTCCGCGTCGCTCCTCTCGGAACGAACTCCACTGCGGAACCTCGCCGACTCATCGGGGGTTGTTGTTTCGGTGGTCACGTCACGT
Source organism: Nocardia lasii (assembly GCF_042658545.1). Classification (NCBI taxonomy): domain Bacteria; kingdom Bacillati; phylum Actinomycetota; class Actinomycetes; order Mycobacteriales; family Nocardiaceae; genus Nocardia; species Nocardia lasii. The sequence continues at coordinate 102,719 of NZ_JBHSQN010000012.1, forward strand.
CCCTCTTCAGCCAGAAGGTCGTGCAGCCTGTGCCGATTACCGTGCCGCTGAGCACGGTGGTGCTCTCTGTGCGGTCGGCGATGAGGTCGACCATGAGGTAGGAGGCTGGTCTGGTGGTCCAGGTGGACTGTCGGAAGAGGATTCGGGCTGGTTCGGCTTGCCAGGTCATCGTGAAGGTGCCGGAGGCGACTGTGGGGTTTTCCGGTAGGGGGTAGAAGGTGAAGTCTGCCTGGGTGTTCGGGTGCACGGTCAGGGTGAGGCCGGTTGTGCCCTGGGCGCACTGGTAGGAGCCGATCCAGGTTCCGGTGAGGGAGTGCTGGTCGGTGCGGGGGTCTTGGTGGGTGGCGGCGACGGCGGTGCCGTTCACTGTTTGCGCACATCCTGTGAGGGTGGTCGACGCGAATACGACTGTTGCACAGATGAACTCGCGCGCTCTCATATTCCCCCCTCCGAATCCGTAGTAGCGCAGCCGAACCTGACTAGTGGTCGAGCGGGGCCAGGTGTGGTTCGAGCTCGGCGATCAAGTTGTCCTTGCCGCCGAAGCCGATGACGCGGTGGATTTCCTTGCCGTCCTTGAACATCAGCATGGCGGGGATGCCTCGGAACTCGAATTTCTCCCAAATGCCTGCGAACTGGTCGACATCGATCTTTCGGACCAGGAGGCGACCGGCCCACTGGTCGGCCAGGCTCGCCAGGACGGGTGTCACTTGGCGGCAGGGGCCGCACCAGGCGGCCCAGAAGTCGACCAGCAGGGGGACGCCTGTCGAGCTCTCCGCCTCGATATCGTCGGGGGTGATGGGGGCCAGTTGGTCGCGGGCGGTGAGGTAGTCCTGTAGGTCTTTCGCTTCTTGCGCGAGGGCTTCCGCGGAGACGCGGTCGCCGTTGGCGCGGACCCAGGTCGTGAACTCGTCGAAGCGGGGTCCTGGGGCGTCGTGCTTGCCGGATGCCATCGAGACGGCTTCGGTCAGTGCCTGTAAGGCCTGGCCGGGACGTTCGCCGGTGGCCTCGAGCTCGAATGCGCGCACGGTGACGGTGTCGCCGTCTCGCTGCAATTCGGCGTCGCGCCAGAGGTTTACGACATACTGCTCGTCGTCGGTGACCTGCCATCGCACACTGGTCTCGCGCACCTGCGCCAGTTCCCGGGCGGCTACTTCCTCGTCGGACAGCCGGGAACCGCGCTCCCGCACGTAGGCCGCGAACGCGTCGAACTCGGGGGTGCCGGGGCCAGCGGCGATCCGCTGTTGCAGGCCGCCGAGTAGCTCCTGATAGACCGTGCCCGCGCTGTCACCTCGCGCGTGCAGGTCGAAGGCCGACCAGTGGCCGACAGTCTCGCCGGCCTGATCGTCGATCTCGACACCTTCGAGCAGCTTGACGCGATAGGTGCCGTGACCGGGCAGAACAACAGTGAACTCGTGACCACGCTCCATGGCCCCCTCCAAGTGCTCTCGAGCGATAGCGCAAAAATACCAGCTCGACGACCTCCCGGAAGCTGAACGCAATTTCACTGCGCCGAAGGCTGATTCACGATCCGGGCGGATCGATATATCGCCGAGGATACGCACCGGCAACCCACCTGCCATCGCCGCGCAGCTCACCCGGCACACACTGGCGACAGAGCGGTGTCGGCGAGTACGTCGGCATCCACGCTGCCGGTGGCAGGTCAGGAGGATCCGATGAAAACTCTATCCAATCCCGCACTCCAGATCGGGGTGGGAGCCGTCGGGGGGCTCGTGTTCGGGCTCGTAGTCGGCGAGTGGGCCGCGAATCTGAAGTTCATCGGGGACATCTTCATCCGGTTGATCCAGATGTCGATCGTGCCGCTGGTGATGGCGTCGGTGATCGTGGCCACCGGGTCGATGGCGGGGGCGGGCACCGGGAAGGTCGCGTTCCGGACGTTCAAGTGGATGCTCGGGTTCTCGTTCGTCGCGGCGGTGTTGGCGTGGGGGCTGAGCGTGGTGATCCGGCCGGGGGCGGGGATGGTGTTCGCCGGGGAGCTGGATTCCTCGTTGAAGGCGTCCGCGGACAAGGCGCTGGGGTGGCAGGAGACCTTGCTGAACTTCGTGTCCACCAACGTGTTCAACGCGATGTCGACGGCGACGATGGTGCCGATCATCATCTTCTCGCTGCTGTTCGGCATCGCGCTGCGCAAGCAGATCAACAAGACCGGCGACACCTCGGTGCTCACCTTCATCGACCAGGTCCAGCAGATCGTGCTCACCATGATCCGGCTGGTCATGACGCTCGCGCCGATCGGTGTCTTCTGTCTGCTCGCCGCGCTCGCCGGTGATGTCGGGTTCGCGGTGGTCACCACCACGCTGAAGTACCTGGGCACAACGCTGCTCGGGGTGGTGATCCTGTTCGCGCTGTTCGTCGCGGTGGTGACTGCGCGCACGCGCCTGGACCCACTGAAGCTGCCCGAGAAGCTCGCCGAGCAGACGACGATCGCGGTCACCACGACGAGCTCGGCGGTGACGTTTCCTGCGGTGCTGAAGAACACCGTCGAGAAGGTCGGCGTCAGCCAGAAGATCGCGAACTTCACCCTGTCGATCGGGTTGACGATGGGCTCGTACGGGGCCGTGCTCAACTACATGATCGTCGTGATGTTCCTGGCGCAGGCGGGCGGCGTCGACCTGAGCATCGGGCAGATCGTGCTCGGCATCGGGTTGGCGATTCTGCTGAACATGGGCACGATCACCGTTCCCGGCGGGTTCCCGGTCGTGGCCATGTTCCTCGCCACCTCGCTCGACCTGCCGTTCGAGGCGGTCGGTCTGCTGATCGCGGTCGACTGGTTCGCGGGCATCTTCCGCACGTTCCTGAACGTGAACGGCGATACGTTCGTCGCGATGCTGGTGGCCAACGCCGATGATGAGATCGACCGCGACGTCTACAACGGGACCAAGATTGTCACGGCCGAGGAGATCGACCTCGAGGAATACAGCGAGGTGATGGCGCGGGCCGATCAGGCGGATTGATCGCCGAACGCAAAGAGGCCCCCAGCAATGCTGGGGGCCTTTCGCAATGATGTTCCGGCAGTG
>NZ_JBHSQN010000013.1:0-89466 GCF_042658545.1 Nocardia lasii
CTTTTTGCGTTCCCGTGACAACTGATTTCGCGGGCACATGGGTAACTCACCGGGCACGCCCAGAGCGCAACGAATTACAGACCGCATGCCCGATCGAGAACGCACACCTTCGGGAGCCGCCGGCCGAGTTTCGGGGAGGCGGTACTGTTTCGCTCCGCGCTGTTCCCCCTGGTGGCGCTCCCGATCATGCTGCTCGGACTGCTGTCCGGCCAACCGTTCTGACCTCGGCGCGAAGGTCCTCCGGTTGCGGCCGGAGGGCTTTCGGCCTTCCGCGGTGACTGCTTTCAAAGCGAAGATGCAACATTTCAAAAAGCCTCATGCGCGGCGCCTCGGTGCGCGACGATTATGCGACGTCGCCTCGGGAGGTCCCCATGGATTGGTTCCGCACTCACCAGACACTGCGTCGTCGCGCGGCCGCGGTAGCCGTGCCCGCCGCGCTGCTCGGCGCGCTGGTCGCCACCGCACCGCCCGTGACGGCCGAACCGGATCCGCTGATCGGGGTGGTCGATGCGGTGGCCGATATCGCCGGCATCGATCTGCCCGCCACCTACGGTCCCGAGACCGCGATCGTGGTCCTCGGCTACGGGTTGCTCCCCGACGGCACCATGCGCCCCGAACTCGGAAATCGCTTGCACGCGGCCCTGATTCAGGCCTTCATGTCCCCGGCCTCGCCGGTGATCGTGACCGGCGGCAACCCGCGCAACGGCATCACCGAAGCCCAGGTGATGGCCGACTGGCTCAATGTCCGTGGCATCGCCAGGGATCGGCTGCACGCCGAGACCGAGGCGGGTTCGACGGTCCAGAACGCCGCGTTCTCCGCCCGGATGATGGCCGCGCTCGGCGTGACCAAGGCGGTGCTGATCACCTCCGCCGACCATATGCGCCGCGCCCTGGACAACTTCCTCGACGCCGGAATCCCGGTGGTGGCCACCATGACTCCCGATGTCGCGCCCCTCTGGGCGAAACCGTTCGGCCCCGCTCAGTAGCGCTCGCTTCGCAAGAACCTGAGTCACCGCGCGGGTACGCTCAGCCGTGTACCGACACAGATTCCGTCGGTCCGATCGCTACAGGCTCGTGGGCCAGTCTCCCGGCGGAAGTCTCGGGAGGGCCGAACAGGGCGGAACGGGGAGTGGACGTGCAGAGGCCACAGTGGGCGCCCGAAGGTGTCGACATGCAGTATCCGAGTCCGGCGCGAATGTATGACGCGCTACTCGGCGGTTCGCACAACTTCGCGGTGGATCGCGAAGCGGCGGAGACGGCCATCAAGATGGTCCCTGACCTGCCTCGGCTGGCACTGAGCAATCGTGCCTTCCTGCGCCGGGCGGTGCGGTTCATGCTCGACGCCGGGATCCGGCAGTTCCTCGACATCGGGTCGGGCATCCCCACCGCGGGCAATGTGCACGAGATCGTGCACGAGATCGATCCGCTGGCCCGGGTGCTCTACGTCGACATCGATCCGGTCGCGGTCGCGCACGCGCGCACCATCCTGGCCGGCAACGAGCGGGCGGGCGCGATCGAGGCCGACCTGCGCAAACCCGATGATCTGATCGCCGCGGTGCGCGAGACCGGGCTGATCGACTTCGACGAACCGGTGGGCTTGCTGCTGATCGCGGTGCTGCACCTGGTCGCCGCCGACGACGATCCGATCGGCAAGGTCGCCGCGCTGCGGGAGGTGGTCGCGCCGGGCAGTTTCATTGCCATTTCACATCTCACCTCCGAGCTTCGGCCCGACGACGCCGGTAAGCTGGGGACACATTCGGTGAACCAGTCCAAGGTCGGTATCCACTTCCGGTCCAAGGAAGAGATCGTGGCACTGTTCCAGGGGTGGGGGTCGATCGAACCCGGTGTGGTCGAGTTGCCGCTGTGGCGGCCCGAATCGGATCGCGATCAGCACGAGAAGCCCGGCCGATCGCTGGGGCTCGGCGGGGTCGCGCGCAAGGATTGAGCCGCCTGGACAAGGCGGGCGGTACACGATGACAGGTGGATGAGGCAGTGGGGTCGTGGGAGTTGGCGCGTCGGTGGGCCGACGCCCTCGACGGCGTCGTCGCTCCCACCCTCAACCGCACCCAGATCGAGGAGATGCTGGCGGCGGTGTGCATCGGGCTGATCGACGCGGTGCGCGGCGGGGAGGATCCCGATATCGCGCGCCGGGCCGCGCGCATGCTGGTCGCCGTCAACTATCGCGATCCCGCGGCGGTGAGTCGCTCGGTGCGCATCCTCGCCGCCGAGCTGGTCGAGGTCGCCGCCGACGGTCCCGACGATCCGGCGCTGCCACGGATCCGCGATCGGGCGATCGGCTTGGCCGCCGATTTCGCGGCGGGCTTCACCGCCGCGCTGCGGGGCGCCTCGCTCGAGGAGCAGGAGCAGACGTTGGCGGCGGTGCTCGACGCCGCGCAGGAGGCCGACACCCGCCGCGCGCTGTCGGAGGCCCGGTTCGAGGCGGTGTTCGACGGCGCGCTGGTCGGGATCGGCACCGTCGACATGACCGGTCGGGTGGTCAACTGCAACGCCACCATGGCCCAGATGCTCGGTCAGACCCCGGAGACCATGCCGGGGCGCACCGTCGCCGACATCCTCGGCCCGCAGAATCTCACCTTCGCGTTCGAGCAACTCCAACTCATGGTGGCGGGCGAGTCCGAGAGTTTCCGCACCGAGACCGAGCACCTGCACACCGACGGCCGGGTGACCGCGATCGACCTGTCGATGTCGGCGGTGCGCGGCACCGACGGCGGCATCGAGTTCCTGATCGGGGTGGCGGTCGACGTCACCGAGCGCAAACAGCTCGCCGACCAGCTGTGGCACGACGCCAACCACGACGCGCTCACCGGCCTGCCCAACCGTCCGCACCTGTTCAACCGGCTCGCGCACGCGCGGTCGCCGATCGGGATCTGCTACCTCGACCTCGACGGTTTCAAGGAGATCAACGATCTGTGGGGGCACGCGATCGGCGACCGGGTGCTGACGGTGGTGGCCGATCGGATGCGCGAGGTGGCGCGCCCGGTGGACGCGTTCGCCGCCCGGATCGGTGGTGACGAGTTCCTGGTGCTGGTCGAGAACTGTTCCGGCGAAACGCCGTTGGCGAGACTGGCCGACGAACTGTTGGCCGCGCTCATCGAGCCGCTGGAGGTGGACGGGCACATGCTCGCGGTCGGCGCCAGCATCGGCACCGCGTATTTCGCCGAATTACCCAGCGAGGTGGACGAATTGGTGCACGCCGCCGACGCGGCGATGTATCGCAAGAAGAACGACACCCGTCGCGACCCGGCCAGATAGCGACCGGGCCGGACGGCTCACACGAGTTGGCGGCCGCGTTGCGCCGCGCGCGCCAGGGAACGATCCCGCTGCTCCTCGAACCGCAGCACATCGCCGCGCAACCGCTCGAGGAAGGCGGCGAGACTCTCACGCGCCGCCTCGCCGCGCGGCCCGAAGTCGGTGCGCTCGAAGATGTTCCACTTGCGCAGCACCGGCAGCAGGACCTCTTCCAGATGCTGGCGCAGGTCGTAGATGCCGTGCTTGGCCATCAGCACGCCGTTGCGTCGCCAGCCCGGCATGCCGGCACCGGGCATCTGGAAGTTCTGCACGATGGTGTTGATCGCCTCGATGGTCTGGTCGGGGGCCAGGTCCAGCGAGGCGGCGCACAGGTTTCGGTAGAAGATCATGTGCAGGTTCTCGTCGGCGGCGATGCGGGCCAGCATCCGGTCGGCGACGGGGTCGTCGCACACGCGACCGGTATTGCGGTGGCTCACCCGGGTGGCCAACTCCTGGAATGTCACATAGGCGACCGAGAACAGGAATCCCGCGCCCGAAGCGGAATTGACGTCGAAGCCAGGGGCCTTGTCATCGACCACGGCCATCGCCGAATACCCGGTGGTCATGTGGATCATCCGAGCCTGCTCGAGCGCGACGGGGTCGACGCCGCGGGTGACCACGAGGTAGTCGCGCATCACGATGCCGTGGCGGTTCTCCTCGGCGGTCCAGCGGCCGACCCAGGTGCCCCACGCTCCGTCGCGGGAGAAGTTCTCGGCGATCTCACGGTGATAGGAGGGCAGATTGTCCTCGGTGAGCAGGTTGGTGACCATCGCCGCCTTGGCGAGTTCGCTGAGCCCGGATTGCTCTGGCTCCCAATCGATTCCGCCCAGCGCGGCGAAGTTGCGGCCACGTTCCCACGGCACATAATCGTGCGGGTGCCAGTCCTTGGCCATCGCCAGATGGCGGTCGACATTGCTCGCGGCGACGGGTTCGAGCTCGATCAGTAGTTCCAGTTGGGTCAGGTTCGGTGCCACGCTCGTTTGCCCTTTCCGGTCAGTGAAAAGCGAGACTTGCGTCGGTCCGGTAGTGTTGCCCGTCGTCACAATAGACCCGGCCTCGCGCACCTGAAAAGCGAACGCCTGGAAACGACACGGTGCGCTCGAGCGCCGTGCGAAGAATTTGGGCGCGTCGCGCCGTGTGCGGATACGCTCCACCGGTTCAGCTCCATCAGCGGTTCCCGATCAGTCGTGGCATAGCTAGAGAGAGTGAGCGAAAAATTATGACGGATATCGTGGTCACGAGCCTGGCGGCGACCACGTCGATCGCGGGTGACGTCGACTCGACCTGGAAGGGTCTGCTCAACGGCGAGAGCGGAATCGACGTCTTGGAGGATGCCTTCATCGACGAGTTCGAGTTGCCGGTGCGGATCGGCGGCCATCTGAAGGTCTCGCCTGCCCTCTCGCTCACCCGCGAAGAGGCGCGCAAACTGTCCTATGTCGAGCAGATGGCCGTGGTGCTCGGGCGCGAAGTATGGCGCAACGCAGGCAATCCCGAGGTCGACGGCGATCGGCTCGGCGTCTCGATCGGCACCGGGCTCGGCGGCGCGGAATCGCTGATCTACGCGCGCGACCGGCTGCGCAACGGCGGCTACCGCAAGGTCTCCCCGCTCACCGTGCAGGCCATCATGCCCAACGGTCCCGCGGCCTGTGTCGGCATCGAATTGGGTGCTCGCGCAGGGGTTTACACGCCGGTCTCGGCGTGCTCGTCGGGTTCGGAGGCGATCGCCAACGCGTGGCGGATGATCGTGATGGGCGATGCCGACATGGTGGTCACCGGTGGGGTGGAGGGGTCCATCCAGGCGGTGCCGATCGCGGCGTTCACCCAGATGCGGGCCATGAGCACCCGCAACCACGATCCCAAGGCGGCGTCGCGGCCGTTCGACGTCGATCGCGACGGCTTCGTCTTCGGCGAGGCGGGCGCGATGATGGTGATCGAGACCGAGGAGCACGCCAAGGCGCGCGGCGCGACGATCCACGCGCGGCTGCTCGGCGCGGGCGTCACCTCCGACGGATTCCACCTCGTCGCACCGGATCCCGAGGGCACCGGCGCCGCGCGCGCGATGACGCGGGCGATGCAGACCGGCGGGATCACCCGCACCGACGTGACCCACATCAACGCCCACGCGACCGCCACCCCGATCGGGGACACCGCCGAGGCCAACGCCATCGCCAAGGCCATCGGTTCGCACGCCTCGGTGTACGCGCCGAAATCGGCACTCGGCCATTCGATCGGCGCGGTCGGCGCGCTCGAATCGGTGCTGACGGTGCTCAGTGTGCGCGACGGGATCATTCCGCCCACCCTGAATTTGGACAATCAGGACCCGGCCATCGATCTGGATGTGGTGTCGGGGCAGGCGCGGCGCGGGCGGATCGATTACGCGGTGAACAACTCCTTCGGATTCGGCGGCCACAATGTGGCGATCTCGTTCGGGCGGTATTGACGATTTGCCGTGATTACGGCGGGCAGTGGTCATTACGGCGGTGAAAAGGATGGGGAATGATCGGCGAGACTTTCGACGACTATGTGGACGAACTCGGGACCATCCGGATTCCCGGTGATCAGACCTTGATCGACTTCGTCGACAAACACAGCGAGGCCAACGGCGACGACCTGGCCTACCGCTTCATCGACTATTCGACCGAACGGGAGGGTCGATACCAGGAGCTGACCTGGCGGGAATTCGGCGTGCGATTGCGCGCGGTGGCCGCGCGTCTACAGCAGGTGACCCGGCCCGGCGACCGGGTGGCGGTGCTGGCGCCCCAAGGGCTCGACTATGTGGTGGCGTTGTTCGCGGCGGTGTACGCGGGCAATGTGGCGGTGCCGCTGTTCGATCCGGAGGAGCAGGGCCACAGCGACAGGTTGCGCGCGGTGCTCGGCGACTGCGAGCCCGCCGCGGTGCTCACCGTCGGTAGCGCGGCGGCGGGCGTGCGGAACTTCTTCCGGGAACTGCCCGCGGCGCAGCGGCCCAGAATCATCGCGGTCGAGGCGATTCCGGATACGGTCGGCGCGCGGTGGCGCAGGCCCGACATCAATATCGACAGTGTCGCCTACTTGCAGTACACCTCCGGGTCCACCCGGGTGCCCGCCGGGGTGGAGATCACGCACCGCTCGGTGGGCACCAACCTGTTGCAGATGATCGATGCCATCGGGATCACCGAGAACGCGCGCGGGGTCACCTGGTTGCCGCTGTTCCACGACATGGGGCTGCTCACGGTGATCCTGCCGACCATCGGCGGCAAGTTCATCACCATCATGTCGCCGAGCGCGTTCGTGCGCAGGCCCGCGCGCTGGATCAAGGAGTTGGCCGCCCAGGCCGACGGGGCCGAGATCTATTCCGCGGCACCGAACTTCGCGTTCGAGCACGCGGCTACGCGGGGGCTGCCCAAGGCGGACGAGAACCTCGATCTGTCGAATGTGATCGGGCTGATCAACGGCAGCGAGCCGGTGTCGGTGGCCTCGATGCGCAAGTTCAACGAGGCGTTCGCGCCCTACGGGCTGTCCAAGACCGCGATCAAGCCCTGCTACGGGATGGCCGAGGCGACGCTGTTCGTCTCGGCGACCAAGCGCGACGACGAGGCGCGGGTGGTCTACGTCGATCGCGGGCAGTTGAACGCGGGGCGGATGGTGGAGTGTGACGAGCACGCCGCCGACGCGGTGGCGCAGGTGTCGTGCGGGTATGTGGCGCGCTCGCAGTGGGCGGTGATCGTCGACCCCGAGACCGGGGTGGAGCGGCGCGACGGTGAGGTCGGCGAGATCTGGTTGCACGGCGACAATATGGGCGTCGGATACTGGGGTCGACCGGCCGAGACCGAGCAGACCTTCCACGCTCGGGTGCGCGCGCGGGTGCCGGTGGGCAGCCGCGCCGAGGGCACGCCCGAGGACGCGAAGTGGATGCGGACCGGCGACTTCGGCGCGTATCACGACGGCGAGCTGTTCATCACCGGTCGGGTGAAGGACCTGGTGATCGTCGACGGCCGCAACCACTACCCGCAGGACCTCGAATACTCCGCGCAGGAAGCGAGTTCGGCCCTGCGACCGGGCTTCATCGCGGCCTTCTCGGTGCGGGCGGGGGAGTTGCCCGCGCAGGCGGCGCCCGAGGCCGCCGATCCCGAGGCCGAGCAGTTGGTGATCGTGGCCGAAAGGGGCACGGGCGCGGCGAAATTGGAGCCGGGGCCGATCGTGGAGGTGGCGCGGGCGGCGATCGCGCGCAGGCACGGGGTGATGGTGCGGGATCTGCTGCTGGTGCCCGCGGGGTCGATTCCGCGGACCTCGAGCGGGAAGATCGCGCGGCGGGCTTGTCGGGCGGCGTATCTGGACGGGACGCTGCGCGGGGGGTATCGCCAGGACGCGTATCCGGATGTGACGCAGGTGTGAGAAGCAGGCCGGAAACTCAGTCGACGCAGGGGATTTCGTCTTCCACCCCGGTGGACACGGCTCTGGCCGATACGGGCGGTCCCCCATCCGTCGGCGGCAGCGAGTCGGTGGCGGGCGGCGGGTCCACACTCAGGGCGAAATCGGTATCGACCCCGAACGCCGCCCGCACCTGTCGTTTGATCGCGGCCGGGTCGATGATGTTCACGTCCTGGCCGTTGATCACGTCGTACCCGACTACCGGCAGCGTCTGGAATTGCACCGGCACCGAGCCCGCGGCGCCGAGGTCGCGGGCGAAGTCGAACAGATTCCAGCCCTGCGAGAGCACCATGTTGCGGTGCGCCACATCCAGCAGCGAGGCCAGTTTGCTCAGTTCGGTCAGCGTCCCGGAGGCGGTGAGCGAGCGGGCGACCGAGGCGAGGAAGGCCTGCTGGCGGTGGGTGCGGTCGAGGTCGCCGTGCTGGAGTCCGTGGCGTTGGCGCACGAACGCCAGGGCTTGCGCGCCGTCGAGGTGCTGGCGGCCTGCCGGGAACACCGCGCCGGAGTACGCGCTGTCGTCGACGGGATTGTTCAGGCACACCTCCACGCCGCCGATCGCGCCCGCCAGGTCGTAGAACCCGGCGAGGGAGATCTCGGCGAAGTGGTCGATCGGCACCCCGACGAGGTCGCGGACGGTGCTCACGATGGACGCGCGGCCCGCCTCGCGACCTCGGCGTTCGAGCGTCACCGGATCGTGTTCGCCCTGCTCGATCAGCATCGACTGCACCGCGGCCTTCTTCAGCCCGTACGCCTCTTTGATCTTGATGTGCTCGTAGCCGGGGATGTCGGCGACCTGGACGTAGTTGTCGCGCGGGATCGAGAAGGCCACGACCCGGCTCGCGTCGGCCGGAATGTGCAGCAGGATCAGCGAATTCGCGTTGTAGCCGCCGTTGCTGCCGTCGCCGGCGTGCAACTGCTCGAGGATGTGGGGCGGTAAGTCGTTGCCGTCGAGGTCTTTTCGGGTGTCGAGGCCGATCAGCAGGATGTTGAGCGCGCCGCCGACCGAGCGCGGCGCGTTGACCTCGAGCGCGGTGGAGTGGGTGAAGCCGGTCTGCACGTCCTGGATCGCCGACCAGGCCATGGCGGTGCCGGTGAGCACCACCGTCGCGGTCGCCGCCGCGAGTGCCCTCGACATGAGCAACCCGGCGCGGCGCGCGTATCCGCGTCGAGCCGGGCGGGCGAGGACGGGCACGCCGACACGTCGCGGCCCGCCGGTGGTGTCGTCGCGTGCTGCCGGAGATCGCACCCCTCGCCCCGGATCAGCTCTGCAAGCCGACCTCGACATCGAGTGAGAGGTTGATCTTGTCGCCGATCACGGCGCCACCGTCGGCCATCGGCATCTCGGTGGTGAGACCGAAATCGCGGCGGTTGATGGTGGCGGTCGCGGTGAAACCGGCGACGGGCGCGTCGGCCATGCCGGGACCGGTGCCGAGGAATTCGACATCGAGGGTGACCGGGTGGGTATTGCCCCGGATGGTGAAATCGCCGGTGACCGAGAACTCGGTGCTCAGGGCCTTGAAACCGGTGGCCTTGAAGGTGGCGATCGGGTGGTTGGCCACATCGAAGAAGTCCGCGGTGGCCAGGTGGCCGTCGCGCTGGGCGTTGTCGGTGGTGATCGAGGCGGCCTTCATCTCGACCTCGGCGTCGGCGCTGCCGTCGGGGTGCACGACGAGCTTGCCGGAGAAGTCGGTGAAGCGCCCGCGCACTTTGCTCACCATCAGGTGTCGCACGGAGAACTCGAGGGTGGAATGGGCGGGGTCGATGACCCAGGTTCCGGCGGATAGGCCGTTGGTAGCTGCCGACATAGTCGTCTCTCCTCACTTGGCGATCCGGCCGCGAACGGGCCGGGCGGACGTGAAGCGATAGCGTCAACCACCCTAACCCCGTTCGGGGTCCGCGTCCGGGTCCTCGCTGCCGGTGCGTTGGCCGAGAAACCGCAGCAGGGCGGGGTCGGCGGAGCGGAAACGGTCGACTTCCTGGCCGCCCGCGCAGTCGTAGAGGGCGATGGTGACCGAGTCGGGGCGGCGGTCGACGACGCGCCAGACGGCACCGGAGTTCTCCCAGCGCAGCAGCATGTCGACCGGTGTCACGGGTTCAACTTAGCGCCGAGTAGGTAGACCGAGCCGTCGCGTGCGGCAGCGGGGCCGACTGCCGTGGTGTGCGGAGCCGCGCGAATCGTGGTGTGTGGAGCCGCGCGGTTCAGCGTCGTTCGCGGTAGTTCGCGGCGACCAGGGCCAGGCAGCCCGCGGCGATCGCGGCGGTGACCAGGTACATCGCCGGATAGCCGAAGCCGAGGCCGCTGTGCAGCGAGGACAGGATCGCGGGGACGCCGAAGCCGAGGTAGCTCACCGAGTAGAAGACCGCGGTGAGCCCGGCCAGGTCGGTGGGGCGCGCGATGCGTTCGATCTGCTGGAGGCCCGCGACCAGGCCGATGCCGTAACCGCTGCCGAGCACCACGGCGGTGAGCAGGGTGACCCAGATGCTCAGGGTCGCCGCCGTCCACGCGGCCAGGACCATGCCGGTGGTGAGCAGCACCAGCGCGACCACGGCGGCGCGCGCGGTGCCGGGGCGGTCGATGCGGCGCGCCACCGATTGGATGGTGAAACCGCAGCCGAGCGTGACCATGGTGACCAGGGCGGAGAAGGCGATCGGGGCCTGCTGCACGCGCGGCGACATCAGCGTCGGCAGCACCGCGTAGGCGGTGGCGTTGGCGGTGAACAGCCACAGGGCGATCGGCACCGCGACGCGCAGGAAGCGTCGATGGCCGGCGGCGGGGATCTTCAGATCATCGCGCAACCGCCCCGGATTCGCCGGCCGCGTCACGGTCTCCGGGGTCCTGGCCACCCACGACGCCGTCGCCAGACACAGCGCGACGTTCACGAGATAGGCGGTGGAATCGGGCAGCGGACCCCACTGGGCCAGCGTCCCGGCCACACCCGCGCCGAGCGCGAAACCGGCGGTCAGGCTCATCGCCGACCGGCGCGCGCCCTTGCCGACGGCGGCCGCCGCGAACGGTGGTTGCGAGAGTTCCTTGAGCCAGCTGCCGCCGACGGCCATCGCCAAGCCGAGGGCCACCCCGCACAGCATCCGCCCGGCGGCCAGCATCGGCACCGAGGCCGCGCCCACCGCGAGCAGCAGCGAACCGGCCGCGGCGATGAGCGGGGCGGGCAGCATGAGCGGGCGGCGACCGAACCGGTCCGAGAGCGGGCCGCCGATGAGCAGCGCGGGCACGATGCCGAGGACGTAGTAGAACAGCAGCAGGTCCACCGCGGTCAGCGGCAGGCCGTGGGCCTTGTACATCACCAGCAGCGGGGTGAACTCGTTGCCGCCCCACGCGATCGCCACCATGGCGGCGGACACGCCGAGCCACGCGCGGCTCGCGGTGGCGGCACGGGGCCGCTCGCTGGTGAGTATCGCCATCACAGGCCCTTTCCGTCGTGCGCACCGGAAACGACGGGACAGCCCGTCACCCGCGCACTGGGGCGACATGGTGGCAACCGGTCTCATTTTAGGCGCGGCCGGTGGCTGTATTACGGTCGGGCTGTGCGGGAACTGCGGGTGGGCTGTGCCATGTGGCAGCATCCGCGATGGCAGCAGCGAGCCTTGCCGCCGGGTGAGCGGTTGCGCGCCTACGCCGGACACTGCGGCGCGGTGGAGGGCAACACCACGTTCTACGCGACCCCGTCCGGGCCGACGGTCGAGTCGTGGGCCCGGCAGACGGCGCCGGATTTCCGGTTCGTGCTCAAGCCGCCGCGCGCGGTGACCCACGAGCGCCGACTGGTCGACGCCGGCGCCGAACTCGGCGCGTTCCTCGATGTGATGGCGCCGCTCGGGTCGCGGGTGCATGCCCTGTGGGTGCAGCTGCCCGCCTCGTTCGGGCCCACCGATCTCGGCGCGCTGGCTCGGTTTCAGCGGGAACTGCCCGGTGGGCTGCGGTGCGCGGTGGAGGTGCGGCATCCGGCGTTCTTCACCGACGAGCGCGCGGCGGTGCAGCTGGAACGGGTGCTCGGGCGGATCGGGGCCGAATGGGTGCCCTTCGATACGACCGTGCTGTTCGACGGGCCGCCCGGTGATCCCTCGGAGTTCGAGGCGCGGGCGAAGAAGCCCCGGGTGCCGCGGCGGACGCGGGCGCTGACCGAGTATCCGATCGTGCGCTACCACGGGCGCGCGGACATCGACCGGACCGTGGCGGGGTGGCAGCCGTGGGTGGCGACCGTGGCGGCGTGGTTGCGCGAGGGTCGTTCGCCGACGGTGTTCGTGCACACCCCCGACAACGCCGCCGCGCGCGATCTGGCCCGCCGGTTCCACGACGAGGTGCGCGCGGTGGTGCCCGAACTGCCCGCGCAACCCGTTCCCGAGCCCGACGGGCCGATGACCCTGTTCTGAGGTGCGGACACGGTGCGGACAACGTGCGGTGACCTGTTTCGAATCCGTGGAACATGTCGGAGCGCCGTGGCATGCTGTGCGCCATCACTGGGGAGTGGGTGGTGGGACTCGAGGGGACGAGCTCATGGTTTCGGATCGGCTGTCGTTGTCGCCCGCGCCGCATTGCGAGCCGGGGTTGGAGGGCGGGGACCAGATCTCGCGACCCGTGAACAGCGTTGCGAAGCAACGGGTTACGCCGATGCAGCGTCGTCGCCCGGCCGGTGGCACGCCCGCGAGCATCCGCCGGGTGGTGCGCGGCTCGTGCCCCAGTGCCGCGCCGCTGATCGAATCGGCCTCGAGCGCACAACGTTTCACCGAGCAGGTCCTTCGCCTCCTGCTCGAGGTGATCGACCGGCGCAGACCACCGCAGCACCTGCGCGAGTTCGCCGAACCCAAGGCGCTCGCCGCCGTCACGACGATGCTCACCCAGGATTCGGCGCCGGGCCGGGCACTGGGCACCGCCGCACTCACCCGGGTGCGGCTCACGCCCGCCGAATCGGGTGGCGCCGAGGTGTTCGCCTCCTACCAGCGCGGACCGCGCACCCTGGCCATCGCGGGCCGGATCGACACCGTCAAGGGGCGATGGCGGCTGGTCGCGGTGGGAATGCTGTGAACCCGCTACTCGCGGAGCCGATCGGGTTGGGTGTCAACGTCTTCGGGCGATTCACCGTCGAGTCCGTCGGGCAGTCGACGCGCGCCGCTGGCCACCTCGATCACGAGATCGTCGTACCCGCAGGACAATTCGTGCAGGCGCAGTTGCGCGGCGTGCAGGTCGGCGTCGGCGCCGCAGGTCAGGGCGCGGTAGGTGAGGGCGGCGAAGTGGGCCATCCGGTCCACCACCGCGCCGATGCTCTCGGTGTGGATCGGCGCCGAGGTGGCGGGGGTGGGGGAGCGCAGCACGACCCAGCGGTCGATCTCGCACACCAAACGGGCTCGGGCCCAATCGATCTCGCTGGTATCGCCGGGAATCAGCTGTTCGCGGCGTTCGTGCAGGGCGGCCAGTTCGTGCGCGGCGCGCAGCACGGGATCGCCGTCACCGGCGACCCCGCACACCGCCCGCATCATCCGCGCGCGATCCGGCAGCACCGGTTCCGGTCCGGGCCCTCGGGTCGCGTCGCTGCCGTCCGTGTCCACTGTTACCGCACCGTCCTCGCCCGAGTCGCGCTTGCCTTCCGAAGGACATTCGGCTCGGGGGCGAGGACGGATAGGTCGGGCTACAGACTGCGCGCGATGATCTCCTTCATGATCTCGTTGGTGCCCGCGTAGATCAGCTGGACCCGGTTGTCGACCCACATGCGCGCGATCGGGTACTCGTTCATGTAGCCGTAGCCGCCGAACAGCTGCAGGCAGGTGTCGGCGATCTGCATCGCCTTGTCGGTGGTCCACCACTTGGCCATCGCGACGGTGGGGATGTCGAGTTCGCCGCGGATGTGCTTCTCGACGCAGTCGTCGATGAACACGCGCGCGATGCGCGACTCGGTGGCGACCTCGGCCAGCTTGAACTTGGTGTTCTGGAAACCGAACACCGGACGACCGAAGGCCTCGCGCTCCTTGGTGTAGCGCAGGGTGTGATCCAGCGCCACCTCCATGCCCGCGACCGCGCCCATGGACACGATCAGGCGCTCCTGGGGCAGCTGCTGCATGAGCTGGACGAAGCCTTGGCCCTCCTGGCTGCCGAGCAGGTTGGTGACCGGGATGCGGACGTCCTCGAAGAACAGCTCGGAGGTGTCCTGGCCCTTCTGGCCGATCTTGTCGAGCACGCGACCGCGGCGGAAGCCGGGGCGATCGGCCTCGACCAGCACCAGCGAGACGCCGGACGCGCCCTGGGTGGGGTCGGTCTTGACGACCACGATGATCAGGTCGGCCTGGGCGCCGTTGGTGATGAAGGTCTTGGACCCGTTGACCACGTACTCGTCGCCGTCGCGGATGGCCTTGGCCTTGACCGCCTGCAGGTCCGAGCCGGTGCCGGGCTCGGTCATCGCGATCGCGCCGACGACCTCGCCGCTGGCCATCTTCGGCAGCCAGTGCTGCTTCTGCTCCTCGGTGCCGTAGGCGAGCAGGTAGTGGGCCACGATGCCGTTGTGCAGGCTGATGCCCCACGAGGTGTCGACCGCGCGGGCCTGCTCCTCCATGAGCACGGCCTCGTGGGCGAAGGTGCCGCCACCGCCGCCGTACTCCTCCGGGATCGAGATACACAGCAGGCCCACTTCGCCGGCCTTGTTCCACAGGTCGCGGTCGACGTGGTGCTGCTCGCGGTACTTGTCGATATTGGGGACCAGTTCCTTGGCCATGAACGCGCGCGTCATGTCGCGCAGGGCGTCGAGGTCCTCGTTCATCCAGCTGGACCGGTTGGCGGCCATCGAGTCTCCTTAGTGCGGCTCGGACAGCACCGGTCCAGGCGGCACCGGTGACTTCGATCACCAGTGTGCATCAGTATTGGCGCGGTGACAATAGCGCGTGGGTAAAGGGCGCTCACCAGCGAATCATGGGTAGCGGGGACAGCGGATGGATCAGGGTCCGCCGGACGGTGAGGTCGGCCAGCTTCCAGTGGAAGCCGCTGTCGGGGTAGCGGCGCAGCAGCGCGGCGTAGGCCGAATACGGCAGGCCGAAGCGGCGCGCGCCGCAGGTCACGTCGATCAGATCGGCGCGGCGGAACAGTTCGGTCGGATCGGCGGCGCCGCCGGTGGCGCGCAGGCGATGGTGGTCGCGGATCATCGCGGCGACCACTTCGGTGAGGTCCTCGCGCCGCTGCGCGATCAGCCAGTCGCCCGCCAGCGCGCACGAGGGTTCGAGATAGTCGAACGTGCCCGCGGCCCAGATGCCCAGGTCGTGAAAGGTCGCGGCCGCGCGGAACTCCTCGCGCGCGCTCGGCGCCGGACCCGGCTCGCCGGTGCGCGCGAACAGCAGATCGGCCAGGCGGAGCACCCGGAGCACGTGGTGGAAGTAGGCCTTGCGATCGGCCCCGAGTCGAGCGGTCCACGGTTCCAGTCGCTGCGCGATCGCCTGATCGAGTTCGCTTGTCTGCTCGGTCAATTCGTCACTTCCGCAGTAGATCTCGACGCCGCGCGCCCCCACGTCCAACCCTAGGCGCGCGGGCGCGCGCATGTCGGCGAAGCGGGCGGATCCGCCCCGGCGGCGGTGGCGGGCAACGGCATCGGCAACGGTCGCACATCGAACCGTCGAAAATCCGGCCGCGACCGGGGCGGTGGATTATCTTCGGTCTCTCGGCGTCGGACCGAAATACTTGCGCGTGTCGCGCGCGGCGCGCCGTGTCCGGGGTGCTCAGTGGGAACATCGGTTTCGCGCTCGAGGGTAAATCGACTAAGAATGGCCTGTGCCGTTCACACGTGTGATCACCCGCCTGCTTCTGCGCTCCCGGGGCGGTGGTCTGGCATGACGATCGAAACAGGTTCCACCGACGACGTCAGCCAGCTCGCCCAGCGGGTCGAGCGTGCCCGTGGGCGTCTCGCCTACCAATTCGATCCAGCTCTCACCGACGCGTTGTCGGAGGCGGAGCTGACCGCCGAACGTGAACTCGCCGAGCGCATCCGCGAACAGGATCGCGAACAGCGTTGGAAGCACGTCCAGGCGATGGCGTCCGCGTCGGACCGCGGCCGTCAGACCACCGAAGCGATCGAGAAGGCCGACATGCGAGACCTCCTGCTCGCCAGAAAGGCGATGGCTGCCCAGCGTCGCGAATCGAGCCCGCACGCGAAGCTCGCTTCGCTGTACCGGCACCGATCGTGGTCGCTCAAGGCACTGGCGGGCGTCGTCGGCGCCGGCATGCTGTGGTCGGCGGTGAACGTGCAGCAGAACATCGCCCCTGGTGGGCCGAGCGATCCGCTGTTCTGGTTCAGCTACCTGCTCGAGGCGATGATCAGCGTGTGTCTGATCATCATCATGGTCGGCACCAACAAGGTCGCCGAGTGGGGCGTGATCGACAACCGCCGCCAGGTCGCCCTCGCCGAGCTCGCGCTGCTCAGCCTCACCGTCACCCTCAACACCTATCCCTATGTGCGCGACGGGCGTTGGTACGACGTGGCCGTGCACGCGGTGGCGCCGGTGATGATCGGCGTGGCGCTGCTCATCCACGACGCCGTGAGCGCCCGGTACGGCCTGGCCATCACGCGCGCGACGAGCCAGGTCAGGGACCTGCCCGATCCGTCCACTTCGCTGCTGGCCGGGCAGTCCAGTGAGGGCATCCGTCTCACCTACACCCCGCCGGTCGCGGGCGCGCCGCGCGTCGAGGCCATCGCCGCCGCCCCGGCCGCGACGACCCCCGAGATCACCCGCGAACCGGCCTGGACGCCGACCGAACCGGTCGCGAGCCCCCGCCCCACCGAGAAGCGCAAGCGGTTCGGCATCGGCAAGCCGTCGCTGTCGGACAAGGCCACCGCGAAGAAGACCGTCACGGCCCCGGCGGCTCCCGAGCCCGCCGCCGAACCGGTCAAGACCGAGGCGGTCGAGGCCGCCGACGCCGCGCCGGTCGCGCGCAAGCGGATCTCCGATATCGAGGCCCGCGTCGAAAAGGCTTTCGCCGAAGCCAATTTCGGCTACGAGGCGATCGAGCCGACCAGCATCTACGACACCGGCCAGTTCCGCATCGCCGAGAGCCTCGAGCAGGAACTCAACGATATGCGCGAGGCCCGGCGCCAGGCCCGCAAGGAGCGCACGGGGTAATCAGCAGCGAAAAGGCCGATACGCACCGCGCGTATCGGCCTTTGTCGTATTCGGGTTCAGCCGAAGATGCTGCCGCCGGTGCCCGCCTGCTGGCCGCCGCCGGTGCCGCCGATCAGGCCGCCCGGTGGCAGCTCGGAGGGCTGGACGATGACGAAGCCCTGACCGGAGAACGACAGGGTGCTCGCCTCACCGGTGCTACGGCCGATGAGTCGGCCGAGGCCGAAGGAGTCGTTGCGTTTGATGCCGGTCCGCAGGCTCGACGACCACGCGACGGCGGCATTGGGGTCGGCGTAGGTGGCCTGGTCGACATTGAGCACGACCGGGCTGCCGTGGGTGGTGATGGCGATGCGGCCGCGGCCGGTGAAGACGCAGTTGAACAGGCCCGCGTTGGAGGCGTACCCGGCGGCGCCCTGCACGCGGCCGACGTCGTAGCGCAGGGTGGAGTCGAAGGCGAGCACGTTGGCGCCGTTGATGGTGAGCCCGTCGGAGCCGTCGAGGTCGATGAGGTGCACGTCGGCGGCGCTGTTGGCCAGGAACAGGTCACCGCGCCCGGACACCTTCATCAGCGGCACGCCCTCGCCGGTCAGGTGCTGGCGGATGGCGCGTCCGATGCCGCCGGAGCCGAGCGCCTCGAATTTCAACTCGCCCTGGTAGGCGACCATCGACCCGGACCGCGCCATCACCTCCCCGTTCAGGCCCACCTTGACCATCTTGCCGCCCTGTTTCTGGATGCCCAGGCCGTTGACCTCGGCGTGCGAGGGATCGAAAAGGTCGCTGTGCACGGGCGGAGCTCCTTGCTGGGAGGCGAACGAGGGAGTGGGGGCGGGCTGTCCCTGAGCGGGGTGGGGTGCGGCAGTGGCCGGATACGCCGGTCGGCTCGGCGGCTGGGCGAACTGCCCCGGCTGCGAGGGGTAGGCGGGAGGCTGGGCTGAGGGCGGAACAGGCTGTGCGGCAGGGGGTTCGGGGTCGTCGTCGAGGTTGACGCCGAAAGCTGAAGCGAAGCCTGCCAATCCGTCGTCGTAGCCCTGGCCGATCGCCCGGATCTTCCAGTCCGCGCCTCGGCGATAGATCTCCACGCACACCACGCCGCTCTCGGTGGTGAGCCCCGAGATCGGGAAAGTCAGTGTGGTGGAACCGGATCCGATGGTCGCGGTCAGATTCCCGACCGTGGCGAAGGTGGCGGGGCCGCGCCCGTCGAGGCTCGCGGTGACCACCACCTTGTCCACGTCGGCGGGCAGGGCCGAGGTCTGTACCGTCACCACATCGGGGCCGCCGTTGCCGTGGCGGTAGGTGACTCCCGGTCCGGCGGGCTGGTTGAAGAAGACGAAGTCGGCGTCGGAACGCACCGTGCCCGCCGCGTTCACCAGCAGCGCCGACACGTCCACCGAGGCGGAGCTCGCCACGGTGACGGTCAGCTGCTCGCCGGGGGCGGGCCGGTTCTCACCGGGGGCCAGCGCGGTCACGACGCCGCACCTCGACGTCGCGTGATTCGCAGATCTGCCACGAGTTCGATAGTGCCGTGTCCGTCGTGACCGCGCCAGTGTCAGTGCCGGGTTCGATCCAGCGGGATTTCCAGGTGCACCGTCTGGAACCCGTCGTGGGCGCCGCGCGCGTCACTCACTATGTGGCCGAACGTCAGCCAGAAGTCCAGCGCTCCCGGCGTTCGGTCGTCGGTGTGCAGGTACAGCCGGTCGAATTCCGGTGTGGCGGTGACGTGGTCGACGGCCGCGCGCACCAGCCGGGTGGCCAGGCCGCGGCGGTGGTGTTCGGGGCGCACGTAGACCCGGAACAGTTGGGCGGTCGTCGCGTCGGGGTAGCGGCGCGCGAGTTCGGCCGGGTGCGGCGGGTGTGCCGGTCCCTGCGCCCGGATCGCGGTGGTGCCCACGATGGTGCCCTCGTGTTCGGCGATCCAGAGCCGGTTGCGCGGATGGCGCAGGTAGGCGGTGTCGGGGTCGATCACGTCGCGGTGGTAGTCGGGCAGGTAGCCGATGCCGAACACCCGGTAGAAGGTGTCGAGCATGACGCTGCGGGCGCCGGGCAGGTCGTCGAGCCCGGCGGGCCGCACGCGGTAGTCGGTGGTCGTCGCGGTCATCGCAGCGCCGTCAGTTCCCGGTCGAGGACCTCGAGGCCCTCGACGGCGACCGGGCCCGGACCGGTGTAGCCGAAGGGCACCACGATGATCCGGTTGTCGCGGATCGCTTGCAGCCCGGCCAGTTCCGGTCGCTGGCGCAGGGTGGTGCGGACCTCGTCGGGGGTCTGATCGCCCTGGGTGAGCAGGATGATCACCGCGGGATCGGCGGCGATGAGCGTTTCGGTGTTGGCCTCGAAATTGCGCTTGGCGATGTCGCCGTAGATGTTGTCGAGGCCGAGGATGCGCATCTGTTCGTGCACGGTGCTCTTGGACCCGTAGGCCTTGAGCTGGGCGCCGTCACGCGACAGGATCAGCGTGGCGCCCGGACGCGAAGCCGTTGTGCCACTGTGCTTGTCGGTCACCGCCTGCACGCGTTGTCTCAGCGTGGCGACCTCGGCGTCGGCGGCCTCGGCGGTGCCGAAGAGCTTGCCGTAGAGCTCGATGTCGGCGAAGGTGTCGGCGAAGGTACCTGCCGCGTCCTTGCAGTACCCGCGGTTCACGATCAGCGGGATGTTCACCTGCGCGAGATCCTCGTGGCTCACCGTGAGTCCCTCGACGCTGACCACCAGGTCGGGCGAGCGGCTGATGATCTCCTCGCGGGCGAGTTCGGCGGTGGGCGCGGTGATCTCGATGTCGTGCAACGCATCGGCGTACTCGCCGGGGAACGCGGCGGCCTCGAAGGTGCGGGTGACGATGCGGTCGGCGGCACCCGCCGCGGCGATCAGCGGCGCGGCGATCGAGCCGACGGTGACCACGCGCTGCGGTGCCGACGTGAACGTCACATCCCGTCCGCAACTCGAAATAGTCAGGGGGAAGCCGCTTTCCGCGGCGGTGGTGGCGGCCGGGGCGGGACCGCCGCAGCCGGTGACCACGGCGGTGGTGAGCAGGGCGAGCACGGGGACGGCGCGGCGACGCGCCGCGATAACACTGGTGAACACGGTATTCCTCATCGTTGGTGGAGCGGTTGTGCGGAAAATCAGGCTGGGCCGGTGGCGCGCAGGCGGCGGATCAGGATCAGGAGCAGGGGCGCGCCGACGGCGGCGGTGACGATGCCCAGCGGCAACTCGCGCGGCGCGAACACGGTGCGGGCGGCGACATCGGCGATGACCAGGAACAGCGCCCCGAGCAGGGCACTGATCACCACCACCTGACGGTGCGTGCCGCCGGTGCACAACCGGGCCACGTGCGGCACGATCAGGCCGACGAAGCCGATCGCGCCCGCCACGGCCACCACCGCGCCCACCGCGAGCGCCACGACGATCAGGGCCAGCAGCCGGATCCGGTTGGGCGCGACGCCGAGGGTGCGCGCGGTGTCGTCCCCGGCGGCGAGCGCGTCCAGGCGCGGGGCCAGCAGCAGCACCGCGATCAGGGTGGCGGTCACGACGGTGACGGTGGTCGCCACCGAGGTCCAGTTGGCCGGCGCCAGGGACCCGAGCAGCCAGAACAGCACGGTCCGCGCGCCCTCGGCCTGGTCGGAGGCGAAGATCAGGAAACTGGTCGCCGCCGAGAAGATGTAGCCGATGGTGACCCCGCCCAGCAGCAACCGCAGCGAGGTGAGCTGCCCGTTCATCCGCGAGATCGTGAACAGCAGTGCCGTGGCGGCCAGCGCGCCGAGGAACGCACTCGCGGTGAGCGCCGTGGTGGTCGTGGCGGCGGTGATCCCGAACAGCAGATACACCGCGGCCCCGGTCGAGGCCCCGGAGGTGACGCCGAGAATGTGCGGGTCGGCGAGCACATTGCGCACGATGGTCTGCAACACCGCGCCGGTGATCGCCAGCGCGGCACCCACGAGCGCACCGAGCAGTACGCGCGGCACCCGAACCAGCCAGACGATGGAATCCTGCGCGGACGTCCAGTCGACGGCCACCGGGTGACCGACGGTGTGGTGCCCGATGATCCGGGCCACCGTCCCCGGCGGTACGGCGACCGGGCCCGACCCGGCCGCGATCAACAGGGTGATCAGCAGCGCGACGCCGAGACCGCCGGTGAGCAGCAGGGTGCGGAGCCGGTGGCGGGCATGGTCGAGGTCGTCGACGATCGGTTCGATCGTCAGGGTGGCAGTCATCGGGCGGCCGCCTCTCGTGCGTCGGTCGAGTGCGAGTCCGCGTCGTCGATGGTCTGGTCGGGCCCGGGTGGTGGATCGGTGTCGGGGGTCGGGCCGAAGAGGAGTTGGATCGCGCCGAAGGCGGTGGCTCGGTGGACCTGGATCTTGTAGACGGGTTCGAGGATTCGGGGGGTGAGGACCTCGGTGACCGGGCCCGCGGCGGCGACGCGGCCCTGGTCGAGCAGGACCAGGTGGTCGCAGTAGCGGGCGGCCAGGTTCAGTTCGTGCAGGACCACGATCGTGGTGGTGGTGCGCAAGCCTCGGACGAGGGTGAGCAGTTCGTGCTGGTAGCGGATGTCGAGGTGGTTGGTCGGTTCGTCGAGCAGCAGGTGGTCGGCCTGCTGGGCCAGGGCTCTGGCGATGAGGACGCGCTGGCGTTCCCCGCCGGACAGGGTGGCGAAGCGGCGCTCGGCCAGCGCGCGGGCCCCCACCCGGTCGAGGGCGGCGGCCGCGGCGATCCGGTCGGCCCGCGAGTAACCCTGGAAGGCGCCGACCCACGGCGAGCGGCCGAGCAGGACGGTCTCGGCCACCGTGACCGGGGTGTCCGGCGGCGCCTCCTGGGCCACCACGGCGAGGCGACCGGCGAGCTCGCGCCCCCGCAACCGCTGCACCGGTATCGAGTCGACGACCACGGACCCGGCCGCCGGGCGCAGGGCCCGGTACATCAGCCGCAGCAGGGTCGACTTGCCCGACCCGTTCGGTCCGATCAGCCCGACGGTACTGCCGGGTTCGGCCCGGAAACTGATGTCGGAGAGGGTGATTCGGCCGTCATAGGCGAAGCGGATCTGCTCGACGGTGATCATCGCGGGGTGCTCTCTGTTCGGGGAAGGGTCGAGGGGTGTGCGTGCTCGGCGGCGCCGACCCGCTGGTCGGCGGCCGTGCCGGGCCGCCAGGAGTGGTGCACCGCCACCGAACAGGCGAAGTCGGCGCAGATCTCCCGCGCGGCCACCACTTGCTCGCGCAGGCGCGGGTGCCGGTCGTCGAGCAGGACGGCGGTGGTGGTGCCGCTGTGCGCGACGACGACCCCGACCGCCTCGATCGCCCGCGCCGCGCGGATGGTCGCGTCCAGGTGCCGCCGCTCCCGCACCAGCGCGCTCGCGACCGCGCTGCGGGTGGCGACCGCGCCGATCCCGGCCAGGTCACCGCGCGCGAACGCGGCGCCGAGTTCGGTGAGCAGCCGGTCGTACTCGCGTTTGTCGGCGGCGCTGAAAGCTGGTTCTGCCCGGTTGAATTCGACGGTGTCGATCGCGCCGCCCTCGTCGCCGGTGACGATCGTGAGCGCGGGCAGGGTGCCGAGCCGGGCGAGCAACCGGCATTCGCGATGGAAGTAGGCGACGCTGCCGGGGTACATGATCCCGTCGGAGGGCTCGATCGCGCGCAGGTCCGATTCGAGTTCACGGACCGATACGGTGCGGCCCTCGGCATCGGCGACCGCGCGGGCGGTCGCGACGAGGTCGGCGGTGGAACTGGCCAACCCTTTGCCCTCGGGCAACTCGCTGTGCAGGGTGAGCCGTCCACCGCGCAGTGTCCGTGACCGGACGACCATCGCGGTCGCCAATTGACGCGCCTTCGATTTACTGTGCGGCACAACAGTTGTCGGGCCCTCGCTGGGCTCGAAGACCGCCACCGTGCCACGTCGAATGGGCAGGGTGACCAGGAAGTGTCGGTCTCGCGCGGTGACGCCCTGGAGAAGTTCCCCGCAGCTCCCGTAGGCGCGACCGATCCCGATGACCGGCGCCATGTGTTCAGTCATCTTGCCGGTCACCGGCTTTCGACATTGTGGGGACCGCGCCGCCGCTCGGGCAGGCCGGTGCCGGTGCCGTCACCGGATCGGCTCGCACGTGGCCTTCCGCTGAGGGCAACAGCTTTCGCCGGTGCAACCGCAGGATCGCGACCGCTGACAGCAGGCCGGCCCCGGCACACAGCAGCGCCGGGGGCCAGCTCATCGGCCCGCCGGTGCGATCGAGTACCGCGCCGGTGAGGGAGGTGGCGAGCACCGTGAACACCCCGGCCGCGAGATAGAACGCGCCGAAATACGTTCCGGTCAGACGGTGTCCGGCGAAGCGGCCGATGGCCTCGTTGACGAACGGCTGAACCGCCATCACGCCCACGCCGAGCACCACGGCGGCCGCGACCACGGGTGCCACCCGAATCACCGTGCCGGACAGTCCGTTCCCCGAGTGGGACACGAGCCGTGCCGCGAGCGGCGGCAGCAGAAAGGCCACCCCCATGAGCGCCATCCCGAGCGCCATCGCGGGCCCGCGCTCCGCCCGTCGGCCCAGAATCGCCGTGACCCGCACCTGGAGCACCACCACCGCGATCGTCTCCACCACGAACAGCGCCGCCACCGCACCGGCCCCGTGCCCCGGACCCGCGCTGTCCTGCGCTTGCAGCGTGAACAGGAAATAGATCTGGCTCTGTAGGGCGAACATCGGCATCAGCGCCAGGGCGAACGCCACGAACCGGCGGTCGGTGAACACCGTCACGAAGTCCGCGCCGAGTCCCCCGGCATGGGTGGGCACCGCCCGCGCGGGCAGCAGCAGCCACTGCGCCACCGCGAGCACCGCGAAGATCGCCGCCGCCACCACCGCCGAGATGCGGAACCCGGCCACGATCAGCACCGTGCCCACCACGGGACCGATGGCCGCACCGGCATTGCCGAACACGTTGAACAGCGCGAACGCGCGCGCCGAGTGGTCCCCGCTGTCGCGGGCGATGAACGCGCGCACCGCCGGGTTGAACAGCGCGCCGGCGAAACCGGTCAGCACCGCCGCGGCCAACACCACCGGCAGCGACCCGCCGACGGCGAACAGGCCGAAGCCGAGCGCCCGGATCGCGAGTCCGACGGTGATCACCCCGCGCGCGCCGATCCGGTCGGCCGCCATCCCGCCGACCAGGAACAGACCCTGCTGACTGAGATTGCGCACCCCGAGCACCACGCCGACCACCGCCGCCGACAGCGCGAGATCGTCGAGCAGGTAGTCGGCCAGGAACGGCACCAGCAGGTAGAAGCCGATATGTCCGACCAGGTGATTCACCAGCAGCAGCCGGACCGCGCCCGGAAGCGCGCGGAAGGTGGCGGGCCCGCTCACGCGCTCACCTCGGCGAGGGGGTCGCGCACGACCGAGCATCGGCCCCAGCCGTGCACTTCGGCGCTGCCGGGGTCGGCGATCTCGGTGGGTTCGCTCACTCGCGCGGCGAGCAGGTCGTTGGCGCGACACCAGTCGTCGTCGTAGATGGTGCGCAGGTAGCGGTGCGGTCCGTCGGGGAACACCGTCAGGACCCGGGATTCGGGTTCGCGTTCGGCCACCCAGCCCGCGACGAGCCCCGCCGCGCCGGTACTCCACCCACCGGCCAGCCCGGTCGTCGCCGCCAGCCGCCGACACGAGGCGACCGTCTCGACCGGGCCCACCCAGTGCACCTCGTCGAAATCGGCGTAGGCCACATTGCGCGGCAGGATGCTGCTGCCCAGCCCGCGCATCAGCCGGCGCCGGTCGGGTTGGCCGAAGATCCGGGAGCCGACCGCGTCGACGCCGATCACCCGCAGTCGCGGCCAGCGGGTGCGCAATACGCGGGTCAGGCCCGCGCAGTGACCACCGGAACCGATGGCGGCGACCAGCACGTCGACGGTGTCGACCTGGTCGAGAATCTCCTCGCCCATCGCCCGGTAGCCGCCCGCGTTGTCGGGGTTGTCGTACTGGTCGGGCCAATACGAATCGGGTTGCGCGGCACGGAGTTCGGCCAGTCGATCCAGTCTGGCCTGCTGCCAGCCGCCGCTCGGATGCGGTGCGGTGACCACCTCCAGGCCGACGTCATAGGCCGCGAACAGTGACCGCAGGTCGGGTTCGAGTTCGTCGTCGACCACGAGCACCAGGGGGTGGCCGAGGGCTTTCGCGGCCAGCGCCAGGCCCAGACCGAGTGTGCCGCTGGTGGATTCGATAATCGTCGCGCCGGGTGCGAGTTCGCCCCTGCTCGTCGCGGCGCCCAGCATCGACACCGCCGCCCTCGCCTTCATCCCGGCGACGCTCGCGGACTCGAGTTTCGCGGTGTACCAGCTGTTTTGGGTCGCGATGTCCACGGTGGGCGTGCGTCCGATCAAACTCAGCAGGGCGGGTTGTGCGGGGCTCATGACAGCTCTCGATAGGTGACCACGGTGCTCGGACCGCCGTCGAGGGAGAAGAACGGGTAGGGCTCGGCCGAGACCGCGTGCACCCCCGCGCCGAGGAACCACGGCAGCACCGCGCTGCCCGTCTGCGCGAACGCGACCAGCGGCAGCCTGCGCCGGGTCGCGACGGATCGGAACTCGTCGAAAGTCTCGTTGCCCAGCGACATTCCGGTGACCAGCAGCGCGTCGTAGTCCGTCGGCGCCTGCTCGACCGCTTCGTAGACCGGCTCGCCCCACTCGGTGACCCCGCCCGCGAGATCGCACGGCAGGTAGGCGATGGCGCGCGCCCGCAACTCGGCCAGCAGCGAACCGACCACCCCCACCACCAGCACGCGCGACACCTCGGCGGGCAACAGGTCGACGACCGTGCTCGCCCGGCGTCGCGACTTGGTCAACGAGGTCGGCCCGTCGATCACCACCTGTCGGCCTGCTCGCCCACCCGCGTGCGGATGCGGCCGCACCTGCATGAGGTAGGCGTCGAGTGCGGCCACGCGGACCGCGGCGACCGGATGTTCGAGCAGTTCGGCCACGGTCGCGTCGACGCAGTGGTCGATGAGATCGGCTGTCCCGGTGTGGGGTTCGAGACCGCACGAGCCGACGGCCGCGCCGACCCGGACGCTGAGCACCTCGTTGCGGTAGTGCCGATGGCGACCGGGGTGGCGGGTGCCGTAGGTGGTGAGAAACGCCGTCGATGCGCGCAGCGTGCCCGGTTCGGGGCCGAGGCGGCCGGCGCGGGCCCACGCGGTCAGTTCGGCGACCGAAGCGGGGGACTCGATCATGCGGGTTCCAGTTCGAAGCGCAGGTCCGCGATCAGCGACTGGGCGAGATCGCCTGCGGCGAAACCGGTTTCGTCGGTGACCATGACGTGCCCGAGATAGGTGTTGTTGTCGGTCGCGGGCCGCACGGCGGTGCCAGGGGAGGGGAGCTTCGTTTCCACGATCCGGTCGTCGCCGACCCAGTCCGCCCCGTCCACCCGGGCCAGCACCCCGCTGCGATCGGGCACCGCGAAGGCGATCGCCGCGCTCGCGATACCGGTGGGACGCGCGGTGAGGTCGGGGGATCCGCCGGTCACCGCCTCGACATGGACCGCGGTGAGGTCGATTCCGGTGACGCGCCGGACCAATTCGGTGATCCGATTGCCCGCCGGGCGCGGATTCACCTCGATCAACCGGGGACCGCGCGCGCCGAGTTTGACCTCGGTGTGCGCGACGGTGGCATCGAGTCCGAGCGCGCCGATCGCCGCCACCGCGACCTGGGCGACCGCGTTCGCGTCGTCAGTCGACAGCGCGGCCGGGAACATGTGTCCGGCCTCGATGAACGCGGGCGCACCGGTGATCCGCTTGTCGGTCACCCCGATCACCGTGGTCCGTCCGGCCACGGTCACCGTCTCCACGCTGAATTCCGGCCCGTCCACGCATTCCTCGACCAGGATGCGCGGCGAGCGCTGTTGCCCCCGCGCGTTGACCGGGAAGCCGGTGATCCGCTCGACGGCCGCGCGCAACTGGGCGTCGTCCTCGACCCGGCAGACGAACATCCCGCCGCACAGGTCGACCGGCTTCACCACCAGGGGATAGCCGAGTTCGACTGCGGCACCGAGCAGTTCGTCGAGAGTGTCGGCGACGGCGAAGTTCGGCCCCGCCACCCCGGCCGCCCGGCAGACCTCGCGGGTCCGGTGCTTGGCGCAGGCGTCGGCCACCGCGGCGCGCCCCGGACCGGGCAGTTCGAGCGCGGCGGCGAGTGCGGCGACCGTGGGCAGGTAGTAGTCACACGAGGTGAGCACGCCGTCGAAAGCGAAGAGCTCGTGCAGTTTTCGTACCTGCGACAGCAGCGCGGCTTCGTCGTTGGTCTCAGCGGTGAACACGTTGTCCGCGCGCAACAGCGGGTGCGGGGTGGGGGCCGAGGCGCGCAGGTAGTGCCCGAGATCCCTGGTCAGGAAGCTGAATCGGTGCCCGCCGTTCGTGATTGCCGTCGGCAGCAGGGTGCTCATCGAGCCGACCCAGCTTTCCACCATCAACAGATGTCCCATGTGACCTCCGAACTAGAGCGATATGCAAATGATAACCATTTTCGATAGTGTTTCGGAAGTCGAGCGCTCGCTCGACGACGATCTGATGAGGAATCACCCATGTTTCTGAGGAAATTCGTTGCCCCCGTAGCGCTCTCGCTGGCGGCGGTGTCGCTCACCGCCGGGGTGGCGCACGCGCAGCCCGCGGACCAGCCCGTCGCCTTCACCGCGCGGGCCACCGAGACGGCCTCGATCATCGACATCGAGCACGGGTCGCTGGCGGTGGCCGACGGCGCGCTCGAGGTTCGCGACAGCGCGGGCACGCTCGTCGCCGCGACCCCGCTGACGTTCACCATCGACGAGTTCCAGTTCCCGATCACGGCCCGAATCGACGGCCGCACAGCGACTCTCACCCCCGAGCTGAGCATGGACAAGGCCGTCTACCAGCCGGTCGCGCTGCCGTTCGAGAACCAGGCGCCGTGGAAGACCGAGTACGAGCGTGAGCAGGCCGCCTGGTCGCGCATGACCAGCACCATCAGCCTCGGCGCCGGCATCGGCACCCTGGTCGGCGGACTCGGCGGCGCCACGGTGGGTTGTGTGCTGGGCGGGCTGGCCGGTGCCACCGTCGCCGCGGCCACCATCGTCGGCCTGTTCGGTCCGTTCATCCCCGCCGCCGCGCTCGGCTGTCTCGGCGGCATCCTCGCGGTGGGCGCGCTCGGCACGCTGGCCGGTCAGATCCTGGTGACCGCGCCGGTGGCCGCCGGTGCGGCGATCCAGTACTTCGCCACGATCAACCAGCCCTTCACCCCGCCCGCGAAGTAGTCCACCGGGCCCGCGCGGACCGTCGGGCGGTTCGCGCGGGTCGCAACTGGACATGTGACCTGGAAAACTTCATTACCGCTGCGAACGGCCCCGCACTCGCTTACGCTGCGGCTATGAGCTCTGCCGTACACGGATTCACCGACGATGCCCTCGGAACCCTCGACGCGGTCGGGGTGGCCGCGGCACTGCGGGCGGGCGAGGTGAGCCGATCGGAGGTCATCGAGGCCGCGATCGAGCGGACCCGACGGATCGACCCCCAGCTCGACGCCGTGCGGATGACCTGTTTCGAGCGGGCCACCTCGGCGCCGGCGACCACGGGCGTGTTCGCGGGCGTGCCCGCCTTCGTCAAGGACAACACCGATATCGCCGGACTGCCCAGCTGCCACGGCTCGGCCGCGTTCACCCCGCACCCGGCCAAGGCCACCGGCGGTCCCGGCGCGCAGTTCCTGCATTCGGGCGTGGTGGTGCTCGGGAAATCGACGCTGCCGGAGTTCGGGCTCACCGCCAGCACCGAGTTCACCTACCGCGCGCCGACCCGCAATCCGTGGAATCCGGCGCACTCGGCGGGCGCGTCCTCGGGCGGGTCGGCCGCGCTGGTGGCGGCGGGCGTGGTGCCGATCGCACACGCCAACGACGGCGGCGGATCGATCAGGATCCCGGCCGCGGCCACCGGGCTGGTCGGCCTGAAATCCACCCGCAATCGACTGCTCGACCAGCCGGGCGCGCGCGCACTGCCGGTGAACCTGCTCTCGGAGGGCGTGCTCACGCGCTCGGTGCGCGATACCGCGCACTACCTGGCCGGCGTCGAACAGTTCGGCGCGCATCGCACGCTCGAACCGGTCGGTTTGGTCGAAGGGCCGAGCGCGCGGCGACTGCGGATCGGGCTGATCACCGCCGACATCCTCGGCCGCCCGGTGCACGAGGACAACGCCGCGGTGCTGGCCTCGGCCGCGAAGGTCATGGGCGGACTCGGGCACGAGATCGTCGAGACGCGGCTGGACGTGGATCCGCGCTTCATCGACGACTTCAAGCAGTACTGGGCGTTCATGGCCGCGGCGATGACGCTGTCGTTCCGCCTCGGGCAGCGCGCGCACTTCGACGCGGGCAAGCTCGAGCCGTTCACCCAGGGTCTGATCGGGCTGGTCAAGCGCCATCCGCTCGGCGCGGTGGGCTCGGCGTGGCGCCTGCGGACCGCCGCGGCGGCGGCCTACGACAAGCATTTCGCCGGGGTCGACGTGCTGCTCACGCCGGTGCTCGCGCACCCGGCCCCGCGCCTGGGCGAACTGGCACCGGATCAGCCGTTCGCGGATCTGTTCACCAAGCTCGCCGACTACGCGGGCTTCACCCCGCTCAACAATGTCGGTGGGGCGCCGGGCATTTCGTTGCCGCACGGGCTGCTGCCCTCGGGTCTGCCCGGCTCGATCCAGTTCGCTGGTCGCCGCGGCGACGAGCGAACCCTGCTCGACCTGGCCTACCAGTTGGAGGCCGCGAGCCCGTTCCCGCGGATCATCGACCGACCGGCCGCCGCGGGGGCCGCCTGATCAGTTGGCGCGGGCGGCGACATTGATCGGACGCAGGCGTCCGGGGCTCGAGGTGCCCGCGTCGAACGCCCAGTGCTCGCCGTCCCACCCGGGGTAGTCGGCGCGCCATCGGTCGACCAGGCGCGCGTCCTCGAGCGAGGCGACGATCCCGGCCGAGCCGGTGTACTGCAGTCGCTCGTACTTGTGCCGGGTCACGGTGTCGATGGCTGGGGCTAGAACTGACATTGATCCTCCGGGATCTTCCAACGGTGGCGTGACGAGTGCCTGCCCCGGACCGGGGAGTCCGGGTGTCGCGGTGGCGCGTCACCGCTCGAATTCGAGAGTATGCCGCGCTCCGCGATGCCGCGCAGGTTTTGAAAATCTCGCCGTTCGGATTAACGAATACCCGTTATGAAATCGTCGGTACGCGTCGATTGGTTACGGATCATCTACTCGGTCGGACTCGACCCGGACTCACTACGCGCGCCAAGGCCCGGTTGACCTGCGCGAGCGTGTTCGCGCCGAGAGTGTCCGACCAGCCGCGGGTGAACTCGGCCAGCGCGGCATCGGCGGCGCGGGTGGCCGCCCAGCCGCGCTCGGTGAGGGTGATCAGGCGGGCGCGCGCGTCGCGTGGGTGCGGATTGCGCTCGGCGTAGCCCTTGGTGACGAGCTCGTCGACGAGCTGACTGGCCGCCTGTTTGGTGACCTCGAGATGTTCGGCGATCTCGCCGACCGTGGCCCCGTCGGGCGTCATGCGCACGAAGGCGAAACCGTGGGTGGGCCGGATATCGGTGAACCCCGCCGCCTCGACCCCGGCCTGCGCGGCCCGACTCACCTCGGCCGCCGCGCTGAGCAGCAGGAGGGGCAGGTCGGCGTTGTCGGGCACGACAGCCATTGTGGCACTTGACAGGATGGTCAATTTACTTGACCATATAGACAAGTTAATTGACTATATGGAGGTTCGCATGCCGGTAGTCCGTTCCGTCGACGCGCAGGTGCACGAGATCCACAACGCGCGCTTCACGTCCATGATCCGCCCCGGCACCGGCAGTGCCGAACTGTGCGTCTGGCAGACCGAGATCGCCCCCGATTCGGTCGGCGTCGCCCATCGCATCCTGGGCGAGGAGGCGTTCGTGCTGCTCACCGGCGAGGTGACCATCACGATCGACGGCGAATCCGCGCCGCTGACACCGGGCGATGCCGCCGTCGCGCCCGCGAACTCGATGATCGCGATCGCCAACACCACCCCCGCGCCCGCGGTCCTGCTCGTCACCGTCGGTGTCGGCTTCGCCGCGGAACTGCCCGATGGGTCCACCTTCACCCCGCCCTGGGCATCCTGAGCCGTCACCGCCCCTGTTTCCCGGCCTAGAACTTGAAAGTTCGGGTCGCCGAACAATATACTTTGCGGATGAAGGTTGGTTTTCCCCGTTCGCCTGCTCGACGGCGGATCGTCACGGCGTGTTTTCTCAGTGTCCTGGCGATCGCGCTCACGGCGTGCGGCGGGATCACCTCCTCCGACGACGACGACCGCAAGGTCGTGCTCACCACCTTCACCGTGCTGGCCGACATGGCCCGCAATGTCGCCGGCGAGCACCTGCGGGTCGAGTCGATCACCAAGGTCGGCGCGGAGATCCACGGCTACGAGCCGACGCCGGGCGATATCAAGAAGGCCGCCAAGGCCGACCTGATCCTGGACAACGGCCTCAACCTCGAGGCGTGGTTCAACCAGTTCGTCGCCGATCTGGACGTGCCGCACGCGGTGGTCACCGAGGGTGTGGCGACGATGGACATCAGCGAGGACGCCTACCGCGGCAAGCCCAACCCGCACGCGTGGATGTCGCCGGTCAACGCTCAGATCTACGTCGACAACATGGTGCGCGCGTTCAGCGACCTCGACCCCGACCACGCCGAGGCGTATCGCGCCAACGGTGCGGCCTACAAGACCCAGATCGGCGCCGTCCACGACGACCTGGTCGCCGCGGTGCGCACCCTGCCCGCCGACCAGCGGGCCCTGGTCACCTGCGAGGGCGCGTTCTCCTACCTCGCGCGCGACGCCGGGCTGACCGAGAAGTACATCTGGCCGGTCAACGCCGAACAGCAGGCCACCCCGCAGCAGATCGGCTCGACCATCGACTTCGTCCGCCAGCGCCGCGTGCCCGCCGTGTTCTGCGAATCGACCGTGTCCGACGCCCCGATGCAGCGCGTGGTCGAGGCGTCCGGCGCGCGTTTCGGCGGTGTCCTCTACGTCGACTCGCTCTCCGAAGCCGACGGCCCCGTGCCCACCTACCTCGACCTGATCCGCCACGACGCGAACACCATCGCCACCGCACTCGCCGGGACCGCCAAGTGACCGCGCCCGTGGTCGAAATCCAGGACGTGACAGTCCATTACGGTGACGTGCTCGCCCTCGACAAGGTCGAACTGACCCTGAAATCGGGTCGGGTGTGCGGGCTCATCGGGATGAACGGCTCGGGCAAGTCCACGCTGTTCAAGACGGTGATGGGGCTGGTCACGCCCGATCGCGGCCGGGTGCTGATCAACGGTCGCCCGCCGGCCGCCGCGCGCAAGGCGGGCAGCCTCGGTTACGTGCCGCAGTCCGAGGACGTGGACTGGAGTTTCCCGCTGTCGGTGCGTGACGTGGTGATGACCGGACGCTACGGGAAAATGGGGTTCACCCGTCGCGCGAGCAAGGCCGACCGCGCCGCCGTCGACGCGGCCCTGGCCAGGGTCGATCTCACCGACCTCGCCGACCGCCAGATCGGACAGCTCTCCGGCGGGCAGAAGAAGCGCACGTTCGTGGCTCGCGGCATCGCGCAGGAGGCGACGATCCTGCTGCTCGACGAACCCTTCGCCGGGGTGGACAAGCGCTCGGAGGCGACCATCACCGCGCTGCTGCGCGAACTCGCCGCCGACGGCGCCACCATCCTGGTGTCGACCCACGACCTGCACGCACTGCCCGCGCTGGCCGACGAGGCGGTCCTGTTGAACCGCCGCGTCCTCGAACACGGCGACCCGGCGGTGGTGTTGCGCCCGGAGAATCTGGCCAAGGCCTTCGGACTCGATGTGGAGCAGGACCGATGAGCCTCGAGGAATTCTTCATCGACCCGCTGCGCTACGAGTTCATGGTGCGGGCGCTGGCCACCACCGTGACCGCGGCGGTGGTGTGCGCGGTGCTGTCGTGCTGGTTGGTGCTGATCGGCTGGTCGCTGATGGGCGACGCGGTCTCGCACGCGGTGCTGCCCGGGGTGGTGCTGGCCTACATCATCGGGTGGCCGTTCGCGGTCGGCGCGGTGATCTTCGGGTTCCTGGCGGTGGCGTTGATCGGGGTGGTGCGCGACACCAGTCGCGTGAAAGAGGACGCCGCGATCGGCATCGTGTTCACCACGCTGTTCGCCTTCGGCCTCGTGCTGGTCTCGGTCACGCCCAGCCAAACCGACCTCAACCACATCGTTTTCGGCAATCTGCTCGGTGTGAGCCGGGGCGAGATGGTCCAGATCATGATCCTGGCCGCCATCGTGCTGATCGCGCTGGTCCTCAAACGCCGCGACTTCACCCTCTACGCCTTCGACCCCACCCACGCCCACGCCATCGGCCTCAACCCCCGCGCGCTCGGCATCGCCCTGCTCGGCCTGCTGGCGTTGACCTCGGTGGTCGCGCTACAAGCGGTCGGCGTGGTGCTGGTGGTGGCGATGCTGATCATCCCCGGGGCCACCGCCTACCTGCTCACCAACCGGTTCTCGCGGATGCTCGTCATCGCGCCCACGGTGTCGGTGCTGTGCGCGGTGACCGGCCTCTACATCAGCTACCACCTCGACACCGCCGCGGGCGGCATGGTCGTGGTCACCCAGGGCGTCGCCTTCACCCTGGTCTACCTGTTCGCCCCCCACCACGGCATCATCGGCCGCCGCATCCTGGCCGCCCGCACCCGCAGGGCGGTCGCGGCGGCCGGCTGATCGGTTCCTGTCGGTGGCCTCTGTCAGGATGTCGGACATGGTGGTCACCGGGGATGACGTCCGCAGCTATGTCCTGAGCCTGGCGCAGGTGACGGAGCAATTCGCCTGGGGCATGCCGATTTTCAAGGTCGCGGGCAAACTGTTCCTCACCCTGCCCGAGCAGGAGACCTCGATGGCGGTCCGCTGCCCGATCATCGAACGCGACGAGTTGGTCCTGGCCGAGCCGAACAAGTTCTGGATCGCCCCGCACGAGGCGGCCAACGCGTGGGTGCGCGTCCGCCTGGCCGCCCTCGACGACCGCGAGGAACTGGAGGCGATTGTCACCGATTCCTGGTCCCAGGCCGCACCGCGAGAGTTGCTCGACAATTCGTCGTCGACTGGCTCAGGCGGCGAGTAGCTCGCTCTTGCGGTACAAGCCGTCAACCGGCTCGTCGGAGCCCTCAACGGAGAACGTGACGTGGACGTTGTCGCCCGAAACGCTGGTCACCACGGCATCCATCACATAGAGGCTCCATCGGACTCGTACCGGATCTCCCGGCTTCACCTCGGTGTTCTTCGCCTTCGCCATCGGTCCCACCTCCTATCTGTGCCAGCCGGTGCTTGCTACTTCTGTCAAGTATGCCCCGGTCACTTTGTCGAATCCAGCGGCAGCACCGTCCAGCGACCGGCGCCATCGTTTGAAGGTGGCCAGGTCGAGCGGTTGTGCTGCCTTCACTACGGCGAGTTGGGCATCATTGCGATGCGCGATGGCGTTGCGTGCACTGTTCAAGCTGGTCAGGGTCGCGTTCCAGCCCTTTCCCCGCGACGGGTAGGCGGCATGCACCGCTGACCACAGTGGGAGGCCGAGGAGTTGGAAGTCCGCGCCGAGCGCGCTCGGCTGCGCGTTGCCCTGATCGAGCTTCCGCCCGCGAACGAGGGTTGCCCGCAGGGAAGTGATTCGAGGGTCGGTCGTCGGACCGAGACTGAGCGCGAAAACGTTCGCCGCGTCGTCGTGGAGATCACGGCAGTAGCCCTGGAATTCTGCCGCGAGACTGACGAAGAGGGCCAGGTTCAAATGTTCGGTCGCGTATTGGCGTCCACGGCGCCGACCCGTGACAGCGCTGTGGACGGCTTCCAAGCTGTCGAGTGCGGCGCACCGTCGATTGGTCCATCTAGCGAGCGCGGCTGAGTGGGTGCGTGGCACACGAGGACAGTAGAGGACCCCGGGCGAGGCAGTCAAATCATTTGGCTATCAATTGATTACGAAGCGACAGGCTGGTGGCGAGGGGCGTGGGCGCGTCGACCGGTAGGCTCGGATGTCCTATGGCACTCAGCGCGACACTGCACAACTTCGCCCTTCAACTCGCCGACGTGGATCGGGGGGTTTATGAGGATTTGGAATTGCGGGTCGCTCGGCATCCGTCGGAAACGCTCGAGTACATGATCACGCGCATTCTCGCGTACTGCCTGCAGTACGAGGAGGGGATCGTGTTCAGCGAGGGCGGGATCTCGGCCACCGATGAGCCCGCGGTGCAGGTCCGGGACATGACCGGGCGCACCACCGCGTGGATCGAAGTGGGCGCTCCCGACGCCGACCGTATTCATCGCGGCAGCAAGCTCGCCGGTCGCGCGGTGGTCTACACCCACCGCGACCCCGTCAAGGTGCTCGCCCAGTACGCGGGCAAGAAGATCCACAATGCCGCGCAGATCCCGCTGATCAGCTTCGATCGCGCGTTCATCGACGAGGCGGCGGCGCTGGTCGATCGCCGCAATACGGCCAGTCTGTCGGTCACCGAGGGTGAGCTGTTCCTCGACCTCAACGGCACCAGCCTGCGCACCGAGATCGCCGAGCAAGCCCTCGGCTGACCGGTAGCGTGGGGCCGACGGCGCCCGGTCGTCGTCTCGCCGTCGAGTGGAGGTCGTCGTGTCCGGTGTGATGAGTCGGTTCGTGATTCCGGGCATTCTCCGCCTCACCCGGCGCAACCGCAACTACGTCGACGCGCGACGGGCCACCGCCCACGTGCGCGAACGCGCGCTGCGGCCGCTGCCCTACGGCCCGCCGCGCACCCTGCGCGGCGTCGAGGTGTCGGTGGTGCACGAGCGCGGCTGGCCGATCTACACGCTCACCCCGTCCGACGGGCACTCGCGCGGCGGTCTGGTCTACGCGCACGGTGGGGGATGGGTCGGCGAGATCGCTTCCACCCATTGGCAACTCGCGGCCCGCATCGCCGCCGAGGCACACCTCACCGTGACGGTGCCGATCTACCCGCTGATCCCCTTCGGCACCGCCGCCGAGGTGATCCCGCGCATCGCCGAACTGGTCCTCGCCTGCCGCGAAGCCCACGGCCCGACCTTCCTGGCCGGTGATTCCGCCGGTGGTCAGATCGTCCTGTCCACCGCCCTGCACCTGCGCGACCAGGGCCACCCCGCCGTCCCGCGCACCATCGCGATCTCGCCCGCCCTCGACCTCACCCTCGAGAACCCGGACATCGACACGGTCCTGCCGCGCGACCCCTGGCTCGGCCGCGACGGCGGTCTGGTGTTCGGCAGGCTCTGGAGCGGCGACCTGCCCATGAAGGATCCCCTGGTCAGCCCGCTGTTCGGCGAGTTCGACGGCCTCGGCCCGATCACCCTGTTCACCGGCACCGACGACATCCTCAACCCCGACGCGCGGCTGTTCGCGGCGAAAGCGCGCGCGGCGGGCGTCGACCTCGATTACGTCGAGGAACCCGGCCTCGTGCACGTGTATCCGCTGACCCCCAGCGCGGAGGGCGCGGCCGCGCGCCGCCACATCATCGCCACCCTGTCCACGGAACTCGATGGCGCGCAAAGCATGTCGTGACTACCGCTGCGACAGGTGCAGGTTGAACAGGATGGTCAGCTGAGTCACTGCCTGGTCGAACGGGTGTGGTGACTTCAGGGCCCGGCTGTGCACGATGGTGCCCTCGATGGTGGTGAGCAGGAACCCGGCCAGCGACACCGCGGTACTTCGCTCGATCCCGGCCGCGACGATTCCGTCGGCCAGCCGCGCGGTCCACTCGGCGAACGCCTGACCGGCGATGGACTGCACCGCCGGGTCCAGTTCGTCGAGCGCGGCCGCCATCATGAACGAGCCCGCCGCGTAATCGGATTTCTCCAGGGGGATACGCCAGAACGCGAGCAGGTCGGTGAGCCACTGCTGTGCCGAGGGCGCGGTTTGCAGCGCGTCGGCCATGGCGCTCACGTGCGAGTACACCAGCCGCGACACGATCCGCGCCGCCGTCTGCACCAATTCGCCTTTGCCGGAAGGGAAATGCTGATACAGCGAGTTCCGGGAGGTGTTGCTGCGCTTGAGCAGCTCACTCAGTGCGGCGGCGTGCACGCCGTGCTCCTGGACGGTGCTGATGGTGTGTTCGATGAGTCGGGCGCGCGGTCCGGCTGCCATCCGATCTCCTCCTACCCCTTGATTGTACCGATCGGTTCATGTTAAACCTGATCCCACGTGAACCGATCGGTTCATATGGAGAGGATGTCATGCCCACCCCCATCGCCACCGCTCTTCCAGTCGCCCACGCCGGAATTCTCGGCCTCGGCGTGTACCGCCCGCGCCGTGTCGTGCCCAACGCCGAGATCGTCGAGGCCATCGAGTCCTCCGACGAGTGGATCAAGACCCGCTCCGGCATCGCCAACCGGCACTGGGCCCAGCCCGACGAGACCATCGTGTCGATGAGTGTCGCGGCCGCGCGCGAGGCGTTGGCCGCGGCCGGGGTGAGTGTGGCGCAGGTGGACGCGGTGGTGCTGGCCACTTCGTCGCAGATGGTGTTGGGCCCGTCGGCGGGCGCGGTGGTGGCGAGCGAGCTCGGCATGCACGACACCGCGGCCTTCGATATCTCCGCGGGCTGCGCGGGCTTCTGCTACGCCCTGGCCGACGCCGCGAACCTGGTGCGTTCGGGCCAGGCCGGGCACGTGCTGGTGATCGGGGTGGAGCGGCTCTCGGACCTGCTCGACACCACCGACCGCACCTGCGCGTTCATCTTCGCCGACGGCGCGGGCGCGGTGGTCGTCGGCGCCGCCGAGCAGGAGGGGATCGGCCCGGTCGCGTGGGGGTCCGACGGTGCCCGCACCTCGGCGATCAAGCAGGACAAGGACTTCGCGCAATACTTCGCCGAGGTCGCCGCGGCCGAGGCGAGCGGCGGCACCACCCAGCGCCCCTACATCCGGATGAACGGCACCGAGGTCTTCCGCTGGGCCGTCACGTTTTTGGAGAAGGCCTGCCGCGACGCCCTCGACAAGGCCGGCCTCACCGCCGCCGACCTCGACGCGTTCATCCCGCACCAGGCCAACATTCGCATCACCGACGCCCTGATCCGCACCCTCGACCTGCCCGACACGGTCGCCGTCGCCCGCGACATCATCGACACCGGCAACACCAGCGCCGCCTCCATCCCCATGGCCATGGAACAGCTCCTGCGCTCCGGCCAGGCAGCACCCGGCGACACCGCCCTACTCCTCGGTTTCGGCGCGGGCCTTGCCTACGCGGGCCAGGTCGTTCACCTGCCCCCGATCGCCTGATCCACCAGCGCCCGCAGATACCGCCGCCGGTAGCAACGCTGCGCCACGAGCAGGATCGGAAAGGTGAGCCGCCACGGTCCGTTCGGCGCCGGTCGCGTCAACGACCGCAGCGTCAGCGACACGGTTCCGTCCGAATCCCGGTGCACGACAAAGGTTTCCTCGCCGGACACCGGATGACCGGGCAGTGTGCCGTAGGCGAAACCACACCGGTTCTCGGTGTCGACCACCGCGACCACGCGAACCGGTTCGTGCACCGACAGCGGTCCCCGGCCCGCGCAGATCCGGTACTCGGCGCCCGGCGAGACCGGCTCATCGGAAGACACGCGAAACCCACTGCGGCGCTTGATGCCCCAGCGCGGCACGGCGTCGGTCGCGGCCGCCCACGCCCGCTCGCCGTGGCCGATCACGACCGTGGTCTCGAACCGGCGGAAACCGGGAAACTCGGTGGGCCAGGCGTCCTCGGCGGGACTGGTCGCGCCTGCGGGTCGGTAGGTGAGTGCCTGCGATGTGGTGGCCATGTACCTCCTGGTCAGGTCGTCATGCGTTCGCCTTCGCGCGCCGGGAGCGCTCGGTCACCGGCACGGCGTACGCGGCGCCGTCGCGGATGCCGAATTCGAAGCAGCAGGGGAACAGGGAGGGCAGGCCGGTCGCGCGGAGGTCGAAATTCGCGGCGAGGGTCTGCATGGCCCAGCTCTGCAACGAATCCGGGAGTTGCAGGGTGGTTCCGTCGACGCAGCACACGTAGGCGTGGGTGCGCTCGCCCTCGATGGGCAGGGGGTTGCGCAGACCCACTGCGCCGATTTCCAGAATGCGGCCGGCGTTGTGCCCAGATGAGACGCTCGGCAAATCCAACTCGATGTCGTCCATGCGCGAAACCGTAGCGCAGCAACTATTCAGAGAACACCGAAATCGCGTGGACTTGACGAACTTCGCCGATGTCGCAAATGGGCACTACCGAATTCCGGTCAGCCCAGCGCGAAACGCAGCAGCGCCTGGCGATCACCCTGCTTGATCTTGCCCTTGCGATCGAGCACCTCGAGCTGCCAGACCGGACCGTTGCGGAAGGTCCGCGCGATCGCGTTGGCGTTCTCGGCGCCCAGCAGCGACGGCCAGATCTCGGCGACCGGCTGGGTATCACCGCCGGTGGCGTCGTAGATCTTGAACGAGACATTGTTGGCCTTCTCGAACGACGACCCCTTCTTGAACGCCGCCGCCACGAACACGATCGAATCGATTCCGCCGGGCACATCGGCGAAGGTGACGTGCACCGTCTCGTCGTCGCCCTCGGCCGCGCCGGTCTGCTCGTCACCGCTGTGCAGAACCGAATTGTTGCCCAGGGGATTCAGCGAATCGAGCCCGGCGAAACGCACCGGCTCGCCGCCCTGCATCAGAATCGCGATCAGGTCCAGGTCGACGCCGCGCTTGCGCCGCGCCATGCCGAGAATGCCGCCGCTGGCCCCCGCGGACGGATCCCAACTCACCCCCACGCTCATCTTGGTGATGCCGGCGAGATCGGCCGCGCCGTCTTCTTTTTTGAGAGTAATCACGGCTTCGAGGCTACGGACTTCGCAGTCGGCATGCACCCCAGCGCATTTCACGCGCTGTGGGTCGCCAGATAGACGAGCGCGATCACGCCGAGCGCGAGCGCGCCGAGGATCCCGCCGACGAGGGTGTCGAGGCGATTGGTGGCCACCCCGCGTTCGATGCGGTCCCAGCCGACGAACGCCGCGACCACCGCCGCGACCGCGCAGGGTGCGGCGAGGAACTCGCTGATGAACGGGATGAACGAGCACGCGCAGGCGACGATCCCGAGGATCAGGGCCGCCAGCCCGACGCCGTTGCGCGGCGGGGGCAGTGCCTCGGGTCCTGGCATGTCCCCGAGCCTAGCCGCGCCGGGTCAGAGCAGCTGATCGACCGAGATCTGGCCCGCGCCGAAGAGCACGAGCACCCCGGCCAGCGTGAACAGCATCAGGTCGTACTCCCAGCCGCCCGAGGCCGCCCAGTACGGGCTGTGCCACTTGAGGATGTGCATGCTCATGGTGCAGATCATGAGCAGCATCAGGCCCAGCGCGGGCAGGGGGGTGAGCACGCCGAGTATCACGCCGACGGCGCCGAGTAGCTCCGCGGTCGCCAGGAAGTAGGCCAGCGGCAGCGGCACGCCGTTGTCGGTGGCGAACTTCGGCATGTTCTTGAACTTGTTGCGGGAGCTCGTGAAGAACGAGGCGGCGATGATCACCCGCACGAGCAGTAGGAACACCGAGATCACGAAATCCGGGACGTGCTCGTGGAGTCCTTCCATCGCCTCAACATACCGCTCGACCTACGGCACAGCGGGTAACCGGGAGTTCGCGGTGTCGATGATGGCGCGCAGATCGGCGCGGAGTCGGTCGGCGTGGTCGGCGCCGAACAGTTCGTCGAGCGCGTCCTCGATGGCGGGCACGGTCGACTGGGCGATCGTGATGACCTCGCGGCCGCGCTCGGTGGGCGCGACGAGTTTGGCGCGGCGGTCGGCGGGGTCGGGTTCGCGCGTCACGTATCCGTGTTTTTCCAGGTAGAGCACGAGTTCGGCCATGGACTGCTTGGTCATCCGCGCGCGCTCGGCCAACGTGCTGACGGTGGTTCCGCTGTCGTCGAGGTGCTGGAAGACCACCCCGTGCGCCGGGCGGACGGCGTCGTGGCCCGCGGCGGCGAGGCGGGCGAGCGGGACGGCGTTGAGGACGTTGAACGCCTCGCGCAGCAGCACGGCGGTGTTCATGGGGCGCGGACTGCCGTCGGTGAGGGGCCGATCCGTTGACATCGACAGGACTCCTGTCTATCGTGGGGAATATGGACATGCTACCTGTCGATCGAACGAACGCCGAATGCTGGCAGCTCGGCACCGATCAGATCACCGT
Source organism: Nocardia lasii (assembly GCF_042658545.1). NCBI lineage: Bacteria > Bacillati > Actinomycetota > Actinomycetes > Mycobacteriales > Nocardiaceae > Nocardia > Nocardia lasii. Next base: position 40,949 of record NZ_JBHSQN010000013.1, read on the forward strand.
GCTCACCACCTGCGCCCAGACCAGCGGGCAGATCTTCGCGGTGGAGATCCGGATGCCACCCGGCGGCGGCCCCCCGGTGCTGCACCGCCACGACCCCAGCGAGGTGTACTACGTCCTCGAAGGTGAGTTCACCTTCTACGTCGGCGGCGAGGGCGGCGTCACCCGGCATCGCGCCGGCGTCGGCGATGTGGTCCCGCTCGACGGCGGCACCCCGCACACCGTGCGCAACGAATCCGACGCCGACGCGGTCGCTTTCGCCGTGCACACCCCCGGTGCGGTGATGGAGGGCTTCACCCGTGCCGCGGCGGTGCTCGGCGCGCCCGGGGCTCGGCCGACGATGGAGGAGGTGCTCGCCCTGGCCGACGCGCACGGCATCGAGATGCTCGGCCCGGTTCCCGCCCAGCTCTGAGCCACGTTCCAATCGTCCAAGACCGCGCCCCGATCCGGTTCTAGCGTCGAGGGATGACTACAACACACAGCACCGACCGGATCGACGAACTGCTCGGCGTACTCGACGAGTGGCAGGGGGCGATCGTGGCCAACGACGCGGATCGGATCGGGTCGTTCATGGCCGAGGAATGGATCATGGTCTCCGAGAACGGGATCACCACCGCCGAGCGCTTCCTGGCGTTCGTCCGGTCCGGCGAGCTCACCCATTCGGCGATGGTCCGGGTGGGTGAGCCGCGCGTCCGATTCCACGGCGAGCTCGCGCTGCTGTCGACGCGGATCACCAACACCGCGCACTTCGGCGGCGCCCGGTTCGACGCCGACGAGTGGACCTCCGACGTCTTCCGCTACCGCGCGGGCCGCTGGGAATGCCTGCTGACCCAGATCACCGCCACCAAACTCGACTGAGGATTTCACCCGTTGAGGGTGAATCCGATCGGGCCCGGGGTTCGTAGGGTCGGCCGTGACCTCTCCGGCAACCACAGGGCGGACCATGAGCGACTACCCGGACTTCGACGACAGCACCGATTTCGCGAACGCGCGCCGCGGCCTGGTCGCCGAACTGAACCCGCCGGTGATCACCGCCGCCGACGGACGGGTGGTGTGGGACATCCGCGCCTACGACTTCCTCGACGGCCCGTGCCCGCCCTCGGCGAATCCGAGCCTGTGGCGACAGGGCCAACTCTGCGATATCCAGGGCTTGTTCGAGGTCACCGAGGGCATCTATCAGGTCCGAAATCTCGACCTGTCGAATATGACGATCGTCGAGGCCGAGACCGGCGTGATCATCATCGACCCGCTGATCTCGGCCGAGACGGCCGCGGCCAGGCTGGCGCTGTATCGCGAGCACCGCGGCGACCGCCCGGTCACCGGCATGATCTACACCCACTCCCACGCCGACCACTTCGGTGGCGCGCGCGGTGTGGTCCCCGAAGGCCATCCCGAGGTCCCGATCCTCGCCCCGGAGGGGTTCCTCGAACACGCGGTGAGCGAGAACGTGTACGCGGGCAACGCGATGACGCGCCGCGCGATCTTCATGTACGGCACCGGTCTGGCCAAGGCGCCCGACGGGCAGATCGGCTGTGGTCTCGGCATGACCACCTCCACCGGCACGATCACCCTCATCCCACCGACCGTCGACATCACCCACACCGGCCAGACGGAGGTGATCGACGGTGTGCGCGTCGTCTTCCAACTCACCCCCGGCACCGAAGCGCCCGCCGAGATGAACTTCCTGTTCCCCGAGCGGCGCGCCCTGTGCATGGCCGAGAACGCCTCGCACACCATGCACAACGTGCTGACCCTGCGCGGCGCGGTCGTGCGCGACGCGCGGATCTGGTCGAGCTACCTCGACGAGGCGATCGGCATGTTCGCCGACAAGGCCGACGTCGCCTTCGCCTCGCACCACTGGCCCACCTGGGGCGCCGAACACTGGACCGCCTGGCTGGCCGGCCAACGCGACATGTACGCCTACCTGCACGATCAGACCCTGCGCCTGATCAACCAGGGCCGCAACGGCACCGAGATCGCCGAAGAACTCACCTTCCCGCCCGCCCTGGACGGGCTGTGGGCAGGTCGTGGCTACTACGGCTCGCTGAGTCACAACGTCAAAGCCGTCTACCAGCGCTATCTCGGCTGGTTCGACGGCAACCCGGCGCACCTGTGGGAACACCCCGAGGTCGCCAAGGCCGAGCGTTTCGCCGCGGACTACGGCGGCGTCGACGCGTTGATCGCCAAGGGGCGTGACTACGCGGCCCGAGGAGATGCGCGGTTCGCGGCCACCCTGCTCAACTACGCCGTCTTCGCCGACCCGGACAACACCGCCGCCCGCCACGCCCTCGCCGAGGTCTACGACACCCTCGGCCAGGGCAGCGAGAACGGCACCTGGCGCAACTTCTTCCTCGTCGGCGCCGCCGAACTGCGCGACGGTCCGACCCCGGTCAGCCTCGACACCACCGATCCGCAGATGATGGCGGCCCTGACCGTCGACATGATCATCGATTCGATCGCCGTGCGCATCGACGGGATGCGCGCGGCGGAAACGAACTTCGTGATCGACCTGAACATGCTCGACTCCGCCTCGACCGTGCGGCTGACCATGTCCAACGGCGCGCTCACCCATCGCGGCCGGTCCGAGGCAGCGCCTTTCGTCGGCCTCGCCGACCTGACCCTGTCCCTCACCGAACCCGAGTTGCTCGCGGGCCTGGGCGGGCACGGCTTCGACGGCGTCGAGATGGTGGGCCAGACGTCGTTGCTGACAACGCTGATCGACCTCATCGAGACGCCCGACCCCCGATTCCCCGTCGTCACCCCCTGAGAGGACCCGCCATGTCGGTCTGGAACGTGCTGTGGCTCATCATCGTGAGCTTCGCCTTCGTCGCCTACCTGTTCCTGCTGTTCGCGATCATCACCGACCTGTTCCGCAACCACCAGAGCTCGGGGTGGGTGAAGGCGATCTGGGTGCTGTTCCTGTTCATCTTCCCGCTGCTCACCGCGCTGATCTACCTGATCGTGGAGGGCAACGGGATGGCCAAGCGCAGCGCCGCCGCCGAGAAGCAGTCCCGCAGCGAGACCGACGATTACATCAAGCACACCGCGGGCACCAACCCCGCCACCCAGATCGCCGACGCGAAGAAACTGCTCGACGCGGGCACGATCACCGACACCGAGTACCAGCAGCTCAAGGCCAAAGCACTCGCGTGATGATCGTGCCCGTGGGTCTCACAGGATGAACAGCAGCTCCTGGTAGGTCGGCAGCGGCCACAGATCGTCGGCCACGATCGATTCCAGGGTGTCGGCCGCCGAGCGCACCGCCGCCATCGCGGGCAGCAGGGTGTCGCGGGCGTGCTCGGCCTCGGCGTAGGCCGTGTCGCCGGGGTGGTAGGCCAGCGCCTCGCCGAGGGTGCTCAGCGCGCTGCGCAAGGCGGACAGCGGTTCCGAGACGGCCTTCAGATGCGAGGCGTCCGGTTCCACCCCCGCCGCCGACAGCGCCGCGATGTTGTGGGCCACCTCGGTCTGGTACCGCATCGCCGCGGGCGCCACGATCGTCGTGCCGATCTCGAGGGTCAGGCGGGCCTCGACGCCGATGGTCAGCGCGTACTGCTCGAGGCCGATCTCGTAGCGGCTGTGCATCTCGCGGCTGTTGAACACCCCGTACTTCTCGAACAGCGCGATCGCCGAGTCCGAGATCAGCTCCGGCAGCGCGTCGAGCGTGGTGCGCAGGTTCGGCAGCCCACGGCTGGCGGCCTCCACCTGCCACATCTCGGAGTACCCGTCCCCGTTGAACACCACCGCGCCGTGATCGGCGATCACCGCGGTGAGCAGGTTCTGCACCGCGGTGTCGAAATCGGTGCCCGCCTCGACCGCGGCCTCCAGTTCGGTGGCGAGGTAGTCGAGCGAATCGGCCATGATCGTATTGAGCGTCACCATCGGCACACTCACCGTCTGCATCGAGCCCGGCGCGCGGAACTCGAACCGGTTGCCGGTGAACGCGAACGGGCTGGTGCGGTTGCGGTCGCCCGGATCGGTGGGCAGCACCGGCAGGGTGTCGGCGCCGATCATCATGGTGCCCTTGCCCTTCGACGAGGTCGCCGCGCCCTTGGCGATCTGCTCGAACACATCGGCCAGCTGATCGCCGAGGAAGATCGAGATGATCGCGGGCGGCGCCTCGTTCGCGCCGAGGCGATGATCGTTGGTGGCCGAGGCGACCGAGACCCGCAGCAGGCCCGCGTACTTGTGCACGGCCCGGATCACCGCGGCGCAGAACACCAGGAACTGGGCGTTGTCGTGCGGGGTGTCGCCGGGCACGAGCAGGCTGCCCAGCTGGGCATTGCCGAGCGAGAAATTGACGTGCTTGCCCGAACCGTTGACCCCGTCGAACGGCTTCTCGTGGAACAGGCACTCCATGCCGTGCTTCTTGGCCACGGACTTGAACGTCGTCATCAGCAACTGCTGATGATCGGCGGCCACATTGCCCCGCTCGAACATCGGCGCGACCTCGAACTGGCCGGGCGCGACCTCGTTGTGCCGGGTCTTGACCGGAATGCCGAGCTTGAACAGCTCGCGTTCGGTGTCGATCATGAAGCCGAGCACGCGCTCCGGGATGGCGCCGAAGTAGTGATCGTCGAACTCCTGGCCCTTGGGCGGCTTCGCGCCGAACAGGGTGCGACCGGCGTTGAGCAGGTCGGGGCGGGCGAGGAAGAAGTGCCGGTCGACCAGGAAGTACTCCTGCTCGGGACCGCAGAACGACACCACCGGTTCCGGATTCGCGTGCCCGAACAGCTTCAGGATCCGCTCGGCGTGCTTGCCCATCGCCTGCTGCGAACGCAACAGCGGGGTCTTGTGATCGAGCGCCTCACCGGTCATCGACACGAAAACCGTGGGGATACAGAGGGTGTTGCCGTTCGGGTTCTCCAACACATACGCCGGACTCGTCACGTCCCAGCCCGTGTACCCGCGCGCCTCGAAGGTGTTGCGCAACCCGCCGTTCGGGAAACTGGACGCGTCGGGTTCACCCTGGATCAGCGTCTTGCCCGCGAACTCCGCCAGCGCCGACCCGTCCCCGAGCGGTTCGAAGAAACTGTCGTGCTTCTCCGCGGTCAGTCCTGTGAGCGGATAGAACACATGCGCGTAGTGGCTCGCGCCCTTCTCCAGCGCCCAGTCCTTCATCGCCACCGCCACCGCGTCGGCCACCGACGGATCCAACGGCGCCCCCCGCTCGATCGTGGCCGCCACCGATTTGAACACCGATTTCGGTAGGCGTTTCTGCATGACCGCCAACGAGAAGACGTTCGTGCCGAAAACCTCACCGGGCGTTGCCGGTTGGTCGGACACCGCGGGCGGCACGGCCGCCTCGACATCCCGGATGGCCTGCGATCGAAGCTGGTTCCCACTCATCTCGGTATTCCACACCCGGCCCGTTAGCGTCTGGTGCCGGTTATGTTTCGCGCGCGCGACAATAGAGATATATACGGGTCCGGGAATGTGAGATGCTCGGTGGGCCACCGTGTCCGGTGCGTCTTCGCCGACCACGGTGCCGTGTGATCGCACCCGAGGAGGAACCATGACCACTGTCGGCACGATCCCCGCTGGAATCGGAAGCCGGGCCGTCGCGCGATTCACCGACTGGATTCTGGCCGGCATCGTCGGCGGGATCCTGTTCTGGCTGTTGGAGCGGTTCACCGATCTGCCCAGCTGGATCGCGATTCTGCCCGGGGCCGGGTTCGGATTCCTGTACTTCGTGTTCTTCGAGGTGGTGACGGGGTCTACGCCGGGTAAGAAGATCCTGAACCTGCACGTGAACGGTCCGGGTGGGGCGGCCAAGCCGGACCTGGTCGAATCGGCCAAGCGCAATGCCTACATGTTGCTCAACCTGATCCCGTGGATCGGCGGCCTGCTGTGGTTCGTCGCGGCGATCGCCATCGCGGTGACGGTGAGCTCGAGCCCGACCAAGCAGGGCTGGCACGACAAGTTCGCGGGCGGCACGCAGGTCGTCAAGGACTGATCGCGGGGCGACCGTTCGCGAGGTCGCTCGGTCACGCCACGGCGAAACCGGGGTAGGAGCGGGCGATCTCGCGGGCGGGGCCCAGCAGTTCCGCGGGGCCCGCGAGGGTCCAGACCACCGGGTGTTCCGGTGCGGCGTAGGCCGCGAACCGCTGTTCGATGTCGGCTTCGGTGTCGGCGGTGAGCAGTTCACGCACCACCGGCGCGGTGTCGATCGCGGTGACGGTGATCGTGTCGCCGCAGCGCAGTTCGAGGAATCCGCGTGGCCCGAGTTCCCGGGGGCGGGCGGGGTGGGTGCTTCCCGGGTAGGCGATGGTGTCACGCACACGCATGCGGTGATGGACGTGGCCGAGTGCCCAATAGTCGTATCCGTGGTCGACGAGCGCCTGCGACGTGGTGGGTGCGCAGGGTCGGCGGCTGTGTTCGCCGGTCAGGCTGGTGTGCAGCATCCCGATATTGATCGAATCGGGCTGCGAGGCAGGGTAATTCACGGCGAGGTCGCGCGATTGGTTCGCCGCGCTGATGGATTGGGCGTGCACGACGGTGCCCAGGTCGGGCCACGAGCAGCTGGCCGGTGCCTCGTCCGGCGCCACCCAGCAGGAGGGCGGCAGCCGAAGACGCGCGGGCAGCGGCGATTCGGCATCGTGATTGCCCCACCCCAGCGCGACGGGGATACCCGCGTCGTGCAGCGCCGTCAGCGCCGACCGCGCGGCCGCCAGCGCGCGCGGTCCGGTTTCGTGCCGATCGAAGAGGTCACCGGCGAGCAGGACGGCGTCGTAGCGTCCGTCGATCAACCGCGTCAGCAGGGCGTCGAAGGCGTCGTAGGCCGCCTGGGTCGCGTCGATGTCCGGGCAGCCCGGGTAGTCGGGCAGCCCGGACAGTCGGGCACCGAGGTGGACATCGGCGACATGTGCCAGACGGATCATCGAACTCGCTTCTCGCTCATCCTGTTTCGCCACCATTCCAGCACCACCAGGATCACCGTGGAGCCGAGCACGCCGATCACGGTCATCGCCATCGCCTCGGCTCGCCGTCCCTGATCGAACTGCGACAGGATCCACGGCGAGAGCAGCTGCATCGAGGACGGTCGCACCATCGACGACGCGACGACCTCCCGCACACCGAGCAGGAACGCCAGCAGCCACCCCGCGACGATGCCGGGCACCAGCAGCGGCACGGTGATCCGCCACAGCGTCTGCCAGGAATTCGCCCCCGCGATCGCGGCCGCCTCGAAGAACTTGTCGTCGATCGAGGCGTAGGCGGCCTTCACGTTCTGCAAGACCAACGGCAGGGTGATCACGACGTAGGCGAGCACGACCATGGCCCTGGTGTTGTACGGGGTCACCGGCAGCTGGGGCGCGTTCCACAGGAAGATGAACCCGATGACCAGCACGATGGTCGGCACCATGTCGGGAGCCACCCCGAGCATGTCGATGCCGCGCCGTGCCCGGCCCGCGCCGCGTCGCCGGGCGATCACCATCGCGCAGATCACGGCGAGCACCGTCGCCACCGTGGCCGCGATCAGCGCCAGCACGACGCTGTTCTGCAACGCCTCGAGACCCCGACCCGGCCGCAGCACCCGCGCGAACCAGTCGAAGGTGAGATTGTCCGGTGTCGGTGGCCGCGATCGCAGAATCGTCATGGCGCCCAGCACGATCGCCACATACGGCACCACCACCGACAGCATCAGCACCACGACCAGCCACAGCCAGCCGATCGCCGTCCACCGGCCGGTGCGGACCCCGGCGCGGCGGGCGATCCGCCCACCGAAGGGCACGTCGCGTCGACTCACCCACTGCTGGAGGCCCCACACCGTGATGCCCATGGTGAGCAGCACGGTCGAAAACGCCGCGGCGCGCGGGAAATTCAACGGGTCGAGGGTCACATCGCCATAGATCTCCGAGACCAGGACGGGAAACCCGATGCGATTTCCCAGGGTGACCGGGGTACCGAATTCGCCTGCGGCGCGGATGAACACGACAAGCGCGCCGAGCGCGAACGTCGGACTCAGCAGGGGCGCGAGCACGAGCCGGAACCGCTGGCTCACCGAGGCGCCCGCCACCGCCGCCATCTCGTCGGTCGAGGCGGGCACCGCGTCGAGTCGGTTGCGCAGCAGCAGGTACAGGAAGGTGAAGATCTCGCACGCCATGATCGCCGCCATGCCGACCGGCGTCTCCACGCCCGCGCGCAGCCAGCCGCCGACCGGCCCGAGCCAGCTTTCGGCCAGGCCGTTGACGCGGGTGAAGTCCAGCCACGCCATGGCGGCGACATAGGGCGGGGTCAGGAACGGCACCATGACCGCGATGTCGATCCACCGATGGCGGCGCATCGGCGTCCACGACATGAGAAACGCCAGCGGCGCGGCCATGACGGTGGCGATGAGTACTACCAGCACACCGAGCAGCACGGTGTTGCCGACGATGCGAAGGTTCTTCGGCTCCGCCAGTTGGCCGAGAGCCGAGGGCGTGCCGTCGTAGCCGATCACGGCACGGATGAGCACCGCGACCAGTGGCGCGGCCACCGCGACGAGCAGGAGCGCGAGCAGCGCGTAGACCCCCGCGCCGGACCGGGATCGAGTCCGCGGTCCGGCGGGGTCGAGCTGGGAGGTCACGGGCGGCTCAGGTACCGCTCGGTGAACTCGTCGAGCACGGACTTACCGTCGGCGGTGACCTGATCCCAGGTGAACGACAACTGCTCGACCTCGGCGAACGAGCGCGTCTGCGCGGCGACCGGCACATCGGTGCGCGCGGGAATCATCTTGTGCCCCGCGGAGATCTGCTGACCCTGCGCGGAGAACATGAAGTCCAGGAAGGCCTTCGCGGCGTCGGGGTTCTTGCTGTCCTTGACGAGGAACACCGGGCGCGGGGTGATGGTGGTTCCCGAGGTGGGGGCGATCACGCGCAGCGGTTCGCCCTTGTCGATGGCGGCGTAGGCGGAGTAGTCGACGCCGCCGAGCACCACCGCGTGCGAACCGGCGGTGACGTCGTCGAGCGCGGGTCCGTTGGCGCCGTGCACCACCATGCCGTTGTCGAACAGCTTGTCGAACAGCTCCCAGGTCTTGTCCTTGCCCCACGCGACGGTCATGGCCGTGATGAGATCGCGGGCGGTCCCGGATTCGCGCGGGTCGGGCATGATGACCTTGTCCTTGTACTCGGGCGCGGTCAGGTCGGCCCAGTCCTTCGGCGTCGCGCTCGAGACCTTGGTGTTCACCACCAGCATCAGCGCCGAACCGTCACGGCCGTGGAAGTTGTCGCCGCTGCCCGCCCAACCGGTCTGGATCGTGTCCGCGCCCTGCGGTCGGTAGGGCAGGGCCCGGCCCGCGGCGGCGTACTTCGCGACCGGCGCCCAGGAGGCCAGGTAGACCAGGTCGGCCTGCGGGTTCTGCCATTCGGCGTCGAGCTTGGCGGTGATCTTGCCGGTCTCACCGCCGAAGACGTTGACCTTCACCCCGGTGGCGGCGTTGAACGCGGCGACCAGGTCGTCGGTGAGGGCCTGCGGGTTGGCCGAGTAGAGGGTCAGCTCCCCGGACAGTCCGCTCGGCGCGGCCCAGGTCGTCGAGGGTTGTGCCGCGGGTGCGGCGTCTTCGACCTTTCCGCAGCCGGCGACCGCGAGCGAGGCGGTCAGCACGGCCGCGGCGAAGGCACGGCGAGACAGGGACATGGTGTTCCTTTCGAAGAGCGGATCGGGAAGTCAGGAGGCCGGGGTGATGACATCCCCGGCGGTGAGCGCGAGCCGCAGCGCGGTGCCGGGCGCGTGGGCGCGCGCGTGCGGCACGACCCATGGCCGGTCCACGCCCGCGACCTCGCAGCGCAGGTGGTAGGCGCCGCCGGTGAAGACCACCGAGCGCACGGTCGCGTCGACGACCAGCGAGTTCGGTGCGCTATCGCGGGGCTTCGCGCCCGCCGAGTCGCGGTTCGTCGCGGTGGGGTCGTCGTCGAGCACGAGCACGCGTTCGGCCCGCACGCCGCCACCGTCGGGCAGGTGATTGAAGATGCCGACGAATTCGGCGACGAAGGCGTCGGCGGGTCGGTGATAGAGATCCTCGGGGCGACCGTGCTGGAGGATGCGACCCGCGCGCATCACCACGATGCGGTCGGACAGACTCATCGCCTCGGCCTGATCGTGCGTCACGAAGACCGTGGTCACGCCGTACTCGGTGGTCAGCGAACGGATTTCGGCGCGCAACTGTTCGCGCAGCGCGGCATCCAGGGCCGAGAGCGGCTCATCCAACAGCAACAATCGTGGCCGCGCGACCAGCGCGCGGGCGATGGCCACCCGCTGCTGCTGACCACCGGAGAGCTGGTGCGGCATCTTCGCCGCCATCGCGGCCAGCTCCACGCGTTCCAGCGCCTCGGTCGTCCGCCGGGCGATCTGCGCCCGCGAGACACCGGTGACCCGCAGCGGGAATCCGACATTGGCGGCGACACTCAGATGCGGCCACAGCGCCAGATCCTGGAAGACCATGCCGAGCCGACGCTGCCGCGGCGGAACGAACACCCCGCGCTCGGCATCGCACACCACATCGTCGGCGACGCGGATCAGCCCCTGCCGCGGCCGATCCAATCCGGCCAGCAACCGCAGCAGCGTCGACTTCCCGCAGCCGGACGGACCGAGAACGGACAGGAACTCACCGGACTCGATCACCAGATCGGTCGGCAGCAGCCCGGTCCCATCGGCGTAGGTGCGACAAAGCCCCTCCACCTCGACCCGAGCACCGATCCGATCCACTGACAGCATGGGCGCAGACGCTAAGCAGCACATCTGAAGCGATGGCGCGTGGCGAGTGAACAGCGGATGACATCTCCGCACGGCCGGGTGGTCGCCGCCGGTTCACTCGCCCGGCCACGCGGCTCAACTGCCGACTTCGGCCTGCCATCGGCTGTAGCCCTCGAGGTACTCCCCGACGGCGCCCGCGCCCGACACCACCGCGTCGATAATGCTGTCCTTGTTGCGCCACAGGTAGCTGATCAACGTCAGCGGGCTCTGCGCGGGCCCGCCGGCGTGCGCGGCCGCGTCGCGACCGGCCTGCCGTTTGGCGGCGACGGCGTGGGAGATATTGATCAGCTCGGCCAGTGTCTCTATCTGCCGCTGCGCCGCGATCCGCGCGGGACTGTCGAGGACCGGCATCGCGGTGAAACTCTTGGTGGGCAGGGTGATCGGCTCGAACGCGGCGAGGCGGGCGTCGGCGACGGCCTGGCGCAGGGTCTCCCGCTGCCAGTAGACGCGCAGCAGCAACGTGGTCGCCGAAGCCTGACCCGCTGGGTCGCGCGCGAGCAGGCGGTTCACGAGCTCGATCTCGGGGTCGAGTCCGGTGGCGGCGGTGACGAGTTCGCGTCGGACCGCACCGGTCCAGTTGTGGCCGTTGTACGCCGGTTCGGTGCTGGTGCTCGGCCGGTAGGCGTCGGTGACCGAACGCAGCAGGACCTGCGAGTCCACGGTGATCTGCTGCGCGCTCAACTGCGCGCGGATCTCGCCGATCCGTTCGACCAGCACGTTTTCGACGGCGGTGAAGTCCTCGTCGTCGGGCAGCGGGAGGGCGCCGGTGTCGAGGTCGAACGCGTCGATCGCGGCGCAACGATCGGTGAGGACCTTGGTCAGGTCGGGATCCTTGATCAGCCGGGCATGACGTGCCAGCAACGACCGGGTCTGGGCGATCCCGTCGCGCAGTCGCGCACGCTGCTCGGTCCACTGCTCGTACTGTTGCGGTCCGAGCGTGCCGTCGTCGGCGGCCGCCCAGCCGAGCAGTGCCACCTCGACGTCGGTCCGAGCCCACAGCGGTGTCGGTGTCACGAGCTCGGCGCGCGTCACGGATTCGATCGACTCACCACTGCGGGCCGCCCGGACTGTGTTCCCGGCGACGAGTCGAACGAAGCCCTCGCGAACCTCGGGGGCCCATGGGTCGATCGTGATGATGGGTGTGAGCGCGGTCATGACTCGAGTCCTCTTCTGCCAGAAGGGTTTTCATGCGCCGGTCGGAGATCGGTAGCCGGTCCCGGCTCATCGAGGGTAACGCGCGGACCGTGCCGCGGAACTCGAATCCGGGAACGATGGCGGCGGGTCTGTTCTGTGAAAAGTGTTGTCGCACAGTAAGTGTCAGTGAGGCGATCGAGGATGCCCCGCACACGCGAGCGCGGTCGTGCACGAATGCACGACCGCGCTCGAGGTGGTGAGAAGTCGCGTGGACAGCGCGACCGCGCCGGTGGTCTACTCCGGACGCACTGAATTCACCGGAACGGGAGGCCGATCAGAGGCTGACGCCGAAATCGCGGGCGATGCCGGCCAGACCGGAGTCGTAGCCCTGACCGGTGGCGCGGAACTTCCACTCGGCGCCGTTGCGGTACAGCTCGCCGAACACCATGGCGGTCTCGGTGGAGGCGTCCTCGGACAGGTCGTAGCGGGCGAGCTCCTCGCCGTTGCTGCGGTCGATCACGCGGATGTAGGCGTTGCGCACCTGGCCGAAGGACTGGCCCCGGCTCGCGCCGTCGTAGATCGAGACCGGGAACACGATGGAATCGATGGTGGCCGGGGTGGCGGCCAGGTCGACATTGATCGTCTCGTCGTCGCCGGCGCCCTCACCGGTGAGGTTGTCACCCGCGTGCGCGATGGCGCCCTCCGGCGACTTCAGATTGTTGAAGTAGACGAAATGCTCGTTCGACACCACCTTCTTGTCGGCGCCGAGCCCGATCGCGCTCGCGTCGAGATCGAAGTCGGTCCCCGTGGTGGTCCGCAGGTCCCAGCCGAGGCCGACCGCCACCGCGGTGAGGTTCGGCGCCGCCTTGGTCAGCGAAACGTTGCCACCCTTGGTCAAACTGACACCCATGCCGATATCTCCTGTCGATCGCCGCGGCACGAAGGATGCCGTCTGCTCGAAACTAGCACGCACAACTGTATGGTTCACCGGAGTTGGCCACGAATTCCCTTGCCGTGCAACCGAATCGGCGCGTCGCGGCGAGCTCGCACGACATGTTTAGAACGGGATCGCATTTCGCGACGAGTGGTCGAGGCCCCTCCACCCCTGAACAGCCAACATAGCGGTGAGACATCGAATCCCGCAATGATCCGATCGAACTCGTGCGGTCGAAGGCCGACGCGTCTCAACGGAACTTCCGCCCGTGCGGCAGGACAGGGTGGCGTGTGTAGGAACGGTCGTTTGGCCGAACGGATCAGGGGCAACCTGCAACAGTCCGGCGCCGGGCTCGAGAACTGGCGTCGAACGGGACTCGCAGGAGAACCTGCGGGTCGACCGTCGCGGACCACGCGGACGGCTCCACCAGATTCAGGGTGATCGCCATGCCTCACAACACCGTCTCGGCCCCGTCCTCCGGCAACGCGACCAGCTCCGTGGCCCGGGTAGCCCAGAACAGCATCTTCGAACGATTCGCCCGCGCCGGCCTGGTCATGAGCGGCATCGTCCACCTGCTCATCGGCTACATCGCCATCCGTCTCGCTCTCGGCGGCGGGGCGGGCTCGGCCGACCAGTCGGGAGCCATGGCGGAACTGGCCGCCAAACCGGGCGGTGTCATCGTCCTCTGGATCGGCACCGCGGCCTTCGCGCTGATGGCATTGTGGCGGCTCGCCGAAGCGGCACTGGGCAGCTCGTCCGAACCCGACGCCGACAGCAAGAAGTCCGAAGCCGTCAACCGCGCCAAGGCCTTCGCCCTCGCACTGGTCTACCTGGGCTTCGCCGTCTCCGCCTTCGGATTCGCCCGCGGCGCAGGCACATCCAGCAGCGAACAGAGCACCGGCATCACCGCCACGATGATGCGATCCACCCTCGGCACCATCACCCTCGTCGCCGCCGGCCTGATCATCATCACGATCGGCGGCTACCACGTCTACAAGGGCGCAACCCAGCACTTCCTCGCCGACTTACAAGGCACCACCAGCGCTCTGGTCCGCCGATTGGGCACGATCGGCTACATCGCGAAAGGGCTGGCCATCGCAGCCATCGGCCTACTGGTGCTCCTCGCGGTGCTCCGCTCCGAACCCGGCGAAGCCACCGGACTCGACGGCGCCTTCAAAACCCTAGGCGCCCAACCCTTCGGAGCCGCCCTACTGATCGCGGCGGGCCTGGGCATCATCACCTACGGCCTCTACAGTTTCGCGATGGCGCGCTACGCGAAGATGTAGCGGACGTGCCAATAATGCGTGGCTCACGGCGAGCGCACAGCATTCGATCTTCTCGAAGCCGCCATCGATATCGGCAGCCACCTTCGCTTCGAGTAGTTGATCTGGAGAAGGCGCGGCCTGCAATGGGACGTTGTAGCGGTCCGCGCAGCCGAGCTCGCCCAACCGGAATGCGGTGATGGTGGCGTCGACAGCCTGAGCGAAATCGTCGGGGTCACCGCGATTGGTGACAGGTCGACATCTGCCGACATTCGCTCCAAGAGCCCGTGCGCCTGAACGGCGTACCCGCCTGCGAGGACGAATCCGAACGGTTCCAGGAGGCTAGGCCGACTCGTGCGACTCGTTCGTGGAGTGGGTCCACGGACTACGCGGCCCGACGTGGGGACAGCGCTGGGAATGTGGTTTCCCACAGCACTCGCACTCGTTGCGGCAGTCACCGGCGCGGCTGTGAATGTCGGTGCCACGCCGCGTTCTTCGCCGTGAGTGCGGTCGGCGCTGTGCCGCCCGAGTGGGCGGGACCGAAGGGGTGAATCTGTGCGCGAGGGGGGACTTGAACCCCCACGTCCGTGGACACCAGAACCTAAATCTGGCGCGTCTGCCAATTTCGCCACTCGCGCTGGATGTGTACGACCGTCCAAACTCTACCGGGCGAAACGCGCTGTGCGAAGCGTTGGGGCGGCGTGGCGTACTCGTGGGTAACACTACCTGGGATTATAACGATTCGGTAAACCTCAAGATGAGGGCCACTCATGTTTCGGGAGACAAGGGGGTGGCTTCACCTGCGGGTTCAAACATGAGGCAGGGTCATGTTTCAGAATATTTTGGTACGGACGTGCCGAAATACTGGCGGGTAGGCGGCGTGGGGGAGCGAAACGTGAGGCTTTCCTCATGATTTTGTGCGAGTGTGGCTTTCAACAGGCCCGATGGCGTCATGCCAGGAGTAGGAAGTCGAGCGTCTTGACGATCAACGAGAGCACCGCAATCGGCACGGAAGCGACCGCGAAGAGCAACGGTCGTGGTGCGGGCAGGGGTGCCCGCGCGGCGCTGTTGGAGCAGTTGCGCAGCGGGGCGGGATACGCGTTGGCGTTCGGTGGCCAGGGTGCGCAGTGGCTGCGCGAGCTCGAGGAGATCGCGCGCGACAGCGCGTTGGAGCCCGAGCTGACGGCGCTGGTCAACGAGGCGGCGGTGCTGCTGGAACCGGTCGCGACGCAGCTGCTGGTGGTGCGGCCCGGCGGATTCGACCCGATGGGCTGGGTGCTCGAGGGCGAGTTGGACGAGCCGGAGGAGCCCTCGTCGGTGCCCGCGGACTCGGTGCTGCGCTCGGCGGCGGTGTCGATGCCGGGCGTGCTGCTCGCGCAGGTGGCCGCGACCAGGGCGCTGCGGTTGCAGGGGCTCGATCCGGTGGAGAACCCGCCGGTGGCGATCATCGGACACTCGCAGGGGTTGTTCGCGGCCGCGGCGGTCGAGGCGGGCGGGTCACGTGACGCGGAGCTGCTGGCCATCGCGCAGCTGGTCGGCGCGGCGGCGGGGCTCGTCGCGCGGCGGCGTGGGCTGATGCCGGTGGGGGAGCGCTCGCCGATGGTGGCGGTGTCGAATGTCGACCCGGAGCAGCTGCGGGCGATCGTGACCGAGGTGGCCGAGGGCGTGGAGCCCGCGCAGGCCGCGGTGGTGTCGATTCGCAACGGGCGCAGGCGAGTTGTGCTCTCGGGCACGCCGGCCCAGATCGATCGGGTGCGCACGCGCTGCGCGCAACTGCACGACGAGCAGACTCGCGAACGCGAGCACAAGATTCGCGGCGGTGCGGTGTTCGCGCCGGTGTTCGAGGACATCTCCGTCGATGTGGCCTTCCATCACCCGGCGCTGGCCGAGACCGTCGAGCTGGTGGCGGGGTGGGCGCGGCAGTGCGAGCTCGACGCCGAGCTCGCCGCCGCCCTGACCCAGCAGGTGCTGGTCGACCCGATCGACTGGGTCGGCACCGTCGACGCGGTGGTCGACGCGGGCACGCGCTGGATCCTCGACCTCGGCCCCGGCGACCTGCTCTCCCGGGTCACCGGTGGTTCGCTCAAGGGCACCGGCGTCGGGGTGATCGCGGCCGCCACGCGGGCGGGGCAGCGCAGCCTGCTCACGCCGGGCGCCGCGCCGGAGCCGTCGACGCCGTGGTCGGCGTTCGCGCCGAAGCCGGTGCGTCTGCCCAACGGTCGCATCGTGGTCGAGACCGCGTTCACCAAGCTCACCGGTCGCTCGCCGATCCTGCTGGCGGGCATGACGCCCACCACCGTCGACGCGAAAATCGTCGCGGCCGCGGCCAACGCGGGGCACTGGGCCGAGTTGGCCGGTGGCGGTCAGGTGACCGAGCAGATCTTCGCCGATCGGATGACCGAGCTGCGGCAGCTGTTGCAGCCGGGTCGCGCGGTGCAGTTCAACTCGCTGTTCCTCGATCCGTACCTGTGGAAGTTGCAGCTCGGCGGCAAGCGGCTCGTGCAGAAGGCACGCGCGGCCGGTGCGCCGATCGACGGCGTGATCGTCACCGCGGGCATCCCGGAACTCGACGAGGCCGTGGCCCTGATCGGGGAGCTGACCGAGGCGGGCATCAGCCACGTCGCGTTCAAGCCGGGCACCGTCGCCCAGATCAAGGCCGTGCTGCGCATCGCCGACGCCGTGCCGGACTACCCGGTGATCATGCACATCGAAGGCGGCAAAGCGGGCGGGCACCACTCCTGGGAAGACCTCGACGACCTGCTGCTGGCCACCTACGCGCAACTGCGCGGGCACACCAACGTGGTGATCTGCGTCGGCGGCGGCATCGGCACCCCCGAACGCGCCACCGACTACCTCACCGGCGCCTGGTCCACCGGCTACGGCTACCCGAGCATGCCGCTGGACGGCGTGCTCGTCGGCACCGCGGCCATGGCCACGCTCGAGGCGACCACCGCCCCCGAGGTCAAGCAGCTGCTCGTCGACACCCCCGGCACCCCCGACTGGGTCGGCGCGGGCACCGCGAGCGGGGGAATGGCTTCCGGGCGCAGCCAATTGGGCGCCGACATCCACGAGATCGACAATGCCGCCTCGCGCACGGGTCGCCTGCTCGACGAGGTCGCCGGGGACGCCGAGGCCGTGGCGAGCCGCCGCGCGGAGATCATCGCCGCGCTCGACGCCACCGCCAAGCCCTACTTCGGCGACGTCGCCACCATGACCTACCAGCAGTGGCTGGAACGCTATGTGTCCCTGGCCGTTTCGAGTGAGGTACCGATCTCGTTCGACTGCGGCAGCGACATCGGCGACGCGATCCGCGACGCCACCCGCTCGGACTGGCTCGACATCAGCTGGCGCGACCGTTTCGCGGAGATGATGCGGCGCACCGAATCCCGACTCAACCCGGCCGACAGCGGCGAGATCGAAACCCTGTTCGCCGACGACGACGCCTTCGAACATCCGGTGCAGGCACTGTGCGCGCTCAAGAAGCAGTACCCGAGCGTCGCCGAGACCGTGCTGCACCCGGCCGACGTGCCGTTCTTCGTCTCGCTGTGCAAGACGCCGGGCAAGCCGGTGAACTTCGTGCCGGTGGTCGATGCCGACGTGCGCCGCTGGTGGCGGTCGGACTCGCTGTGGCAGGCCCACGATCCGCGCTACTCGGCCGATCAGGTGTGCGTGATCCCCGGCACCGTCGCGGTCGCCGGCATCACCCGCGTGAACGAGCCGGTCGGCGAACTGCTCGACCGCTTCGAACAGGACACCGCCTACAGCCTGGTCCGGGCGGGCGTCGTGCCCGAGCCGGTCGACGCGCGACGCACCGCGGGTGTCGTGGCGGGACCGATCGACACCGTGCTCGCCGCCCCCGACGTGCAGTGGGCCGGTCGCACCACCGTCAACCCGGTGCACCGCCTCGGCGAGGTCTCGGAATGGACCGTCGAACAGGGTCGCGCGTTCCACCCGAGCACCGGCGCCACGCTGATCGAAACCGGCGGAATGGAAGCCGAATTCAGCTATGTGGAACTCGCGGTGCCGCTGCGACCGGGCGCCGTCGACGGTGATGTGGTGCGGATCAGGATCACCGTGCCCACGAGCGTGTACTCCGGTGGCGCGCCGGTGATCACCGATACCGACGCCGACAACGCGATGTCGGCGCTGCTCGGGGTGGCGGCGGGCAAGTCGCTGCCCGAGGTGCGGAACCGGGTGGCGCACCTGAATCTGGCGTGGATGCCGGAGCTGGTCGCCGACCACGCCGGTGTCACCGGTTCGGGTCTGCCCGCGACGCTGAGCACCCTCGGACGCACCGCGCCCGACGTGCTGGTCGGCGCCTGCTGGCCCGCGGTGTTCGCGGTGCTCGGCGCGGCGCGCACGCCGGTCGGTGGCTCGGTGATCGAGGGCATGCTGGACCTGGTCCATCTGGATCATCAGATCGAACTGCTCGACGAATTGCCTTCGGAGACCGCCATTCTCGTGGTCCGTGCCGAAGGCGGCGCGGTGGTCGACACCGATATGGGTCGGGTGGTCGAGGTCGAGGTGCAGGTCGGGCTGATCCTCGATCAGGGACTCGACGCGACCCCGCTGGCACGCCTGGTGGAACGCTTCGCCATCCGTGGCCGCAACGGCGCGGGCGAACTCACCGATCCGCCGCGCGCGGCCGGGTCGGTCTCCGACGCGGCCATCGACACCCCCCGTCGCCGTCGTCGCGATGTGAGCATGGCCGCCCCGCGCGCCATGCACGCCTTCGCCGCGGTCTCCGGCGACCACAACCCGATCCACACCTCCGAGGCCGCCGCCAAGCTGGCCGGTCTGGGCAGCCCGATCGTGCACGGCATGTGGCTCTCGGCCGCCGCCCAGCACGCAGTGGTCGCGGTGGATCCCGAAAGTTCCACTCCCGCACGCACTCTCACGGCATGGACCACCCGGTTCCTCGGCATGGTGCGCCCCGGCGCGACCGTGGACGTGCGGGTGGAGCGGATCGCGGTGGACGCCGGCGCCGAGATCGTGGAGGTCTCCTGCCGCGTCGACGGTGACCTGGTCATGACCGCGACCGGGCGCACCGCCGCCCCGAAGACCGTGTACGCCTTCCCGGGACAGGGCATCCAGCGCAAGGGGATGGGCCTGGACGCGCTGACCCGCTCGAAGGCGGCCAAGCGGGTGTGGGAGCGTGCCGACGCGCACACCCGCGACGCCCTCGGTTTCTCGATCCTGGCGGTGGTGCGCGACAACCCCACCTACCTCAAGGCGCGCGGTGTCGAACACCGCCACCCCGACGGCGTGCTGCACCTGACCCAGTTCACCCAGGTCGCCATGGCCACCCTCGGCGTCGCCCAGGTCGCCGAGCTGCGGGAAGCGGGCGCGTTCGTCGAAGGCGCGATGCTGGCCGGGCACTCGGTCGGTGAGTACAACGCCCTCGCCGCCGTGGCCGGGGTGCTGCCGCTGGAAGCCGTGCTCGAGGTGGTGTTCCAGCGCGGTTCGGCCATGCACGAGCTGGTGCCGCGCGATGCCAAGGGCCGCAGCGACTATCGGATGGCCGCCATCCGGCCCTCGCAGATCGGGCTGCCCGATGCCGAGGTGATCGACTTCGTCAACGGCATCGGCGCCGCGACCGGCGAGTTCCTCGAGGTGGTGAACCTGAACCTGCGCGGCTCGCAGTACGCCATCGCAGGCACGGTCGCCGGGCTCGAAGCGCTCGAGACCGAGATCGACCGTCGCCGTGCCGAATTCGGTGGCAAGCGGGCGTTCATCCTGGTGCCCGGCATCGACGTGCCGTTCCACTCCTCGGTGCTGCGCGACGGGGTGCCGGAGTTCCGGCACAAGCTCGAGCAGCTGCTGCCCGGTGAGGTGCACCCGGAAGTCCTTGTCGGACGCTACATTCCGAACCTGGTGCCCCGCCCGTTCTCGCTGGACCGCGCGTTCCTCACCGAGATCGCCGAGCTCGTGCCCTCGGAGCCGCTCGCGGCCGTGCTGGCCGACTTCGACAGCTGGGCCCGGCGTGACGCCGAACTGTGCCGCGTGGTGCTCATCGAGCTGCTGGCCTGGCAGTTCGCCAGCCCGGTGCGCTGGATCGAGACCCAGGACCTGCTGTTCACCGACGCCGCCCACGGTGGCATCGGGGTGGAGCGGTTCGTGGAGGTCGGCCTCGGCGCCACACCGACGGTGGCGAACCTGGCCGCGCAGACGCTGAAACTGCCCGCGTTCGGTGGGGCGAGTGTGGAGGTCGTCAACGTCGAACGTGACGCGGCGGTCGTCTACTCCACCGACACCGATCCGGCCCCGGTCGAGGACATCGACGAGACCCCGGCGGAAGCGCCCCAGGCCGCGGCGGAGGCCCCGGTCGCCGCCCCGGCGGTCGCCACCGGCGGCCCGCGCCCCGACGACATCGCGTTCAGCGCCGCCGACGCCACCCGCGTGCTCATCGCGCTGTGGACCAAGCTGCGCCTGGACCAGATCGGCCCCGTCGACACCATCGAGGGCCTCTGCGACGGCGTCTCTTCGCGCCGCAACCAGCTGCTCGTCGACCTCGGCGCCGAACTGTCGCTGGGTGCCATCGACGGTGCCGCCGACGCCGACATGGGCGCGCTGGCGGCCACCGTCGAGCGCCTGGCCCGCACCTACAAGCCCTTCGGCACCGTGCTCACCGACGCCATCGGCGACCACCTGCGCAAGGTCTTCGGCCCCTCCGGCAAGCGCCCCGCCGCCATCGCGGATCGGGTCAAGAAGGTCTGGGAACTCGGCGACGGCTGGGCCAGCCACGTCACCGCCGAGGTCTCGCTCGGCACCCGCGAGGGCGCGAGCGTGCGCGGCGGCGACCTCGGTGGTCTGGCCGACGGCGCGCTCGCCGACGCGGCCTCGGTCGACGCCGCCATCGACGCGGCCGTGCAGGCGGTCGCGGCTCGGCGCGGTGTCGCGGTCTCCCTGCCCTCGGCGGGTGGCGGCGCCGGCGGCACCGTCGACGCGGCCGCGCTGGGCGAGTTCACCGAGCAGATCACCGGTCGCGACGGCGTGCTCGCCACCACGGCGCGGGTGATCCTCGAACAGCTCGGACTCGGCGACAAGGTCACCGTCCCCGAAACCGCCCCCGACACCCTCGTCGACCTGGTCTCGGCCGAATTGGGTTCGGACTGGCCGCGGTTGGTCGCACCCGCCTTCGACGCGTGCAAGGCCGTGCTCATCGACGACCGGTGGGCCACCGCCCGCGAGGACCTCGCGACGATGTGGCTCGGCGACGACGCCACCACCGCTGGACTGCCCATCACCGGCTATGTCGGTGCGGGGGAAGCCGTTGCGGCGCAGGCGAACTGGTGGCGTCAGCGGGCCATGCGCGAGGCGCGCTCGGTGCTGGCCGGGGTGTACGCGCAGATCGCGAAGGCCGCGCTGGACACCTCCGAGCCGGGGCTGTGGTCCGACGATCTGGCCGTGATCACCGGTGCCAGCAAGGGTTCCATCGCCGCGGCGGTCACCGGCAAACTCCTCGCCGGTGGCGCGACCGTGGTGGTCACCACCTCCGGCCTGGACGACAACCGTCTGCGCTTCTACCGCTCGCTCTACCGCGACAACGCCCGCCACGGCGCGGCGCTGTGGGTGGTCCCGGCCAATATGGCCTCCTACCAGGACCTCGACGCGCTGATCGACTGGATCGGCACCGAACAGGTCGACAACGCGGGCGGCGCCAAGATCAAGGTCAAGGACGCGATGACCCCGACGCTGCTGCTGCCGTTCGCGGCACCGCGCGTCGCCGGTGACCTCGCCGACGCGGGCGCGCGCGCCGAAATGGAAATGCGCGTGCTGCTGTGGTCGGTGGAACGGCTCATCGGCGGGCTGTCGGCTCTCGGCGCCGATCACGACGTGGACGCGAAACTGCATGTGGTGCTGCCGGGTTCGCCCAACCGTGGCCTCTTCGGTGGCGACGGCGCCTACGGCGAGTCCAAGGCCGCGCTCGACGCGGTGGTCGCCAAGTGGAAGGCCGAGAAGTCCTGGGCCGCGCGGGTCACCCTGGTGCACGCGCTGATCGGCTGGGTGCGCGGCACCGGGCTGATGGGACACAACGACCCGATGGTCGAGGCCGTGGAAATGGCGGGCGTGCAGACCTGGTCGACCGCCGAGATGGCCGACGAGCTGCTCAAGTGGTGCACCTCGCGGGCCCGTCAGGTCACCATCACCGGGCCGCAGCAGATCGACCTCACCGGCGGGCTGGCTCGCGCCAAGCTCGACCTGCCCGCGCTCGCCAAGCAGGCGCAGGAGGCCGCGGCGGAGAAGGTCGAGGAAGCGGCCACCGCCGTGACCATCTCGGCCCTGCCCGCCCCGCCGACGCTGAGTTCGGCACTGCCCGTGCCCGATTGGGCGCCGGTCACCGCCGATCTGAGCGAGATGGTCGTCATCGTCGGCGCCGGTGAGCTCGGGCCCTACGGCTCGGCGCGCACCCGCTTCGAGATGGAGGTCGAGGACAAGCTCTCGGCCGCTGGCGTGCTCGAACTGGCCTGGACCACCGGTCTGATCCGCTGGGAGAACGAGCCGAAGCCCGGCTGGTACGACGCCGAAACCGGCGACTTCGTGCCGGAAGCCGAGGTGGCGCTGCGCTATCACGACACCGTCGTCGAACGCTGCGGTGTGCGCCGCTACGAAGACGACGGTGCCATGCTCGACAACGCCGCCCCGCTGCTCACCTCGGTGTTCCTCGACCAGGACCTCACCTTCACGGTCGCGAACGAGGCCGAGGCGCGCGCCTTCCACACCGCCGATCCCGAGCACACAGTGATCCGGCCGGCCGAGGGGTCGGGGGACTGGACCGTCACCCGCAAGGCGGGCACCGAGATCCGGGTGCCGCGCAAGGCGAAGCTCTCGCGCGTGGTCGGCGGGCAGATCCCGACCGGCTGGGACCCCACCATCTGGGGCATCTCCGCCGACATGGCCGCCTCGATCGACCGGGTCGCGCTGTGGAACATCGTCTGCACGGTGGACGCGTTCGTCGGCGCGGGCTTCAGCCCGGACGAGCTGATGAGCTGGGTGCACCCGAGCCTGGTCGCCAACACCCAGGGCACCGGCATGGGCGGCATGTCCTCGATGCGCTCGCTCTACGTCGACAACCTGCTCGGCGAACCGCGCCCCAACGACATCCTCCAGGAGGCCCTGCCCAACGTCGCCCTGGCGCACGTGGTGCAGTCCTACGTGGGCAGTTACGGTGCCATGGTGCACCCGGTCGCGGCCTGTGCCACGGCGGCGGTGTCGGTGGAGGAAGCCGTCGACAAGATCCGCCTGGGCAAGGCCGAGGTCGTGGTCGCCGGCGGGTTCGACGATCTGGGCATCGAGGGCATCGTCGGCTTCGGTGACATGTCGGCCACCGCGGACTCGGCGGCCATGCGCGCCAAGGGAATCAGCGATCGCTACTTCTCCCGCGCCAACGACCGGCGTCGCGGCGGGTTCGTCGAATCGCAGGGTGGCGGCACGGTGCTGCTGGCCCGTGGTGATGTGGCCGTGGAGATGGGGCTGCCGGTGCTCGGCGTGCTCGCCTTCGCCCAGTCCTTCGCCGACGGCGTGCACACCTCCATCCCCGCACCGGGCCTCGGCGCGCTGGGCGCCGGACGTGGCGGCAGCGGTTCGCGCCTGGCGGCCGAACTGCGCAAGCTCGGGGTGAGCCCCGACGACATCGCGGTGATCTCCAAGCACGACACCTCCACCGCCGCCAACGACCCCAACGAGTCGGAACTGCACGAACGGCTCGCGAGCGCGCTGGGTCGCAGCGCGGGCGCGCCGCTGTTCGTGGTCTCGCAGAAGAGCCTGACCGGACACGCGAAGGGCGGCGCGGCGGCCTTCCAGCTCATCGGCCTGTGCCAGGTGCTGGAAAACGGTGTGGTGCCGCCGAATCGGAGCCTGGACTGCGTCGACGAGAAGATGGCCGCCTACCCGCACCTGGTGTGGGCGCGCGAACCGCTGCGCTTCGGCGAGAAGTTCGCGCTCAAGGCGGGTCTGGTGACCTCGCTCGGCTTCGGGCACGTGTCCGGGCTGCTCGCGGTGGTGCATCCGCAGGCGTTCCTGGCCGCGATCGAACCGGCCGCGCGCGCGGAGTACCAAGAGCGGGCCCAGGCGCGTCAGCTCGCCGGACGGCAGCGGTTCGCCGAGGCCATGTGCGGCGGGAACGCCCTGTACGAGAAGCCGGCCGATCGTCGCCTCGGCGCCGAGGGCACCCCGGCCAAGCAGATCCGCCAGCTCGAAGCCGACATGCTGCTCTCGCCGCAGGCCCGCCTCGACAGCGACGGCGTCTACAGCGCGAGCGGATGGGGTTGCGGCACCGGGCAAATCGCCCCGCAGCCGACCGAAGCGTCGTAGGCTGCCGCTTCGTGACGATTCTCGGTATCGGCCTGGACCTGGTGACCATCTCCGAGTTCGCCGAACAGCTGAAACGGCCCGGGTCGGCCATGCTCAGGGAGACGTTCACCGCCGGTGAACGGCGCTACTGCCAGAGCAAACAGACCGACCCGGCCCGCAGCTTCGCCGCACGCTGGGCCGCGAAGGAGGCGGTGCTCAAAGCCTGGGCATCGTCTCGCTTCGCGCGCAGTCCCCAGATCGGCGACAACCCGTACCCGCTGATCGAGGTCGTCAACGACGCCTGGGGCAGACCGAGCATCAAACTGCACGGTCTGGCCGCGGAATTCCTGCCCCGCGTGCGGGTGCACCTGTCACTGACCCACGACGGGGACACCGCCGCGGCGATGGTGGTACTGGAGGATCCGGGCGAACTCGCCGACTTGATCGAAGGACGTGTGGGAAACAACCCACGCGACAACTGATTTCGCAGGAACATGGGTAACTCGTCGGGGACATCCAAGACTTGGCGAGTACCTGACCGCATGCCCGAGTGCAACGGAGTGCGCTCTCAGTCGTCGGCAGAATCCGCGGGGTGGCGGGACTGCCGGGATTCCTTCTCGGCGACTAGCAGGTACGCGACCATCAGGCGCTTGAGTTCGGCGACGGCGTCGGTGTTGGACTGGTCTTCCTGCACCGAGAAGTTCAGCATCGAATACACCACGTGCACCAGCACTTCGGCCATCATCGTGCGCCGGGCCGGCGGCGTGCGCGGAGTGAGCGGGCGCAGCATCTGCGAGACGACCGCGGCGAATTCCTTCTCGTGCAGCGCGCCCGTGGCCCGCGTCGACGGGGTGGACTGCATGGCCAGCCACACCTCGCGCCGGGACGGGTCGGTGGTCCACAGATTCGCCATGTGGTCGACGAACTGGTTCATGTGCCGCAACCAGTCCAGCGAGGGCACCTCGCCGTGGAAATCGGCCAGCTCGCGCGACACCGCGACCAGATCCTGGCGATTGAGCTCGCACACGATCACGTACTTGTTGGCGAAGAACTGATACAGCGTGCCGATCGGCACCTCGGCGCGCTGGGCGACTTCCTCGCAGGTGAACGACTCGAAACCGACCTCGGTGAGCAGCTCGCGGGAGGAGGCGAGCAGCGCGTCGAACTTGCGCTTGCTGCGCTCCTGGGTGGGCCGCTTGCGCGGCATGAGTTCCTGCGGATCGTCCTGCAATTCCAGCGCAGGGTCCGGACGGCTCTGCGGTGACCGGGCCTGCGCGTGTACTTCCACCCATCCAGGCTAGCGGTATCGGCACATCCGCGACACGCCTCTACCGACAGCGTGTCAATAACTCGGCCCGGTTCCCACCCATCCACCCGCTGACCCGTGACGAATCATCAGATAAGTGCGCCTCTATTCGCATGCTCATTCGCGGCTATCGAGCTCGCGTCGCACCAGACCTACCGCGAAGTGACGGACCCACGCGGTCCCGTCCCGCATCGTTTCGCACAGGGGAAGGGCAAGACTGTGGCAGCAGGATCTGTGGTAACCCTCGGCGTCAGCACCGAGCGGGGGGCCGTGCACGCGGTGGCGTTCACGGAATCGGGCGCGTCCGTGTCGGACCGGATGTTGCTGCGGCGCACCGTCCGTGCCGGGGGTGACGGCAAGGCCGAGGTCGCGGCGGCGGTGCACACCGCGCTCGACGCCATCGCGGCCGAACTCGACGACGAGCACGAGATCGCCGGTGTCGCGGTGAGTTACCGCGACGCGGTCGAGCGGCGCGCGATCGTCACCCGGCTCGCGACCACCGAATGGCACGGCGCCTCACTGGTTTCGGCGAAATCGGCGCACCTGTTCGTCGCGGGGGCGATGACCTGGCTCGACGAATTCGACAACCTGCTCGTCTACGAGGCCGTGCCCGGCTACCAGGCGATGACGCTGGTCGACGCCGGTCGCCACCGCGTGCTCGCCGCCTCCGCGCAGACCGGCGCGCCCACCCCCGAAGCCCTGCGCAACGGGGTCGCGGCGGCGTGGGACCAGTTCGACGCGGCATCGGTGAGTCCCGACGCGGTCGTGGTCATCGGGTCGTCCTCGGACGCGCCCGCGGTGCGCGACGCCGCCGCCGAATTCGGGGTGCCGGTGCTGCCGTGTCGGCTCGCGCCGTTCGCGCCCGCCGCCGGGGCCGCGCTGGTCGCGCTCGGTGACACCGTGCCGGTCGCGGTGCCGATCGGCACGCGGTCGCGCAGCCGGACCGCGATGGTGGCCGCGGCGGCGAGCGTGTTGGCGGGCGGGCTCGTGGCCGGTGGGTCCTACGCGATGATGAACGACAGCGCGCCCGTGGTCGACAACACGGCGGTGTCCGAACCCGGCGACGCGTCGGCCCCGGTCGTTCCGCAGGTTCCGCCACCGCCGCAGCCGCACGAGGTCGCCGAGAGCGCGCCGGTGGAGGTGGAGGAGACCGGCGTCGAGGTCGCGCCGACGACCGCGTCCCCGTACACGCACGTCTCGCCCAATCCGCAGCTGGCCGACCCGGCCGAATTCCCCCTCACCTATCCGACGCCGCTCTACGACGAGCAGCAGCCGCCGGTGGAAGAGGAGCCGCTGCCCCTCGAACCCGCCGCGCCGGTCTTCCCGCAGCTGCCCGCGATGTTGCCGACACTGCCGGGCACCGGCGTTCCGCTCGGCATGGATCCGGCGCCGGAAGCACCGCCGGTCGACAGCGCCAACTGACATCCACCGAAGGGGGCGGCGATGCCCCCTTCGGCGCTGGTCAGACGCTGGTGCGTCGCCGGAACAGCACGCCCGCCGCCGCGTACCCGGCCAGCGCGATGCCCGCGCACCACAGCACCGCGAGGACGCCGCTGTCGCCGATCGGGGTGCCCATCAGCAGGCCGCGCATGGTCTCGATCACCGGGGTCACCGGCTGGTTCTCGGCGAACCAGTGCAGCCAGGTCGGCATCGACGAGGTCGGCACGAACGCCGAACTCACATACGGCAGGAACATGAACACGAACGTGAAACCGTTGGCCGCCTCCGGGTTTCGCGCGAGCAGGCCCAGCGCGGCCGACAGCCACGACAGCGCGAACACGAACATCGCCAGCACCCCGAACACCCCGAGCCAGCGCAGCGGATCGGTGGTCGGACGGAAACCGAGCAGCACCGCCACCCCGAGCACGATCGCCGAGGTGATCAGATTGCGCAGCACGCTCTCGGCGACATGCCCGGTGAGCACCGCCGAACGGGCGATGGCCATGGTGCGGAAGCGGTCGATGATGCCCTCGGCCAGATCCGTGGACAGCGCCACCGCGGTGGTCGAGGCGCCGAAACCCGCGCACAGCAGGATGATTCCGGGCACCACGTAGTCGATGTAGGCCCCCGCGCCCACCTCCATGGCGCCGCCGAACACGTAGACGAACATCAGCAGGATCATCACCGGCAGGGCGATCGTCATGATCATCGTGTCGGGGCTGCGCAGGGTGTGACGGATATTGCGATCCAGCATGGTGGCCGAATCCTGCAGTGTGCGTGTGGCATTCATGCCGCTACCTCGGTTCGTTCGGTGAGGGCGAAGAAGACGTCGTCCAGATCGGGGGTGTGCACGGTGAGCTGTTCGATCGCGATGTCGAGCTCGGCGCACCGGTCGAGGAGGCGTTTGATCTCCCCGGCGCTGCCGTCGGAGGGAACCTGCAGGGTCAGCTGCTCGCGGTCGGCGCGGCCGGTGATCGCGCGGGCGGCGGTGTCGAGCAGGTCGCGATCGGCGAAGCGGAACTGGATGTGCCCGCCCGGAACCAGGCGTTTGAGTTCGGCGGGGGTGCCGTCGGCGACGATGCGACCGTCGTCGATCACGGCGATCCGGTCGGCGAGCTGATCGGCTTCCTCGAGGTACTGGGTGGTGAGGAAGATGGTGGTGCCCTCGGCGGCCAGTTCGCGGATGGCCGACCACAGATCGCGGCGACTGCGCGGGTCCAGGCCGGTGGTCGGCTCGTCGAGGAAGACGATGCGCGGCTTGCCCATCAGGCTCATCGCCAGGTCGAGTCGACGGCGCATGCCGCCGGAGTAGGCGTCGACCGGCTTGTCGGCCGCCTCGACCAGGTCGAACCGTTCGAGCAGTTCGGCGCCGCGGCGGCGGGTCTCCTCGCGGCCCAGGTGTAGCAGTCGGCCGGTCAGGCGCAGGTTCTCGGCGCCGGTGAGCACGCCGTCGACGGCGGCGTTCTGGCCGGTCACGCCGATCAGGCGGCGGACGGTGTCGGCGTCGCGGAGCAGGTCGTGGTCGAAGACGCCGACCGCGCCGCTGTCGGGGCGGATCAGCGTGGCCAGGATGCGGACCAGGGTGGTTTTGCCTGCGCCGTTGGGGCCGAGCAGGGCGAAAATGGTGCCCGCGGCGATGTCGAGATCGAGGTCGTCGAGCACCACGTGTCGGCCGAAAGCCTTGTGCACGTGGCGGATCGAGAGGGCGGGTACGCGTTCGGGTGGCATGGGTTCGCTCCGATCGAGAAACTGTTTATGCGATATACACTGTTTATAGGTTAAACAGTTCTTGGGCGCAAGGGGTGACAGCGATACAGTCGAGGTGAGCGGAGGAGGCAGATGACGACGTCCGGCGACACGGCGTTACCGAAATCGGTCGAGCTGATGTGGGGCCTGGGGCAACCCGGCGGGCGCGGGCCCAAACGCGCCCTCACCCT
This sequence comes from Nocardia lasii, assembly GCF_042658545.1. Taxonomy (NCBI): domain Bacteria; kingdom Bacillati; phylum Actinomycetota; class Actinomycetes; order Mycobacteriales; family Nocardiaceae; genus Nocardia; species Nocardia lasii. The sequence continues at coordinate 69,980 of NZ_JBHSQN010000013.1, forward strand.
CGACCAGATCCTCGACGCCGCCACCGAGGTGGCCGAGGCGGAGGGGTTCGCGGCGCTGTCGATGAGCCGGGTCGCGCGCCAACTCGGGTTCACCGCGATGTCGCTGTACCGCTACGTCGACAGCAAGGACACGCTGATCGACCTGCTGATGGATCGGGTGGTCGGGCCGCCGCCCGAGATCGCGCCCGGAACGCCGTGGCGGGTCGGACTCGAACAGTGGGCGTCCGCCGAGTTCGCGCGGCTCGGCCGTCACCTGTGGTGGCTGGACATCCCGATGAGCCGCGCGCCGATGGGCCCGAACAATATGGCGTGGCTGGAAACCGCGCTACAGGTCCTGGCCGAGGTGGACGTGCCCGACCCGGTCAAGTTCCAGCTGGTGATGAACGTGTCGATGTTCGTGGTGGGCAAACGGCGGTTCCTACGCGACCTACAGGAGGACGAGGGCGACTTCGTCTCGGTGATGACCCGGGTACTCGACCCGCAGCGCTTCCCCGCGGTCACGGCCGCCCTGTCCGCCTCGGCCTTCGACGATGACGACATCGACTGGGAGCAGGCCGATTTCGTCTTCGGCCTGGCCCGTCTCCTCGATGGTTACGAGGTCTTCATCGCCGGTTTCGACGACTAGACCGACAGCTCGCGGCGCAGCTTCGCCACATGCCCGGTGGCGCGGACGTTGTACTGGGCGCCGCGTTGCCCAACCTCTGCATTCACTTCTCGCCGAGCCGCCGCACGGGTGGCTGTGTGTTCGGGATCCGGACCGCCGAGATGAGGGCATCACGGGCCCGCCGGCGAAATTCGGCAGGCACGGCCAACCAAGATCTGTGCAAGGGATCTTGTAACTGACCTGCGAGGATTTGGACTCGCTTGGAATCGTTGCCCGACATCTCGCGGGCATACGCGCGTGGATCGGAGATCGCGCAGGCCAGCAAGGCCGCATCATCGAGATGACGATCGCGATCGCATGAATCCTCCTGGTAAGCAGCACCTTTGAGTATCAGTGCGCCGAGAACGTTGGGCACACTCACGGTGATGGTGTTGCCCTCGGACATTTCGATGTCACAGTTCACGGTTTTGCGGAGTGCCGAGGTTCCGGCCGGGATACGGAATACTTCGCGTCCAGCGACGGTTGGGCGATGGCGCGGGGCCAGATGATCGGCGATCATGACATCGATGTGCTGAGAACCGCGTTCGAATCGGTGTACAGGTGCGTTCCGGTTGGCCGGGAGACGAAGCTCGTAGCCCACTGATTCCAGGGCGCGCCGGGCCTGCCCGAATGTTGTCGCACCGGTCTCGATATGCAGAACCATGTCGATATCGATGGTTGCTCTGTGGATCGGCAGGCTGGCGTGTGCGGCGTGGATCTGGATCATCAGACCGCCGACCAACGTCCACAGATCGCCGGGGAATATCGAGACAAGTTCGGTCACCTGTGGCCAAGGTGGGCCCCAACCACCTACCGGGGCGGGTATGCGCCAGCGGGCGCGGCCGGAGCTATCGCTCATGGTGGCGCATCTTCTCGAGCAGTTCGGTGAGTTCGTTATGGCCGGCCCGACTCTCGCGGGTGTCGAGAGATTCGGTCAAATCTACGGCGATTGCTGCCCAGGGGGTGCTACCGCCGAAGAATGCGTCCTCGAATGCCGTAGTGCGAAGGACTATCTCACCCGCCGGGTCGAGGGTGAGGTGGAAGTGGCCGACCAGAGTTTCCAGCTCAGAGGTTGGGATATACCCCTCGACCCCTCCTGCCTCGGAAGTCAGATCGAACCGCTTCCAGAGGGGATGTTGTGTCGCGGATGATCCGGTCACCACGATGTAGTTCGGCAGGTCGTGCACCGCATCGGAGTCGCCGCGGAAGTGATACACGTCAGCCCTGTTGGAGCTCAGATGTGCGAGCTCTTCCGCGTCCATTCTGCGGAGCCGATGGGTGAGCCGGGTGCGTTCGGCAGCAGACATCCACCCGGGATCGGAGCCGGAAAGTAACGTCAGCGCGCCCCACGCCACGCGCTGAGTCCATATCCGCCCAGGATTTCTGCGCTGCCGAACGAGTCGGTGCACCGAGCCGGCGTCGATCAGCAGGGTGCGTCCAACTCGTCTGGCTACGTCGATCCGGCCGGCGGATGCCATGCGGGCAACCTGCCGGGGTGAGATGCCCAGTATCTCGGCCGCTTGCGAGGTCGTCATCTCGCTCATACACATATGGTCTCTCAAAAGACTATATGTGTAAATAGGCAATGATCAGAGGCGTATTGTTCGGCTCGATCGGCTGCCTTCTAGACCGACAGCTCGCGGCGCAGCTTCGCCACGTGCCCGGTGGCGCGGACGTTGTACTGGGCGAGTTCGATCTTGCCCTGTTCGTCGACCAGGAACGTCGAGCGGATCACGCCGGTGACGGTCTTGCCGTACATCATCTTCTCGCCGAAGGCGCCCCATGCTGTGAGCACGTCACGCTCGGGATCCGACAGCAGCGGGAAGGTCAGGTTCTCGGCGTCGCGGAACTTGGCCAGCTTGGCGGGCTTGTCCGGCGAGATCCCGACGACGTCGAGGCCCGCGCCGCCGAGCTCGGCCAGACTGTCCCGGAAATCGCAGGCCTGCTTGGTGCAGCCCGGGGTGCTCGCGGCCGGGTAGAAGTAGACGATCACCTTGCGTCCGAGGTAGTCCGACAGCGAAACGTCCTTGCCGTCGGCGTCGGGCAGCGTGAATGCGGGGGCGGTGTCGCCGGGGGAGAGGCGATGGTTGTCGGTCACCACCGCACGGTAACCGACCGGGTCCGCCGGGCGCATGGATAGACTCGTGGCGAGCAGCAGACATATACCTGGAGGTGACGGTGGCCAAGGACGACACCGACCGGATCGAACGCGAGATCGAGATCGCGCGCACCCGGTTGGCGACCACGCTCGACGAACTGGCGGTGCGCGCCGATCCGCAACGGATCGCGGACGACACCAAGAACATGGTGGTCGCCAAGTTGAACGAGCCGAAGGTCAAATACACACTGATCGGAGCAGGCGTCCTCGTAGCGGGCGTGGTCCTGATCAAGCTCTTCCGCCACTGATCGACAAGCGGCACAAACAGAAAACACCCGATGCGACAGCTCGCATCGGGTGTTTTCGCGTGTAGCGCACCATCACCGGGTTTTCGGCCGCCTCGAATCCGAGGGGCGAGACGTAACGGCGAAGCCGGAGTATCGCCCCTCGGATCCGAGGCCCAAGGGGCCGACAAACCCCGCGGCGCCAGCCGCCAAAACTACTGCGTAGGGCAGGCCAGGCCGTCGCCGTCGGGGTCGAGGTGGGGGCTGTAGCCCGACTCGCCGCGGAACAGCGGCGCCCGGCCGGCGGCCTTGGCTTCTTCGCAGTCGCGGAACGCACCACCGGCGGACCCGGTCTGGGCCAGGCTCGCCGAGCCCGTCATGGCGAGGATGGAGTCGAAGCTGGACGAGCCCGTGCCCGCCGAACCCGAGTTGGCGTGGGCGACGGCGGGAGCGGCGATCAGGGCGAGCCCTACGGCGGCAAGGCTGACGGTGAGCCGACGAACGTTCATTAATTCCTCGATGTCTGCTGCGGTTCGATGTGGGGGCGGCCACGAAGGCCGCCAGGCCCCGTCCACCTTGGTGAGACACCGACCGATTGTCAACCGGACGCGAATCGCGAATTGCCGTGAGTCACGGTCGGTTATTCGCCCCGTCCCGCGATCCGCCTGCCTCGGTGTCGTGCACACACGTCACGGCGGAAACAGCCTCGGCATTGACCACGCGTCTTTCGGGAGCGCTGTTCCTCCCGAAACGGCCGACCGGAAAGCGCGGCGGCCCGACCGCCGCGATTCCGCAGCACGGGCCGCCACGAGAGGACAGGCTCCCGGGCGGGAGGCCACTGGCCCTGCCTATCGGATCGATACCGACTGACGAAGGTTCAGGAGCGTTTGATCTGAGCCAACTGCTCCGCGACGGCTGCGTTGATACGAGAATCGCGGCGAGCCCTCGCAGGGTGTTTTCGAGTTCAGCGACCCGAAGGCACTTGGTGCAGGCAGGGGTTCGCTACCGTTCGGCGTGTCGGAATGGACCTCTCGCGAGGGGATTCATTTACCCAGGTCAAGCAGGGTGTACTTTGGACCCTGCCGCAGTTCCTTCGGGAGCTGCACTTCATTGAGGGCTCCACCACCACACCCCCGACGACCCCCGCATCGCCCGGCCGCAGTTCCTTCGGGAGCTGCACTTCATTGAGGGGCCATGTGCGGCACCGACAGTTCAGGCAGGGCGGGGCCGCAGTTCCTTCGGGAGCTGCACTTCATCGAGGCGTGACTGTTTCGAAGCCGCGGGACGGGTGCCAAGGGGCGTCGCAGTTCCTTCGGGAGCTGCACTTCATTGAGGGGAGGATGCGCCCCGCCCGGCAGAGGATCTGTACCGGGCGGCCGCAGCACCTTCGGGAGCTACGCTTCATTGAGGGTCAGCCACTCGCCGATCACCGCCAGGGCGTTCACCACGCCGCAGCACCTCGCGCGCTGCACTTCATTGAGGACCCGACCCACATCGGCCACGGCGAGACAGGTGGGACCCAGTCGGAGTTCCTTTCGCACACTTCATCGAGGTTGGATGATCGGGTCACGTACCGCCCAATTGGCTCGCCAGGGGGATGGCCTCAGCAAGCGATCGCTGTCAGCCAAGTGCGCATCCGGCGGCTGCCGCGCTTGGGGTTGTGCCTGACGGTGCGGGATGTCATGCTCACCGGGGTGAAAGATCGTCATGTGCGTTGTCCCGCAGGTGATTTCGTGTCAACCGGCGATCCATGTCACTTTCTTTCTATCTGGTTTCCATGCAAGAGGAAATGGTCGACAATGGCAAAACACAGACGGGTATCAGCGGACGATGCCCCCGAGTCGATGCGGGACCAGATCATCCGGTTGAGACGTTTGCTGCTGGACGCTGAGCTGGAGAAAGACGTGCTGCGGGAGCGCCTGGAAGGTGAGTTCTAGCTCCGAGATTCGGCAGGAGGAAGGTTGCTGTTCGCGCCGTGGCTCGTTGTAGCATCGAACCGCTGCACTTCATCCGGGTCTGGTGTCCCTCCAAGAAAAGTCATTCGACGCAGCGATGGCCTTCGGCCGTCTTGGGAGGTGGGGCTCGGGTTGAGCCCCACCTGCTGGGATATCACGCCAGTGGGGTGAGGGATCCGGCCAAGACCTGGCGTTCTGGGGCGCTCGGATTGTCGCTGACGGACACTGGAAAAACGGTGATGGCGGGAACGCCCCTGTTGCACAGCCACATTCGAGCGGCCGGGTGGCCGGGGTCGGTTGGGGTCGTGGCCACCGCTATCTGCTTCGAGACGAGCAGGGTCCTTAGGCGTGCGGAGGCGAGGGGAACCGTCGGTACGGGTAGGTACATCGAAGTCGGGTGTGTTCGTCGGGTGGGTACGTGGGCTCCGGGGGTCACCGATTGTCGGCGGACCTGGTGAATCGTGGGGAATTGGCTCAGTCCCCACAGGGCGCACCAGGCGACGGCGTTGTCGACGGGGCCTGGGCGGGTCAGTCCGGTGGCGGTGCGGGATTCTGCCTTGTCCCCCCCGATCTCGTCGACCAACGTCTCGCCAAGGAGCCCGCTGAGAATCTGGTCCCTGGTGCGGAGAGCGACCGCGTGGGCGAGGGGTGCGAGTCGGTTGCCGAGAAACTCCTCGCCGCGATTGCGCGTCTTCATTTCCCAGCGGCTGGCCCCGTCGTCGGGACGTGGCGTGTTCTGCTCGAATCGCCAGTAGGCGGGTTCGCCGAGCGCGCCGATCATTCGGAGGTCATCGGTCGATGAGGATGCGATCCGGTCGATTGCCGTATGGCGAGACGCCTGAAGTTGGTTCCACGAGGCCGGCGAGGACGGGGTTTTGATTCTCGGACTGAGGGTTCCAGTTACCCGGTCTTCGTGCGTGAGGCTGTGCTGGACCCAGTCATCATCGGCGCTGTGTCGGCAGGCGTGGTGGTTGACTGCCTCGGCAACGTCTGCGAATTGTGCTTCGCCGATGTCGAGGTGTGGCTGCGGAGTTCGTGCGCGACTCCACCACAGGCGCGTTCGTTGGCCGGATTCGGCCTCCCAGATCGCGGCCAGCCCATAGAGCGTGAAATGGCTCAGCGCGTTCGTGATGTCACCGGGTAGCTCGAGTACCGTCATCTGCCCTCCTGGGAAATCTGGCAGTCGGCCGCTCGGAGCAGCGCCTCCAGGTATGCGCACCCCCACACACCCCACCGATCATGTGTCGACTCGATCAGTTCGTCCCAACTACCGCCATCGAAGAGATCAGTCGTCGCGGCGTGCGCCTCCAGGAACTGGGTGTCGATCAGTTCCTGTGCGGAATGCGGAAATCCTGGCCGCCCGTGCCCGTGGCTGGTGCCGGCCAGCCGTGCGGTGAGCGCGTGGTGCTCGTCTTCGAGGCCGAGCGCACACACTGTCAACGCGGCGGACAGTTGCTCGTGACGCCAGCCCACAGGAAGCCCGCCAGTGACGTCCGCGCGCACCGCGCGGCGCAATGAGCCTGTGCTCTTTGCGAGGCGAACGGTTTGGTCGCTGTTGCCGAGCCGGAAAAGCTGGAATCGCCGATCCTGCTTGCCCGTGTCATGCCGATATCCGGCTTCGCGCAAGGTCGGAACCAGACTCTCTGCCAGTCGGACCGCTTGTCCGATCGTGGCAGCGCGATCGCCGACATCCTGGTTGTGGGCGTCGAGGTGGACGGTGTTCCGTGAATGCACTTGCTGGACCTGGTCGGTCAGGGTTTGGGCCGTGCCGACTGCGATGGTGAGCCAGGCCGCCGAGAGGTCATCGAGACCTGCCCAGGTGAACTGCACCAGGTCGGTGTCGGCGGCGAGGACGCGTTCTAGTTGTGGGTCGTCGTCGATATATTTCGACACCAGGGTAATGAGATCCGACTCGCCGGGTTCTGGGTCGTCCTTCACCAGATCACACATGTCGTCCAGCAGTCGACTGATCCACGTCGCAGACGCTGGATCGCGGTTGATGAAGTACCTGAGCCGAGCGCCATCCAACTTGTCGTACACGTCTACACCTGGATCGGTAGGAGCTTTCACCACCACTTTGCCGGTGCACACCTTGTGGCTGCTGTCGACCACCACAACATCACCTGGTTGTACCGACTCGCTGACCGCTCGGGCGATGTCGTCTGCGGCGATCAGGACGGCGGCGATCTCACCCTGTCTGAATACGAACGCGCGTCGCGGTTCGTCGGTGGCATCACCGAGTAGGCGAGGAAGCAGATAGTGCAGGTCGTCCACGCTGCACGGATAGATTTCATCGGTCAGGGGTGGTGTGACCTCCATCAATGCTTTGGCGGTCTGGTCATCGGCCGGAAGCACACGAACCACGAGTCCCGCTGTGGCGGAGTCGGACTCGAGAGAATCGCGCAACCACAATGTCAGGTCCGGGTCCGCGACGAGATTGCCATCTGTGCGGCTCAGCAGCCAGGCGTCTGACCATTCGAGGCGTTGCAACAATGGTCGAGAAAGGCTGAGACCAGCAGGGGGGTCATCGACCAGCGCCCATGGGGCGACTCCGTTCGGGTCACTGCCTCGTCGAGCCAGCCACTGCCAGGTATCCGCGAGGTGGGCGTATGCGCCGGTGCTGCCCTTCGCCGCGTACGGGTAGATCGCGAGTGCGCACTCGACACGCTCGCCGCGTGATTCGGCCAAGAGGTCCGAATCCTCGGTCGGGCCGATCACCACGAACTCAGTGTCTTCGGTTTTGCCAGTCCGGTTCACCCGTCCGGCACGTTGTGCGAGTGCTTGCGCGGGAGCGAGTTCGGACACTGCGGCGGCGAGGTCCAGATCGACCCCGACCTCTAATGTCTGCGTGGCGATCAGGACATCCACCGTTGAATTGCCCTGAGGTGTAAGCAAACCCGCTGGCATTCGCCCGAGATCGAACGGCCGCAGTCGCCCGACGACAACCTCGACTCGCAATCCCGCCTTGCGCAGCAGCTGAGCTACATCGACTGCGACCGAAACAGTGTTGACGAAACAACCCACTGTTCGTCCGGCGGGCAGTCCACGGCCGTAGGTGTCATGAAGACGACGGACCTGCTCGGCGAGATCATCGAGATAGTCGGCTCGGGCTTTACCGGTGCGCGCTGGTGGCCAGTGGCTCGATTCGACCCGAACAACAGGTTTCGGTGTCGACAGTCGGCGTCGAAGGGCGTCGCTCTCGTCCAAGTCCGCAGCGGCGACACCACATTCGGTGTAATCCTCGGCCGCGTTCGCTGGGGTTGCCGTGGTCTCCACCACTTGGAGGGTCGGAACCTCGAGTAGATCGGCCTTCGGTGCGATCAGCTGCGCGATCCTGCGGGCGGTGACCAACAATTGTCGATTGAGATGAGCCTCGTCGAGCACCATTACGCTGTCGTACGTCAACAGTCCCGCCGCGCGAGGTGCGGCAAGGCGGCTGGCACCGTAGCCGCGGAACAACACGCGGCTGCCCCACATATCGGGGGTCGCGCAGATGACCTGCACTGCGCTCGGGTCATTGACCCAATCGCGTTGAAGTGCCACTGCTCCCCGAAGATTGACGACGTCGAAAGGGCGGTCTGCTGGTTCCTGCGCTGTGCGAAGTTCCGTCAGCGCGGTCGCGACGCGGGCCGAAACAGATCCGTCGGGCGCCGTCATGAGGACAGCGCTGATCGCTTCGGCTCGCTGGCCGTGGCGATCGACGAGTGCACGCCGGTTCACGACAATCGATAGTCGCCGAGGAATACGCACGGTCGCCTCGAGGGACGCGGCCGCACAGGCGAACAAGTGGATCTCGATCACGCTGGACTTGCCGGCTCCGGTCGGTGCGACGATCCGGTCTGGCCACTGCCCGCTCTCAACGATCTGCTCGAGGAGCCGTCGCTGCCACCGATACGGCTGATCACCGCCATTGACCTCAGCGAAGAAGGCACTGAAGTCCTCGATTGTCAGCACGGTTTCCCCTCGCCCAGTGAGTCGAGCACCATCTCGACAGGCACATCCCGTGGCACGAGCAGCCCACCGCCGAGATGCCTGCTTTGGCCGATCGCGACCAACGTTCCGCTACCCGCCAGATCGCCCAGGGCGACGGTCGCGCGATACGGCTGGACGACGACTTGGCTGGGGGTTTTGTGAACCCAACGGGACACGTCTGACGCGTGGACCCGCTGGGTGTCGAACACGTGGACCTGATGGATGCGGACAGAATCGGACAGTTCTTCGAACCATCGATTGCCGTTCGGCGGAGAAAACGAATCGCGCCAGACCAAGCCGATCGAAACCAGGGCGGCGTCCTTCAACGTCCACGCCGGCCGTGCACCGTTCGGGCCTCGACCGCGCCGCTGCGGCGCAGTCTCGGGAACCACAACAGTATCGGTCCGCCACAACCTGACAGTTCCAGGCAGCGGTGTATCCCACATCGAATCGCCGCTGATGGCAACAGGTTCAGCAAGAGTGACGGTCTGGTTCCTGTGGGTGATCTTGCCCAGCCACGGCAGGTTCGATGCCACGGATTCGATTTCAGCGCCACTGTTCGGTGGCAGCATGACGGCAAAGGCTGGTCCATCGATGCCGTGGTGACGAACCAGGCTGCTGGACAAGTACTGGATAGCCACACGATTCGGAGGAATCGGTGCACCTTCCGGGTATCGCCCAGTGATCAGCGGCGAAGCGCCGAATCCGATGGCGGAGATCAGCGCGCGGTGCAGCGTGACGCACCACTGAACCCGATCTTGGGGCTTGATCTCGGGGCCGAAGGACGGTTTCGCGGGAACCAGGAGCACGTCTGGCCAGGGTGCCGTTGACCGCTCGACGGCGGGTTCCCGGTAACGGAGTTGTTCGAGACCAGCCTGCGGCGGCGGTGGTGATCCGGCGGATTCGGAACTGGTGTGTCGATCTTGGGCGACTGTTGGCACGCGAGCGGTCGCCTCCTGGTGAGCTTGCGCCAAAGCGCTGGTTCGGCCAGGGATGGCGGCCTGGACGGATATGCCGCCTGGATCGAATGGTGTTGCCTCGTGATCGAGCAAATGCGTCGCCTCGATATCGGTCAGGTCGAGGACGACCGGACTGAGTGCTTCGCCCAAACATCCGACGTCGGCGCAGAGCAGACTAAGCGTCTCCTGAATATCGGCGGGGATGGGCTCATGCCAGCACCACCCGATCTCGCCCGCCACCGCGTACCCGTCCGCGGTGGCGCGTGCGGTGACCTTGTCTTTCCAGTCTTTGCCCTCCTTCGGGATCGTGCCCTCTTTTCGAAACGCCTTGATCGAGACGTTGCTCAGCGGTGCGACTCGGGGAACACGAAGCCCCGTTGGTGGATGCTGCTCGAGCCACTCCAGTGCCGCTATCGCAGCGGGCGACGGCGCCAGTCCGTGTACGGTTTCGACGGCCGTGAGGCCCTGGCCAGCGGCATTGAGTAGCGCTGCGTGCAGCCGTCCCGGAGTCGGGATCGGTTCGGCCAATCCGTTCGCCAGATGTCCGGTATAGGTTCCGAGGAGGAATCGCGCGCGAATTCCGGTCGCCACGGGTCATTCCTCGCCGGAGTCGGCGATGGCGGAACCCGCAACGAGCGGATTGCCGACAACCTCGAAGATCTGCCCCGACCAGTTGACATCCGCGACACGGCGCGCGGTGGCCAACGCTTCCTCGAAGACCGCGTCGGCCGCAGCGATCGACAGCGCCGTGAGTTCGACGAACTGGCCATGGCGAGCGTCCAACCGAACCTGTGGCACGGCAGCCTCGATGAGATCGCAGTTGGCGCGCAGCGAAAGTTCCGAGTCCGATCGTGCCAAGCCGGCCAGCGCGTATGCGGCGAGCAGCGCGCGGCAGGCGGCATCACCGTCGGCACCAGAGCCGAATCGCAATTGGCGCAAGGCCGCGAAACTCAGTACGTGAGTGCGGATGATGCGGCTGCATGACACGGCGCCGAGCGACTCGAGGGTAGGGGGGATTCCGCCCAGTCCAAGGACGGAACCCGAATTTCCTTTGGCAGCACGAGCTTTCGCGGCCTTCTCGACCTTCTCGATCAGTTTTGGACTGAGTTCGGTCTTCTGGTCGTTGACAAGGGAGAGCAGGTCCTCACCACTGAGCTGAACGCTCATCCCGACCGGATCGACGCGCGCCCCGCCCCGGCGGGACTCGGGGACGCCACGATCCTGTTCTGACAGCACACCCACGATCTCGCCGACCAGAGCGCTACGGTAGCGGCCCTGCCGACTGCGTCTTGTGGAGTCCCAGCCGCCGAAGACCAGTGTGGTGGGGGCGAATTCGAGCAACGCGCGGGCATTCGCCGGAGACGCATCCCGGGCGGCGCGGTAGGCCTCGGTCGCTGTGACCGCTTGTCCGTCAACGGTTCCCGCGCGAATGTGTCCGTCGAACACGCGATGGGGCAGGTCGAGATCCGTGAACGACCCGCCCTCTCCCTGATAGGTGACCTCGACCCGCGGCACGGTGCCGAAGAGCGGGTGACCTTCCGAAATCGCTTGCTGAATCGCTGCTTCCACACGGTTGAGCTGGCTCTGCTTCTGGTCGATGACCACAGTCAACTGTGGTCCGCCGTCGATGAACCGCGTCTCGTAGGCGTAGATCGCCTCACCGCGTTTGTCCACATATCGGGCCGGTGCCACGGCCGCGTGTGATCCGCCGGCCGCGACGAGTTCGGTCACTGAAGTCAGCGCTGACGAACCCCCCGCCGAACATGCGTCGAGCACTTGGCCGTACGACAAGTCTGTCACTGAATCTCCCCTGATCGCGCTGCATTGGTGTTGAGCCCTGTCGCCGCCGACGCGAATCTCGGCAACCTGCGGAGCATCTTGCATCACGGGTACGACATGTTCCGTTTTACACATCATCGGACAGGCGTCGGTCGGTCGTTCACACATGCCCAGACACCGCCTCGGGCGAGTTCGCCGACGAAGGATTTCGCGAACATGTCGGTGGGGCGGGCTACGTTCCGAAGGGAAGCCATCGCGGCACACTCCGCCACCAAGTTCTTGGTCGTTCACAGCCAAGACCGGGGGCCATGTACGAAGCCTTCACGGACAAATCTGCACGTCAGACAAAGGATTATGAGCATGGAATCGCTCCCGATCAGCTTGGTCGCACATCATGTTTTCTGCCCGCGACGGGCATGGCTGGAGGCAGCGGGCGAAAGCACCGACACCTACCAAATGGCAGTCGGCACGGCCTCGCATCGTGCCGTCGACAATCCCGCCGCCTCGCGGCTCGGCACGCACCGGGCAGTCGATATCGCGCATCGCGCGCTCGGGATCGTCGGCCGAACCGACGTCGTCGACGATGGCGCGGCCGGGTTGAAGGTGGTCGAATTCAAAGCCACACCTGTTCGGCGCATTCCCGAAGTCACCGACGCGATGAAGGTTCAACTGGCGCTTCAGGGCGAGTGCCTCGTCGAAATGGGACACGATGTCTCGGAATTCGGCGTGTTCTTCACGACGCACAACAAGTACGTCGCGGTCGACCTGACCGACGCGGACAAGGCTGCGGCAGAGGCGCTGGTGCGCGAGACCCGCACGTCGGTGACGGCTCCGACAGCACCGGAGCCATTGGAGGACGATTCGCGATGTATGAGGTGCTCCCACGTCGGTGTCTGCCTGCCGGATGAACGGAGTCAGCGCGAGGTCGTCCGACGGATCGTCGTGGCGGACCCTGACGCGAATATCGTTCATCTCGCAACTCCTGGCAGCAGGGCCTCGGTCGGGCGGGGCCGGATGAAGGTCGAACGTCGCGGCGAGCAGCTCGCATCGGTACCTCTCGAGCGGATTCAAGGACTGGTGTTGCACGGCAACATCGACTTGTCAGGGGCCTTGATTCGCGAACTGATGTGGCGCGGCCTGACGATCGTGTGGTGCTCCGGCGCCGGTCGCGTCATCGGTTGGAGTCACACCGCGCGCACGCCCAACGGGCTCGCGCGCGTGCGGCAGCACGAGGCTGCGGCAGAAGGCCGGATCGGATTGTCACGCGAGTTCATCGCCGCGAAAATCGCCAACCAGGCGACCCTGCTTCGACGAAACGGTGACGCTCCCGACGTCGTCAGGTTCCTGCGCGTGCTTCAGTGCGAAGTCGCCGCGGCGCAGAGTCTCGGGATGATCTTCGGGATCGAGGGCGAGGCTGCCGCGCGATACTTCGGTGCGTTCACCACGATGCTGCGCGGGTCGAGATCGACATGGTTCGTCGATCAATGGTCGGGGCGGTCAGGTCGACATGCGGTCGACCCGCTGAACGTCGCCCTCAACTATGTCTACGGCATTCTCGTTGCCGAGGTCATTCGTGCGGTCGCCGCCTGCGGGCTCGATCCGCACGCCGGATTCCTGCACAGCTCCAATCGGAACAAGCCCGCTCTCGCGCTCGACCTCATGGAGGAGTTCCGCGCACCGCTAGCCGACGCGGTCGTCCTCGCGGCAATCAACAATGGTGAACTCGATCCCGACGACTTCAGCCTGGCACTGGGGTCAGCGCGGTTGCGCGACAGTGGCCGAAAGGCACTGATCTCCGCCTACGAACGACGAATCAGTACCGAGTTCACCCACCCGGTGTTCGGATACAAGATCACATGGCGGCGCGCGGTCGAGGTGCAAGCTCGCATGGTCCTCGGCTACCTCGATGGAACCCAGAACGAATACGTCGGGATCACCACACGATGACCAGAAACGACACCCATCGATATCTCGTCGCCTATGACATCGCCGACGACAATAGGCGCGATCGTCTGGCGAAATGCCTACAGCGGCACGGAGATCGAGTGCAATACAGCGTCTTCGTGGTCGACATCAGCCCCGCTCGAATGGTTCGACTCGAAGGCGAGATCGACATGATCATCACCCGCGCCGAGGATTCGGTCATCTACTGCGACCTCGGTATGGCGAAGACCGTTGACATCGATCGGTATCGGACGGTCGGACGATCACGACGGATCACTGGATCAGGCGCAGTGGTCATCTGAGCCGACCAACCGCTCCGCGAGTGCTACGTCGACCCGAGAAACACGGCGAGCCCTCGCAGAGCATTATGCGAGGTCAGCGCACTGCGTGAGGCGGCGCGGTCGGTATTCTGCCGCTCCTCCGGCGTGTCGGATCGGACCTCTCGCGAGTGGTTTCGTTTGCGCAGGTCAACAGGGGTGTATTTTGGACCCTGCCGCAGCTCCTTCGGGAGCTGCACTTCATTGAGGCCCCGTTCGAGGACTACGCGCCTCGCTACCGCCGCAAGCCGCAGCTCCTTCGGGAGCTGCACTTCATTGAGGCCTGCTGGCAGGCGAGGTCGACGAGGCTATCGGCGCACGCCGCAGCTCCTTCGGGAGCTGCACTTCATTGAGGCCCGCCCAGGAGCTGGCAGGCCAGCCAGTAGCAGGCCGCAGCTCCTTCGGGAGCTGCACTTCATTGAGGCGCCCTCCCGATCCCGTGGGCGGGGGGCAGGGGGTTCCGCCGCAGCTCCTTCGGGAGCTGCACTTCATTGAGGCGTTGCGTTGTCGCCGGTCCAGCTGGGGTGGTTGTCCGCCTTGGCCGCAGCTCCTTCGGGAGCTGCACTTCATTGAGGCCCTCCCGATCCCGTGGGCGGGGGGCAGGGGGTCTCGCCGCAGCTCCTTCGGGAGCTGCACTTCATTGAGGCGGCACTGAGCCCTTTCATCCTGCGCTGAACGGCGGCCGCAGCTCCTTCGGGAGCTGCACTTCATTGAGGCTCGCACTCCCACGGCATCCGCACCCACTCGTCGGTCAACGCCGCAGCTCCTTCGGGAGCTGCACTTCATTGAGGCAAGTCGATAACGCTGTTGAGCGCCTGGTTGTAGGTGTTGCCGCAGCTCCTTCGGGAGCTGCACTTCATTGAGGCTTGTCTCCCCAGTAGTTGACCGACCGGTCGTGCGCCGCAGCTCCTTCGGGAGCTGCACTTCATTGAGGCTCCAACACGGAAGCGGGCCAGGACCTCCTGGCCCGGCCGCAGCTCCTTCGGGAGCTGCACTTCATTGAGGCCCAGGTGGTCACCGACGCCTCGACGCGGTCGCTGGAGCCGCAGCTCCTTCGGGAGCTGCACTTCATTGAGGCGGCGGCGTCGAGAAGCCCCCGGTCTGCTCGGTCACCGCCGCAGCTCCTTCGGGAGCTGCACTTCATTGAGGCATCACCTGACGCGCCATCGGGGTCAGCCTCCAGGTCGAGCCGCAGCTCCTTCGGGAGCTGCACTTCATTGAGGCACGGCTCGGCCGGTGGCGCGGATCGCGGCGACCATGAGGCCGCAGCTCCTTCGGGAGCTGCACTTCATTGAGGCCCGTGGTCTTGTTCGCACCGCTCTTGAACTCCCGCCGCAGCTCCTTCGGGAGCTGCACTTCATTGAGGCCGAGCAGTCCCAGTCCGATCGCGGCACCGGCGAGCCCGATGGCCGCAGCTCCTTCGGGAGCTGCACTTCATTGAGGCCCGCGAGGTCCGGGTACCCCAACTTGTGAGCGAGGGAGCCGCAGCTCCTTCGGGAGCTGCACTTCATTGAGGCGGGGCGATCCGGCGGCCGGGGGCGAGGGTACCCCCCGTGCCGCAGCTCCTTCGGGAGCTGCACTTCATTGAGGCGGGGCGATCCGGCAGGGCGGGGCGAGGGTACCCCCCGGCCGCAGCTCCTTCGGGAGCTGCACTTCATTGAGGCTACCGGGACGGTGGCGAGTGACCGACCACAACCCGGCCGCAGCTCCTTCGGGAGCTGCACTTCATTGAGGCTGTCTGAAACACCCGCAGTGGACCATTCAGCGTTGCCAGCCGCAGCTCCTTCGGGAGCTGCACTTCATTGAGGCCAGCGAGACACGGTAGTGGTGGATCCGACCCCGAGCCGCAGCTCCTTCGGGAGCTGCACTTCATTGAGGCGCCGCGGCCGAGGCCGACGGAGACTTGGTCGAGGGCCGCAGCTCCTTCGGGAGCTGCACTTCATTGAGGCTCGCTGCGATCGAGGTGGTCGAAGACCGCCCGCTCATCCGCCGCAGCTCCTTCGGGAGCTGCACTTCATTGAGGCGGGGCGATCCGGCAGGGCGGGGCGAGGGTACCCCCCGCCGCAGCTCCTTCGGGAGCTGCACTTCATTGAGGCTTGCGTCGATAACGGACGAACGGCTCACTACCGAACGCCGCAGCTCCTTCGGGAGCTGCACTTCATTGAGGCTGCCCCACGTCAGCTTGATCCCGGCGCCTCGCTCGGGCTGGCCGCAGCTCCTTCGGGAGCTGCACTTCATTGAGGCCAGTGGCGAAACCAGACTTGTCGACCAAATCCCACGCGCCGCAGCTCCTTCGGGAGCTGCACTTCATTGAGGCTCGGAGCCTTCAAACCAACACCCGGTGAAAACCCATGGCCGCAGCTCCTTCGGGAGCTGCACTTCATTGAGGCAACTCGAGCTTCGACGTCGATGGCGCCACCGTCCCCGCCGCCGCAGCTCCTTCGGGAGCTGCACTTCATTGAGGCTCGAACGGGAGGGCCTGGTGAAGGAATCTCTGATTACGTGCCGCAGCTCCTTCGGGAGCTGCACTTCATTGAGGCCCTCCCGATCCCCTGGGCGGGGGGGTAGGGGGTTCCCCGCCGCAGCTCCTTCGGGAGCTGCACTTCATTGAGGCGGCACCGAGCGCCCGGAGAACAGGTCTACCCCGTACGTGCCGCAGCTCCTTCGGGAGCTGCACTTCATTGAGGCCTCGCTACCGCGCTGGCCGACGATCGGATCGAACGGCGGCCGCAGCTCCTTCGGGAGCTGCACTTCATTGAGGCCAAACCTACCCACAGTCGGCGGAGCTGATCCACTGGGCCGCAGCTCCTTCGGGAGCTGCACTTCATTGAGGCTGCGAACAGCCAAAGTTTATGACAACTGGCGCGACGTGGCCGCAGCTCCTTCGGGAGCTGCACTTCATTGAGGCCTGCTCGTCATTGACGAGGTGGCGCTGTTCTCCGGCGGCCGCAGCTCCTTCGGGAGCTGCACTTCATTGAGGCGCGATCCACAGGGCTTGGACGGCGAGCCCGATGCACGGTGCCGCAGCTCCTTCGGGAGCTGCACTTCATTGAGGCCCGGATCGTCGAGCCCGGTTGGCTGCCTGCCGCGGCGCCGCAGCTCCTTCGGGAGCTGCACTTCATTGAGGCTCGAACCGGCGTCCGGGGTAGCGAGGCGCGTCCCTGGCCGCAGCTCCTTCGGGAGCTGCACTTCATTGAGGCTGCGCACCGTGATCCACCAACGCGATGACTACGTGGCCGCAGCTCCTTCGGGAGCTGCACTTCATTGAGGCGGCCTGCACGGTTGCGGGCCGCAGCGCCTCGACGCCGCAGCTCCTTCGGGAGCTGCACTTCATTGAGGCTCGACGAAGCTGCCAACATCATCCGCTGGCCAGCCGCCGCAGCTCCTTCGGGAGCTGCACTTCATTGAGGCCTCGTGTTCGATCTCGGTTCGTTCCTGGGCCGTGACGTGCCGCAGCTCCTTCGGGAGCTGCACTTCATTGAGGCGGAGCGCTTCACCGTGCTCTACGCCGTAGAACACTCTCCGCCGCAGCTCCTTCGGGAGCTGCACTTCATTGAGGCACCGCGCAGCCTTGTCGGTACCACATGCGATCGTGAGGGCCGCAGCTCCTTCGGGAGCTGCACTTCATTGAGGCCAGGAACGGCACATGCGCGACGTGCACGACCGGTGCCGCAGCTCCTTCGGGAGCTGCACTTCATTGAGGCCCGTTGCTTGCTCGGGTCGCACAGCACGCCGCGCTGTCCTCACGCCGCAGCTCCTTCGGGAGCTGCACTTCATTGAGGCGCGCCAGCATCCCGACCACGTAGGAGCCCGCCGGCCACAGGCCGCAGCTCCTTCGGGAGCTGCACTTCATTGAGGCCTTCCGGGGTCGTGGGCGTGGTCGCGCCCTTGACGTTCGGCCGCAGCTCCTTCGGGAGCTGCACTTCATTGAGGCAGCCTGCCACCGGCCACGCCGCACCCCGGTACGACAGCCGCAGCTCCTTCGGGAGCTGCACTTCATTGAGGCAGCCACAATCGTCCCCACGCGGCCATCGACCCGACCGCCGCAGCTCCTTCGGGAGCTGCACTTCATTGAGGCGAGGGCATGACGCCACGCGAGACAGCCGACGCGTTGGCGCCGCAGCTCCTTCGGGAGCTGCACTTCATTGAGGCACACCTCGGTCGCGGGCGTAGGTTCCGGGCATCGAGGCCGCAGCTCCTTCGGGAGCTGCACTTCATTGAGGCGGCGAGGGCAGGATCAGACCGCAGCAGTCCTCGGTCGGCCGCAGCTCCTTCGGGAGCTGCACTTCATTGAGGCTCGGCCAAGCGTGTTCCGTCCGGCCCGTGCTCGGTGGCCGCAGCTCCTTCGGGAGCTGCACTTCATTGAGGCGACGGCAAGGGTCTCAAAGCCGCGCGCGCCGACCTGGCCAGCCGCAGCTCCTTCGGGAGCTGCACTTCATTGAGGCGCGGTGGAGTTCGACCACCGATCCGACAACGGGCCGCGCCGCAGCTCCTTCGGGAGCTGCACTTCATTGAGGCCGCCGGCCGTGGGGCCCGGACCACGGACGTGCAGATCGGCCTCAAGCCGCAGCTCCTTCGGGAGCTGCACTTCATTGAGGCGGCGTCCCAGAAGAGGACCTCGACTTCCTCGGGTCAGGCCGCAGCTCCTTCGGGAGCTGCACTTCATTGAGGCGCGGACAGTGGGGCGCCGGGGCCAGCCGCGGGGCGGCCGCAGCTCCTTCGGGAGCTGCACTTCATTGAGGCACGATCACCAACGCCCCCTGGTACGACCCGACTCGAGCCGCAGCTCCTTCGGGAGCTGCACTTCATTGAGGCGCCACCACCCCGCCATTGAGCCGCGGCACCAGCACATGGCCGCAGCTCCTTCGGGAGCTGCACTTCATTGAGGCCCAGGGTTTCCCACTCTTCGGGCAGGATCGTCAGACGACCGCCGCAGCTCCTTCGGGAGCTGCACTTCATTGAGGCACCCAGGTTCTGTTCCGAGAGAAGATCCCCGGACGCCGCAGCGCCTTCGGGAGCTGCACTTCATTGAGGCGCACATGCCGCAGCACGACACGGCACACCACCTTCGCCGCAGCTCCTTCGGGAGCTGCACTTCATTGAGGCAGGCGAGGTGGCCAGCACCGCGTCGACACGCTCTGGCCGCAGCTCCTTCGGGAGCTGCACTTCATTGAGGCCCGGCCAGGCGTTGGTGATAGTACCGTCGGCGTTCTTCGCCGCAGCTCCTTCGGGAGCTGCACTTCATTGAGGCGACGAAGGCCATCGGCACGCTGGCCTGGCGCGGTGCCGCAGCTCCTTCGGGAGCTGCACTTCATTGAGGCCCGAGTACCCGGATCGGTACCGGTGAGCCCCACCGGCCGCAGCTCCTTCGGGAGCTGCACTTCATTGAGGCCGTGCACCCGCTGCCGGTTCTGACCGCTGAGGGGGCCGCAGCTCCTTCGGGAGCTGCACTTCATTGAGGCTCGGCGCCGGACTCGGCGGCCTCGGCGGCGACCAACTCGATGCCGGGGGTGTCGACCACCGGCAGCAATTCCTT
>NZ_JBHSQN010000013.1:89534-106209 GCF_042658545.1 Nocardia lasii
TTCGGGAGCTGCACTTCATTGAGGCAAGCGCGACAAGAACGGAAGGTTCGCGCGGACCAGTGGCCGCAGCTCCTTCGGGAGCTGCACTTCATTGAGGCGCCGAGGGCAAGGTGCCGATGCTGTCGTCGACCCTGCGGCCGCAGCTCCTTCGGGAGCTGCACTTCATTGAGGCATGGTCTCGCTCGGGGAGCACCAGCCTGGTGCGGCGGGCCGCAGCTCCTTCGGGAGCTGCACTTCATTGAGGCGTCGACATCACCCGCGCGGTGAGGTCGTTGCAACGGCGCCGCAGCTCCTTCGGGAGCTGCACTTCATTGAGGCTACAACGGTGTTCCGTGGTCGGGTCGCGTGTTGCCGCAGCTCCTTCGGGAGCTGCACTTTGGTTGTGCCACCGAATTCTGACGTCGTTTATCGGTGAATGTTCCCGGCTCTCAACCTCGAATCGATCCGATCCTATCTGCGAATTCTGACGTCACCAGGCGTGCCTACCGGGTAGGCCGGAGGACCGGCCAACAGGTCATCGGCCGATTCGTCTTCCCTGCACCTGGCTCAACGCCGGTAGCGTGACTGGCGTGGGGACGACACAAAGGGGCGATCGATGAGCGATGTCATCCGCAAGCGCCCAAGGCAGCGGCGGTCCAAGGACACAGTGGACGTGATGTTGGAAGCGGCGGCGCAGATGTTCAGCCGTGAGGGACTGGCAACAACGACCAACCGGATCGCCGAGCGTGCCGGGGTCTCGATCGGAACGCTCTACCAGTACTTCCCGAATAAGCACGCGATACTCCAGGAGTTGGCCGTGCGACATCTCCTCGGGGGCGGTGAGCGACTCGGTCAGGTGTTCATCAGACTCAGGGAGACCGAGCCGCCGTTCGAGGAGACCATGCGCGCGATTGTCGACGTCATCGTCGACCTGCACAGCGACCGGCCCGCGCTACACGCCCTCATGCATCGTGTCGCCACACGGCTGCCCGGAGAGCTCGCGGCATTGCGTGCCTTCGAGGACTATCTCGTCGATGAAATCGGATATCACCTGCAACGATGTGGCCGTGGTGGCGATGATGCGGCCCTGACGGCGCGGACACTGGTCCATGTCGTCGATGCGCAGGTCCATCGGGTGCCTTCTCGAGACCCGATCACCGCCGAACAGGTTATGGAGCTCGTGCAGAGACTCACCCCCGAGATCACTGTGGCGGATGGACGATCCGGGTAGCGATAGGCATCGCCAGGTCTCCTTTTGTCGTGGATGGGCGGACCGGTTGTCGTGCAGTCATTGTGCAATGGGCGGCTGAATTCGATCGGACCGTTGGTTCTCGATCAGGCGGAGCAGCCTCGGCCCGGCGGCCGCGAAGAGGGCCGTACCACCTGCCATCAGTACACCGATGCGCGCGGCACGGCGGGGCATTCCTTGCCTGGCGGCGAAGATCACGGCTCCGGCATCGAAGAGGTCCATCGCGATTCCCGCTTTCAGCGTCGCGCGCCGGACGGTTTCGTCGGAATGCAGCGCGCCAGCCCCGAGAATGACATCGCGGACGCCGAAGGCTTTGATCCAGACGCCTCCGTCAGGCCCTGGGTACTCGACGCCACCGACGCGGTGGACATGTGCCGAGCCGAATGCGGTGCTTACACCCCATACGATCCGCGCGATGCCGATCGCGGCGAGCACGCGGCGTTCAGCCGAGTCTGGTCTAGCGTTTGTCACTGTTTCCTCGTATCCGATGTAATCCACACCCCAAGCATCGATGCAGCAGGTAACCGACACAACTCGCGTTTCTGCCCCGCGCGCCAGGCTAGGAAATACCGCCTGATCTGCGATCCTTCGCCAAAGTTGGCGTTTTGGATGCTGCCTACTCGCTTTTGGCGGGTTCGACCTGACGTGACCCAATTCCCGGCCCAACCAGGTGCTGGCGATTTCTGGGTTCTGACCTGGGAACTATCGGTGAATATCGACATCACCCATTGGCAGCAGCTTTGGCTTGGGCGGTGCGCGCGAGCCGGTAGGAGTCGGTGCCGGTTTCGATGATGTGACCGCCGAAGGTGAGTCGGTCGACGATCGCGGCGCAAAGCCTGGGATCGGTGAAGGTTTTGGTCCAGCCGGAGAACGACTCGTTGGACGCGATCGCGACGGAGTTCTTCTCCTCGCGTTCGGTCAGCACCTGGAACAGCAGTTCCGCGCCGCGGCGGTCGAGTTCCATGTAGCCGAGCTCGTCGATGCAGAGCAGGTCGACGCGACCGTAGCGGGCGATCGTCTTGGTGAGTTGTTTGTCGTCAGCGGCCTCGACGAGCTCGTTGACCAGCTTCGTGGCCAGAGTGTATTTGACCCGGTGACCTTGCATGGCGGCTTCAGTGCCCAACGCGATGAGCAGGTGGGATTTGCCGGTGCCGGAATCACCGATCAGGCAGCGCGGGAACCCCTTCTTGATCCATTCGCCGTTGGCGAGGGTGTGGATCGTGGCGGGGTCGACGTTGGAGTTGGCTTCGAAATCGAACGCTCGCAATGACTTGTCGCGCGGGAACCCCGCGGCGCGGATGCGGCGTTCGCTGCGTCGGCGGGCGCGGTCATCGCATTCGGCGAGCAATAGTTCGGCCAGGAATGCCCGGTAGGTCATCTGCTCGCGGGTGGCGCCTTCGGCGATCTCGTTGAACTGCGCCCGGATGGTGGGGAGTCGTAGCATGCGGCAGGCTTGGTCGACGGCGGCGTCGGCGGCTTGATCGGTCATGCCGTGGCGGCGTGGTGCGGTGATGCTCATGCTGTGGTGCTCCCTTTCGTCGTGGACGGAGTTCGGACAAGCAACTGGGATGGTGACGTCGGATATTCGAAGTCTCGGAATGCCTTCACCTGTGGTCACTTTCGTTGGTAGCGAGCCCACCAGTACACGGCACGGGCCGTGGCGTTCGCGGGACCAACCGGATCGCCTGACAACACCCCGAGGGGGTTGACGTGCGTCGTCCCCCACCAATACTGTGGGAGACGACGCACGTCAACGCCCCCGCTAGGAGACTCCCGTGAAGTGCAACTTGTCCGAATTCTCAATCGAGGACCTCATCGCCGAGCTCGAAAAGCGTGGCTACGAGGTCCACCGGCCGCACCCGACCACATTGGCGCGTAGAAAGCAGCGCACGAACCGAACTTTCCCAGTGATCTCCCGGTCCGGCCGCTCGTACGTCGCAACCAACGGCCGACTCTACGGAGAGATCAGCCCGAACCAGCAGCGCCAGGCAGACGCTGGCTACTGGCGAGTAGGTGAAGCGATCCGTGCGGCGAACCTGCCGATGACGGTGGCTGTGGCTGGGACCGTGGAGCGTATCTACGAGGTGAACAGCTGGAGCCCGCATGGTGACAAATGGGTGGCCGCCCTCGGGGCACTCCTCACTGACAACGATCTCGACACCCGGTACCCCGACTACCCCTACCGGTACGGGGACGACTGCCCAACCCGCAATGGTGGTGCGTACCGTCCGGAAACATACTGAGCGCCGGTTAGCCCTGGGCAGATGACGGGACCCCCGGACTGGATCCCAGTTCCGGGGGTCTCTTGCTGTGCCACCGCGTCGATGGCCCAGGAACTCATCGACTCAGGCTGGGCACCACCAAATTTGCGACAGTTGTTTACGCGAGCCCACCAGGTTCACGGGCCTAGCGGCGGCCAATGTCCGCGGCGTAGCTGCTCCAGTCGCCGGACGCGGCGCGTTGCCATTCGGCGGCGACTTTGGGATGGATGCCGAGTGCGCGGGCGAGTACGACAGCGGGTAGTTCGGTGGCGAGCTGGAACAGGGCGGCAGAGCGAGCGGTGCTGGGCTGGATTCCGGCCCGGTGGAGTTGGCGGCTGATGGTGATTCCGCGTGCTGGTTGTCCGGGGCGTTTTCCGGGGAATAGCCATGTGGAAGTGCCGGTTTCGCCGAGGACGGCGGTGCTGCGCCGGGTGGCGATCAGATCGGTGACGAGTTCAGCCAGGGGCGGAGGCAGGGTCAGCGGGGTGGTGCCGAGCCGGAGCTGAACGGTGTCGCCGTTGACTAGGACGTCATCGGTGGTGAGGCGGCTGATAGCGGTCGGGGTTTGGGCGTAGAACAACGCGAGCAGACCGGCGACCCGGGTGGAGGTGTCGATGTCGGTGCCGTCGAGGAGATGGTGGATGTGTTGCCAGCGCTGTTCGTGGTCGAATGGGCCTGTCGGCCCGGTCCAGCGGACTGCGCGCATGTGCAGGTGGGGGTTGATCCCTTGTCTACTGACCCAGCGGACGAAATGGCCGAGATATCGACGATGGCTCGCGGCTGGAAGGCTGAGCCAGCGCTCGAGATCACCCTGTCGGCAGGTCGCCGGGGTGAGGTTGTTCTCGCGCAGCCAGTCCAGGAAAACGGTTGCCGCGGTGACTTGATACTTGATTGCCTTGGTCTGGTTGTCGGTGGTAACGCCGCGGTCCCGCTGGCGGTGCCGACGAAGCAGGTGCCAGACGGCGTAGCGGTGGAGCAGTTCCTTGTCGGTGGTGCTGGGGCGGGCGGCCAGCTGTTCGTCGATCCAACGTTGAATGCGGATCAGGTATTCGTCGCGGGCGGGCAGTGCACCGGTGTTGACCAGGATCGCGCGCAATTGCTCGATTGCCTGGCCGTGAGGCTGTTCGTCGAGCGTGGCGTGGTCCAACGGTCGACGTCCGGATGCCATATCGGCCAAGAGCGTGCTGGTGGTGCTGTTTTCGGCGAGCCAGCGCAGGCCGGTGCGAGGCCGAGCGGTAGCGGCGAAATTATGGTGTAGGGCCAGTAGTTACTGGCGGATGGACCCGGTTCCGTCGTCGAGCAGTGACCGCAGCCGCTGGTCGAGGGTGCAGCGCCGGCATGGCCCCCGTGAGAGTTGTCCGTGTTCACCGCAGCCGGGGCAGGCATGCCATCGGGAGAGGTCTGGTTGGGCGCAGGTGGCGCAGAGCGGTGCGTGGCGGGTTCCGCCTCGGATTTGTTTCATGACACCGCATTTCGTGCAGACCGCACAGACTTGCAGGCAGGCGCGGCACGACGGCAGACCTGTGGCCTTGGAGACCGTGCAGAACATCGTCCGCCCGCAGATGCTGCAGGTCCGCATTGATCGTGCGCGGTGTTCTCCGTGGTTGCGGCAGGTATTGCAGAGGGGGCGGCCCTGGCCGTCGCGACGCTGACATGGTCGGCGTTGCCCGCAGGTGGTGCGTTTGGCGGATGAAGACCTCCGCCGGACCTTTGCCTTCCTCGGCATGGACCTGCGGTTTTCGTTCGGCGATGTAGTCGCGCAGCGTCTGGTAGGCGACGTCGTCCATGCCGTGTTCGTCGAGTAGCCGGGCGTACAGGCGTTTGATGGTGTGGCGCTGTTTGCGTGGTGCCCGCAGTTCCGCGCGCAGGACTTCATCGATGAAGGGCTTGAACGGGTCGAGCTTGGAGCCTCGCGTCGGGTACTTCCTACGCTGGTTCGGCCAGGCGGCGTTGGTCGCGGCTTGGACTGTGCGCCAGCCGACTCCGTACTTCGTCTGCGACGCCCGACCCGACATCCCCGCTCGTGCGTCGCGCCGGATCGCGGCGTAGAGCTCGACCTTCGTCTGACGAGGCAACGGCGACTCCCTCCAACGCGTGTGTACGGGGCGAAGCACACGCATCCTTGCACCACAACCAAGATCACGATGTCAGAATTCGCCGATACGAACATCTTCGGATCTGGGGCGACGTCAGGATCCACCGATCGGTGACGTCACAGATCACCGATAGAACCGTGCACTTCATTGAGGCCGCCGACTCCGCTGTGGAGTGCATCGAGCAAGACGAGCCGCAGCTCCTTCGGGAGCTGCACTTCATTGAGGCGTGACGTATTCGCCGGTCGCGGTGTCGCGGAGGGGGCCGCAGCTCCTTCGGGAGCTGCACTTCATTGAGGCGCCAACGCCAGGATGACGACCGGGTCGTCGCACTTCGAGGCCGCAGCTCCTTCGGGAGGTGCACTTCATTGAGGCCGGTGGTCGGCGGGATGGTGGTAGCCGCGGGCGCTCGGGGCCGCAGCTCCTTCAGGAGCTGCACTTCATCGTGGGAGGGCTGCTGTTTGATTCGTGAGTGGTCAAGGCTGTCTGTGTTGTGCTGGCAGGAATTGCCGCGCGTAGGTGATGGCCGTGCCGGTGTCGGGGAAGACGGGGGTTGGGCCGGTGGGGAGGGCGCCGATGGTGGTGAGGCGGTGGTGGTGGTCGGGGCGGAGGCCGGAGAGTAGGACGGTGATGTGGCGGTTTTCCAGTTTGTGGATGGCGTCTTTGAGGACGAGGGCGCCGGTGGTGTCGAGGGCGGTGATGCGGGACATGCGCAGGATGACGACTTTGACGTCGGAGACTTCGGTGAGTTCCAGGAGGAAGCGGTGGGCGGCGGCGAAGAAGAGGGGGCCGTCTATTCGGTAGGCGACGATGTGGTCGCGGAGGAGGGCGTGTTCTTCGCCGAGGTGGTCGGATTCGTCGAGGGGGACCTGGTGGAGGGTGGCTTCGCGGGCGATGGCGCGCACGGCCAGGATCAGGGCGAAGCCGATGCCTATTACTACGGCGGTGACCAGGTCGAAGGCGACGGTGATCACGAAGGTGAGGGCCATGATGGTGGCGTCGCCGCGGGAGGCGCGGGCGATGGCGGCCAGGGAGGCGGCTTCGACCATGCGGACGGTGGTGGCCAGCAGGACGCCGGCCAGGGCGGCGAGGGGGATGTCGGCGACGGGGCCGGACAGGAAGTAGACGATGGCGGCCAGGACGACGGCGTGGCTGAGGGCGGCGAGGCGGGTGCGGGCGCCGGAGCGGACGTTGACCGCGGTGCGGGCGATGGCGCCGGTCGCGGGGACGCCGCCGAAGAGCGGGGCGGCGATATTGGCCAGGCCCTGACCGAACAGTTCGCGGTCGGGGTCGTTGCGGGTGCCGACGGACATGGAGTCGGCGGCGGTGGCGGACAGCAGGGATTCGAGGGCGGCCAGTGCGGCGACGGCGAGGGCCGGGAGCAGTAGCCCGGTCACCTCGTCGAGGTGCAGGAACGACAGCGACGGCGCGGGCAGCCCGGCCGGAAGGGCGCCGACGCGGGCGAGGTCGAGTCCGGCGGCGCTCGCGATCACCGTCGCCACCACGACCGTGACCAGCGCGAACGGCAGCTTCGGCAGGAATCGGCCGCCGATCAGGATCACCACGGTCACCGCGAGCGCCATGATCGGCGCGGTCCAGTGCGGGTCCGCGAGGAATCGGCGCACCGCGTCGAAGGCCGACTGCCAGACCTTCTCGCCGTCTCCGGGCACCCCCAGCGCGCCCGGAAACTGTTGCAGCGCGATCACTACCGCGATCCCGGCGGTGAAACCCTCGATCACCGGGGCGGGCATGAACCGTACCGCCCGCCCGACCCCGGCGAACGCCAGCGCGACCAGCATGACCCCGGCCATCAGGCCGACGGTCAACACCCCGGACGCGCCGTGCTCGGCCACGATCGGCACCAGCACCACGGTCATCGCCCCGGTCGGCCCCGACACCTGGAACCGCGATCCGCCGAAGACCGCGGCGATGGCCCCGGCCACGATCGCGGTCGCCAGACCGGCGGCGGCACCGAGCCCGGAACTGATGCCGAATCCCAGCGCCAGCGGCAACGCCACCAGCGCCACGACCAGCCCCGACAACAGATCCGAACCCGGCGCCCGAAAGGCGGGCTTCCACTCCGACCAGGTCGGCAGCAGGGCCCGCATGGTCAGCGGTTGCCGAGCAGGCGCAGTTTCAGTGCGGCGAGCTGCTCGCGCAGCTGCTCGGGTAGCCGGTTGTCGCCGATGCGGGCGAACCATTCGTCGATGGATCGGGTCTCGGTGACCCACTCGTCGGTGTCGACGGCCAGGGCCTTGTCCACCAGGGCGCGGTCGGCGTCGTCGAGGCCGGTCAGGTCGAGGGCGTCGGCGGTGGGGACGTAGCCGATGGGGGTCCATTCGGCGTCGGCGGTGCCGTCGAGGCGTTCGAGGGCCCACTTCAGCACGCGCACGTTGTCGCCGAAGCCGGGCCACAGGAAGGTGCCGTCGGCGTCGCGCCGGAACCAGTTGACCTGGAAGATCTTCGGCAGCGCGGCGGTGTTGGCCTCGCCGCCCAGTTCGAGCCAGTGCGCGAAGTAGTCACCGACGTGATAGCCGAGGAACGGCAGCATCGCCATCGGATCGCGGCGCACCACCCCGACCGCGCCGGCGGCGGCCGCGGTGGTCTCCGAGGACAGCACCGAGGCGGTGAACACCCCGTGCGCCCAGTCGAAGGTCTCGGCGACCAGGGGGACCGTGCTCGCGCGGCGGCCACCGAAGAAGATCGCCGAGATCGGCACACCGGTCGGGTCGTTCCATTCCGGGGCGACCGACGGGCACTGCTCGATGGGGGTGCAGTAACGCGAATTAGGATGGGCGGCAGGGGTTTCCGAGGACGGCGTCCAGTCGTTGCCGTGCCAGTCGGTCAGGTGGGCGGGTGCCTGGTCGGTCATGCCCTCCCACCACACGTCGCCGGTGTCGGTGAAGGCGGTGTTGGTGAAGATCGAATTGCCGCGGTCGATGGTGGCGATCGCGTTCGGGTTGGTGCGCGCGCCGGTGCCGGGGGCGACGCCGAAGAAGCCGGCCTCCGGGTTCACCGCGTAGAGCCTGCCGTCGGCGCCGAAGCGCATCCAGGCGATGTCGTCGCCGATGGTCTCGGCCTGCCAGCCGGGCAGGGCGGGCTCGAGCATCGCCAGGTTGGTCTTGCCGCACGAGGACGGGAACGCGGCCGCCACGTAGTGCTTCCTGCCCTGCGGCGAGGTGAGTTTCAGGATCAGCATGTGCTCGGCCAACCAGCCCTCGTCGCGGCCGAGGACCGAGGCGATGCGCAGGGCGAAGCACTTCTTGCCGAGCAGGGCGTTGCCGCCGTAGCCGGAGCCGTAGCTCCAGATGGTGCGGGTTTCGGGGAAGTGGGCGATGTACTTGGTGTGGTCGCACGGCCACGGGACATCGGCCTGGCCGGGGCTCAGCGGGGCGCCGACCGAGTGCAGGCAGCGCACGAATTCGGTGTCGCCGGTGAGCTTTTCCCAGACCGGGGCGCCGGAGCGGGTCATGATCTGCATCGACACCGCCACATACGGCGAATCGGTGATCTGCACGCCGAACTTCGGTTCGGCGGCGTCGAGCGGGCCCATGCAGAAGGCGATCACATACATCGTGCGGCCCACCATCGCGCCGCGGTAGTGCTCGGTGAGCACGGTGCGCATGTCGACCGGGTCGACCCAGTTGTTGGTGGGGCCCGCGTCGCCGGGGTTCTCCGAGCAGATGAAGGTGCGGTCCTCGACCCTGGCTACGTCGTCGGGGTCCGAGACGCACCAGAAGGAGTTCGGTTTGGCGGTCAGGCGCACGAAGGTGCCCTGCTCGACGAGTTCGTCGGTGAGGCGGTCCCATTCCGCGCGGGAGCCGTCGCAGAAGACGACGCGATCCGGTGCGGTGAGGTCGGCGATCTCGTCGACCCAGGCCAGCAGGGCCGGGTGGGCGGTGGGGACCGTCGTCGGCGCGGAGCTCGTGGTCACGGATGTTCTCCTTCTCATCTTGCTAGGTATCTAGTTTAGAAAGTCTGCAACTAGTGGGCATGGGCGGTCGAGGCGGGGGGATGGTTCAGGCGATGGTGGGGTCGAGGAGTTCGGCTTGGCCCGCCACCACGCCGGTGAGGATCGCGCGGGCCACGATCAGCAGCTCTTTCACGCGCGGGGAGGTGAGTTCGTAGGTCACCGACAGGCCCTCGCGCCGGGCCGTCACCAGTCCGGCGCGACGCAGGATGGCCAGCTGTTGAGACAGGTTCGCCGCCTCGACGCCGACCTCGGGCAGCATCTCCGAGACCGCGTACTCGCGTTCGCTGAGCAGCTCGAGGACCCGGATGCGGATCGGGTGGCCGAGGGTTTTGAAGAAGTCGGCCTTCATTTGATAGAGCGGCCTGCTCAGTCCTGGCACCGTCGCGAACCCCGTCCTGCTGTGGCGGTATGGTGTTGCTAACTTTAGCAAACAGGCTAACAGGAGAAATATGCCCCTCACCTCGCTCAACGGCATCCAGCTCAATTACGACGTCACCGGATCGGGGCCGTTGGTCCTGCTCGTGATGGGTAGCGGCAGTCCAGGACGGGTGTGGCGGACCTACCAGGTGCCCGCGCTCGTCAAGGCCGGATTCACCGTCGCCACGGTGGACAACCGGGGGATCGCGCCGTCGTCGGAGTCCGCGTCCGGGATCACGATGGGGCAGCTGGTGGGCGATACCGCCGCGCTGATCGAGCACCTGGGGGCGCCGGCGCACGTGGTCGGCACCTCGATGGGGTCGCGGGTGGTCGCCGAGCTCGCGTTGGCGCGGCCGGAACTGGTGCGCAAGGCGGTGCTGTTCGCGGCGACCGCGCGCCCGTATCCGGTGACCACCACGCTCAGCAAGGGCGAACAGGCGCTCTACGACAAGGGCATCCAGTTGCCGCCGGAGTACGCGGCCGCGGTGAAGGCGATGCAGAACCTCTCGCCGCACACCCTGGCCGACCCGGCCAAGGCGCAGGAGTGGCTCGACATCTTCGAATTCACCACGGGCAAGGGCACTCCCGGCACGCGCGCGCAGGCGGGGATGGACCGGTCGCAGGATCGGCGCGAGGCGTATCGCGGGATCCGGGTGCCGAGCCTGGTGGTGGGGTTCGCCGACGATCAGATGGTGCCGCCGCGGTTCGGTCGCGAGGTCGCCGAGGTGATTCCGCGCGCCACCTACACCGAGATCGAGCGCTGCGGGCACTACGGGTACCTGGAACGGCCCGACGAGGTGAACCGCGTGCTGATCGAATTCCTTTCCGCTGCCTGATATCTCACGACCACGAGGAACCGTTATGAGCGATTCGCCGAACCCCTGTCCCGCCTGTAGCTACGAGTACACCTATGAGATGAACGGGATGTGGGTGTGTCCCGACTGCGCCAATATGTGGGGACTGAGCGTGGTGCCCGACCTCGAGCCGGAGCCGGTGATCCGCGACGCGGTCGGCAATGTGCTCGCCGACGGCGACACCGTGACGGTGGTCAAGACGCTCAAGGTGAAGGGCAGTCTGGTGGGGATCAAGGCGGGCACCAAGGTGCGCAACATCCGCCTGGTGCAGGGCGTGGGCGATCACGACATCGACTGCAAGGTCGACGGGATCGGGCCGATGCAGTTGAAGTCCAGCGTGGTGAAGAAGGTCTGAGTCAGCGCGGGGCCAGC
Organism: Nocardia lasii; assembly: GCF_042658545.1. NCBI lineage: Bacteria > Bacillati > Actinomycetota > Actinomycetes > Mycobacteriales > Nocardiaceae > Nocardia > Nocardia lasii. Next base: position 100,733 of record NZ_JBHSQN010000013.1, read on the forward strand.
GCCGACGCCGCCGCTGCCGTGATGGCGGTGGCGACGGCGGCCAGCGCGGGGGAGTGCAGTTTCCACTGCTGCCAGAACAGGGGGACGTCGATGTGGGCGTCGCCGTCGATGTTCACCAGAGTGCCTGCGGCGCGGTCGTTCTCGATCTGGAGGTCGGGCAGCATGCCCCAGCCGAGACCGAGGCGCACCGCGTCGGCGAACGCGGCCGAGGACGGCACGTAGTGGCTCGGGGGATCGCAGTGGCCGCCGGTGCGCAGGCGTAGTTGGCGGAACTGGAGGTCGTCCTTGCGGTCGAAGTGCACGACCGGGGCGGCGGCGTAGGCGGTCGGGGTGGGGCCGTCGGGGAACCAGGTGTTCACGAAAAGTGGGGTGGCCGTGGGGCGGTAGCGCATGGCGCCCAGTGGGGTCACGGTGCAGCCCTGGACGGGGGTGGCGGTCGCGGTGATCGCGGCGGTCACCGTGCCGTCGCGCAGCAGCCGGGTGGTGTGTTCCTCGTCCTCGCGGTGCAGGTCGAACAGGATTCCGGCGGGGACGCGGGCCAGCGCGGGCATCACCCAGGATTCGAGCGAGTCGGCGTTGACGGCGATGGGGACGCGGATCGACCGGTCGGGCGCGCCGAGTTCGCGGGCGGTGTCGCCGGTGAGCAGGGACACCTGGCGGGCCAAGCGCGCGACGGCGAGCCCGGATTCGGTGGGGCGCACGGGTTTCGAGCGTTGGACCAGCACGCGGCCCGCGGCTTCCTCTAGCGCCTTGATCCGCTGGCTGATCGCCGACGGGGTGAGGTTCAGGCGGCGGGCGGCCGCGTCGAAGGCGCCCTCGGTGAGCACGGCGTCGAGCGCGCGCAACTGGTCGAGCTGGAAATCCACGTAAGCAATTCTAATGGTTGTGCAGAAACATCAGCTGGACTGCATTCGGGGTGACTCCTACCGTCGAGCTGTGACGGCATCATCGGCGGCGCTGGCCGCCCTCTCCGGATTGGGCTTCGGGCTCTCGCTCATCGTGGCGATCGGCGCGCAGAACGCGTTCGTGCTGCGCCACGGGGTGCGCGGGCAGCATGTGCTGCCGGTGGTGGCGGTGTGCGCGGTGTCCGACATCGTGTTGATCGCGGCCGGCGTGGCCGGGTTCGGGGCGGTGGTCGAGTCGTTTCCGGCGATCGTGACCGTCGCGCGATACGCGGGGGCGGTGTTCCTGATCGGCTACGCGCTGCTCGCGGCCCGGCGGGCGTTCGGTTCGGCGGCGATGATCGCCGACGCGGCGGGGACCTCGGTCGCCGTCGGTGCGTCGGTGCTCACGTGTCTGGCGCTGACGTGGCTCAATCCACACGTCTACCTCGATACCGTGGTGCTGCTCGGGTCCTTCGCCACGACCTACGCCTCGGGAGAACGGTGGTTTCTGGCCGGGGGTGCGATGGTCGCCAGCGTGGTGTGGTTTCTGGCACTCGGGTACGGGGCGCGTCGGCTGAGTCCGCTGTTCGCGCGGCCGAGGGCGTGGCGGGTGTTGGATTCGCTGATCGCGGTCGTGATGTTCGCGCTGGCGCTTGGCCTGCTGTTCGCGTGACCGGCGCGGGGACGACCGTCGGACTCGGGTCGGTCAGGAGTTGTCGGACCACGGCGTGATCGGGGGTTTGACCCAGAGCAGCTTCTCGTCCGCGTGCGCGCGCACCGCCGCCGCGTGATCGGGATTGCGCGCGGCCCACGCGTCCTTGCGATCGAGCAGGTCGGCGACCACCCGCCAGGTCTCGCCGGTGCTGGGCGGGTTGGTCTCGGCGGCGCGGGCGAGTTTGCGCAGGGTGGCCGCGGGCAGGGCGAGCAGTTCGGCGCTGCCGATATCGCGCGACCACGCGTAGGCGGCCAGGCGGCGGGCCTTGGCGACGCGGCTGGCCGTCGCCGCGTCGGAATGCGCGTGATCGGCGGGATCTGCGCTGGTCGACACGACAGCGATTCTACGACGAACGCCCGCGCCCCGGTCGACGATGACCGGGGCGCGGGCGTTATGCAGTCAGCAGCGATCAGTACGCGCTGTTGACGTTGTCCATCGAGCCGTAGCGGGCTGCGGCGTAGTTGCAGGCCGCGACGATGTTGGAGACCGGGTTCCACACATCGAAGGGGGTGCCCTCGACGTGGTACGCGGCGAAGGTCGGGTCGATCACCTGGAGCAGGCCCTTGGAGGGGATGCCGTTGATCGCGTTGATGTCCCACAGGTTGATCGCCTGGGGGTTGCCGGTCGACTCGCGCATGATGTTGCGGTGGATGCCGTCGTAGCTGCCGGGGATGCCCTTGGCGGCCATGATGTCGAGCGCCTCGGTGATCCAGCCGTGCAGGTTGTTCTCGTAGACCTTGGGCGCGGGGGCCGGGGCGGCCTCGGGAGCGGGCGCGGGGGCCTCGGCGGCGGCTTCCGGCGCGGGGGCCGGGATGGCCTCGAGAGCAGGAGCGGCACCGACGGCGGGGATGTTCTCCGCCTGCTCGACGACGCTCGCGGCGCTCTCGGTCACACTGTCGTCAGCGAACGAGACGGAGGTGGCGGCAACGGCGACCAGGCCGACGGCGGCAACGGCGACGGTGAAGGCCTCACGGCGCGAACGACGGCCGATAACGTTGGTGAGCTTGTTCTTGTTCAGCATTGCTTTTCTGTTCCTTCATCTCTGTCTGGCGACGCAGGCCCTGGAGAGGGCGCGGTGGATCGCGCAGCGCGTACGGGAGTACACGCCGGTCAGGCGATGCGTTGTTTCTGTCTGTGTATGGGAAGGTGCGACGCTGTCGGGGGATGAATGCTCGGTGGCTGTTCATCGCCGCGTCGCACGGTGCTCCACAGCTGGCTGCGGGGAGACCACGCGCTGTTCGGTGCTATCGGAGGTTGGATACTTCCGGGCTAACCAAACCGCAGGTCCGTTTGTGACCTGATGACAGAATGGTCACGAAGGGTTAACGCAAGGTGAACGAAACTTGAACGGCAAACGCTGACGATCTTGGTTCCTGTCAGGGCAGTTGCGGAATCGTTATGTATGCAGGAGGTTTGCACCTCGGTTCCGCGTGGTGGCCGTCACAGAAAAAGATTTGCCGAATCAGGTTTCGGGAGGGTTTGCGCAGCTCGTGGGCGTCCGAATCGGGGGTTCGGGGCCCGATCGCCGGATTGTCCATGGCAGTTCGATAACGGGATCGTGACCGTTACCCGACTCCGGTCCTCCCGGCTCGACGCCGGCCGTTACGCCCTCGGGGGTAACTGTGGGGATGCGGGGCCTTAGGGGACTCGCACCATCGCTGTCTCCTCTGGATAGGGGCACGGCGGCTCCTGGGGGAGGAATAGAAGAAGCCCCCGACCACGTGGTGGTCGAGGGCTTCTTCGTTGTGCGCCATCAGGGACTTGAACCCCGAACCCGCTGATTAAGAGTCAGCTGCTCTGCCAATTGAGCTAATGGCGCTTGCTTTTGTTCTTTGCCCCGTCTCCGGTGCGGAACAAACATTAACAGACCCGAGGGTGGAAAGTGAAATCGGGCGCTGACCAGCGCGGACGCGACACGCGTAGCGGTGTTAACGACTTCGGGGTCGCGAGCTATCTAACGATTGTGACTTGGTCGTGTCGCGGGGGGTTTCCCGTTGGACTCGGCCGAGCGAGCTGGCAGAATGGGCGAGACGAGCTCGTAACGCCCCCCGCCAACACGGATGGCTTCCAGAGCGTTCGTTCGGTGGGATCTACGGCGCACCGTAATCGCGTCGGTACGGAAACGGGGTTGACATGGGTAAGAAGCGGGGGCGACCTCGGTCGCTTCGGACGATCGTTCCGGTGGTGCTGCTGGCGGTGTTCGCCCTCGGCGCCTCGGCCTGCTCGGCGGCCGAAGGGGCCGGTGTCGAGGTTGCGATCGATCGCAACCCCATCACCGAGCTCATCAAGCCGAAGTTGGTCTCGACCATCAAGGACGGGCAGGTCGGCGTCTCGCCCGCCATGCCCATGACCTTCCAGGTCGAGGACGGCACGTTCACCGATGTCACGCTGACCAATCAGCAGGGTGGCGCGGTGGCGGGGGTGTTGGCGCCGGACGGTCGGTCCTGGGCCACCTCGGAGGTGCTCGGCTACGGCAAGACCTACAAGCTCACGGCCGCGGCCATCGGGCTCGGTGGGGCTAATTCGTCGACGCTGAGCTTCACCACCAGCTCGCCCAACAACCAGACCAAGCCGTACCTGCTGCCCGGTGAGGGCGATGTGGTCGGTATCGGTCAGCCGGTGGCCATCCAGTTCGACGAGAACATCCCCGACCGTCGCGCTGCCCAGGACGCCATCAAGATCACCACCGAACCCGCCGTCGAAGGCGCCTTCTACTGGGTGAACAACCGCGAGGTGCGCTGGCGCCCCGAGCACTACTGGACGCCGGGCACCAAGGTCACCGTCGATGTGAACGTCTACGGCAAGGACCTCGGCAAGGGCGTGTTCGGCCAGGAGAACATCCACTCCTTCTTCACCATCGGCGACGCGGTGATCTTCACCGCCGACGACAACACCAAGCAGGTGGTGGTGGAGAAGAACGGCCAGGTCATCATGACCATGCCGACCTCGATGGGCAAGGACAGCACGCCCACCGACAACGGCATCTACATCGTCAGCGACCGGCACGAGAAGCTCATCATGGACTCCTCGACCTACGGTGTCGCGGTCAACTCCGCCGACGGCTACCGCACCCCGGTCGACTACGCGACGCGCATCTCCTACAGCGGCATCTTCTTCCACTCGGCGCCGTGGTCGGTCGGCCAGCAGGGCTACTCCAACGCCAGCCACGGCTGCTTGAACCTGAGCCCGGCCAACGCGCGCTGGGTGTACGAGAACGCCAAGCGCGGCGACATCACGATCGTGAAGAACACCGTCGGCGGCACCCTGTCCGGTGTCGACGGGCTCGGCGACTGGAACATCCCCTGGGCGGAGTGGAAGGCGGGCAACGCCGACGCTCCCTAGGGCGGGCGTAGACGACGAAAGGGACACCGGAGGCTTCCGGTGTCCCTTTCGCGCGTTGTGGGGCCGTTACAGCGGGGTGGGCAGCTCGCTGCAGTCCATCATCGCCTCGCCCGCGACCGCGAGCGCGCTGCCGAAGGCGCCGCACAGGATGCGCCCGCCGAACAGCAGGCGGTCCAGGTTGGGCAGGCCGGCCGAGCCGGTGCCCGAGGAGCCGGTGGTCTCGATCCCGGTGGTGGACCCGCTCTGCGCCGAACCGGACTCGGGCTTGCCCGGCAGGCCGAACCCGTTCTCGGCGGTGTACTCGGTGAGGGGCAGGCCGGGGGCGGCCGCGGCGGTTCCGGCGACAGGGCCGAGCACGGTGGCGGCCGCCAAAATGACGACGACGGTGGAACGCTTCATCAAGGGGTCTTTCCGGTCGAGCGCTGACGCGACGGTGAGATCTGCCCCACAACTGGGCAATGGTCCAAAGTGTAGCGGTCGAACGTGATGTGCGTCATGGGAGGTGGTGGGTGGGTGACCCGGAGAATGCAGAAGGC
>NZ_JBHSQN010000013.1:106244-108741 GCF_042658545.1 Nocardia lasii
CCGGGCCTTCTGTTCGGGGTGACCGACGGGACTCGAACCCGCGACAGCCAGGATCACAACCTGGTGCTCTACCAACTGAACTACGGTCACCATCGCCGGTGAATCACCGGCGCCGTCGATACTAGCGTGTGTTCGGCGCTAGGCCCTAATCCGCTGGTAGCGGGCTCGAACCGGTCACATCCACCGCGTCGACGGCCTCCTGGGCGGCCGTGGCGATCTCGGCGGGCGAGGGACCGGGCAGCGGCACGAACGCGGTGCGCCGGTAGTACTCGAGTTCGCGGATGGATTCCTTGATGTCGGCCAGCGCGCGGTGGGCCAGGCCCTTCTCCGGCTGACCGAAGTAGATGCGTGGGTACCAGCGACGGCACAGCTCCTTGATCGAACTCACGTCGACCATCCGGTAGTGCAGGTGCGCGTCGAGTTCGGGCATGTCGCGGGCGATGAAACCGCGGTCGGTGCCGATCGAGTTGCCGCACAGTGGCACCGTGCGCGGGTTGGGCGCGTACTCGCGGATGTAGTCGAGAACCTGCTGCTGGGCCTGCTCGAGGGTGACGGTGGAGCGTCGAACCTCTTCGGTCAGACCGGATTTCGCGTGCATGGTCGCGACGACCGGGGGCATGCAGGCCAGGGAGGCGTCGTCGGCGTGGATGACGATGTCGACACCGTCACCGAGAATGTTGAGGTCGCTGTCGGTTACGAGCGCGGCGATCTCGATCAGCTTGTCGCTGTCGAGACGGAGCCCCGTCATTTCGCAATCCATCCAGACCAGGAGTTTGTCTGACACCTGAGTCACCCTAATGGTGGGGTGGCGCGCCCGGTCGGCAGGTGTGTCGCGTGGGCGAGGCGAGACGCGTTTGCCGGTGGCGTCGGCCGATGTCCGCCACCGGGATGACCTGCCCGGATACAGTTTGCCTCGAACTGTCTGAGCGGACGGAGGCGCGCGAATGACCACTCCCCAGGAGAAAGCGGCGGCGGCACGGAGGGCGGCCGAGGAAGCGGCGCGGGTGGCCGCGGCGGCGATGGCGGCCGCGGAGGCCGCCGAGCGGGAGGCGGCGAGTGCGGAATCGGCCGCGACGCCGGGTGAAGCGGGCGAGGATGACGGCGAATCTGCTTCCGCGAGTGGGGAATCCGGGGTTGGGTCGGCGACATCCGCCGGATCGCCTGGCTCCGGTGCGGCCGCTGAGATCGCGGCGGGTTACGTCTTCGACGGGCCCGCTCTCGAACTCGGCACGGTGATGGTCGACGGGGTGGTCGATCCCGGTGCGCGCGTGCGTATTCCGTTGCGGATGATGAATCGGCACGGTCTCGTCGCGGGCGCCACCGGTACCGGGAAGACCAAGACGTTGCAGGGGATCGCCGAACAGCTGTCGCGCGCGGGCGTGCCCGTGGTGCTGGCCGATGTCAAAGGTGACCTGTCGGGGTTGAGCGCGCCGGGTGCCGATACCGACAAGATCAGGGCGCGTGCGGCCGAGACCGGGGCGAGCGACTGGGCGCCGAGCGCGTTCCCGACCGAGTTCGTCTCGCTGGGCACCGACGGCATCGGGGTGCCGATCCGGGCGACGATCACCTCGTTCGGTCCGATCCTGCTCAGCAAGGTGCTCGGCCTCAACGCCACCCAGGAATCGACGCTCGGGCTGATCTTCCACTGGGCCGATCAGCGCGGTCTCGCCCTGCTTGATCTGAAGGACCTGCGCGCGGTGATCACCCACCTGACCAGCCCGGAAGGGAAGGAGGAGCTCGAGGGGATCGGTGGGGTGTCGGCGCAGACGGCGGGGGTGATCCTGCGGGCACTGGTCAACCTCGAGGCCGAGGGCGGCGACACGTTCTTCGGCGAACCCGAACTCGACCCGGCCGATCTGCTGCGCACGGCGGGTGGGCAGGGCGTGATCACGCTGTTCGAACTCGGTCAACAGGCGGGGCAGCCCGCGCTGTTCTCGACGTTTCTGATGTGGGTGCTGGCGGATCTGTTCCAGACGCTGCCCGAGGTGGGCGATGTGGACAGGCCGAAGCTGGTGTTCATCTTCGACGAGGCGCACCTGCTGTTCGCCGAGGCGTCCAAGGCGTTTCTGCAGCAGGTCGAGCAGACGGTGAAGTTGATCCGGTCCAAGGGGGTGGGTGTGTTCTTCTGCACACAGTTGCCCACCGACATTCCCAATCCGGTGCTCTCCCAGCTCGGGGCGCGGATTCAGCACGCGCTGCGCGCGTTCACACCCGACGATCAGAAGGCGCTGTCGAAGACGGTGCGCACGTATCCGAAGTCGGCGGTCTACGACCTCGAGGAGGCGCTGACCTCGTTGGGGACCGGTGAGGCGATCGTCACGGTACTGTCCGAGACCGGCGCGCCGACCCCGGTCGCCTGGACCGAGATCGTGCCGCCGCGTTCGCTGATGGACACCATCGGTGCCGAGCGGATCAAGGCCGCGGCGCTATCGAGTGCGCTGCAGGGGAAATACGGGCAGAGCATCGACCGGGAGTCGGCCTACGAGATGCTGGTGGC
>NZ_JBHSQN010000013.1:108762-148954 GCF_042658545.1 Nocardia lasii
CGCCGGCGCCCGCACAGCGCGAGGAGGACAGCGCCGCCGAACGGATCATGAACAACCCGGCGATGAAGAGTTTCCTGCGCTCGGCGGCCAGTGCGGCGGGGCGCGAGATCAGCCGCAGCATCTTCGGAACGCGGCGCAGATAGGCCGTGGAACGCTGAACGGGGTGCCCACGTCGAACGCGGACACCCCGTTCAGGTGGTACTCAGCTGCCGAGCTTCTTGTAGAACGCGCCCGCGACCGGGGCGGTGAAGGCGCGGGGGCCGTAGTTGCCCGCGACGCTCATGCCCTTGCTGATCAGGCCCGGCACGATGCGCATCTTGTTGCGGGCCAGCGCGTCGATGGAGACCTTGGCGGTGTACTCGGAGGAGACCCAGAGGAAATCGGGGACCATCTTGTCCACGATCGACTGGTCCTCCGGCGCGGGGGTCTCGGTGCGCACGGGGCCCGGCGCCAGCAGGGTCACGTTCACGCCGGTGCCCTTGAGCTCGCCGCGCAGCGACTCGGAGAAGGTGTTCGCGAACGCCTTCGACGCGGCGTAGGTGGCATTGTTCGGGATCGGCATATTGCCCGCCGCCGAACCGCTGATCAGGATGCCGCCCCCCTTGCGCTCGATCATGCCCGGCAGCACGGCCAGGGTCAGGTCGTGCACGGCGGTGGCGTTGAGTTCCATCTGCGTGCGCTCGTAGGCGAAATCGAGCTCGGCGACCGGGCCGAAGGTCGCGACGCCGGCGTTGTTGCACAGGATCGCGATATCGCGCACCGCGAGCTCGTCGCACAGGCTGGCACGCTGGGTGCGATCGGCGAGGTCGACCGCACGCACCTCGGCGGTGATGCCGTGGGTCAGGGTCAGTCGCTGGGCCAGTTCGGCGAGGATCTCACCGCGGCGCGCGACCAGGATCAACGAATAGCCGCGCCCGGCCAGATCGGCGGCCAGCGCGGTACCGATACCGGAGGACGCGCCGGTGACGACGGCACGATTGTCTGCAGTGGGGGAGGGCAAGCTCACGAGGGCGAGCTTAGGGGATCGACGGTGGGTGCGGCGTGGGCGGATCAGCGGAGAACACCCGCTCGGCCCTAGCATGGGAGGCGCCATGATGACTGCCCCGCCACCGCCGCGCGCCGATCGGGAGGCGGGAGTGTGCGCCCTCGGATGCCCGTATCGACCCGCACGTCGCGCCCGCCTGGGTTGTCGATGACTGATCATCAGGTGTTCGGGATGGGTGATGATCCGTTGGCCGAGCCGACCTGGCCCGCGCTGACCGAGGACGAGATCGCGCGCGCGATCGCCGCTACCTGGGGTGGGGCCGAACCCGTGGCGGTCGAATGGCGTAGTGCGCGACCGTTGTCATCGACGGTGGGGGTGCGGCTGCGCGATGGGGAACAGCTCGTCGTCAAGCGACTGCCACGGCGGCTGCGGGATTCGGCGGCTCTCGCCGAAGAACACCGATTCATGGACTATGTCCGTGCCCGGGGCATTCCCGTGCCGCAGGTGCGCGCGACGTTCGGCGGCTCGGCAGTCGGTGATGCCCGGGGATCCAGTGGTGGGGTTGGGGCCCGTCGATCGGGCGGAGGTGCCGACAGGCCGGGTCGTGTCGACGGGGCGGGCCGTGTCGACGGGCCGGGTGATGGTCGAGGCCGACCCCCGGAAGGTCGGGCTGGTGGGTTCGTCTACGAAGTGCATCGGGTTGGGGTGGGGGAGGATCGGTATCGGGCGGACTTCTCGTGGTCGCCGTACCGTGACGATGCCGACGCGAGGGGTGCGGGGGCGATGCTTGGTCGATTGCACACGGCCGCAGTAGGTTTCGAGGCGCCCGCTCGTCCCGCGCGCCCGCTCGTCGCGAGCCTGCACGGCGGTGATGTGGTGAGTGCGTTCGAATGGCATATCGCGCACCGGCCCGCAGTCGCGGAGTTTCTCGTGGACCGTGAGTGGCGATCGCGGGTGCCGGATCTGCGGTTCGAGCTCGGCGAACCGCTGTGGACACACGGGGATTGGCACGCGACGAATCTGCTCTGGCGTGGCCACGAGGTGAGTTCGGTGATCGACTTCGGACTCGCCGACCGCACCACCGCCATGTTCGACCTGGCGATGGCGATCGAACGCGCCGCCGTGGACTGGGTTTCGCTCCGCGACGGCGGCCCCGCGAACGTCCGCGAAGACCAGGTCACCGCCCTGATCGAGGGCTACCGCGCCGAACGTCCCCTGTCCCGCGCCGAACAGAAACTACTCCCGGTCCTGCTCCCCATAGTCCACCTCGGCTACCAACTCTCCGAGATCGACTACTTCCGCACCATCGCCCACGAACCCCGCAACGCCGAAATCGCCTACGAGGACTGGCTACTCGGCCACCTACGCTGGCACGAAACCCCACCGGGCGCAGCCCTCCGAGACCTGGTCGCCACCGCAGCAAACGCGTAGCCGAATCGGCCCGATCAGGTTGCCCCACAGTCGAACTGGCCCCCAACCGCCGCGCCCACAGCGACCCGTCCCCAATACGGCGCCCGCACACCCACCCGCCGCGCCGACCGCGACCCGGTCCGCCGGACGACGCGTACCCACCTGGTCGGGCGATCACCACGCTCTCAGGTACCGGTTCGGCGGATTCGGCGCCACCAGAGCGTGGTGATCACCTGTCCAGGAAAGAACACCGCCCCGCCTGCCGGATGCGAGGTCGGCGGGCGGGGCGGTGTGGCGGTCGTCCGTCGCGTCGGACGACCGGGTTCAGAGGCGCGCGGCCAGGCGGGTGCCCTGGTCGATGGCGCGTTTGGCGTCGAGTTCGGCGGCCAGGTCGGCGCCGCCGATGAGGTGCAGGTCGACGCCGGCGGTGCGCAGGGGCTCTTCGAGCTCGCGGACGGATTCCTGGCCGGCGCAGACGATCACGTTGTCGACCGCGAGGACGCGGGGGTTGTCGTGGTTCTCGCCGAAGCTGATGTGCAGGCCAGCGTCGTCGATGCGGTCGTAGTTCACGCCGCCGACCTGTTCCACGCCTTTGGCTTTGAGGGCCGCGCGGTGGACCCAGCCGGAGGTCTTGCCGAGGTCCTTGCCGAACGGGGTCGACTTGCGTTGCAGCAGTACGACATCGCGGGCGGCGGGGGAGGGCACGGGCTTCTTGAGCTGGCCGGGGACCTGCTCGTCGTCGGAATCGACGCCCCATTCGGCCTTCCACTCGTCGAGCTTGAGCGTGGGATGTCCTTCGACGGTGAGGTATTCGCTCACGTCGTAGCCGATGCCGCCGGCGCCGATCACGGCGACCTTCTTGCCGACCGGCTTCTCCTCCTTGACCAGTTCGGCATAGGACAGCACCATCGGGTGGTCGATGCCGGGGATGTTGGGGATGCGGGGGCGCACGCCGGTCGCCAGGATCACCGAGTCGTAGTTGCCTGCGATCAGTTCGTCGGCGTTCACCCGCTTCTCGAGGTGCAGGGTGACGCCGGTGAGGTCGATCTTGCGGCGGAAGTAGCGGATCGACTCGTCGAACTCCTCCTTGCCGGGGATGCGGCGGGCGATGTCGAACTGGCCGCCGATCTTGTCGTCGGACTCGAACAGGTCGACGTGGTGGCCGCGCTCGGCCAGGCTCACCGCGGCCGACAGCCCGGCCGGGCCCGCACCGACGACGGCGAAGCGCTTGGCCCGACGCGTCGGCAGCAGCTTCAGCGTGGTCTCGCTGGCCGCGCGCGGGTTGACCAGGCACGACACCTTCTTGTTGCCGAAGGCGTGGTCGAGGCAGGCCTGGTTGCAGGCGATGCAGGTGTTGATCTCGTCGGCGCGATCGCCCTGGGCCTTGTTGGCCCACTCGGGGTCGGCCAGCATCGGGCGCGCCAGCGAAATCAGCGCCGCGTCACCGCGGGTCAGGATCTCCTCGGCGATCTCGGGCATATTGATCCGGTTCGACGCGCACACCGGAATGTTCACCGTGCGGGCGATCTTGGCGGTGAACTCCACGAACGCCGCGCGCGGCACCGAGGTGACGATGGTGGGCACCCGCGCCTCGTGCCAGCCGATGTCGGTGTTGAGGATGTCGACGCCGACAGCCTCCAATTCCTGTGCCAGCGCGACGATCTCGTCGAAGGTCTGGCCCTTCTCCACCAACTCGGCCATCGACAACCGGAACACGATGATGAAGTCGGGGCCGACCGCGGCGCGGATGCGACGGGCGATCTCGACCGGCATGCGGCGCCGGTTCTCGGGGCTGCCACCCCACTTGTCGGTGCGCTTGTTCACCCGCGGCGCGAGGAACTGGTTGATGAAATAGCCCTCACCGCCCATGATCTCGCAGCCGTCGTAGCCGGCGAACTTGGCCAGTTCGGCGCAGCGGGCGTAGTCGTCGATGGTGCGTTCGACGCCCTTGGACGACAGCGCGCGCGGCTTGAACGGGTTGATCGCGGACTTGATCGCCGAGGCCGACACGCTGGTGGGCATGTAGGAGTAGCGGCCCGCGTGCAGGATCTGGATCGCGATCTTGCCGCCCTCGGCGTGCACAGCTTTGGTGATCGCGCGATGCCGGTACGCCTCGGTCTTGTTGGTGAGCTTGCCGCCGAACGGGGCCAGCCAGCCGGTGCGGTTGGGTGCGTAGCCGCCGGTGATGATCAGGCCGACTCCGCCGCGGGCGCGTTCGGCGAAGTAGGCGGCGAGCTTGTTGGTGTCCCAGGCGCGGTCCTCGAGCCCGGTGTGCATGGAGCCCATGACCACCCGGTTGCGCAGGGTGGTGTGGCCGAGGTCGAGTGGCTCGAACAGATGGGGATAGGCAGTCATGGGCGGTCGTCACCTTTTCGCGGTCGCAGGGCCTGCAGTACTTCGTCGCACCATTCGAGGTAGCCGGACTCCGCGCGGATGCCCGCGCGCAGGACCAGGTACTGGTGCAGGGCGGTGCCGGAGAGCTGGTCCGGCGCCGGGAAGAATTTCTTCTCGCTGAGGTGGTACTCGTCGAGGCGCTGGGCGTGCTGGGCGCGATGGCGCGCCACCTCGGCACAGATGGCGTCGATGTCGCCGTGGGCGGCCGCGCGGATCTTCACGCCCAGTTCGTCGCGGGCGGGGGCGGCGTCGGTGGGTTCGGCCAGCCAGCGGGCGAGCTCGGTCTGCCCGGCGGGGGCGACGGAGTACACCTTCTTGTCGGGTTTGCCCTGCTGATTCACCGATTCGACGGTGACCCAACCGGATTCCTCCATACGCTTGAGGACCCGGTAGATCTGCTGGTGGGTGGCACTCCAGAAGTAGCCGATCGACTTGTCGAACCGGCGGGCGAGCTCATAGCCCGACCCGGCCCGCTCGGTGAGCGAGACCAGCAGCGCGTGCTCGAGTGCCATGAGCCGAGGGTATCCGCAACGCCCGGTACTATGCAACCAGGTTCATATGAATTGTCGCGGTGAATGTCGGCGTGAACCGAGAATCGCCACTACGCTTCGTCCATGACCGAGGTGAACGCGTCCGACACCGTCGGCGAGGCGGCCGGACGTGGGCAGGTAGTGGCGTGGGGGCTGTGGGACTGGGGGTCCTCGGCGTTCCAAGCGGTGACGTTGACCTTCGTGTTCTCGGTGTATCTGACCGAGAAGGTGGGCGACGATCTGCCCGGTCCGATCAGCGCGAGCGCCTGGCTGGGCTGGGCGTTGGCCGCGGCCGGACTGGTCGTCGCGGTGACCGCGCCGGTGTGCGGGCAGTACTTCGACGCGGTCGGTTCCCGTAAACGGGCCTTGGCAACTCTCACCGCGCTCACCGTGGGCGCGATGTCGCTGATGTTCTTCGTCCACGACGACTATCACGACCTGTGGCTGGGGCTGGCGCTGCTCGCGTTCGCCTCGGCCACCTTCGAACTCGCCGGCGTGCCCTACAACGCGATGATGCGGCAGGTCTCCACCCCCGACACCGTCGGACGGGTCTCCGGATTCGGCTGGGCGATGGGCTATTTCGGTGGCATCGTGCTGCTGCTGATCTGCTACGCGGGCTTCCTCGCCGGGGACGGCGACACCCGCGGGCTGCTCGGGATGCCCACCGATCAGGGGCTCAATGTGCGCCTGGTGATCGTGCTCGCGGCGCTGTGGTTCACGGTGTTCGCGCTGCCGGTGCTGTTCGCGGTCCCGGAACTGCCGCGCACCGGCGCCGACCCGGGCGCGGCCAAGGTCGGCTTCCTCGGGTCCTACCGGGTGCTGATCCGCGACGTGCGCGAACTGTGGGGACAGGACCGCCACACGGTGTACTTCCTGCTGGCCAGCGCGGTGTTCCGCGACGGGCTGGCCGGGGTGTTCACCTTCGGCGGCGTCCTCGCGGTGACGGTGTACGGGTTCGCCGCCGCCGACGTGCTGCTGTTCGGCATCGCCGCCAATGTCGTCGCGGGCGCGGCCGCGATCGTGGCCGGTCGCTTCGACGACCGGATCGGGCCCAAGCGGGTGATCGTGGGATCACTCGTCGGGATGATCGCGTGCGGGCTGGTGCTGCTCGCGGTGTCGGGGCCGATGATGTTCTGGATCTTCGGCCTGGCGCTGACCGTGTTCGTCGGACCGGCGCAGGCCTCGGCGCGCTCGTTCCTGGCGCGGCTGGCCCCGCCGGGACGCGAGGGCCAGCTGTTCGGCCTGTACACCACCACCGGGCGGGCGGTGTCGTTCCTGGCGCCCGCCCTGTTCGGGGTGTTCGTGGCCGTGTTCCACGCCGATCGCGCCGGAATCGCCGGGCTCCTGGTCGTTCTGGTGCTCGGACTGCTGGTGCTGCTCCCGGTTCGCGCGCCCGCGCCCGCGGCGACACCGGGTTTGTGACCTGTCACCGGAGCCACGGCGCGTCGATTGTGTGTACGCCCGTACTCCGAGTGTCAGTCGTTGTTCGTGGGTACCCACCCGGCGATGCCCAATGCGATCAGGCGCATCTGCATGACGGTGCGTTCCTGGATCGCTGATTCCTCCCGGGAGGTGGACGCTACGAACGCGGCGATACCGTCGGTGACGGTGGTGACCAGCAGATCCGCGGCGATCTCGAGCTCGGTGGTACTCCACGCGTCCAGGGCTCGCAGTCGGGACAGATCGGCGACGATCTCGCGCACGATCAGCTGCATCTCCATCGCGATCGCCTGACGCAGTGGTGCGGGCCCACCGTGACGTTCGCGAATCAGGAAGCCGAACAGCGCGCGCTTGGCGCGCACCTGCTCGAAAACGAAGCGCACCGTATCGGCCAGATGCGCGTCGGGCTTGCGTCTGACCTCGCGCAATGCCAGTCGCAGCGCCGTGACGCCCTCGTCGACGATGGTCGCGCCGAGGTCGTCGAGGGAGGCGAAGTGGCGGTAGAAGGCGGTCGGCACGATGCCGGCCGAGCGGGCGATCTCACGCAGGCTCAATGCCGCGAATCCACGCTCCGCGGCCAGCTCCAGGGTGCCGTCGATGAGAGCGGCGCGGGTGTGCGCCTTGCGCTCATTGCGCGATCCTGGCTGCTCAGTCACATCGGTGAGCATACAGCCGTTCACCATAGCGGCCTTGGTCATTGTGTTGTCCGCCTCACATTATTGCCGGTTGACAGCGGCCCGGGGTCATCGGGCACACTGGTGAGTGTACAGACGTGCACTGAAATTTTGGAACGTACGTCAGCGGAACTTCTTCCGTTCTTCGCAATAAAAGGGGCATGACGACATGGTGGGACTGATCGATCTGGTGCAGACGTTGACGACGCCGCACCCGCTGGACCGGTACCTGGAACTCGTCCGCCCCGGGCTCACCGCCCGGGAACTGCGCGCCGAGGTCACCCACGTCTCGCACGCGGTGCCGGGTTCGGTGACGCTCACGCTGCGCGCCTCGCGGCAGTGGCGCGGCCACGCGGCGGGCCAGTACGTGCAGATCGGCGTCTCCATCGACGGCGTGCGCCACACCCGCTGCTACTCGCCGATCGACCCGGAGGGCAACGGTGACCGCTACCTGCAGCTCACCATCAAGGCGCACCCGGGCGGGCTGGTCTCGAACTACCTGCACGCCAACGCCAAGCCGGGCCTGATCGTCGACCTCGCGCCCGCCGCCGGGGTGTTCCACCTGCCCCAGCAGCGTCCCGACAAGATCCTGCTCGTCAGCGGCGGCAGCGGCATCACGCCGGTACTGTCGATGTTGCGGACCCTCGACGCCGAGAACTACACCGGGCAGGTCACCTTCCTGCACTACGCCCGTCAGCCCGAGATGGTCCCGCACCGGGCCGAACTGTCCTCGATCGCGCAGCGCCGCGCCAACTTCCGCGTCGAATACCGCTACCCGGTGGAGCCGGGCACGGTGATCGACGGCGAAACCTCCACGGGCAGTGGATTCTTCGACTACGACGAGCTCGAGCGCGTCGCGCCCTGGTTCGCCGACGCCCAGACCTTCGTGTGCGGGCCGCCGCCGCTGATGAACGCGGTCAAGAAGATCTTCACCGATGAAGGTCTGCAGGACCGGGTACTCAGTGAGGAGTTCACGCTCACCTCGGTGCCCGCCGATCCGTCCGAGGCCACCGGCACGGTCAGCTTCTCCGACAGCGACGTCGCTGCCGAGAACACCGGAGCGACGCTGCTCGAAACCGCCGAAGCCTCGGGCCTGACCCCGGAATACGGCTGCCGCATGGGGATCTGCTTCTCCTGCACCGCGACCAAGGTCTCCGGCTGCACCCGCAACATCCGCACCGGCGAACTCGACGCCGACCCCGACAAGCAGATCCAGATCTGCGTCAACACCGCCGTCGGCGATGTCGACATCGCCCTCTAGACCGCCGAACAACCAGTAACGACAAGGGGAGATATAGCCATGACGATCCTCACCGAAGGCAAAGACGGCCCGGTCATCCTGACCCCGGATCAGGTCGAAGAACTCGGCGCCGCGCTCGACGCGATCCGCGCCCGCGTCGTCGAGGACCTCGGCGAACGCGACCGCGAATACATCTACAACATCATCAAGACCCAGCGTGGCCTCGAGATCGCCGGCCGCGGTCTGATGTACCTGGGCTTCCTGCCCCCGTTCTGGCTGGCCGGCGTCGCCGCGCTCGGTGTGTCGAAGATCCTCGACAACATGGAGATCGGCCACAACGTCATGCACGGCCAGTACGACTGGATGCGTGAGCGTGGCGTGAACTCCCGCGAATTCGACTGGGACAACGTGTGCCCGGCCGATCAGTGGAAGCACTCGCACAACTACATGCACCACACCCACACCAACATCGTCGACATGGACCGCGACATCGGTTACGGCATCCTGCGCATCGACGACGCGCAGAAGTGGCACCCGTACTACCTGGGCAACCCGCTCTACGCGTTCCTGCTGATGACGTTCTTCGAGTGGGGCGTGATGCTGCACGACCTCGAGGCCGACAACATCATCAAGGGCAAGCGCAAGTGGGCCGACGTCAAGCCGCTGCTCAAGGGGCAGGGCAAGAAGGCGGGCAAGCAGGTCCTCAAGGACTACGTGATGTTCCCGGCGCTGACCGGCCCGCTGTTCCTGCACACCCTGGCAGGCAATGTCGCGGCCAACCTGGTCCGCAACGTGTGGAGCTACTCGATCATCTTCTGTGGTCACTTCCCCTCGGGCGTGCAGACGTTCTCCAAGGAGGAGACCGAGACCGAGACCCGCGGCGAGTGGTACGTGCGCCAGATGCTGGGCTCGGCCAACATCAAGGGCTCGCGGCTGTTCCACATCATGTCGGGCAACCTGTCGCACCAGATCGAACACCACCTGTTCCCGGATCTCCCGGCGAACCGGTACCCGGAGATCGCGCCCGAGGTGAAGGCACTGGCCGAGAAGTACGGCCTGCCCTACAACACCGGTCGTTTCTCCAAGCAGATCGGTTCGGTCTGGGCCAAGATCTTCCTGCTCTCGGTGCCGGATCGTTTCGTGAAGAAGACGTCCAAGCCCGGTGTTATCGTGATGCGTAATCGGAAGGCAACCGAAGTGGGCGTGTAAATGGTCGGCAAATTCGAAAGCAACAAGGACCTGGTTCAGGAATTGACGACCACCGGTGCTCAGCGTGTCGGCAATATCGCCGCGCTGATCACCGGAACGGTCGCCGCGGTGGCTCGGGAAATCGGTGAGTTCGTCACCGACGCGATCGAGATGCGCGAAGCCGCGGCGGCCGCTCGCCGAGACGCGCAGGCCGATCGGGACGGAGCCGACGGGGTCGAGGTCGTCGAGACCGAGACCGTCGACCTCGATTCGGCGCCTGCCGAGGACCTCGACGTGGCGCCGACGTTCGTCGAACCGAGTGACAAGGCCTGAGCCTCACCAGACCGGCAACCGCCTGCGATGTTGGGCGACATCGGTGACCAGGTCCCGGTAACCGTCGGTCAGTTCAGCCAGACGACACCACTGCAGATGGGTGCGAGCCTCCCGCTGCCGTGGTGTCGTCGTCGTTTGTGGGGCCGCCGCCAATTCCTGGTGGGCGGCAACCCATTTCGCGGCCATCCGGTCGATCACCGCGCCGAGGGTCTCGGTGTGCAGCGAGGCGCCGTCGCGGTGTTCGACATGGCAGGCGACCCAGTCGTCGATGCGGGCGATCAGCGCGGCGCGGTCGGTGTCGATCTCCTCGACCAGGCGCCCGCACGTCGCGACGCCGGTGGGCGAGGCGGCCGGGTCGTGCGCCTGGTCGAGGATCGCGCGCCGGCGATCGTGGCAGTTCGCCAGCGCGCCCGCGGCATCGAGGACCAGGTGTCGAGTGGGGTCGGGCTCGGCATCGAGGAAGGCGCGCAGCAGCGCCGAGGGCGTGGGAAGTCGTTCGGCATCGAGACGATGGTCGTGATCGATCGACATGATGGCAGCCCCTGGTGACGCGTGGTGTCGCATGGATACGCCAGGGCCGAGGAGGAGATCTGACGTGCACTCCCCGGCACCGGCGTAGCCCCGCCCGGACGTCGACGAAGAATCCGCGACGCTGCGGTGGAGTAGACGACCCGGGGAAACTCGGGACCCTTTCAGGAAAGCGCGATTCGACGGCGGCGCGCAAGAGTACGGGGAAGCGACCCGGCCGCCGGGAGAAATCGTTATCCACCATTACGGCACGGTCTCCGATCGGTCACCGCGCCGGCGTATCGCGGGCAACGTCAGCCGCGCTGATCACCACTCATGCATTAACCTCGGTCGATGTGCCCGCCTATGTGTCGTCGCCCGAGCTGACGTTCGGTTTTCTGTTCGCACTGGAAGACCCCCAGCGAATCGCCGATGTCGTGCGCGACCTCATGGAACGGCGCGCGGTGTCGGTGTTCCGGCTCGCGCGACTGTCCGACGACGACGGGCCGCCGCAGCGCTACGTCGTGAATTGGGCCGCCATTCCGCAGATCTCGATCACCACCAGCGCGCCCGACGAGCAGGAGCTGCGCGTCCAGGGGATCATGCTGGTCAGCGCGTTCCTCGGCGACGGCGGCGAGGTCTCGATGTACGCGGGAAATCCCGACGGGCCCGGCTGAACTCAGCGGGTGGACTCGTAGATGCGGCGCACCACGTCCTCGATATCGGGTTCCTCGATCGACAGATCACGCACCTGCGCCCGGTCCGACACCGCCGCCAGTAACGCCGCCGCGGTGGTGTGCTCGGCGTCGAAGGCCAGCCGCTGGCGCATGCCGCCCGCCTCGCTGGACAGCAGCTGCGCACCGCAGGGCAGATCGTCGAGATCCGGTGTGGGCGCGGCCAAATCGACCACCAGTACGCGGCGCGCGCCGACGGTGGCGCCGAGCCCGGTGAGTGAACCGTCGTACACCAGCCTGCCGTAGTCGACCACGAGCACCCGGTCGCAGAGCCGTTCGATATCGCCCATGTCGTGGGTGGTGAGCAGCAAGGTGGTGCCGCGTTCGATGCGCTCGGCGCGCAGGAACTCGCGTAATCGCTGCTTGGACAGCACATCGAGGCCGATGGTCGGCTCGTCGAGGATCACCAGCTCCGGCGAATGCAGCAGCGCCGCCGCCACTTCCGCGCGCATCCGCTGACCGAGCGAGAGCTGGCGCACGGGCGTGTCGAGGGTATCGCCCATCTCCAGCTGGTCCACGAGCTCGTGGGTGCGCTTGTCGGCGACATCGGGATCGAGGCGGTGGATCGCGGCCAGGATCGAAAACGACTCGTGCAGTGGCAGATCCCACCACAGCTGCGAGCGCTGCCCGAACACCACGCCGATGCGGGAGGCGAGCTCCTTGCGCTGGCGCACCGGTTCCAGCCCGCAGGTGCGCACCGAACCGGTGGTCGGCACCAGGATGCCGGTGAGCATCTTGATCGTGGTCGACTTGCCCGCGCCGTTGGCGCCGATATAGCCCACCGCCGAACCACGTTCGATCCGGAAACTCATCCGGTCGACGGCGGTGATGGTGTCGCGATGGCGGCGCCAACGCTTGCCGCTCTTGCGGTAGACGGTGAACTGGCGGGTGAGGTCATCGATATCGATGATCGGTTCCCGATTCGCGTGTTCGTCCATCAGCTATCCCCCTCCTCCCTGATAGTGCCTTGTACCGACCCGCCACGCAGCCGATGCGAGCAGCCACACCCAGGCCGCCGCCAGTGGGGTGAGCCACGCCGACCACGCGGGCAGAAGAGGTGGCCCGGGCAGTCCGAGCAGGGCGATCGTCGGCACGTAGGCCGTGAACGCGACGGGAATCGCGAACCCGAACAACAGCTTCAGCGGTGTCGGGAACACCGAGGCCGGCTGCATCGCGGCGAAGGATCCGCCGTAGGTGAAGCTGTTGGTGAGCTCGGCACCGTCGATCAAGAAGAACTGTAGTCCCGCCGCACACACGAAAAGGCCACAGAACAGGGCAATTCCACTCATCAGGGTGATCACGATCAAGGTAACCGGAGCGATGCCCCAGTCGATATCGTTGCGTACCAGCCCGATTGCGAGCACGATCACCGCCACCGCGGCGCGCGCGAGTCGGCGCAGCGAGATGTCGCTGGTGATCAGCTGGGCCAACAACGGTTGCGGGCGAAGGTGATACGCGTCGAGAGTGCCCAGTCTGATCATCGACGGCAGCGAGTCCAGGTGCCCGACCACGACCTGGGCCAGCGCGAACGCGGTGTTCGACAGGCCGAACAGCAGCAGCGCCGCGTCCACGTCGAGCCCGCCGAGCACGCCGACGTTGTGGAAGATCACCCACACCTCGGCGAACTCCACCAGTCCGATCAGGAACGCGCTGAACACCTCGGTGGTGAACGAAAGGCGGTACACCCGCTGTGCTTTCACACGCGAACGCAATACTGCGCGATAGGGGGTGAACCAGGTCCCGGCCACGATGCGCGCGGAATCGGGTTCAGCCACCCTGTACCTCCAGCCTGCGTTGGCCCGCCCGCAGCAACACCCTGCCGAGCAGCCCGATCACCACCACCCAGAAGGCCTGGATCGCGACGATGACCAGGGCTTCCGAGCCGGAGGCCCGCCCCGACAGCGTATCGATCGGCGACTGCAGGATGGAGGGAAACGGGGTGGACATCGCCACGACACGCAACCAGTCGGGGAACATGTGCACCGGGACGAACAGCCCGGCCATGAACGTGCCGACGATCTGGTACAGCACCCGGATACCGCGGATCTCCACGACCCAGAACCCGATCAGCGACACCGCGAACAGGCACAGGAACGACAACGCCACCGCGAGCAGCACACTGATCACGCCGACCAGATACGCCAGCGGCGTGTCGGGCATCGACAGGCCGAAGGTCGCCGCGCCGATCGCGATGCTCGGCACCCCGCGCGGCAGGATCGTGCAGGCCGCTCGGCCCATATCGGTGGCCAGATAGCCCAGCTGCACGTCGATCGGGCGCAGGAAATCGATCGCGACGTCACCGGATTTGATCCGATCGACCAGGTCGATCTGCGGGCCCATGAACTGGGTGGCGCCGAGCAACGCCTGGGACAACCACACGTAGGCGCCGATCGTGCCCTCGTCGTAGCCGCCGAAGTCGGAAGCCGAACGCACCGCCGCGAGCATCACCGCCGCGCGGACGAACCCGAACACACAGTTGGTGAACAGACCAGCGAACATCGCCAGTTTGTACTGCGCCTGCCGCTTGAATCCCGCCCGCGCCAGCGTCCAGTACACCCGGATAGCCCCGGGCTTGCGACGACGCCGCACCGCGCAGGCAAGCCCACCGTCCCCCACCACACAGCCCCGCACAATCAGTCAACTGTAGGCCGCTCGCGTCGGATCAGGACGAAAACGGCGCGGATCGCCGGGGCGCCACGCGGAACTACCAGGACACGATCAGTCCTTGGGGAAGCCTGTCGCGAACAGGATCGCGATGGCGACCGAGCTGACCACGGAGACGGCGAGAATAGTCCACATGGGCCGAAAGATTACCCGGCCTCGGGCGCGGGCCCGGCATCGCATCACCGCAGCGGCGATGCGCAACTGTTCGTCGTGGAAGGTGTCGCATGTCCGACCGTATTGAACTCGACATTCGCGAGGGTGTCGCCTACGCGACGCTGTCGCGACCGGAGAAGCTGAACGCACTCGACTTCCCCCTGCTCGACGCGCTGGCACAGGTGCCCGCGCGAATCGCCGCGGACCGCTCGGTCCGCGCGGTGATCCTGCGCGGCGCGGGGGAGGCGTTTTGCTCCGGCCTCGACTTCGCCAGCACCGGCAAGGACACCCGACGCCTGGTCACCGGTTTCGCGAAACTGCCCGTACAGACCACCAACCTGTTCCAGAAGGCGTGCTGGGCCTGGCGCGAACTCCCCGTTCCGGTGCTGCTGCACGGGCACTGCTACGGCGGCGGCATGCAGTTGGCGCTGGCCGCGGACTTCCGCTTCACCACACCCGACTGCCGACTGTCGATCATGGAAGCCAAATGGGGCCTGATCCCCGACATGACCGGCTCGGTCACCCTGCGCGAACTCATCCCCATGGACCTCGCCAAGTACCTGACCATGACCGCCGAGGTCTTCGACGGCACCCAGGCCAAGGAATACGGCCTGGTCACCGGCGTCTCCGACGACCCACTCGCCACCGCAGAAGCCCTGGTCGACAAACTGCGCCACCGCTCACCCGACGCCATTGCCGCCACCAAGAAACTCTTCCACGACACCTGGACCGAATCCCCACGCAGCGCCTTCTGGACCGAAAGCGTCCTGCAGGCCAGATTGATCACCGGCAAGAACCACCGCATCGCCCGCAAAGCCGAGGAGAATCCCGACTGGTCTCCCCGCGCACTGTGAAACCGTCCCGCCCTTGACCCACGCGTCACGCAGGTCAAGGGCGGTGTGGCGCCCCCGGCAGGAATCGAACCTGCGACCTAGGGATTAGAAGGCCCTTGCTCTATCCAACTGAGCTACGGAGGCAGTGGCATCAACCTTGGCCGAAGTCTGCCGTGCTGTCCAGCTCGAAAAGTATAGCGACCGGGCGGATCGTGAGCCGGGCCTCGGGTGTGACGCCCCATCGGGGCGTGGTCGGGCACACCGAACTACCCTCGTTGTCATGTCGTTATCGCAGGACCCCTCCGCTGGACCCGCCGTCGACGGTGGATCCCGGGCGGATTCGGGTCCGGCGGCGTCGTTCGGTGTGCTCAGTGTGGTGGCCGGGTGTATCGCCGCGGTGGTGGCGGCGCTAGTCGTCGCGTTGTCGGCGGCGCACGCGCTCAGTTTGCTCGGGATACCCGATCCGGGGGCGTTGACAACATATGGCCTGCCCGCGTTGCGCGCGGTGGCCGATCTGGCTGCCGCGGTGACCGTCGGTTCGCTGTTGTTCGCGGCGTTTCTGTTGCCGCCGCGCGATGGTGGTCTGCTCGAGGCGGGCGGCTATCGGGCGGTGCGGCGGGCCTCGGACGCGGCGCTGGTGTGGGCCGCGAGTGCGGCGCTGCTGGTGCCGTTGACGGTGTCGGATACGACCGGTCAGCCGGTGGGGTCGATCTGGCGGCCCGAGATGTTGTGGCCGGTGATCACCCAGGTCGAGGTCGCGGGAGCCTGGCGTACCACCACGCTGCTCGCGTTGATCGTGGCGATCGGCTGCCGGTGCGCGTTGCGCTGGGGCTGGACGCCGGTGCTGCTGGCCGGCGCGTTGGTGACGATGATGCCGTTGGCGTTGACCGGGCACTCGTCCTCGGGTGGCGCCCACGATGTGGCGACCAATTCACTGATCCTGCACATGGTCTCGGCCGCGGTCTGGGTGGGCGGTCTGGTGGCGGTGTTGGCGCACGCGATGCGCGGCGGCGCGAACACCGATATCGCCGCGCGCCGGTTCTCGGTGGCCGCGACGATCTCGATCGTGGTGATCGGCCTCAGCGGCGTGATCAACGCCTGGATCCGGGTGCCGTTCGCGGACCTGTTCACCACCACCTACGGCCGCCTGGTCCTGGCGAAAGCGGCGGCGCTGCTGGTCCTTGGCGCCCTCGGCTACCTGCAGCGTCGGGCCTCGCTGCCCGCGCTGGCCGCCGACCCGCGCGACCGTGGCGCGCTCATCCGGTTCGCCGGGGTCGAGATGCTGATCTTCGCCGCGACCATCGGCCTCGCCGTCGGTCTCGGCCGCACGCCGCCACCGCCGCCGACCGCGATTCCGACCCCGGTCGAAGTGGAACTCGGCTACACCCTGTCCGGTCCGCCGACCGTGGGGCGACTGCTGTTCGACTGGCGCTTCGACCTGATCTTCGGGACCTTGGCGATCGTGCTCGCAGTGCTCTACCTGCTCGGCGTCCGTCGACTGCGCACGCGCGGCGACGCGTGGCCGGTGGGGCGGACCATCGCCTGGCTCAGCGGGTGCGTGGTGCTGCTGCTGGCCACCTCGTCGGGGGTCGGGCGGTACGCGCCCGCGATGTTCAGCGTGCACATGGGCGCGCATATGGCGCTGTCGATGTTGGGGCCGATTCTGCTCGCCCTCGGCGGTGCGGTGACCCTGGCGCTGCGTGCCCTTCCACCCGCCGGACGCGGTGGAGTGCCGGGTCCGCGCGAGTGGATTCTGGCCGCCGTGCACAACCCGGTCTCGCGCTTCCTCACCCAGCCCGTGGTGGCGTCGGTGATCTTCGTGGCCGGGTTCTACGCGCTGTACCTGGGCGGGGTCTTCGACACCTATGTCGACTCGCACGCCGCGCACCTGATGATGAACGCGCACTTCCTGCTCAGCGGCTACCTGTTCTACTGGGTGGTGATCGGCATCGATCCCAAGCCGCGCGAAGTCGCCCCGCTGACCAAGCTCGCGATGGTCTTCGGCACCCTGCCCTTCCACGCGTTCTTCGGCATCGCGCTGATGAGCATGACGACCGTGCTCGGCGGCTGGTTCTACCGCACCCTCGACCTGGGCTGGAACATCGATCTGCTCGCCGACCAGCGCAACGGCGGCAGCTTCGCCTGGGCCAGCGGTGAGGTGCCGCTGGTGGTGGTGATGTTGGCCCTGCTGATCCAGTGGTCGCGCAGTGACACCAGGCTGGCCAAGCGCACCGATCGCGCCGCCGACCGGGACAACGACGCCGAGTTGACCGCCTACAACGCGATGTACGCGGAGCTGGCGCGTCGTGACGGCGAGGTCCGTCGGTGAGCGGATTCGGTCTGTCGGCGAGCGAGTCGACCGAGCGAGCCGAACCGGAGCGGGTGCTGCGCGCCGATGTGCGGGCGGCGCGGCGACGGCTGACGGGTCGGGTGCGCAAGACACCGGTGTTCCACACCAGCGTGGACGGTCCCGACGGGCCGGTGCAGGTCTCGTTGAAAATGGAATTCCTGCAGCACGGCGGCACCTTCACGGTGCGTGGCGCGCTCAACGCGCTGCTGAGCACCGACAGCGGCCGTGACCATGTGGTCGTGGCCTCGGCGGGCAATACCGGGATCGCGGTCGCCTTGGCGGCGGCGCAACTGGGCAAGGAATGCACGATCGTGGTGCCGGAATCGGCGCCGCACACCAAGGTCGCCGCGATGTGGGCGCACGGTGCCGAAGTGCTGTGGCACGGGACGAGCTACGCCGAGGCGCAGCGTCGGGCGGTCACCCTGGCCGTCGAGCGCGGCGCCGATCACCTGCACGCCTACGACATGCCCGCGGTGGTGGCGGGCGCCGGGGTGATCGGGCTCGAGCTCGAGGAACAGGTGCGCGGCAGGCCGCCGGTGCTGGCCGCGATCGGCGGGGGCGGGTTGATCGCCGGCCTCGGCGCGGCGCTGGGTCGGCGCAGGCAGATCATCGGGGTCGAATCCGAGCACACGCCCGTGCTCTCGGCGGCGCTGGCGGCAGGCCATCCGGTCGATATCGACGTGCCGTCGCGGGCCACCGAGTTGCTGTGCGCGACGCGCGTGGGCGATATCGCCTTCGGCATCGCCCAGCGGCACCGGATGCCCGCGCTCTCGGTCGCCGACGACGCGATCGCCGCCGCGCGGGAGTACCTGTGGCGTGAATTCCGGGTGGTCGTGGAGCTCGAGGGCGCCGCCGCGCTGGCCGCGGTGCAGAGCGGTGTGTACACCCCGGAGCCCGGGGTGCGGCCGATCGTGGTCCTGTGCGGGGCGAACACCGAACTTCCCGTGCTCTGACACACCGGATATCCACAACCCGCGAATCTATCCACAAATTCGTCGCGCGCCTCCCGCGGCCCTGTTCGCCACGCCATTCTTGGGTGGTCAGAGCGAGCAGGGGAATAACGAGCGGGGGCGAACACGATGTACGAGGCACACGCGACGGTGATCGGGACCGTCATCACCCACCCGGTGCGGCGAGATCTCAGCAACGGCGAACAGATGCTGTCGTTCCGGATGGCCAGCAACGCGCGCCGGTTCGACGCCCGATCCGGCGAATGGACCGACAACGGCACGCTGTACCTGTCGGTCACGTGTTGGCGCAGGTTGGTCGAGGGTGTCGACCAGTCGTTGCATTGGGGCGACCCGGTGATCGCCTACGGGCAGTTGCGGTCCAACGAGTACCGTGGCAAGGACGGTGCGCTGCGGCGTGATCTCGAGATGCGCGCGATCGCCGTCGGCCCCGATCTGGCGCGATGCAGCGCGACCGTGGTTCGCCGATCCGATGGAATGCGGGCCTCGCCGGACGCGGTAGCCTCTATCACCGCGGCGGATTCCGGCCCGGCGCGATCGCCGGATGCGGAGCCGATCATCGGTGTGCCCGAGCAGGTCGACGCGTGAGGACCCTTTCGCCGCACCGCCCCGCTCCCGTTTTCTCCCCCGATTCCCGCACCGATAGGCTTCCGTGTATGGCTGAGTTCATTTACCAGATGACGAAGGTTCGTAAGGCGCACGGCGACAAGGTCGTCCTCGACGACGTGACGCTGAACTTCCTTCCCGGCGCCAAGATCGGTGTCGTCGGCCCGAACGGCGCTGGTAAGTCCAGCGTTCTCAAGATCATGGCGGGCCTGGACCGTCCGAACAACGGCGACGCGTTCCTCGCTCCCGGCGCCACGGTCGGCATCCTCATGCAGGAGCCGCCGCTGAACGAGGAGAAGACCGTTCGCGGCAACGTCGAGGAAGGCCTCGGCGAGGTCAAGGTGAAGCTGGACCGCTTCAACGAGATCGCCGAACTCATGGCCACCGACTACTCCGACGAGCTCATGGACGAAATGGGCAAGCTGCAGGAGTACCTCGACCACGCCGACGCGTGGGATGTCGACTCCCAGCTCGAGCAGGCCATGGACGCGCTGCGCTGCCCGCCGCCGGACGAGCCGGTCACCAACCTCTCCGGTGGTGAGCGTCGTCGTGTCGCGCTGTGCAAGCTGCTGCTGAGCAAGCCCGACCTGCTGCTGCTCGACGAACCGACCAACCACCTCGACGCCGAGAGCGTGCTGTGGCTCGAGAAGCACCTCGCCGACTACCCGGGCGCCGTGCTGGCCGTCACCCACGACCGGTACTTCCTCGACAACGTCGCCGAGTGGATCCTCGAACTCGACCGTGGCCGGGCCTACCCGTACGAGGGCAACTACTCCACCTACCTGGAGAAGAAGGCCCAGCGCCTCGAGGTGCAGGGCAAGAAGGACCAGAAGCTGCAGAAGCGGCTCAAGGACGAGCTGGCCTGGGTGCGCTCCGGCGCCAAGGCCCGCCAGGCCAAGAACAAGGCCCGTCTCGGTCGCTACGAGGAGATGGCCGCCGAGGCCGACAAGCACAGGAAGTTGGATTTCGAGGAGATCCAGATTCCGGCAGGCCCGCGCCTGGGCAGCATCGTGGTCGAGGTCGATCACCTGGACAAGGGCTACGGCGATCGCCAGCTGATCAAGGATCTGTCGTTCACCCTGCCGCGCAACGGCATCGTCGGCGTGATCGGCCCCAACGGTGTGGGTAAGACCACGCTGTTCAAGACCATCGTCGGCCTCGAGTCGCCCGACAGCGGCGAGGTGAAGGTCGGCGAGACGGTCAAGCTCAGCTACGTCGACCAGAACCGTGGCGGCATCGACCCGAAGAAGAACGTCTGGCAGGTCGTGTCCGAGGGCATGGACTTCATCCAGGTCGGCAACCAGGAAATGCCCTCGCGCGCCTACGTCAGCGCGTTCGGCTTCAAGGGCCCGGATCAGCAGAAGCCGGCCGGGGTGCTCTCCGGTGGTGAGCGCAACCGCCTGAACCTGGCGCTGACCCTCAAGCAGGGCGGCAACCTGATCCTGCTCGACGAACCGACCAACGACCTCGACGTCGAAACCCTCGGTTCGCTCGAGAACGCGCTCGAGCAGTTCCCCGGCTGTGCCGTCGTGATCTCGCACGACCGGTGGTTCCTCGACCGCACCTGCACCCACATCCTCGCGTGGGAGGGCGACACCGACAACGACGCCAAGTGGTTCTGGTTCGAGGGCAACTTCGAGGCCTACGAGGCCAACAAGATCGAGCGTCTCGGTGCCGAAGCCGCACGCCCGCACCGTGTTACGCACCGCAAGCTGACCCGCGACTGATTCGCGCGGCCCGTGCGACGGCCCGGTGGAACGATCTGTGTGTGATCGATCCGCCGGGCCGTCGGCGTTGTCTCGCGAGGTGTGTACCCGGCGTTCATCGAACGTTCCACAAGTTACCGGCGTGGCAACCCGAAATTGCCTGAGCGTGTTGTTGTACCCGCAGCTAGTCTCGAAATCGCGTCACCCGTATTGAGAAATCGAACCGAACCTCAAGCCATGGGAGTGGGCACACGATGACGGTCTCGTCGGAAATGTCGAGCGCGGCGTGGGCCGCGGGGCTGCCGCACACGTTGCGCGGCGATCTCGGGACCCTCGAGGAGGCGTATTTCCGACACGTCGATGCCGGTGATGTGGATTTCCCGATCCCCGGCATCACCCAGATCTTCCGCCACCACATGGAATTGGCCGCCACCCGGTCGCCGGGCAAGGCCCTGGTTCGGGTGCATCATCCCGACGACGGGACCGGGATGGGCGCGGCCGTGCAGGTCGTCACCGACGACATGCCGCTGCTGGTGGAGTCGATCACCGCGGCGCTGGGCCGGATGCAGGTCAGCGTCTCCGAACTCATCCATCCCATCTTCGAGGTCACCCGCGACAGCAGCGGTCACCTCGTCGGCGCCGCGGCGCACGAGGTGGACGGCCACGGCGCGACCGGGCTCACCGAGTCGTGGATGCACCTGCAGCTGCACCCCACCACCAGCCCGGCCCAGCTCGATCACATCGAGCGCACCATGCCCGAGGTGATCGACGACGTCCGCCAGGTGATCGACGACACCGAGGCGATGGCCAGGGTGCAGAGCGCGCTGGCCGACGAGCTGGACCGCTCCGCGACGGCCGACACCACCCCGTTCCCCGCGGTGGAACTGTCCGATTGCGCGCAGCTGCTGCGCTGGCTGGCCGAGGGCAACTTCACGCTGCTCGGCTACGCGCGCTACCGGCGCGAGGTCCGTGACGGGCACACCGTGTCCACACCGGTGCCCGGGGTCAGTCTGGGCGTGCTGCGCCCCGATGTCGGCACCGACTTCAAGGTCCCGATCAACGGCGAGGACCGGCCGCTGCTGCTGCTCACCCAGGGCCTGGTCCGCGCGACGGTGCACCGCTCGGTGTACCCGTACTTCGTCGGCGTCGCCGATGTCGACGCGGCGGGCGCGGTGGTCGGGGTCCACCTGTTCATCGGGGTGTTCACCGTGCGCGCGGTGCACGAGAACGTGCTCGACATCCCGGTGATCAACCGCCGGGTACGCACCGCCATCGAGGGGGCCGGGTTCGATCAGGACTCGTTCTCCGGGCAGGCGATGCTCGAGGTGATCGAGTCGTTCCCGCGCACCGAACTGTTCTCCGCCGACACCGAGACCATGCGCCGCACCGCCGTCGCGGTGCTCGGCGTCGGGCTGCGCAGGCAGGTCCGGCTGTTCCTGCGCAGCGACAACTACGGGCGGTTCGTGGCGTGCATGGTGTATCTGCCGCGCGACCGCTACACCACCGCCGTGCGCCTCGAGATGCAGGAGATCCTGGTCGCCGAACTGGGCGGCGTCGACATCGACTACTCGGCGCGGGTGAGCGAAAGTGAGCTCGCCAGTGTGTATTTCACGGTCATGCTGCCTGCCGAGGGCACCGCTCCCGACACCTCCGAGGACAACCGGCTGCGCCTGCAGGGCCTGCTCAATGCCGCCAGTCACTCCTGGGACGACCGGATCGGCGAGGCGGCCGCGTTCTCGACCGTGCTCGAACCCGCTGTGGTGGAACGGTATTCGGAAGCACTGCCCGAAAGCTACAAGGAGGACTTCACTCCCGAGCGCGCGCTGGCCGATATCGTGCGCCTCGAGCGGCTCACCGAGGGCGGCATCGGCCAGTACCTGTACCGCAGGCCCGAGGCGGCGCCCGGTTCGTGGCGGTTCAGCCTCTACATCGCGGGCTCGGGCGTCTCGCTGAGTCAGGTGCTGCCGGTGCTGCAGAGCCTCGGCCTCGAGGTGGTCGATGAACGGCCCTACCAGCTCGAACGCGACGGCGGCGCCGAGCGCTGGATCTACGATTTCGGCCTGCAGGCGCGGCCGGAGTTGCTGCGCAACGCGCTCGGCGGCGACCTCGACGCGGCGCTGCTGCTCGAGGCGCCCGGCCTGCTCGACGCGCTGCGCACCCGGTTCACCGACGCCTTCGAAGCGGTCTGGTACGGCCGGGCCGAAGCCGACGGTCTCAACGAACTGGTCCTGCGCGCGGGGCTGCCCTGGCGTTCGGTGGCGATCCTGCGCGCGTACGCGAAGTACCTGCAGCAGGCCGGTTTTCCGTACTCGCAGGCCAATATCGCCCGGGTGCTGCTGGCCCATCCCGAGGTGGCGCGCGATGTCGTCGACCTGTTCGCCGCCCGGTTCGACCCGGACACGGTCTCGGTCGAGGCCGCCGTCGAGCTCGAAGCGCGCGTGCGCGCCGGCATCGACGAGGTGGTCAGCATGGACGCCGACCGCATCCTGCGCGCCATCCTCGGTCTGATCAAGGCCACACTGCGCACCAACAACTACGTCGTCGACGCCGAGCACAACCCGCGCGATTACCTGGCCCTGAAGGTCGAACCGCGCGAGATCGCCGAATTGCCCAAGCCGCGACCACAATTCGAGATCTTCGTGTACTCGCCTCGGGTCGAGGGCGTGCACCTGCGGTTCGGCTCGGTCGCGCGCGGCGGGCTGCGCTGGTCGGACCGGCTCGAGGACTTCCGCACCGAGATCCTCGGCCTGGTCAAGGCACAGGCGGTGAAGAACGCGGTGATCGTGCCGGTGGGCGCGAAGGGCGGGTTCGTGGTGAAACGTCCACCCGCCGCCACCGGCGACCCGGCCGTCGACCGCCAGGCCACCGTCGCCGAGGGCATCGCCTGCTACCGCACCTTCATCTCCGGGCTGCTCGACGTCACCGACAATGTCGACCTGGCCACCGGCGCGGTGCTGCCGCCGGATCGGGTCGTGCGCCGCGACGGTGACGACACCTACCTGGTGGTCGCCGCCGACAAGGGCACCGCCAGCTTCTCCGATATCGCCAACGATGTGGCCCTGCGCTACGGCTTCTGGCTCGGCGACGCCTTCGCCTCCGGTGGCTCGGCGGGGTATGACCACAAGGCCATGGGCATCACCGCCAAGGGCGCGTGGGAAGCGGTCAAACGCCACTTCCGCGAGATGGACATCGACACCCAGAGCCAGGATTTCACCGTCGTCGGCGTCGGCGACATGAGCGGTGACGTGTTCGGCAACGGCATGCTGCTGTCCCCGCACATCCGACTGGTCGCCGCCTTCGACCACCGCCACATCTTCCTCGACCCCGATCCCGACGCCGCGGCCTCCTACGCCGAGCGCGCCCGGCTGTTCGCGCTGCCGCGCTCCTCGTGGGCCGATTACGACCGCACCCTGATCAGCGCGGGTGGCGGCGTGTTCGAGCGGACCGTGAAGTCGGTGCCGATCTCACCCCAGGTGCGCACCGCGCTCGGGCTGCCCGACTCGGTGCAGTCGCTCTCGCCGCCGGAACTGGTGCGCGCGATCCTGCTCGCCCCGGTGCAGCTGCTGTGGAACGGCGGCATCGGCACCTACATCAAGGCCAGCACCGAATCCAATGCCGAGGTGGGCGACAAGTCCAACGACGCGGTGCGGGTCGACGGAAATCAGTTGCGGGTGCGGGTGATCGGCGAGGGCGGCAACCTGGGCGCCACCGCGCTGGGCCGGATCGAGTTCTGCCGCGCGGGCGGCAAGATGAACACCGACGCGCTCGACAACTCCGCCGGCGTGGACTGCTCCGACCACGAGGTCAATATCAAGGTCCTGCTCGACAGCGTGGTCAGCGAGGGCGATCTGGCCCCGGCCGACCGCAATCCGCTGCTGGCCTCGATGACCGACGAAGTGGCTCGCATGGTGTTGCAGGACAACGTCGATCAGAACGTGCTGATCGGCATCGCCCGCACCGACGCGCCGCACATGCTCACCGTGCACGGTCGCGTCATCGCCGATCTCGAACAGCGACGCGGGCTCGACCGCGAACTCGAGGCCCTGCCCTCGACCGCCGAACTGGCGCGCCTGCACGAGCAGGGCGCCGGGCTGGTCTCGCCCGAACTGGCCAACCTGCTCGCGCACGTGAAGCTCGGGCTCAAGTCCGATCTGCTCGAGACCGACCTGCCCGACAGCGTGTACTTCGCGCGCAAACTGCCGCTGTATTTCCCGACCCCGCTGCGGGAACGGTTCGGCGCCGCGCTCAAGAAGCACCGGCTGCGCCGCGAGATCGTCACCACGATGATCGTCAACGAGGTCGTCGACTACGGCGGCATCACCTACGCGCACCGGCTCAGCGAGGAGGTCGGCGCCACCAGCTCCGACACCGTGCGCGCGTTCACCGCCGCCACCGAGATCTTCGAGCTGCGCGATGTGTGGGCGCGGATCCGCAGCGCGGACGCACCGACCTCCGTGCGCGATCTGCTGGAACTGGAATCCAAGCGGACCCTGGATCGGGCATCGCGCTGGCTGCTGACCAATCGGCCGCAGCCGATCGCGGTGGGCGCCGAGATCAACCGGTATCACCGCCGGGTGCAGGAGTTGGCACCGCAGGTGCCGGGATGGTTGCGCGGACACCACGTCACCTCGCTCACCCAGGGCGCGGCCGAGTTGATCGCGCGCGGTGCGCCGACCGATCTGGCGACCGAGGTGTTCGGACTGCTCGGGCTGTTCCCGCTGCTCGACATCGTCGACCTCGCCGACATCACCGATCGCGACGGCGCCGAAGTGGGCGCGCTGTACTACGCGCTCAACGAGCATCTCAAGATCGACTGGCTGCTCGAGGCCGTGAGCCACCTCGAACGCGGCGACCGCTGGCACGCGCTGGCCCGCCTTGCCCTGCGCGACGACATGTACGGATCGCTGCGCTCGCTCACCCTCGATGTGCTCTCCGCGGGTGACCCGGAGGAAACCGCCGACGAGAAAATTGCATACTGGGAGTCGAAGAACCAGTCCCGGCTGGGTCGTGCGCGCGCGGCACTGTCGGAATTGTTCGAGTCCGGGACCCACGACCTCGCCACACTGTCGGTCGCCGCGCGACAGGTGCGGAGCATGGTGAGCGGGGTGGGCGCCCAATCGGAGGTACCACGGTGACGAGTTCGCCGAACGGCAGCACTGCCACGCCCGCATCGGATCTGGTGCTGCCGAAGCGTTTTCACGCGAATGTCGAGATCCGCTGGTCGGATATGGACGTGTTCCAGCACGTCAACCACGCACGGATGGTGACGCTGCTGGAGGAGGCTCGGATTCCCTGGCTGTTCGACGATGACAAGCCGACCGCGTCGATGGGTCGGCAGGGCTGCGTGCTGGTCGATCTGCACGTGAAGTACCGGGGGCAGTTGCGTCACGAGGACACCCCGCTCGATATCGCCATGTGGATCGAGCAGTTGCGGGCGGTGGACTTCACGATCGGGTACGAGGTGCGCGCCGCCGGTGCCGCGCCCGATTCGACCCCGGCGGTCACCGCCACCACCCAGCTCGCCGCGTTCGATATCGAGACCCAGCGTTTGCGCAGGCTCAACGAGTCCGAGCGGGACTATCTGGCACTGTGGCGGGCCTGATTTCGTGAGCTCCGAACAGCGGGTCCTGCACACGCCCGACCCGGCCGAGCGGGAGAACCTGACCACCTTTCTCACTCGCGCGCTGCGGCTCGACGAGGCCGCCGTCGTTCGCTTGCGGCGGCGCGGGTCGAGTCTCGTCTCGGCCTGGGTGACAACCGGTTTCGAGACCCTGGCCGTGCGCACGGTGACCGCCGAACTCGGTGTCGACGATGTGACCGTCGGCGCCGACATGGTGCTCGCGGGTCTGCGCACCGGCCACCCCGTCGACCTGGGCTACTCGATGGATTCCGCGTGGCGTGGCGCCCTGCCGCCCGCCGAGGGATTCGCCCACCTCGATGACGTGCCCGCGCGGGCGCTCGTCGAATTGGCCGAGCGCGGCGCTGATCTGGCCCGGGAGCACGGCGGCGCGCACGGCCCGCCCGCCTCGCTACTGGATCAGTCGGTGCTCACCGTGACCGGTGCGGACGGCTTCGAGGTGCAGGTGCCGATGCGGGTGGTGTTCGCGCTCACCGCGATGGACTTCATTCCGCATGCCGGGGAGAAGACCGAGTCACGGCGGATTCAGCCGTCCGAGGTGGTGCGGGTCCGGGCGACCAGGACCTGGTTGCGGCTGGACGCCCGGTACGGCTCGGTGGCCCGGCGGCTCGGCGGCGGAATTCCGTTGACGCCCAGTTGAGTCGGGCGCCGGGGGACCGGGTTTCGTAGACCTGGCTGTGGGAGTTACTGCACGCCGAGAAGGCGGAGCAGGGCGGTGGTGGCCGCCGCGGCGAGGATGGCGATCAGCAGGGGAACGCGCCGCCAGGCCAGAACCCCACCCACTGCCACGCCGGTCGGCAGCGCCAAGCCGAGGTGGTCGGTGCCGGCGGGCAGGGCGGTTGTCGCCACCAGGGCAGCGAGCAGGATGAGGGCGCCGGTATCGAGGAGGTGGATCATCCTCGGGGACAGGCGCATTCGGTGACGCATCGCGGGCCCGGTCCAGCGCAGCGCGTAGGTTCCCACGGCCAGGGCCAGCATGGCGGGAAGCAGGTAGGGCGCGTTCACGGGGCCACCGCCGCGATCGGTTCGGCGGCGGGTGTCGGCGGGCGCAGGGCGAAGATCAATCCGCCCAGCGCGATCAGGACCGGCAGCCCGGCCGGGACGTAGGGCGAGACCACCACGGCCAGTCCGGCGCCGACCAGCACCGGTCGTAAGGTCGCCCGGTCGCGCAGGGCGGGCAGGATCAGGGCCAGCAGGATCACCGGGAACACCGCGTCCAGGCCGAGTGCGGCGGTGTCGGGCACCAGCGATCCGAGGCCGGCGCCGAGGGCCGCGCCGATCGGCCAGCACAGGGCGACGCCGATGCCGCAGGCCCAGTACGCGGCGCGTTTGCGGTCCTGGTCACCGGGGGCGGCGGCGAAGGCCACCGATTCGTCGTTGAGGACGTGGATGCCCAGCGCCCGTTTCCAGCCGCGACCGAACACCTCCGGCGCGGACAGCCCGTAGGGCAGGTGGCGCGCGTTGAGCAGCAGCCCGGCCACGACCGCGGCCAGCGGACTGCCCCCGGCGGCGACGATGCCGAAGAACAGCAGCTCCGAGCCGCCGGCCAGCACCGTCACGGCCATCACGATCGGCATCCACATCGGGAACCCGGCCGCGATGGTCGAGGCGCCGTAGGAGACCCCGAACACGCCGACGGCGAAGCACGCCGCGGCGACGGCAGCCGCGGTTCCCCGGTCGAGTGTTCGCCATATCGAACGCATGTTGTTTATATTGAACGCACGGGCTGGGTAAAGTCAATGCGGCATCGCCAGTTCCGAACGGAGACCAGATGGACCGGCAGGACCCTGTTGTCGGACCGCCCCAGGCGGTGATCGCGGCCGCGCTGCGTCGCGAACGCGCCCGCGCGGGCCTGTCGCTGACCGAGGTCGCCAGCCGCGCCGGGATCGCGAAATCGACACTGTCGCAACTGGAATCGGGCACCGGCAATCCCAGCCTGGAAACCCTGTGGGCGCTGTGTGTCGCCCTGGAGATGCCGTTCTCGCGCCTGCTCGACCCGCCGCGACCGAACGTGCAGGTGATCCGCGCCGACGAGGGCGCGCCGGTGCCCGCGGCCGGTGCCGACTACCGGGTGACCTTGCTCGCAGCGGGGCAATCGCTCACCCGCTGCGACGTGTACCGCATCGCCGCCGAACCGGGCCACACCCGACGCTCGGAACCGCACACGCCCGGCGTGGTCGAACACGTCGTGCTCGCGGCGGGCCGGGCCATCGTCGGTCCGGCCGACGAGCCCGTGGAGATGCGCCCAGGCGATTACATCCGCTACCTGGGCGACCTACCCCACATCTTCGAAGCCCTCGAACCGGGGACGTGGGCCACGATGGTGATCGAAAGCGCCTGACGCGGCGATCGGGCCCTGTGTCAGGCGGCTCCTTCGCCGAGATACTGCAACCAGATCGGATCCAGGTCGGCGGTGGTGGACAGCAGCCGCCAGTGCGGCCCCTTCGGCGAGACCAGCGGGTGGCGCAGATGCCAGCCCAGGTCGGCCAGCATCTTGTCGGCCTTGCGGTGGTTACACGGGGCGCAGCTGGCGACGCAGTTCTCCCACGAGTGCTCGCCACCGCGACTGCGGGGGATCACGTGGTCGATGGTCTCGGCCTTGCCGCCGCAGTAGCCGCAGCGGTAGTGGTCGCGATGCATGAGCGCGGCGCGGGTCATCGGCACGCGGGCGCGGTAGGGCACGCGCACGTAGGTGCGCAGGCGGATGACGGACGGAATCGCCACGGTGGAGCCTGCCGAATGCAGGACCGGGGCTTGCGGATCGTCGTGGACGGCGTCGGCTTTGGCGCAGATCAGCAGCACGACGGCCCGGCGCGCGGACAGCGCGGTGAGCGGTTCGTAGGTGGCGTTGAGGAGGAGGACCCGGCGTTTGCGCCATGCGGCGGCGTCGTGGTCTCCGGCGAGATGCACAGGCGCGGGGATATGCGGATGATCGGACACGATATGCAGCGGAATAGCCCCCGAGCCACGATTGTGGACGTCGGCGGGCTGGAGTTGTCGGTGCGTGCGCTCCTGTGATCGGGCGCTGGGTCGCTGCTTCATCTCGTTGACCTCAATTTCATGATTGGCAGGATCATGTGGTATCTGGGGTCGATACTGCCCCCAGTTGACCATGGTTCCGCCGGTATTGCACGGCTATTTTTCAAACTTCCGGATGAACTGTGGTTGAAGGGCAGCGCGTTCGTGACCGTGGTGAGCGGGGCACAATGGAGCCTGTGAGTACCGGTGAGCAGACAACGACCTCCTTCTACGAAGCCGTGGGCGGCGCGGAGACGTTTCGCCGTCTGGTGTCGGTGTTCTATCGCGAGGTCGCGGCCGACGAGATCCTGCGCCCGCTGTACCCGGAGGAGGATCTGGGTCCGGCCGAGCGCCGGTTGCGGATGTTCCTCGAACAGTACTGGGGCGGTCCGCGCACCTATTCCGAGGAGCGCGGGCATCCGCGGCTGCGCATGCGGCACAACCCGTTCGTCATCGGCCCGCTCGAGCGCGACGCGTGGATGCGGTGCATGACGATCGCGGTGGGCGAGATCGAGCCGTCGATCCTCGACGACGGGCACCGCAAGGCGATGCTGGACTACTTCCAGATGGCGGCGGACTCACTGCAGAACTCGCCCCTGTGAGCGCGCGGGTGCCCGTCGTTCGCTGATGACAGGCACGTAGCGTCCCGATTTCTGCGCGATGCCGTGGTTTACCGCGAGGTTTCGCCACGGCGTGGCGAACGCTGGCAATTTGCCGACTTCGCAGAAAGTGCCGCCCCGCCTGAATAATTCGGGTGAACTTTGGCAATATTGCGGGTGTGACACAGACACCTGCCTCGCCGGTGCCGGGGGAAGCAAGCACCGCTCCGTGGTGGACAACCGCCTTGTTCTATCAGGTCTATCCGCGCTCGTTCGCCGACTCCGATGGTGACGGTGTCGGCGATCTGGGCGGGGTGCGGGAGAAACTGGGGTACCTGGAACTATTGGGCGTCGACGCGTTGTGGATCTGTCCGGTGATGCGTTCACCGCAGGCCGACGGCGGCTACGACGTGTCCGATCCACGCGATATCGACCCGCTGTTCGGCGGCCTGGCGGCGATGGACGAGCTGATCGCCGAGGCTCACGATCGCGAGATCAAGGTCACGATGGACCTGGTGCCCAACCACACCAGCGTCGAACACGCGTGGTTCGCGGCCGCGCTGAACGCGGCCCCCGGCAGTCCCGAACGGGCCCGCTACATCTTCCGCGACGGTCGCGGAGTGAACGGGAGCGAGCCGCCCAACAACTGGCCCTCCATCTTCGGCGGTCCCGCCTGGACCCGGATCACCGAACCCGACGGCACCCCCGGCCAGTGGTACCTGCACATCTTCGCGCCCGAACAGCCCGACCTGAACTGGGACAATCCCGAGGTCGCCGACGATTTCGAGAAGACCCTGCGCTTCTGGCTGGATCGCGGGGTGGACGGCTTCCGGCTCGATGTCGCCCACGGCATGGCCAAGCCGGAGGGCCTGCCCGATATGGCCCGGGTCGAGACCAAGATGCTCGTCCACGACGACGACGATCCGCGTTTCAACAATCCGGGCGTGCACGCCATCCACCGCCGCATCCGCACGGTGCTCGACGACTACCCGCACGCGGTCTCGATCGGTGAGGTGTGGGTCGACGACAACGTCCGCTTCGGCGAGTACGTCCGACCCGACGAACTGCACCTGGCGTTCAACTTCCGTCTGGCCGAGACCGCGTTCACCGCCGAGGGCGTGCGCGCGGCCGTCACCCACTCGCTCGACGCGGTGGCTGCCGCGGGCGCCCCGCCCACCTGGACCCTGTCCAATCACGACATCGAACGCGAGGTGACCCGGTACGGCGGCGGCAAGCTCGGGGTGGCGCGGGCGCGGGCGATGATGCTGGTCGAATTCGCCCTGCCCGGCGCGGTGTTCGTCTACAACGGCGCCGAACTCGGCCTGCCCAATGTCGACGATCTGCCCGAGGAGGTCCTGCAGGACCCGGTGTGGGAGCGCACCGGCCATCAGGAACGCGGCCGCGACGGGTGCCGGGTGCCGCTGCCGTGGGAGGGCTCGACCACGCCGTTCGGTTTCACCACCGGCACGCCGTGGCTGCCGATTCCGCCGGACTGGGCCGATCGCACGGTCGAGGCCCAGCTCGAGACCCTGCATTCGACCCTGTCGCTGTACCGGCTGGCGATCGACCTGCGGGCCACCCGGCCGGAGTTCGCGGGGCAGCGGCTCGAGTGGTACGGCTCGCCGGAGGGCTGCCTGGCGTTCCGTCGTCCGGGGGGTCTGATCTGCGTGCTCAACGCCGCCGACGAGCCGATCCAGCTGCCGCCGGGGGAGGTGCTGTTGGCCAGCGCGCCGGTGGTCGACGACCGGTTGCCCGCGAACGCGGCGGCCTGGTTGGTATGACACGCGGGGCGCGAACCCAGAGCCGGAGGATGAACTACTACAGAGCATCGTCTACCGTTGGCCTGTGAGCATTCTCGAGACAGTGCTGATCTTCGTCGGCATCCCGGCCGCGATCTATTTCACGATCGCCGGTTTGTCCTATCTCGGTAAGCCACTGCCCGGTGAGAAGCCGGCCCACTTCGCGCTCGGGCAGAAGTGGACCCACCCGCCGGTGCTGTGGAGCGCTACCGACGAGGTGACCGCCGCGGCGGGTCACCACACCGCCGAGTCGCATGGCAGCCATGCGGCTCTCGAACCCGCGCACGCGGAACTGATCGGAGGCCGGGCAAGTGGCAAGTTCTAAATGGCCCGCAGTTGTCGAGGCCGATCTGCCGCACGGGTTCGCCCTGACCAGCAGCGGTCGCGTGTCCGGCGTGCACGAGCCGGGAACCGTGTTCGACGAGGTGCCCTTCACCGACCGTGAGCGCATCGCCCTGGACAACGCGCTCACCGAGGCGACCCGCGCCACCAAGGTTCGCTTCAACATCTACCTCGGCGATCTGGGCTCGGATCCGGCGGCGGGCGCCGACTCGATCCTGCCGCACACCCCCGAGGCGGCCGATTCGGTGCTCATCGCCGTGTCGCCGAACCAGGGTGCGATCGAGGTCCGCTCGGGTGCCGAGGTGGCCGAGCGCGCCAACGACCGCATCTGCCAGCTCGGCGTCACCGCCGCGCTCGCCTCGTTCCGTCAGGGCAACCTGATCGACGGGCTGATCTCCGCGGTCCGCGTGATGGCCGCCGCGATCGGCCGCTAGCTGTCAGCTGTTCCGACGGGGCGTTCACCTTCACCGGTGAACGCGCCGTTGGTGTTTCACCGCCCGGTTCCGCGGCGGCGGCGCGTCGCGCATCGAGTAACCTGGTCGGCGGTCTATCGGCCACAGCATCGGCGGCGTATCGGGGGAGACTTGCACACACGTATTGCTCGGGTGATCGCCGCGAGCAGCCTCGTCCTGGCCGCGTCGGCCTGCAGTTCGGACCAGCCGCCCGTCGAATTCGCCTCGGCCGCACCGCTGTCGGCGTTCTACCACCCGGAGGCGGCCACGGTGGCGGGTCCGCGCGGGTCGGTGATCCGGTCGCAGCTGATCACCGGGGAGCGGGCGGTGCCGGGTGCGCGCACCTACCTGGTCCTGTATCGGTCGCTCGACGCGCAGGAGAAGACGGTCGCGGTGTCGGGGACCCTGGCCGTGCCCGAAGGGGTTGCGCCCGAGGGCGGTTGGCCGCTGATCTCGTGGGGGCCGGGCAGCACCGGGGTCGCCGATGTGTGCGCGGCCTCGCGGTCGGAGGGCTCCTCGCCGAGTCGGGAGGAACAGGCCCGCTGGGTGGCGGCGGGGTACGCGGTCGCCAGGACCGACTACCTGGGCTTGGGCACGCCGGGCGAGCACGGATACATGATCGGGGAGACCGAGCATCGCGCGCTGGCCGATATCGCCACGGGCGCACGCGAAATCGACAAGAGTGTCGGGTCGCGGTGGGTGGCGATGGGGCATTCGCAGGGCGGGCACGCGGCCATGTTCGCCGCGGCCGATTCCGCCGGGTGGGCGCCGAGTTCGCCGCTGCTCGGCGCCGTCGCGCTCGCGCCCGCCTCGCACCTGGGTGAACAGGTCCGCATGGCGAAGTGGGCGGTGTCGAACCCGTTGGGCAAGCTGGGCACCGGCGATATCTCGGTCTACGTGCCGCTGCTCGTGCGCGGCGCTCAGACGATCACCGATATCGACCCCACGCGCTTCCTCACCGACCGTGCCGTGTCGCTGCTGCCCGTAGCCGATTCCGAATGCACGGGCGGGCTGCGGGAGAAGGACAAGTGGGGCGGGCTGTCGCCGAAGGACGTCTTCACCCGCGACGGCGATATCTCGGGACTGCTGCGCGTGCTCGACGACAACGATCCGGGCGGGCTGCGCCTGACCGTGCCGGTGCTGGTCCTGCAGGGGCGTGCGGATCTGACGGTTCCGGCGGCATCGACCGATGCGATGGTGTCCGAATTGCAGGGGCGGGGAGAGTCGGTCGACTACCGCAAGTACGACGAGGTCGACCACAGTCGTATCGTGTCGGCGTCCTTCGCCGACGTGCTGAGCTGGGTCGACGGGCGTTTCGGTATCGCTCGGTAGTCGGCGCGCCGGCGGGCTCTCGGCGCACCGGGTATCCCGTTTCTGTCGTCGCGCAGGCCGTTCGGTCGGGCCCTCGTCGCGCGGTTACGCCCAGAGCAGAAGAGCCGGGTGTTTCGGGGCCCGCGTCCCTACGCTCGGAGTATGGGCGAGCACAACGGGTTGCGGGTGATTCCAGGCGGACGCGGTGCACAGCGGCCCGAGCCGCTGTGGCGGGAGGCGCTGGGCGAACGGCTACGCGCGTTACGGCTGGAACAGCGCTGCACGCTCGTCGACACGGCCGGGCGCGCGGGCATCTCGCCGCAGTACCTCTCCGAGGTCGAGCGCGGTCGCAAGGAACCCTCCAGCGAGATGATCGCGGCGCTGGCAGGTGCGCTCGGGACGACCCTGGGCGAGCTGGTCGGTCAGGTGGCCGAGGCCATGCGCCGTCACGCGCTCGTGCCGACGCGGGCGGTGGTGCTGGGCGGCCATCGCCAGGTCGCCGGCCGCGCCACGCCGAACACCGTGGCGCCGAACGCGGTACTGCTGGCTGCCTGATTCGGTCGGCGCTGGGCCGAGCCGGGCAATCGACGCGGTGCGTTACGCCGTGGGTGCGGTGGCGAGTTGGCTGCGTAGGAGGTCGACGATCGCGCTGATCGGGAGGTCGGGGTCGATCGCGCGTTGGACGCCGAGGCCGATGCCGAGCGAAAGTATTTGCAGCGCCGCGTCTTCGGTCGACATAGGCAGGTTCAGGCCGAGTTCATCGACCTGGGTCTGAATCACGGTCGCGAGCATCGCCGTCATCGTGCGGCGGCGTTCGGCCAGTTCGGTGCGGATCTCGGGCATGTGGCGGGTGCTCGTCGCGAACTCGACTTCCAAGGCCGTCCAGCCCACATCGCCGATGTTCTCGTCGGCCCATCGCGCGAAGCCGTCGATCCGCGCGGCGATGGTGTCGTGCGGCATCACCGCGTCCATGAGCGACTGGGCGCGTTCCACGTGCACGACGTCGAGCACCGCCAGGCCCAGCTCGGGCTTGGTCGCGAAGTTGGAGTACACCGCGCCCTTGGAGAACCCGGCCTCGGTGGCCACCTTCTCCAGCGAGGTCACGTTGTAGCCGTCGGCCAGGAACAGCCGCTTGGCGGTCTCGACCAGCCGCTCACGCGTGAGAGCGTGCGACTCCTTGCGCGTCATCCTGGCCATACGCGGGAGTTTAGCAAAATGGGCTACCGCCGGAATTCGAATACCGTTAGTATTCGAGTTATGACTCTCCGACGCGGCGTGGCTATCGGATGCGGTGGCGTCCTCGGTTTCGCCTGGACCGCCGTAGCCCTCGACGCCGTCGAACACGCCCTCGACTGGGACGTGCGCACCGCCGACGCCCTGATCGGCACCTCCGCGGGCGCCGAACTCGTGGCCGCGCTCGGCTCCGGCCGCACCCCCACCGACCTGCTCGCCGCCCTCGACGGAGCGCCCGACGCCGACCCGGTCCTGTCCGCGCACCTCGCCGTCGACCCCGGCAAGTTCCCGCCGCTGCCCGCGCTCGGCCTGCCCGCGTTCGGGCTGATCGGTGCCGGTGTGCGCGGTCGTTCGCCCTACACCGCACTGGCCGGCCTCCTGCCGCGCGGTCGCGGTGACGCCGGATGGCTGCGCTCGTTCGGCGACGCCCTGGCCGGTCCGAACGGGTGGGTGAACCACCCCGCGACCTGGATCGTGGGCGCCGACGCGGCGACGGGGGAGCGAGTCGCTTTCGGTGCGGACGGCACCGGGCACAACCCGGCGACCGCGAAGAATGGTTCCGCCGCACCGAATCCTGGCACCGTCGGTGGACCGGAAGCGAACGTGGCGTCCACCCGGAGCGCGGACCCGACAGTCGGGCTCGGTGACGCGATCGCCGCCTCGTGGGCGATCCCCGGCTGGTTCCCGCCGGTGCGGATCGGCGCGAAGAGCTACGTCGACGGCGGTTCGGTGTCCTCGGCGTCGGCCGATCTGCTGGTACCGCTCGAGCTCGACGAGGTGGTGGTCATCGCGCCGATGACATCGCAGGGCGGTGCCTCCGGCGCCGGTCTCGACCGCGTCGAACGCCTGCTCCGCGCGCAGATGACGCGCGTTCTCGACCGCGAAGTGGCCGTGTTGCGGGCCGCGGGCACCCGGGTGATCCGGGTCGAGCCGGGCCCCGAGGAACTGGCCGCGATGGGTCCGAACTTCATGGACTCCGCTCGTCGACCGGCCACGATCGCCGCCGCTCGGCGCAGCCTTCCCGATCGGGTCGCCGAGGCGCTGGATACCTCGCCCGGACAGCTCGCGTGACGCCTCGCTCTCACCATCGCTCACCCAGTTCGGCGTCGTGGATGCCCGTGGGCACCTCTGACCTCACGAAGGAAGTCGCATGAGTACCCATCATGAAGTTGTCGTCATCGGGGCGGGGATCTCCGGGGTCGGCGCCGCGATCAAGTTGCGCGAGGCCGGGGTCGAGGACGTGGTGATCGTGGAGAAGGCCGAGACCTTCGGCGGCACCTGGCGGGCCAACACCTACCCCGGGTGTGCCTGCGATGTCCCGTCCGGGCTGTACTCGTTCTCCTTCGCGCCCAACAGCGAGTGGTCGCGGCTGTTCGCGACCCAGCCCGAGATCCTCGCCTACGTGAACACGATCGCCCGCGAGCACGGGCTGGCCGAACGCACCCGCTTCGGCACCTCGGTCCTCGGCACCCGCTGGGACAACGCCACCCAGCGCTGGCACATCGAGACCGATCAGGGTGAGCTGACCGCGCGGTTCGTGGTCTCGGCCGCCGGCCCGTGGAACGAACCGAACCTGCCCGACATCCCCGGGCTGGCCGAATTCCCCGGCGAGGTCTTCCATTCCGCCCGCTGGAACCACGATCTCGACCTGCGCGGCAAGCGGGTCGCGGTGGTGGGGTCCGGGGCGTCGGCGGTGCAGTTCGTGCCCGCGATCCAGCCGGAGGTGGCGCGGCTGCACCTGTTCCAGCGCACCGCGCAGTGGGTGCTGCCCAAGCTCGACCATCGGGTGCCCGAGCTCGAGAAGCGGGTGATGCGTCGGTTCCCGTTCGCGCACACGGCCTTGCGTGCGGCGGAGTACACGCTGATGGAAGCGCTCGGCGTCGCGT
This sequence comes from Nocardia lasii, assembly GCF_042658545.1. Taxonomy (NCBI): domain Bacteria; kingdom Bacillati; phylum Actinomycetota; class Actinomycetes; order Mycobacteriales; family Nocardiaceae; genus Nocardia; species Nocardia lasii. The sequence goes on from NZ_JBHSQN010000013.1 coordinate 145,756, forward strand.
TCCGGCATCCGCGTCCGCTCATGCAGACCGTGCAGAGCGTGGGTTCGGCGTATCTGCGTGCGGTGGTGCGTGATCCGGCGCTGCGGGCGAAACTCACCCCGGACTACCTGCTGGGCTGCAAGCGAATCCTGTTCTCCAACAGCTACCTCCAGTCGCTGACCCGCGACAACGTCGACGTGCACGCCACCGCGGTCACCGGGTTCCGTGGCAACACGGTCCTCGGCGCGGACGGCAGCACCGCCGAGGTCGACGTCGTCATCCTCGGCACCGGCTTCCACATCCTCGACTCCCCGCTGGCGGGCATCGTGGTCGGCGCGGACGGCCGGACGCTGGCCGAGCACTGGAAGGGCTCGCCCGAGGCGTACCTCGGCACCGTCACCACCGGTTTCCCCAACTCGTTCACCCTGCTCGGCCCCAGCCTCGGCACCGGCCATTCCTCGGCCTTCGCCATCCTCGAAGCCCAGGTCGCCTACCTGGTCTCGGCGATCTCGGCGGCCCGCGGCGCGGGGTGGGCGGTGCTCGATGTGCGACCCGAGGTGCAGGCCACCTATGTCGACCAGGTGCAGGACGCGCTGGGCGGCACCGTCTACAACGCGGGCGGTTGCCGCAGCTACTACATGGACGACAACGGCCGCAACAGCTTCAGCTGGCCCTGGTCGACCGGCGAACTCACCAGCCGCGTCAGCACGTTCGACCCCGACGACTTCACGATCACCCGCGACGACGCGGCAGTGTCGGCGTGAGATGCCCCGCGTTTCCCCCGGCCGACAGCGATCCGGGCACATCCACCCGCTGCGAGCACCACTGATGAGAGGCACGACATGAGCTACCCACGGATCGATCTCGACGGCGCGCTGGTCGCGATCACCGGCGCCGCGCGCGGCATCGGCCTCGCCACGGCGCACGCGTTCGTCGAGGCGGGCGCCTACGTCGCGCTCGGTGACCTCGACGAGGCGCTGGCGGTGCAGGCGGCCGCCGAGTTCGGTGACCGGGCGATCGGTCACGCGCTCGACGTCAGCGACAAGGCCTCCTACGCGGCGTTCCTCGACGCGGTGCGGGCCTGGCGTGGTCCCCTCGACGTGCTCGTGAACAACGCGGGCGTGATGCCCAACGGACCCTTCCTCGACCAGTCCGACCGGATCGACCAGCTCACCATGGACGTCAATGTCTACGGTGTCATCCACGGGATGCGCCTGGCCCTGCCCCACATGGTCGAGCGCGGGTACGGCCACATCGTCAACGTGGCCTCGCTGGCGGGCAAGTTCCCGCTCAAGGGCCTGGCCGTGTACAACGCCAGCAAGTACGCGGTGGTCGGACTGACCGCCGCGACCCGGCTGGAGATGGCGGCCACCGGGGTCAGCGTGAGCGCGGTCCTGCCGTCGGCGGTGCGCACCGAACTCAGTTCCGGGATCGACTACGGCATCCTGCCCGCGGTCGACCCCGAGGACATCGCGGCCGCCGTGGTGCACACGGTGAAGACGCGATCCGCCGAGACCGCGGTGCCCGGGTACGTCGGCTTGCTCGCGAACGCCTCCGGGCTCGTGCCGGAAACGGTGATGCGGGCCGTGCGCAAGGTCGCCCACGACGACGCCGCCATCAACGGTGTGGACGACGATGTCCGCCGCGTCTACCTGGACCGCATCGAGAAGCAGTGACCTTCGCCGTGGGCGCGACACCGGCTCACTCCCGTTCGTGCAGAACCTGATCCACCAGCCCGTACTCCAGTGCGGTGTCGGCGGTGAAGACACGGTCGCGGTCGGTGTCGCGGCGCAGGGTCTCCGGGCTCTGACCGGTGTGTTTCGACAGGATCTTCTCGATCGCCGCGCGCATACGGACGATCTCGTCGGCCTGCAGGATCAGGTCCGGGATGGTGCCCTGGCCGCGCGTCGCGGGCTGGTGCAACACGATCCGCGTGTGCGGGAGCATCGCGCGGTGACCGGGCGCCCCACCCGCGAGCAGCACCGCGCCGACCGCGATCGCCTGACCGACGCAGGTGGTGTGCACCGGCGCCTTGATGAAGCGCATGGTGTCGTACACGGCGAGCATGGCGGACAGGTCGCCGCCCTCGCAGTTGATGTAGAGACTGATCGCCTGGCCCGGACTGTCGGATTCCAAGTGCAGCAGCTGGGCGATCAGGGCGTTGGCGACGCCGGAGTCGATGGGGGTGCCGAGATAGACGATGCGTTCGCTGAGCAGGTGCGAGTAGATATCGGTGATCCGCTCGCCGCCGCGATGCTGGGACACGACATTGGGGATCGTGTAACTGGACATATCAGCCTCTCCGAGGTTCTTGGCCTGGCTCGTCCGCCGCCGGAATCACGTCGGCGGCGAACAATGGTGGGTGCGGGCTGTACTCGCGTGATCAGTGGTGATCTACGCGGAGATGCCGATGCGATGACGGTTCGGCACGACCTGGTCGAAGGACTCGACGATGTGGTCGATGAAGCCGTACTCGAGGGCCTGGGGTGCGGTGAACCACCGGTCGTGCAGGGAGTCCTCATAGACACGGTCGAAGGCTTGGTCGGTGTCGGCGGCGATCAGGCCGAGGACGGTGTCGACGGTGTGGCGCAGATCGTCGGCCTGAACCTCCACCTCCACCGCGCTGCCGCCGATGCCCGCCGAACCCTGATGCATGAGGACCCGCGCGTGCGGCAGCGCGTAACGCTTGCCCTTCGTACCCGAGGAGAGCAGGAATTGTCCTGCGCTGCACGCCAATCCGAGAGCCAGCGTGGAGACCTCGCAGGGGACCAAGCGCATCACGTCGCGGATCGCGAGCATGGACGGGACGGAGCCGCCGGGGGAATGGATCCACAGGGCGATGCCGGCTTCGGGGCTCTGGGCGGCCAGGGTGAGGAGTTGGGTGATGAGCAGGGTGCCGTTGTCGTCGGTGAGGGGGCCGTCCAGGACGAGGATGCGGCGGGTGAAGAGTTGTTCGCGGGATCGCCAGTTGAACATGGGGGTGGGGGTTTCGGTTGTCATGGGTCCACGGTGCCTGGTGGGCGGGGTGGTTTGTTGGGGTTGCTGCTGGGAGCGGATCTGCTGTGAGCAGGGGGGTGGGGGGGGACCGGGTTTTGGTGGTGGCAGTTGGTGTGTTGTGAGCAGGGTGGTGCGGGTGGGCCCAGGTTTGGTGGGCCCAGGGAGGTACGCAGGCTGTGTTTTTGGAGCGCTGGCGCGCTCGAGCGCGGCCCCCCAGGGGGAG
>NZ_JBHSQN010000013.1:148961-229688 GCF_042658545.1 Nocardia lasii
CCCGTTGCTGGCGGCTGCGCCGCGGACGCAACGGGCGCTAACTCGCGGCCGGGCCGCTACGCCGCTGCGCGGCGATCCCTCCTCGAGGTCGGGATGTGCGGGGCTGGGAGTGCGGTCATGGCGGAATTGGGGTGTGCAGGTGCAGAGGTGTGCAGGTGCGCAGGCGCGTGGGTGTACGGGTGCAGAGGTGTGCAGGTGCGCAGGTGCGTGGACGTGCGGGTGCGCAGGCGCGTGGGTGCGCGGGTGCACAGGCGCGTCGGTGCACAGGTGCACAGGTGCCTGGGTAGGGGGAGGGCGCGGGTGGTCGGCGCCCTCCCCGGGGTGGCTACTTGGCGTCGAATTCTCTGGCGCGCAGGGAGCGTTCGATGCCTGCTCGGCCTTCGGAGACCAGGCGGTAGAGGGCGGGTGGGTGGTTGCCTGACAGGAACTCGTCGGCCTTGGCTACGGCGTCTTCGGTGATGGCCCAGGCGGGGTAGAGGCCTACTACGACGGTTTGGGCTACTTCGCTCGAGCGGCGGTCCCAGACTGCGGGGATGTCGGCGAAGTACTTGTCGACGTAGGGGGCGAGGACCTCCGCTTGGCCTGCGGGGGCGAAGCCGCCGACGATGGCGCGGGCGGTGATGTTGGGGACGGTGTCGTCGCCCATCACCGTGTTCCATGCCTGGGCCTTCACCTCGGCGAGGGGGCGGGCGGTGGCTGCCATGGCGGCCTGGCGCTTGCCCGCCGCCGTCGGATCGGCCTGGAGTTCGGCGTCGATGGTGGGGGTGTCGAGGCCGTCGGCGTCGATCTGGCCCGCCGCCGCCAGGGCGGTGACGATGCGCCAGCGCAGATCGGTGTCGATGGTCAGACCGGGCAGACCCAGGGTGGCGGGGTCGGCGTCGAGCAGCTGGGCGAGCACCTCGATGTGCCGTGATTCCAGCTTGGCGCCGGTCAGAGCGTTGACGAAGGCGAGCTGATGGTCCGAACCGGCTTCGGCGGCGCGGGCCAGTTCGAGCAGGCGGTCGGCGAACTCGGGCCAGCCCTGCTGCTCGGCCCAGGTCGGCTCGGCGTAGCTCGAGATGGCGGTGGCGGCCTGCATGAGCAGTCGCTGGACCACCCCGATCTCGGATTCGGCGCCGATGCCGTGCTGCACGAGCGCGACGAAATCGCGGGCCTTCATCTCGGCCTGCCTGGTCATCTCCCAGGCGGCCGACCAGGCCAGCGTGCGCGGCAGCGAATCGGCGATGTCACCGACGCGCGCCACGACCACATCGAGCGAATCGGGGTCGAGGCGCAGCGAGCAGTAGGTGAGGTCGTCGTCGTTGACCAGCACCAGCTTGCCGCGCGGCACCCCGACCAGCTCGGGGACCTCGGTGCGCGGGGCAGCGTCGAGATCGAGTTCGATCCTGTTGGCGCGCACCAGCTTTCCGTCGACGTCGTCGTACACGCCGATCGCGATCCGGTGCACCCGGTACTCGCCCGCACCGGGCTGCGCGCCCTCCTGCACGACCGCGAAACTCGAGAAGGTGCCGTCGGCGCCCACGGTGAAATCGGGGCGAAGGATATTGAGGCCGGTGGTCTTGAGCCACTGCGCGCCCCAGTCCGACAGGTCACGCCCGGACGCCTGCTCCAGCGCCGCGAGCAGATCGTCGAAGGTGGCGTTGCCGTAGGCGTGGTCGGCGAAGTAGGCGCGCAGACCGGCCAGGAACGGCTGCAACCCGACATAGGCCACCAGCTGCTTGAGCACCGAGGCGCCCTTGGCGTAGGTGATGCCGTCGAAGTTCACCTCGACCGCGTGCAGGTCGGGGATGTCGGCGGCGATCGGGTGGGTCGAGGGCAGCTGGTCCTGGCGGTAGGCCCAGGACTTCTCCACGTTCGCGAACGTGGTCCACGCACTGGTGTATTCGGTGGCCTCGGCCTGGCACAGCACCGAGGCGAAGGTCGCGAACGACTCGTTCAACCACAGGTCGTCCCACCACTTCATGGTGACCAGGTCGCCGAACCACATGTGCGCCATCTCGTGCAGCACGGTCTCGGCGCGACGCTCATAGGACGCGCGGGTCACCTTGGACCGGAACACGTAGTCCTCGAGGAAGGTGACCGCGCCCGCGTTCTCCATCGCGCCCGCGTTGAACTCCGGTACGAACAGTTGGTCGTACTTGCCGAAGGCGTACGGCACGCCGAAGTTGTTGTGGTAGAACTCGAAACCCTGCTTGGTCTCGGTGAACAGGCGCTCGGCGTCCATGTGCTCGGCCAGCGAGGCCCGGCAGTACAGGCCCAGCGGGATCTCGCCGCTCGCGTCGGTGAAGGTGTCGGTCCACTTCGCGTACGGGCCGGCGATCAGGGCGACCAGGTAGGTGCTCATGCGCGGGGTGGTGGCGAAGGTGTGGCGTATGACCGCGCCGATCTTGTGCTGGTCGATATCGGCGCCGTTGGAGATGACCTCCCAGTCCTCCGGCGCGGTGGCCACCACATCGAAGGTGGCTTTGAGATCGGGCTGGTCGAAGCAGGCGAACATCCGCTTGGCGTCGGCGGTTTCGAACTGCGAGTACAGGTAGACGTTGTCGTCGGTGGGGTCGATGAAGCGGTGCAGGCCCTCACCGGTGTGGGAGTACTCGCACTGCGCCTCGACGACCAGTTCGTTCTGCTCGGCCAGGTTCGGCAGCGCGATCCCGGTCGACTCGTCGTAGGTGCTCACATCCAGGGCGACCCCGTTGAGCACCGCCGACCGCACGTGCGGCGCGACCAGGTCGATGAACGTGCTCGCGCCGGGAGTGGCGGTGAAGGTGACGGTGGTCGTGGACCCGAACGTGTCCGACACCTCGGACCCCGTGCCGCGTGGCTGGTCGGTCAGGTCGAGTTCGATCCGGTAGTTCTGCACGGCTACCACGGCCGCGCGTTCGACCGCCTGGTCGCGGGTGAGATTCGGGGCGGACATTGATCTCCTTCGTCGTCGACGAACACGGCACGGTAGTTCCGCGTCCACAATGCCACCTGCCACCGACACCCGCTCACGAGTTTCGCCCGACGTGGCGCGGGTAGTGCGGCGCCGACGCGACGGTGGCGCGCGTCACGGTGTGCGGCGAGACGGTGCCGGGTCGCGGTGACCAGGTGTGATCCGGTGTCGGTGGTGGTCGGTACAGTCCGTATATACCCAGCAATGGACCCAGGATTCGGAGGCTCGACGTTGAAGCATGTGCACGCCGGGAAAGTTCGTGACCTCTACGAGGACGGCGACACCCTGCTGCTCGTCGCGTCGGACCGGGTGTCGGTCTACGACGTCGTGCTGCCCACCCCGATTCCGGACAAGGGTGCGCTGCTCACGCAACTGTCGAACTGGTGGTTCGAGTACTTCACCGGCATCCCCAATCACGTGGTCTCGGCCACCGATGTGCCCGCCGAGTTCGCCGGGCGCGGCATCCGGGTCAAGCCGTTGAAGATGCTGTCGGTGGAGTGCATCGCGCGCGGCTACCTGACCGGGTCCGGGCTCAAGGAGTACGAGCGTTCGGGGACCGTGTCGGGAATCGCACTGCCCGCCGGTCTGCGTGACGGCGACAAGCTGCCCGAGCCGATCTTCACCCCGTCGACCAAGGCGTCCGAGGGGCACGACGAGGCGATCAGTTTCGCCGACGTGGTGAACCAGGAGGGTCGCGAGGTCGCTGAGAAGCTGCGCGATCTCACCCTCGAGATCTACTCGCGCGGGGCCGAGCATGCCGCGAAGGCCGGCGTGATCGTGGCCGACACGAAGGTCGAATTCGGTTGGGACGGTGAGGTTCTCACCCTCGGCGACGAGGTGCTCACCTCCGACTCCTCGCGCTTCTGGCCCGCCGACGAGTGGGAGCCGGGCCGCGCCCAGCGTTCCTTCGACAAGCAGTTCGTGCGCGACTGGTCCACCTCCACCGGCTGGAACAAGGAGTACCCGGGCCCGGAGATCCCCGCCGAGGTCGTCGAGGGCACCCGGCGCAAGTACGAAGAAGCCTTCGAGCGCATCACCGGCCAGAAGTGGGCTGGAATCCAGGCCTGATTCGAGGCGGCGCCGCGTCAGTGCACCGGCGCGGCGACGCCTGTGACCGCGCAGATGTGCTGCATGTGCTCGCTGCCCCACTGGCCGAGCGTGACCAGCGCCTCGTTGAGCGAGACCCCGCGCTCGGTCAGCGAGTACTCCACCTTCGGCGGCACCTGCGCGTAGACCTCGCGGTGGACGATGCCGTCGTGCTCGAGCTCGCGTAACTGCTGGATCAGCATCTTCTCGGTGACCCCGGGGACCAGGCGTTTCAGGTCGCCGAAGCGCTGGGTGCCGGTGGACAGCGCCCACAGGATCAGGGCCTTCCACTTGCCGCCGACGACGTCGAGCGCGGCATCGATACCGCAGGAATACGGACGCTCTCGCTGCTTCATGCTCGCCTTACTTACTTTTCGGTGGGTAGTGCACTTGATAGTCGGTACTTGTTCTATCAAGCATAACCATCGAATCTGGAAGGACGGCGCCGATCGGCGACGAAGGACTCCGAGCAAGGGGAACAATGACCAACCAGGCAGCGGCACAGCGAGTTTCGGTGATCGGACTGGGCGCGATGGGAACGGCACTGGCGAAAGCCCTGCTCGCCGGCGGGCACGAGGTGACCGTGTGGAACCGCACCCCCGCGCGGGCCGAAGCGTTGGTGGCCGACGGGGCGAGGGTGGCGACGAGTTCGGCCGAGGCGCTGACGGCGGCGGATCTGCTGATCGTGTGCGTCCTCGACGACGCGGCGGTGCGTGAGCACCTCGAACCGGTCGCCGCGCGGCTGCGCGGGCGCACCGTGGTGAACCTGACGACCACCACACCCGAGCAGGCCCGCTCGTCGGGCCGGTGGGCGCGCGCGGCCGGAGTCGAACTGATCGACGGTGGCATCATGGCCATCCCCGACATGATCGGCGGCCCCGGCGCTTTCGTGCTCTACAGCGGGGCCGGCGCGGCCTTCGCGCGCTACCGGTCGGTGCTCGAGCTGTTCGGTGCGGCTGAGTTCGTCGGCGAGGATCTCGGCGCCGCCGCCATGTACGACGTGTCGATCCTCGGTGGCATGTACGCCATGTTCGCCGCGTTCCACCAGGGCGGGGCGATGGTCCGCACCACCGGCGGCACCGCCGCGCGCCTGGCCGAACTGATGACGCCGTTCCTCCAGGCCATGGCGACGACGCTGACCGCGCAGGCTCCCGGCATCGACACCCCGGCCGAGTACGTCCAGCCGCAGAGCGACGAGTTCACCGCCGCCGCCATCGACCTGATCGACAAGTCCGCCGCCGAGTCGGGGAATCCCACCGAGCTCTACGGCGGCCTGCGCCGCACCCTCGTCGGCCGGTGACGGTGGCGTAATCGTGCAAAGCCACGTCCGAAAGGCAGTTTTCTGGCCTTTTCGGCGAAGGATTGCACGATTATGCCACTGCTGCGGCAGGCGTTCAGGCGTTGACCAGACCCGCGGCTAGCAGGTCGTCGACGAAGCCTTCGGCCCTGGCGTCGAAGGCGGCGTAGTGGGCGGTGCGGGCGTCGCCGCTGATGGCCTCGCCGATCACCAGGTTGCCCTCGGCGTCGATGGTCTGCGGCTGCTCCTCGGCGTCGGGCAGCAGGCCGACCCGGGAGTCCGCGAAACCGCAGTAGTAGGCCAGACCGTCGCTGAGCTGGGCTTCCAGCAGCTGCTGCATGCCGGGGATGATCTCGTCGTTCGCGGTCGCGCCCGCCAAGCCGAGCCACAGGACGCGCTTGCCCGCCAAGCGTGGCTTGCTGCGGCCGTAGGCGAAACCGTAGTTCCAGACGGTGTCGATCCAGCCCTTGACCAGAGCGGGCACGCTCTGCCAGTAGACCGGGAACACCACGACCACGACCTCGGCGGCCAGGACGCGACCCATCTGTGCCTCGGTGGCGGGGGAGTAGCGCTTGTCGCGATTGTTCCAGTCCGGCTGGTCGGCGACGGTCATGCGGGGGTCGAAGCCCTCGGCGTGCAGGTCGAGGAAGTCGACGGTGTAGCCCGCGGCGGTGAGTCGGGCGGCGGCGCGGCGGGCGGTGTGGGCCGACAGTGAGTCGGCGCGGTGGTGTCCGAGGACGACAAGGGCTGTGCGCGTGGTGGATTCGTCGGAGGTGGTCGCGGCGGGGGTGGTCGACTGCGGCACGGTGGGGCTCCCTGGCGGATCGAGGTTCAGGTGGATCTGATGCGGGCCGATTGCCCTGTCCTTCGAGTTAACCGCCGATCGGGTGGACGATCTATAGGTGATCATCTCGAGTCGATAGGAATTCGTCTACGCTGGTTCGGGTGGATCCGTTGAGTTCGTTGCTGAGCGGCATTCGTGCCGAAGGATCGGTCGTGACCCACGCCGTGCTGCGGCCGCCGTGGGCGATCAGATTCGCCGACCGCGCGCCGCTGATCATGGTGACGGTGCTGCGCGGCGGCGGCACGCTGGTGCTCGCCGACGGTTCGCACACGACGCTGATCGCCGGGGACACCGCGCTCGTGCAGGCCAGTGCGCCTTTCCATTTGGCCGACACCGCCGCCACGCTCGGTCGCCCGCATCAGGGCTACGAGCTGTCGTGTTTCGTGCCGGAAGGGTTCGGACCGGTCGACCTCGCCTGTGCCACACCGGAATTGATCGAGAAGCCGTCGATCACCGGTGCGCCGGAGGAGACTTCGCTGCTCGTGGGCGCCTACCGGGCGGCGGGGCATCGACACGAACGGCTGCTGCGGGCGCTCCCGCCGGTGATGGTCGTCCACGAAGACGCCGACATGTGTTTGTGGCTCGAACGTTCCGCCGCCGACGCCGTCCGACTGAGCGCGGGCTCGCAGGCGCTGATGGACCGGCTGCTGGACTGGGCGCTGGTCTGCACCCTGCGCAGCTGGCTCGCCGAACAGCAACACTGCGCGCCCGCCTGGTACCGGGGCATGGCTGACCCGGTGGTCGGCCCGGCGCTGGCGGCGATCCACGACCGACCGTTCCACCGCTGGACCGTCGCGAGCCTGGCCACCGAGGCCGCGGTCTCGCGCGCCCTGTTCGCCCGCCGCTTCACCGAGGTCATGGGCGAACCGCCGCTGGCCTACCTCACCGAATGGCGGATGGCCGAGGCCGAGGAACTGCTGGCCGACCCCGCCCGCAGCGTCGCGCAGGTGGCGACCACGGTGGGCTATTCCGACGCGTTCGGTTTCAGCGCCGCGTTCAAGCGTTTGCGCGGCACCAGTCCCACCGAGTTCCGGGCGACCCGGGTGTAGTGGGTACGTCGTGCGGGGATTCGCGCGGGGCTGCCCTACGTATGTGTAGTGGTTACGCCCTACGTATGTGTGGTGGTTACGCCGTGCGGGGATTCGCGCGTGGTCGCCGTTGCGGGGTGTGGTGGTTTCTCGTGCGAGGATTCGCCCGGGGCTGCCCTACGTATGTGTGGTGGTTACGCCGTGCGGGGATTTGTGCGAGGTCGCCGTTGCGGGGTGTGGTGGTTTCTCGTGCGCGGATCTGCCCGAGGCCGCCCCTACGTATGTGGCCGCCACGAGCGCGTTGCGATTCGGGCGGGTGCGTGGTGCCGAACGTGTATCCGCCGCTGGTGGGAGCGGGCGTTGGGCTCTTGGCACGAAAAGCGGCGAGCGGGGACCAGGCCGTCGGGGGCTGGGTGAGGGTATCGGACCGTGGCGCGGGATCGGTGCCGGGCGACGCTCGCGGAAGCCTGCGGGCTCAGGTACGGGGGGTGAGCAGGACCAGCGGGATCTCGCGGGTGGTCTTCTTCTGGTAGTCGCCGTAGCCCTTGTACGCCGCGACGACCCGCGGCCACAGTTCGGCGCGCTGCTCGGCAGTGGCGACGGTGGCCAGCATCGGCCGCTCCGGCCCGTTGCGCAGCGACACCTCGACGTCGGGGTTGTCGCGCAGGTTGAGGAACCAGGCCGGGTGGGTGTCGTCGCCGCCGCGCGAGGCGACGACGACGATCGTGTCGCCGTCGATGATGGGCGCGGTCAGCATCGACTTGCGCGGGGTGCCGGACTTGCGGCCGATCGTGGTGAGCTCCAGGGAGGCCATGCCCAGGACGGAGTTGCCGATGCGGCCACCGCTGACGGTGAGCAACGCGCGATGGACGGCGTTCATGATCTTCAGCTGCAGGTCGCTGGGCATACCGCGAAATCTACTCCGATCGCGCCGGATCGCCACCGAGCTGGACGACCAGACGGTTCAGGAACGGGCGCTGGCCCTTGCCGAGCTTCGCGGCCGCGGTGGCGAGGTCGAACCAGTCCGCGCGGTCGATCTCGGGGAACTGCGCGATCTGGCCCGATTTCGGCGGCCACTCCATCTCGAAGGTGCCGGGCACCACATCGGCCGGGTCGAGGTCGCCCTCGACGGTCCACACCTTGAGGATTTTGCGCTTGGCGCCGCTGCGGTAGCTCACCTGACCGAGCTCGGCCCACTCACCCTCGGGCGCGGGCAGCCCGAGCTCCTCGGTGAACTCGCGACGGGCGGCGTCACGCGCCGACTCCTCCTCGGACGCGAACTCGCCCTTGGGAATCGACCACGCCGAGGCGTCCTTCTTCGCCCACAGCGGGCCACCCATGTGCCCGAGCAGCACCTCGACCCCGGCCTCGCCGCGGCGATACACGAGCAGTCCAGCACTGAATACGTCCGTCATGACCGTGAGTCTGCCAGGCGCGGCGCGGTGACCCGGTCGCGGTGTCAGTCGAGTGCGCCGACGAATCGGGTGAGCAAGCGGGTGAATTCGACCCGGTCGGCGTCGGTCCAGCCGGTCATCGCGCGATCGAAGGCCCCTCGTCTGCGGCGGTGCGCCTCGGCGAGGATCTCCGCGCCGCGAGCGGTGAGGACCAGCAGGGAGCGCCGCCCGTCGGATTGATCGGCGACCCGGCGCACGAGCCCGGCGGCCACCGCGCCGGCCACCAGCTTGCTGGCGCGCGGCTGATCTACGGCCAGCGCGGCGGCCACCGTGGACACGGTCGGCTCGCTCGCGTCTTCGATGACATCGAGGACGTCGAAGGATTGTCCGCTCGGCTCGTCCGCCGCGAGGGTGCGTCGGGTCTGACGCCGGCGGATGGCGATCATCGCCCGCTCGATCTGCTCGACCTCGTCCATACGGGCATGTTACCGTCGTACATATACATGTCATACAACATGTAATTATAGAAGGGCATATATCTGTGACCGAGCGAAGAATGATCGGCTACCAGGTCAAACGCCTGGACCAACTCATCGAGGCCGCCTTCGATCAGGCAACCGAGGCCGCGGGCATGTCTCGTCGCGAATGGCAGACGCTGAACACCATCGTCGCGAGCCCCACGGCCGACCTCCACGACGCCCTGCGGCCGTTCTGGGAGGGCAACGACGAATCCCGCACCGCCGTCATCGACGGTCTCCTCGCGCGCGAGTGGATCGCCCGCGACGGCGGTCGCCCTGTCGCCACCGAGGCGGGTCGGGCGGCGCACGAGATCGCCGCGCGTTCGGTGGGGGCTCTCCGTCGCCGGATGGCGGACGGCATCACCGACGCCGAATTCGCCACGCTCACCGGCACACTCGCCCGCATGATCGACAATCTCGACGCGACGCGGTGACTTTCGGTGAGAGGGTCTCGTCCCCGACGCGGTGGCTTTCGGTGCGAGGGCCTCGTCCCCGACGCGGTGACTTGCGAGGGTCTCGCCCCCGACGAGGTGACTTTCGGTGCGAGGGTCTCGCCCCCGACGCGGTGGCTGCGGGCGGTGATCACCCCGGCGCGGTGTCGCTCGCGCGCAAATGGGCCGCGTCGACGTGCGCGATCTGCTCGACCGCGCCGCTGTCGTCGCTCGCGCGCAGGTGGGCCGCGCGCAGCAGGAGGTAGTCGCGTTCCGGTGCGCTCGCGGTCTGTCGGGCGGCGCGCTGGTATTCGCGTACGGCGGCTGCGGACTCGCCCGCCATTTCGTGCAGGTGGCCGCGGACGGCGGCGAGGCGGTGGGAGCGGGATAGGGGTGCGGCGACGGTGTCGGTGACGGCCAGTCCGGCGGCGGGGCCGTGCACCATCGCGGTGGCGACGGCACGGTTGAGGGTGATCATGGGGTTGGGGGTCAGGCGTTCGATCATGGTGTAGAGCTGGAGGATTCGCGGCCAGTCGGTGTCGTCGGGGTGGATCGCGTGGGCGTGCAGGCCCGCGATGGCGGCCTGGATCTGGTACGGGCCGGTGAGTCCGGCGGGCATGGTCGCGGTGAGCAGGCGCAGACCCTCGGTGATCTGCGGGCGGTCCCAGCGGGTGCGGTCCTGTTCGGTGAGCGGGATCAGTTCGCCGTGCGGGCCGGTGCGGGCGGCGCGGCGGGCATCGGTGAGCAACATCAGCGCGAGCAGGCCGGTGACCTCGGTGTTGTCGGGCAGCAGCGTGCGCAGGGCGCGGGTGAGTCGGATCGCCTCGGCCGACAGATCACCGCGCCGCAAACCCGCCCCGGAACTGCTGGTGTGGCCCTCGGTGAAGATCACGTACAGCACCTGGAGCACCGCGTCGACCCGCGTGCGGTCGTGCGCGCCCTCGGCGAACGGACGATCGGATTCGGCCAGGCGCTTCTTCGCGCGCGAGATCCGTTGGCCCATGGTCGATTCGGGAACCAGGAAGGCGGCGGCGATCTCGGCGGTGCTCAGGCCGCCCACCGCGCGCAGGGTCAGCGCGACGGCTCCGGCGGGCGGCAGATCGGGATGGCAACACAGGAAGTAGAGGTCGAGGGTGTCGTCTCGCGTGACCGCCTCCACCGGCACGTCCCGCACGAAAACCGTTGTCTCCCTCCGTCGCCGCGCCACATCGGCCCGCACCGCGTCCGCCATCCGCCGCTGGGCGACCTGGATCAACCAGGCGCGCGGGTGCTCGGGCAGTCCCTCGCTCGCCCACTGCGTAGCCCCGGCCACCAGCGCGTCCTGCACCGCGTCCTCGGCCAGGTCGAAATCGCCGAAGCGGCGGACCAGTACGCCGAGGACCCGCGGCGCGAGGTCACGCAGCAGGTCCTCGATCCGTGGTGGCGCACTCACTCGACGTCGGGCGCGCTCATGATCTGACGCACCTCGATGTACTCCCCGATCGGCTTGCCGCCGGGACCGGGCGCCGCCGAGGCCTGCGCGGCGATCTCCACGGCCCGCTCGACCGAGTCCACGTCGACGATCCAGTACCCGGCCAGGAACTCCTTGGTCTCGGGGAAGGGTCCGTCGGTCACCACCGGCGCCGAGCGGCCGTCGGCGCACACGACGATCGCCTGATCGGGTCCAGCCAGGCCCTGGGCGTCGACGAGTTCGCCCGCCGCGGCGAGCTGCTCGCCGAGGGCGCGCTGGAAATCGATGTGGGCGGCGATGTCCTCGGGCGCCCACTCCGGGATCGGGGTGTCGCAGTAGGCGGCGTCGGAATAGGTCTTGACCAGCATGAATTTCATGGTTCGGCTCCTGTTCGGTGCGCCCCTGTGGCGCGTTCGAGAGTGGGTCGGAGCCGATGCGCCGTCTTCGACACAACCTGTCTTGTGAAGTGGGTCACAGTTCGGTGGAGGTGTCCGTGAGCCGGTCCGGGTCGACGGGTTCCTCCGACAGGATCAGTTCCTTGATCCGGTCGGTCACGTCCCAGACATTGACGTTCATCCCCGCGCGGACCTTGTTCTGGCCGTCGAGCCAGAACGCGATGAACTCCCGCTTGTCGAGATCGCCCCGGATCACCACCCGCACGTCGTCGTCGCGCCCGACATACCCCGTGTACTCCATCCCGACGTCGTACTGATCGCTGAAGAAGTACGGAAGTCGGTCGTACACGGCGGTTTTGCCCAGCATCGTCTGCGCGGCCACGGCGGGCTGGTTCAACGCGGTCGCCCAGTGCTCGACGCGGATCAACCGGCGCAGCAGCGGGTGCTCCTCCTCGGCGATATCGCCGACCGCCACCACATCGGGATTGCTCGTGCACAGCGCGGCATCCACCAGCACCCCGCCGTCGACCGCGAGCCCGGCCGCGGTGGCCGCCTCGATATTGGGCTGCGCGCCCACCGCGACCAGCACCGCCTGGGCCGGCACCACCGTGCCGTCGCCCAGCTGCACGCCGGTCGCCTCGTTCTCGTCGGTCAGGATCAGGTCCACGGTGGTGTCCAGGCGCAGGTCGACGCCGTGCGCGCGGTGCAGCTCGGCGTAGAACCGGCCCATCTCCGGGCCGAGGACGGTGACCAGCGGCAGCGTCGCCGACTCGATCACCGTCACCTCCACGCCCTTGGCGCGGGCCTGCGCGGCGACCTCGAGCCCGATCCACCCCGCCCCGATGATGACCAGCCGCCGATCCGCGCGCAGGACCTCCACCAGCGCGTTCGAGTCGCCGATGGTGCGCAGGGTGTAGACGTTGGGCGCGTCGGCGCCGGGAATGTCGAGGGTGCGGGCGCGCGAACCGGTGGCCAGGGCCAACTTGTCGTAGTCGAGGGTGGAGCCGTCGGGCAGCGTGACGGTCTTGGCGATCGGGTCGAACGCGGTGGCGGTGGTGCCCAGGCGCAGGTCGACGTGGTGATCGCGGTACCAGGCCGCCGGGTCGACGGTGAACTGCGGCAGGTCCTCGGTGCCCGCCAGATGCTGTTTGGACAGCGGCGGACGCTCGTAGGGAAGTTCGTCTTCGGCGGCCAGGAGGGTGACGTGACCGTCGAAGTCGTTGGCGCGCAAGGCTTCGGCGATCTTCGCCCCGCCCAGACCCCCACCGATGACGACGAAATGCTGATTCGAGCTCATGAACAGATCCCTTCTCGCGGACGACCGGGACTCTCGCGCTATCGAGCGTAGTGCGCCGCACGCGCCGCGGGAACGATTCGCGTGGGCGCGCGGTTGCACCTGACGGCGGGGTGACCCGCCGCACTGTCGACGCTGACCGAGAGGAACCCACCGTGAGCGAACAGGCCACCAAGGATGTCGCCGATTTCTGGTTCGACCCGCTGTGCCCGTGGTGCTGGATCACCTCGCGCTGGATCCTGGAAGTGGAGAAGGTGCGCGATATCGACGTGCGCTTCCACGTGATGAGCCTGTCGGTGCTCAACGAGGGCAAGGACGACCTGCCGCAGTACTACGCCGAGATGATGGCCGCCGCCTGGGGACCCGTGCGCGTCGCCATCGCCGCCGAGCAGAAGTACGGCGAGGAGATCCTGTCCCCGCTCTACACCGCCCTGGGCACCCGGCTTCACGATCGCAAGAACGAGTTCGAACGCGACACCCGCGCGGCCACCTACGCCGCCGTCGTCGCCGACGCGCTCGCCGAACTCGAGCTGCCCGCCGAACTCGCCGAGGTCGCCACCGAGGCCTCCTACGACGAGGCGCTGCGCGCGAGCCACCACGCGGGCATGGACAAGGTGGGCCCCGATGTCGGCACGCCGACGATCCACGTGAACGGGACCGCGTTCTTCGGGCCGGTGCTCTCGCGCATCCCGCGCGGCGAGGAAGCGGGCCGGGTGTGGGACGGCGTGGTCGCGCTGGCCTCCTACCCGCACTTCTTCGAACTCAAGCGCACCAGGACCGAGGACCCGGTCTTCGACTGAGCCGCGCTCAGACCGGCTTCGGCGGGAGCGCGCGCGGCGTGGTGGCGAGCGGATAGCCGCCCGGCGGCGGGATCATCCCGGGATGCGGCGGGCTCGGGCGCCAGAACATCGGCCCCGGCCTGCTGCGGTCGCGCAGCGCCCACATCCGCCAGGTGAGGACCGGATGGCTGGCCATGGCGTTGACCAGCCAGATGAAACCGCCCTTCTCGATGGCGGCCCGATCGGCCATCTCGTCGACGCCCACGTCGGTATTGAGGTACTTGCCCGCGGCGAGGGTGGCCATCGCCCCGGACGCGCCGCGCGGGCTGAAGCAGTAACCGTGATTGTCGGCGGTGTACTCCTGGGCGCGGATCAGCGAGGCCCCGAGCAGCGGCAACCACGGCGCCACGAACATGCCGAGCTGACGCCAGTACGACACGTGACCGGCGGCGATATGGCCGACCTCGTGACCGATGATGAACGCGAGCGCGTCGGGTTCGCGTGCGGCGCCGCCGATTTCGAACAGGTCGCTGTAGACCGCCACGTACCGGCGGAACCCGTGTCCGGCCGCGAACGCGTTGATCTGGCCGTTGCCCAGCACCACATAGGCGTCCGGCGCGCGGTGCATCCCGAATCGCGCGGCCGCCTCCTGCACCATCCGGTAACCCTCCGGGAACTGGGTGGGCGACATCCGCACCCCGTTCACCCGCTGGGTGGCGAAGTTCAGACCACGCCCCGCCCACAGCAGCACCGGCGCGAACAACAGCAGCAGCACATACGGACTGCTGATCAGCGAACCGGTCTGCTCCACCCCGTGCTCGTCGACGATCGGGTCGGCGAAGAGCGCGATGAGCATGAACAGCACGGCCAGCAGATACGCCACCGAGGTCATCATGATGACCACCACCAGTAGCGGGATCTCCCACGGATGCCGCGCCGGGCGATCCCACGGCATCAGCCCGCGCGGGCGGTGCTGCGGGGGCATCGGCGGACCGCCCGGCGGGTAGTGACCGGGCGCGTACTGGTTCGGCGCGACGGGCGGATACGGGCTGGTCGGCGGGGGAAACGCGGGCTGTTCGGGTGCGGGGTAACCGCCCGAGGACGCCCAGGGGGAGGGCTGCGGCGCGCCCTTGTCCAGCGACGGTGTCGGCTCGGGCTGCCCGCCGGTGTGCTCCGGCGAAGAACCCGTCGGGGGCGGGGAATGCGGTTCGTGCGGGTGCATGAAACGACTCTAAGCGGGCCTGCGACAATCGCAGCCATGCGTGTTTACCTGGGTGCCGACCATGCCGGTTTCGAACTGAAGAATCACGTCAAGGCCCATCTGCTCGAGGCCGGACACGAGGTCGTCGACTGCGGCGCCCTCGAATACGACGCCCTCGACGACTACCCCGGCTTCTGCATCGAAGCCGCCCGCCGCACCGTCGCCGACCCCGGCTCGCTGGGCCTGGTCTTCGGTGGCAGCGGCAACGGCGAGCAGATCGCCGCCAACAAGGTCCCCGGCGCCCGCTGCGCCCTGGCCTGGAGCGTCGAGACCGCCGTGCTGGCCCGCGAACACAACAACGCCAACCTGATCGGCATCGGCGGCCGCATGCACTCCACCGCAGAGGCTCTCGCCATCGTCGACGCGTTCATCGCGACGGCGTGGTCGGAAGAGGCCCGCCACCAGCGCCGTATCGACATCCTGGCCGACTTCGAGAAGTCGGGCATCGCCCCCGAGATCCCGGCCTACTGAGGCTGGTCCGCCTCTCCGCGTATTTCGGCCGGACTCAGTTGCGGGGTTCGTTGAGTACGCGGCCGGCGGTCGGGTAGTGCTCGGGTTTGCCCGTGCCCGGTGAGTTACCCATGTTCGTGCGCGATCTGTTGTCGGGAGGGTGTGTCTGATGCCGGAGGGGCACACCCTTCATCGGATCGCCGGGCTGCACGATGCTCGGTTTTCCGGTGCGGCTGTTCGGGTGTCGAGTCCGCAGGGGCGGTTCGCCGAGGGGGCCGCGCTGGTGGACGGGCAGGTGTTGGAGCGGGCCGAGGCCGTGGGGAAGCATCTGCTGCATCACTACGCGTCCGGGTTGACGGTGCACGTGCATCTCGGGCTGTACGGCAAGTTCAGTGAGTCCGGGTTGCCGATGGGGGAGCCGATCGGGCAGGTGCGGATGCGGATGGTCGGGGGCGCAACGGATTTCGGGACCGATCTGCGCGGGCCGACCGCGTGCGAGGTGCTGCTGCCGCCCGAGGTGGACGCGCTCGTCGCGCGACTTGGAGCCGACCCGCTGCGCGCCGACGCCGATCACGAACGGGCGGGCGCGCGAATTCGACGGTCCCGCAGGGCGATCGGGGCGCTGCTGATGGACCAGGCCGTGATCGCCGGAGTGGGCAACGTGTATCGCGCGGAAGTGCTGTTCCGGCACGGCATCTCACCGTTTCGGCCGGGTACCTCGATCACCGCGTCCGAATGGGACGCGCTCTGGGCCGATCTGGTCGACCTCATGCCGATCGGCGTCGCCACCGGCCGCATGCACGTCGTGCGCCCCGAACACGACTCCGGCGCACCGTCTTACGCCAAGGACCGCCCCCGTACCTACGTCTACCGCCGCCAGGGCCAACCCTGCCGAATGTGCGCCACACCCGTCGCCCACCAGGTCATGGAAGGCCGAAACCTCTTCTGGTGCCCCACCTGTCAGCCTCGATAGCAATCGGCTGAGCCGGACCGCGAAGTGCAGGCTTCGCGATCCGACTCAGCCGGCGACCGCCGTTCCCAGTTCGGGGTCGCCCGATTCAGCGAGCGCGAAACGCCGCCCGCCCGCCGACTTCGCCGAGTACATCGCGCGGTCGGCGCGACGCAACAGGTCGGTGAAATCGCACGTCTGGCCCGGTGGGCAGAAAGCCGTGCCCACACTGGCCGAAACCGGTACCGGACCCGCGCTCGACCACACCGGATCGCGCAGTGCGGCGACCACGCGGTGCGCCAGCTCGCCGAGGGTGTCGCGGCGCGGGTTGGCCGCGACCACGAACTCGTCGCCGCCGTAGCGACAGATCACCGTGTCGGGCGGGCACACCTCGCGCAGGCGATTGGCCAGTTCGACCAGTACCTCGTCGCCGATCGCGTGTCCGTAGCCGTCGTTGATCTGCTTGAAGCGATCCAGGTCCACCACCAGTACCCCGACACCGCGGCTCGGGTCGGCGGCGAACGCGCGCACCCGTTCGCCGAGCAGTGTGCGGTTCGCCAGATCGGTGAGGGCGTCGTGGGTCGCCTCGTGGCGCAAGCGGTGCTGCAGCGCGGCGATCTCCTGTACGCGCAGTGACACTTTCGCCGAGATGTTCTGTTCCTGTTGCGCCAGCGCGCGTTCTTGCAGCGCCTGGGCGTAGCTGTCGATGGCCTGGCTGGCCACCAGCGGCCAGCGGGTCGCCACCAGCGAACCCGGAACCCCCGAGGGGAAGCCGAGCAGCCAGCGACTGGCGTGGGCCAGCATTCTGGTTCGTTCGAACGGCGCCTCGACCAGTCGCGCGCCGAGCTTACGCGCCTGTGGCACCGGGAACGGTTCGGTCCTGGCCAGATGGAGCAGCCGCTCGACGATCTCGACGAGCACCGGCTCCAACTGGTGCGGCGCCGTGGAAGAGCCCGGTTCGGCGCATACCGCGCGGGCCCAGGCGCGGGCCATCGCGGCGACCGGTGGCTCGATGTGGGTCATCGACATCACCGGCGTTCATTCGCACTGCTACGCGGTTGGGTCCACCGAGTTCGGTACACGCTCACCGCCCCCTTTCCAGATACCCCCGTCCGGCAAAAAGGATCCTAGCAAGCCACCCGAGACCGAAAATCCACGTTGTAGAACGTGTTACAGGTCTCTCGCGAATGGCGATCGGCTATGACATCGCTGCGCAGCCCCCGGCGTTACAAAGTTTCTGAAGAAATTTTCAGAAGCCCGAAACGTGCAGCGTAGAGCCCTCTGCGGGGTGGTGGACGTTGCCTCGACATCGGTACCTCCTGCACGGGGAGTGAAGCGCACTCTCATGGTGGCCTATCCGCCGCCCACGTGCCAGGTTTTTAAGGAAAATTCTCCTATTTAATCCCCCGGTGAAGCAGGCGCCGGTCCCCATGGGCGCCCGACCATCGTGGCCCGCCCCACCGACCCGGGGATAGGGTCATTAGGCCCTAATCGGACGAGAAGTTGATTGGTACCGCGCGCGGTGGGTACACCCGTCGCCCGTCGAACGCGGTGCTCGAGGCCAGGTGGGGGCCGGATTGGCATTTACCGCGCGAGGTTCGGTACAGTCGTGGCGCACACGACATCGTGGCGATCCCATCGATGTCGTATGCCTGCGGGTGTAGTTCAATGGTAGAACCTCAGCCTTCCAAGCTGATGGTGCGGGTTCGATTCCCGTCACCCGCTCAAACATGTATCGCCGCAACGACTTTCTCGTCGTCGCGGCTTCGGGGTGTAGCGCAGCTTGGTAGCGCATCCGCTTTGGGAGCGGAGGGTCGCAGGTTCAAATCCTGTCACCCCGACCATCAACACGATTCGTTCGCCCAGTTCAGGGCTCGATCCGCCTCTCGGCGCCGCCGGGGTGATGTGCTGTTGATCACTCCGATTGACCGGGATTGACCGCCAGTAGTTGCACGTACATCGCACGCGGATGTTGACGCCATCCGCGTCGTTGGTGTGTCCGGACCACGGTTGCCCTGTTCTGGGTTGGGGTGCACACACAGGGGCTGGCTCACCGCGTGCCCGGTACATTTTGAGCGTAGGATCCGGCGACATGGGCGGGCCCACTGACGAGTTGACGTTGACGATCATGCGATCGCTGGAGATCGATTGGCAATGGGTCAAGCATTTCGACCCCACTGATGTCACCGGCATAGCGGAAGCGCGATCGGCCGGACGGCGTGCAGGTCGAGCTATGGGTCTCAAGATCGTCACCTTTGCGTCGGACCCTGCGAAGCGCGAAGACGGAAGGGTCGTCGTGATCGTGGCGGTCAACCAGCCTGCGTCGGATCCGGAAGATGAGAAGCGGATGGAAGACCGAAGCAGGTTGATCGTGGACCAAATGCTCAAACGACCGGGCGATTCGCCGATCTCAGGGCCCTAGTCCGAGCAGGCGCTGTCCAAGTCGGGGTTTGGCCCTGTTCTGGTTTGGGGTGCACACACAGGGGCTGGCTCACCGCCTGCCCGATACGGCCTGCCGTTCACGCGCAGAGGCTCACAGGTCAAGGGTTGCTCAGCAATCAGCGAAGCTGACGCCATCGGCGCCCTTGAGGTGTGAGGGGCGCGGGATCACAATGCAGGCCAACCCAGAACAGGGCCACGCGGCCGCCGGTCGCGATACCACCACCCTCGCCGCGGATTCCGTTCAGCAATTGGCCGGGCGGGGGTTGCCAGGGCCTGGGGTCGACGGCGTTGGCGACCCGCTACCGGCTTCGTTGACGGCGGCCAGGGAGGGAGAAAGGGGCCGAAGCCCCCTTCTCGGTGTGGTCAGCAGTTCAGGTCGCACCCGTGGTAGGCGAGGCCGCATTCGTGGCAGATGTGGTTGTCGCACAGCTCGCACGCGTAGGTGATCGAGAAGTCGCAGTCGGTGGTGCAGACCGAGCACACCTCGTCGGGGGCGGTGAAGAAGGCGTAGGCGGGGTCGGTCAGGACGGCGCGGTAGACCAGGAAGGTGGTACCGGCGGACTCGCGGGGGTAGCTCTGCCAGGTGCCGCCGCCGTAGGGAGAGAGGTCGGGCAGCGGGAGCGGGGCGGGGGTGACGGTCATGGTCATCGGCCTTTCCGGGGTTGGTGGGATCTGGGCACAGCCCGGACCAGGCCGCGCCCACCCCGGCAAGGGCTCACCGCCCGAGGTGGTCACCCGGCATAGAGCTTGACTGGAGATTCAGGCCCCGAAATGACGTCGCCGCTGGTGACCACCTCGGGTGGTGACAACGCTTGGTCCTTGCCGGGGTGGGTGCGGTCTGGTACGCCTCTCGGCAGATTCCGCCGACCCCGGAAAGGTCGATGACTCGCCATCCCCGCCCCGTTCCCGCTGCTCGACCTCGGTGGTGAGATGACGGGCAGAGCTACCCCCGCGAGTTCGGTGGTGCCACCGAAGGTGACGCGTCGTCCTGGCCGACCCCGGCTACGTCTGGACCGTCGGGTGTGGGCTCGGGTTGCACCACCGACTGCGACTTCTCGATCAGCCCATGCGTGCGAGCTGTGCGACAACCACATCTGCCGCGCGGTCTCGCCCACGGGTGCGACCTGAACTGCTGACCACACCGACCCCACCGCGGATTCCGTTCAGCAATCCGGCCGGATCTGGACCACAGCCATTCGGCCGGCAAGTAGCCGCCGGCCTCTTCGTCCCGAACGTTGCTCCGGCGTATTGGGTGGTCGCACCCAGTGCCGTTGAGCTGGCAACTAATGCCTTCCCGTGCGGTGTAGTTTCGGCCTGTATCGGTGCTCCCGCTGCCTTTTCGCTGCCGTCCGCTCATGCCGATGAGCGTGCATCGCACCCAGCATCGCCGTCCAACAATCGGCGAGTCGGCATTGTTGGACACCGCGCTACTCGGCACATTCCTCGACAGCCGCCCGACCTTTGATCAGCGCAAGGTCCAGTCGCTAGTTCAGCGCGGCATGTGCAACGTTCGTCGGAACCTTCCGTGTCTTGACCCGCACAACAAGTGACGCCACGAGAATTGCCACGGGTACTAGGTACCACCCGTTTCTGGGGATGCGGATGCCGTTGATGAGGACGAACAACGACCAGATGAACCAGGCTCCGACGGTTGTCACCTGTTGCCAGTGCCGTGCACCGAGCCAGGTGCTGATCCGGTCGAATGAGGTTGCAACGAGTAATGCGATGACGAGGTAGCCGGCGCCGCCGATGATTATCGAGGCGGCCGAGGCTAGGGTCCAAAAGATCGTCGGATCGGTGGTAGCGAGAGTGATGATCGCGGCGAGATGGACTCCGTGTGAGACCGCGAATGCCAGGCCTAGGTGTCGTCTGTTGCGGTGCAGCCAGCGGGTTGGAGCGCTCGGTCGGAGTCTGAGCAGGGCCGTCGCGAGGAAGGCGCTCAGGAAAAGGGTCAAAGATGTCCGAGCCGTCGCCCGGATGACCATCCGATACCCGTCGGTGTCCCATCCGGCACTCGCCAGTATGACCAGAGCCATCGCGACGAGCCCGATGGTCAACAACCCAAACAGGCGCAGACCTTCGCACCAGCTGCCAGGTGACTGTTCAACCGCTCCCGATCCGACGATATCCCGCCCCGCCACTGCCATCGTGCACCCCCGTACTGATTAGTCGCCCATCGACGACCCCTGAGGGATATATTCGCCGACGGCGAGCGCCTGGCGGGATGAATGAGACTAAGGACATAGGTTGCTCGGTCTGTCCCGTACGGCGGTCGAGCGCTGCATCTGGCTCAGCCGAATCGCAGCGCTGTGGTTCTGGTATGTGGCTGTGCGCCAGCGGCTCTCGCGCTGGTGGACATCGCATCAATTCTGGCTACCGCCGCGCCATCGCCCCGGACGGCATCCTGAGAATGCCGCTTATCGCTCGTTCTCGCTGACCACCACTGGCCCTGTTCTGGGCTGGGTTGCACACCAAAGGGGCTGGCTCACCGCCTGCCCGATACGGCCTGCCGTTCACGCGTAGAGGCTCACAGGTCAAGGGTTGCTCAGCAATCAGCGGAGCTGACGCCATCGGCGCCCTTGAGGTGTGAGGGGCGCGGGATCACAATGCAGGCCAACCCAGTACAGGGCCACGCGGCCACGGGTCGCGATACAACCGACCTCACCGCGGCTTCTGGTCCGACTTGCGTGTTCGCCTGGCGCTCGTCGACGCGAGCATGATTGTTCAGCAGTTGTGAGAGCGGTGACATGAGCCGGTCGCCTGGGCAGAGTGCCGGCGGATTCGTGGACGACTTCGGGAGGTAGGCCGGGGACGACGCACGAAGCGCCCAGCAATGCCTCGGTTGATGCAAGAAGCAGCCAGATAGGCGAAAGGGCCGTGCTACCACGTCGCAAAGCGGTGCCGACGCGCCCAACGGGCCCGCCTGCCGTAGCGAAGCGGAGGCCGGCGGCTGCGCGGTGCCGCGTGGCGGCACCGCTGGCGGCGCGCCAGCGCCGCCCTTGACTCTATATAGCCGAATTCAGCAACCACCTCATGAAGTGAGGGGCGCTCCCCAACTCGGGGACGTGAACTGGCTGCGCCTGGTCCGTGATCACGGGTCGATGCGGCTGGTATCGGTCGGCTCGGTGGTGATGGGGCTGGGAGGTGATTGTGCGGGAGCTGCGGACATCGTCCCCGTGCTCAGTCGCGGTAGCCCGAGGAATACCTGCTCGCCGTGGACGGAGGCGGGGGCCGGAAGTATCTGGGGTGCAAACGGTTCCGGGACTCGGTGCCTCGAGTACGCTGATCGCACCTCCTTCTCAGGGGCGGTGCGGACAATGCTGGTCCGATCCGTATCGCGCCGAGAAAGGAGGTGGTGGGAATGCCAAAGCATCGCCGGAAAAAGCAAGATGCCCCGGTCGACTACGGCGTAATCCTTGGAGGGGTTGCCGTGATCGCCGGGGCAATCGTGCTGGTCCGCCGAGTGTGGGCTAAGTAGTCCCATCAGGGTAGGGCGTCGGTTGCAACGGCGTCCTACCCGCTCGACATCACTTGCGTGATGCGTCCGATGATACTGGACACACCGTTTCGCGGATAGTCCAACCGGTTGTCTTAGGTCATCGTTCGACTAGTTCTGAACTCCGTGCGAGCGGATCTCCCGTGCGGCTTCCTCGGGTGTCACGGCGCCCGTGTCGATGGTGAGGTTCGCGCTGATTGTCGGCGTCTCCACGCTGGCGGCCAACCGTTCGTCAACGTCGCCGGTCTGCCGCGCGATTATGCGGGCCTGCGCGATGTCGGCGTCGCAGTGCAGTTGCACTACAGTCCATCCGACCTGCGGTGTCGCAGCTCGAACGGCATCGATGACCTGTGGTTGACCGGCGTGAACAACGGGGATGAGGTTCGCCGCTACCAGGTCGTCCAACCCTGGGCGATCGATCGCGTACCGCGCGCCGTATCGCGAGTTGGCCCAGATGAGTAGGCCGGCCTTTTCGAGGCGGTCGAGTTCGGCGTCGTTGGTCATGCGGTATCCCGTCGTCCGACCTGGCCCCGACTTCAACCGCTCGAACAGGCGATAGCGCGAATCGATTCTCGAAAGGGCTTGCGTAACAGTGTCTTTGCCTGTTGCGGGCGCCCCGTAGAGGATGAGTCCCGAACTCACTTTCCAGAGTCCCGCCGGAATGACTCGATGAGCTGCTGGGCCTGAGTGCGTAGCGGTGAGCTGTCGGGATCGTTGTCGATAACGACGTGGTCGACCTCGGGCCGGAAGTCGAGATTGAGCCCGGCGCTGTAACGGTCCCAGTCGGCGAGCTTGGCATTGTCGCGTCCTGCACCGCGTCGACGGAGGTACATGAGCATCGTGTCGAGCGAACAACGCACCCACACGAACGTGCAGTCGGCGCGGGAGTTCTCCCCGCGGGCGATCACCCGATCCAGCCAAGCTCGGTCGGTGAACTCGCGGATGTACGGCGCGGTCGCGATCACCGAGGTGCCGACCTCGATGTTGTCGTTGATCACGCCGTCGAGCGCTTCGTACTCGCGGGGGCGGAGTCGATTGAAGTAGAGGTCGGACTCACGATCGTTGACGCTGTGGCCGAGATCCTCGAGGGCTGGCTCGATCAGCGGGCGGGCGATCGTGTCTTTGTCGAGAATCGCCCAGTTCGTCGCCCGTGCCAGCGTCCGAGCGAACTCGCTCTTTCCGGACCCCGGGAAGCCGCCGACATACACGATCCGTGGCCGAATCGGACGAAACGGCGAAGAGAGGGCCAGGGCTATCGAGGTGGGCGTGGTCACGACGCGACCGGATCGGTTCTGCGTCGCGATGTAACCCTCCTTGACGAGAAGGTCCATCGCATCGGTGATCGTGCGCTGGCTGGCCTGCCACTCCTTCGCGAGCTCGCGAGTCGAGGCAAGTCGCTGCCCGTCGCGTAGCCGCCCCGCCTCGATGTCGTTGCGGATGGCCTGTGCGATCCGTGCAGGGGCGGACGGTCTGGCGTCGCTCGCGGACACGAAAACTCCTTCGGTAGCAGTTGCTAACGCGAGGGTATCAGCTGCCACTGACGTTCTGACCTGCGAAAAGTGTCAAACCGATGGTTGCTGTGAATTGCCTCACGAAAGTAGTTGCTATCCTTCGGTAGCAGTTGCTACCGTTGTTGTACGGGGCACGCAGAGAAACCGAATCGACATCCACCGAAGCCCCCGGACGACAGGAGAAACTCATGGCTTTCAAGCGCGGCACTCGCTTCCCGGTC
Organism: Nocardia lasii; assembly: GCF_042658545.1. Classification (NCBI taxonomy): domain Bacteria; kingdom Bacillati; phylum Actinomycetota; class Actinomycetes; order Mycobacteriales; family Nocardiaceae; genus Nocardia; species Nocardia lasii. The sequence goes on from NZ_JBHSQN010000013.1 coordinate 172,743, forward strand.
TCGCACGCTGAGGCGTTCCCGAAGGGCCTGATCCTGCAGGGTCAGATCGAGCCGCTGATCAAGTACAACCCGGACCGCAACGCCGTTCCGGAGCAGCGTCGCGACTACGACCCGAAGACCAATGAGGGCACTCAGCTGCTGATGTGGCGTGCCACGGTCACCGACCCGGATGAGACCAAGTCCAAGCGCGCCAGCTTCGACATGATCTTCCTGGCCGATGTGGTGCCGGTGCCCTCGACGCCGGAGGTGCTGCCGGGGATGCGTCAGATCGAGTTGGACGGTCTGGTGGCCGAGCCGAAGGTGATGGGGCAGGGCGAGTTCAAGTACCTGGGCTACCAGTTCTACGCCGGTGGCATCAAGGGCGACAACTCCGGTGTCCGCAACGTCACCGCCGAGCGCAAGGCCGCGTGAGCGCCGTGGCTTACATGTCGACCCACACCGGATATTCCGACGGCGTCACGCTCGACTACGACGCACCCAGGTACGACAACGGCGCAGCGATCGGCGCGTACGTGCGTCTCAAGGTCGCGTCGGGGCTGGGCAGCTACTCGCTGTCGCTGAGCATCGACGAGGCGCGGGTGTTGGCCGAACAGCTCCCGGTGCTGGTCATGGCTCACGACGCGGCCGAGCACATCGCCAAGGGTTGCGGCGCGGCTGAGTTCAAGGCGGCGTGAGCATGAGCACGGCGGATCAGCAGCCTCACAGCGTTCGGTGGGCTCGCTGGTCCGCCGTTCTCGTTGTCACGGTGATCGGAGTCGCCGCGTTCGTGCTGTCGTTCGCGGCTCTGCGCGACCTCGCGGTCATGGCTCACACTCCGACTCATCTGGCGTGGCTGTTCCCGGTCATCGTGGACGGCACCATCATTCAAGCCACCATCGCGGTCCTGGCTCTGGCCGACAGTCCCGAACGGGTCTTCTTCACCCGTGTGCTGATCGTCGGGGCGACGGTCTCGATCGGTGGGAACGTCGCGCACGCGATGGCTTCGGGCCACGGCCTGGGAGCGGCTGTCCTGGCGATCATCGCTCCGGCCGCTCTGCTGCTCGATACGCACGGATTGGCTGTGCTGCTGCGGGCCAGGGATGCCCCGACCGCTCAGCCGCCAACCGAAGATCAGCCGATGAAACAGGTTGTGCAAGAGGCGAATTCGGATTCAGAACCTTCGCCGAGTTCGCCGGAACCTGTACGTCCGATCACCGCGCCGCCCGTGCGGGTGGTCCAACCCTTCCAGCCCCCGCGCCCTACTCCGGTCGCGGTCCCGATCCCTACAGGGGGTAACTGAAATGTCTGACAACTCGTTCATGACGATGACCGCATCGACTCACGACAACACGCTCGACGTGAAGTTCGTGGAGTGCATCGGCATGATCGCCGTCGATGTCGGCCCACACGCCACGTTGTACTTCGACCCGGCCGATGCCGCGGTCGTGGTCGAGAAGCTGCTCGACGCGCTCGATGTCTACGCCTCGACCTTGCGGGCGGTGGCGTGATGGTCACGGTCATTGTCACGGTGTCCGCGGTCGTGGTCGCGGGCCTGATGTTGTGGTGGCGCCATCTCGACGGCGTGACCGGTCCCGGCCGTGAGGTCGATCCGTATGCCGGCATTCCGGTCGATCTGCGAACCGCGGCGATGATCGTGACCGATGCGCGGCAGCTGGCGTTGATGTGGCCGGTGTTGGGTTTGGGTTCGGAAGGTAACTGGCCCAACGTGCTCTCGGCTGAGCTGGTCGAAGCGGGAGCGGTGATCGATGTGCAGATGGTCGGCGGGCAGAAGCTCACCGACTGGACCAACGATGAGACCACTGACGCGTTGGCGCAGTACTTCGGTGTTCCGAAAGTGCTTGTCGCTCAGTCCTCGCCAGGGTTCTTGCGCATCGAGCTGCGCACGTTCGACACTCTCGCCGCCGCGGTGTCCCCGGCCGGTGTGGCCTCGACCGGGGTGGATCTGGAAGCGGTCGAGACCGGTATCCGTGAGGACGGCCGGTTGTGGTTGCTGCGCGTGCTGTATGCCCACATCCTGCTCGCCGGTGCGACCGGTTCGGGTAAGGGCTCGGTGTTGTGGTCGATCATCCGCGGTATCGGTCCCGCGATCCGGGCCGGATACGTCGATGTGTGGATGGCAGACCCGAAAGGCGGGATGGAGTTCGGGCGCGGTGAACGGCTGTGGGTGCGTTTCGAGTGGACCGCTGACGGCATCCTGTCGATGCTGACCGAAGCCGTCGAGGTCATGGGCAACCGGGCCGCCATGTTGCGCTCGGCCGGGATCCGCAAACACGTCCCCACAGTGGATGAGCCGCTGATTCTGGTGGTCATCGATGAGGCTGCCGCGTTGTCGGCGTATGCGACTCGTGAACAGCGCCAGGAGTTCGAACGCCTGCTCGGGCTGCTGCTCTCCCAAGGGCGTGCGGTCGGGGTCTCGGTGATCGCGGCGTTGCAGGACCCGTCGAAGGAGACGATGCCGTTTCGCCAGTTGTTCCCGGTCCGGATCGGGTTGCGCCTGGACGAGCCGACCCAAACCACGATGGTGCACGGGCAAGGCTCCAAGGATCGGGGTGCGTTGTGCCACGAGATCCCTGACACGACTCCGGGTGTGGGTTATGTCGGTGAGGACGGCACGAGCGAGTTCGTGCGGGTGCGCGCGTACTGGATCACCGACGAGCAGGCCGACGAGATCGTGGATGCGTACTCGCCGATCCCGATGAGCCTCCCGGCCCCGGTCGATGATTTCGACCCGGCCACCTTCGACCCGGATTTCATCCCCGGCGAAGACGACGCCCAGGGGTGGGCGGCATGAAACGCGGGATCCAGACCGAATCGCACGTGGTCGTCTACTGCGGGTCCTGCGGTGATGTCTTCCAACCGTCCTCGGGGCGACCGATCTGCTTCGCCACGACCACCGAGGCCGTCGAGTTCATCGCCGCTGATACCGAGACCGGGTGGAACTGCGACGGGCACACCGTGCGCTGCGACGACTGCGCCGCGGCTGAGCACTGCCGCGCTCATGGCCATGAGTTCGTCCTCGACGGCATCTGGGCCGAGCTGGTCACCGGTCCTTACATCTGCTCGATGTGCGGGCTTTTCGAGTCCGACATTCCCGAATTGGAGAACTGATCATGTCCGGCAACAACACCCGCATCGACAACGGTCTCGCTGATGTCATCGACTTCGCCGCCCGTGCCCGCTGCCGCTCCGAAGCCCGCGGCCTGGATCCCGTCGCGGTCGCGGTGACCATGCTCGCTGAAACCGGCACCGCCCCGTCCTGGACCGACTACAGCCCCGACGGCTGGGACGACGCCGCATGACCGACCGCGAGAAGCCGCCGAAACAGGCTGTGCCGCTGGTCAATCCGGTTGTCAAGGCTGCCGCCGAGCAAGTGCGGAAACCGCGGCCGCGGACCGAAACCGCCCAGCTCGAACTGTTCTCCCTGAACTCTGTGACCCGAAAGAAGAACCGATGACCACCACTACTCATGATCCGGCCGGGGAAATCCTCGACGCTGTCCTGACCGGCCTCGGTCGGCTCCTGCTCGCCGGGTTCGCCCTGGCGTGGTTGGCGGTCCTGTTCCCGATGATCTCGATTCCCGCCGGCCTTTCCCTCGCCGCGGGTTGGCGGTTCGGGTGGCCGGTCGGGGTCCTGGCCGCTGGTGTGTCTGTCGCGGGGATGGTGCTGTGGCGAGTCTCGAGCCCACAGACCTTCGAGCGCTGGCTCACCCTGCGGGTACGAGCACGGTGGCTGGCCTGGTTCCGCTACCGACGCCGCTGGGCTCGACTGATGAGCGGGTGTGGACTGTCCATCACCGAGGGCGAGCAGGTCTGGATCCCGCGGTTGACCGAGGTGCTGATCGGTGACGTCACCGACATCGTGCGGGCCAAGATGTTGCCCGGACACTGCCCCGACGGCTGGACCAACCGCGCCGCCCACCTCGCTCACGGGTTCGGTGCCCAGCACGCCCGCGTCCGGATGGCCGGTCCCGGACAGGTCGAAATCGTCTTCCGCCACACCGATTCGTTGGCTGATCCGGTCGTGGTCCCGTTCGACCCACCCGCCCGGCTCAAGTCGCTGCCCCTCCAGTCCCTGCCCCGCAAGGCCGCATGAACACCTCAACCAAAAACCACCCCGCCGAAGGAGGCCGCGCTATGGACACCGCCACCAACACTGATGACACCGTCCCCGGCGGCCTCCCTCGGTCCTCTCACCGCCGCACAACGCCGTGCCCTGCCCAGCCTGCGCGACATCGCCGAGTCCGCCGCCGAGAAAGAAGGCGTGTGCGCCCGGGTCGTACCGATGCGCGCTGTCGATGACCGCACCGGCACGATCAGCTACGTCGGTGCCCCGTGCAAGTCCCGCAACGAAGCCGTGTGCCCGGCGTGCGCGAAAGCCTTCCGGCACCTGCGGATGGACCAGTGCCGCGAAGGATGGTGCCTGGGCGCCGAACCCGTCGACACCCCGGTCGAACCCACCGACGCACAACGTGACCTGCTCATCGCCCGCGCCGAATTGTTCACCCAGTACCAGGACGCTCGCCGCGACGACGATCACGAACTCGCCGAGTCCATCGCCGCCCTGGTGGCCGACCTCGACGCCGAGCTACGTGACCTCGGCGTGCGTGGCCGGTTCCCGACCCTCGATGAACGACCCCGGCGCAAAGCCAAGTCCACCCGCCGCCGCCAGGACGTGCCCGACCTGCCCCGCCGCAAGGTCGAGAAGCGCACCGTCGGGCAGGTCTACAACGGCTACCAGCCCTCGACGTTTCTGACGTTGACCCTCGACGGCTACGGCGCGATCAACTACGTCTACGACCCGAAAGCCCAGAAGACGGTCTCTGACGGGTCCCCGGTCGACCCCGAGACCTACGACTACACCCGCGCTGCCCGCGACATCGTGCACTTCGCCGCCCTGTTCGATCGCTGGGTACAGAACCTGCGTCGCGCCGTCGGCTGGGACGTGCAGTACTTCGCCACTGTCGAACCGCAGAAGCGCGGGGCCCCGCACCTGCACATCGCCATCCGGGGCTCGGTCTCGAACAAACTGCTCAAGGCCGTCACCGCGGCAACCTACCGCCAAATCTGGTGGCCGCACTTCGACCGGCCCGTCTACCAGACCGGGCACATGCCGGTGTGGGACTACGAGGCCGGCCTTTTCTGCGACCCCGATACCGGTGCGGCGCTGCCGACTTGGGATGAAGCCCAGGCCGTGATGGACAGTGTCGATGACCTCGAACCGGCTCACGTTGTGCGGTTCGGCCAGCAGTCCAAGCCGATTCAGGTCCTCGGTGGCACCGACAAGGCCGAGCACCGGGTGCGGTACCTGACCAAGTACCTGACCAAGGATGTCGCGACCCTGCTCGAACCGGGCTCGCGTCGCGTCGCCGAGCACTACGACCGCCTCCACGCCGAACTGTGCGTCACTCCGTGCTCGCCACGCTGCGGTGTGTGGTTGCGCTACGGGATCGTCCCCAAGGGCGCCACGGAAAAGACCCAACCCGGCCGGTGCAAGGGCAAAGCCCACCGCCGCGACACCCTCGGCCTGCCCGGTCGGCGAGTGCTGGTGTCGAAGAAGTGGACCGGCAAGACCCTGCCCGACCACAAGGCCGAACGCACCGAGTTCGTTCGGCAACAGCTCGCGGCCGTGGGAATCGTGAAGCCGGAAACCTCGCACCTGCGCGTGTATCCGGTCCCGCCCGGCGACAAGGACGCGCCCCCTCGGGAACACCTCGTGATCGCGTTGGTAGCGGCCCGCTCGCGATGGCGAAACGAGTACAACGCGGCCCGTCTCGCCCTGGCCGACAGTCCACCCGGTGAGCAGGGAGTTTCACGTGAAACTGTTGTGCCACAACATATTTCAGTCATTCAGCAATCCGCGGCATAGGGAGGGAAGAGAAATGGAAATTCGGCTCAGCACGGAGTATCTGACCGTCGAGCAGGCCGCCGAATACCTCGGCACTGGGGTTCGGTTCATTCGTCGGCTGGTGGCCGAGCGGCGAGTGGTGTTCTACAAGGTCGGCAATCACGTGCGATTCAAGCGCTCCGACCTCGAGGCATTCGCTCAGTCCGGTCGTGTCGAGCCCGTTCAGGTGAGCTGGTCCGGCGGCAGGGTGGTGGCGTGATGGCCCGTCGACGTTTCGGCAACGTTCGCAAGCTGCCCTCGGGCAAGTTCCAGGCGTCGTTCATCGCGCCCAATGGCAAGCGCCAGAACGCGCCCAACACGTTCCGCACCAAGACGGACGCGGACCGGTGGCTGGTCAAGATCGAAAGCGATATCAGCCGGGGGACATGGCTCGATGACGGCGCAGGTCGGCAACGGTTCGAGGACTACGCAAAGGCATACCTTCGGGACAACCCCGAGGTCGGTTTGCGTTGGGAGGAAACGTGCCTGCGGAACCTGCGCTTGCATATGGTCGACCTGCACGATGTGCCTCTGGTCGCGATGACGCCGACAGTCGTTCGGGCCTGGCACAAGAAGGTGATGGCGGGAACTGGTGGCCGCACGTCGATTGCCCAGTCCTATCGCTTCCTGAGTACCGTCATGAATTGTGCCGTGCGGGAGAAGGCCGTTGCCTCGAACCCCTGCCAGATTCGAGGAGCTGGCGCGGACAGGGCGAAGGAGCGGCCGATTGCCACTCCCGCAATGATCGAGCAGCTGGTGGAGGCAATCACGCCGCGATTCCGTGCGGCTGTGCTGATGGCGGCCTGGTGTGAGATTCGGCGTGGTGAGCTGTGCGCACTGCAAACCGCTTTCGTCGACATTGATTCGGCAACCGCGTGGGTGATCCGCAACCGGGTCGAATTGCTCGAATCGGATCTCGCGTTCGACAAGGACCCGAAGACGGACGCCGGCGGTCGACCGATCGCGATCCCGCCGCACATCATTCCGTGGGTGCGCAAGCATCGCGACGAATGGGCCGGACCCGAACGGTTCTTCGTCGGCCGTGATGGTGCTCCGATGAAGGGCAACACGATCTCGCAGGCGTTCAACCGCGCCAAGAAGACGGTCGGCTTCACCGGAACGTTTCACGATCTCCGGCACACCGGGCAGTCGCTCGCTGCGGCATCAGGGGCCACGCTGGCCGACCTCAAGAAGCGCGCCGGGCACTCGTCGGACCAAGCGGCATCGCGCTACATGCACATGGTCGCCGGGCGTGATCGGGAGATCGCCATTCGTCTGAGCGAGATCGCACGAAGCGGGGACGCGGCCAAGCTGCCGCCCGGAATCGTCATGCACTGACCGGCGGAGATGTTGCACGTAGAACGCACGTGGGCACCTGAAATACCCTCTGACCTCGGGTCGATCTCCCCGCTTTGGGAGCGGAGGGTCGCAGGTTCAAATCCTGTCACCCCGACCATCACGATTCGCCCAGGTCAGAGTGGTTCGGTGGGGTCAGGCGCAGCCGAAGCGGAAGTCGGCTCGCGATTCTGTGCCCGGTGTGACGCTGACCTGGACCGGGGTGTCGGTTCGCAGACCGCAGCCGACGGGGACCGTTGCCACCCCGACGTCGTAGCAGCCCGTGGGTAGGGCGATCGTCGCTCGGCCGTCGGCGCCGCTGATCAGGGTGACGATCGGCTCGGTGGTGTCGCAGGGGGTCACCGCGATGTCGGCGTGATTGACCGGGAGGATTTCTCGGCCGGTGAACGCGTGGACCGTGAGAGTGCCCTCGGTGGGCGGGGCGGGGTCGGCGGTGGCGATGCCGGCCAATGCCAGCGGGCCGAGTACGGACAGTGCGAGCAGTGTTCGGCGCATGAAACCTCTCCTCAGCAGTGAAGTCGGGTCGTCCGCTGCGATCGTAGGCCCTGGTTCGTCGAATAAGCCGTTGTCATGCGGTGTTTCGCGACGTTCGGTTCGACGGAGGTCGGCGCGGGCCGCCCGCGACGCGCGCCGGGATCGGCGAATAGTGTTGGGGTGCTGGAGGTTTCGCAGTTCAGCGGTCGACCGGGGAGATACCGGGGCGTTCGCACCAGACCTGCTCGGCGGGGACCGAGACCGTGCTCAGCTCGGGGTAGCGCACGGCTGAGAGGGTGCCGCCGAAGACGGCGCCGGTGTCGAGGCAGAGCGTGTTGTTGACCCAGGTGAGGTCGGTGACGGGGGTGTGGCCGTAGAGGACCGTGGCGGTGCCGCGATAGTCCTGCGCCCAGTCGTAGCGCACGGGATAGCCGTGCGCGTCGATCTCGCCCGTGGGGGCGCCGTAGAGGGCGAACGAGCGGGCCCGACCCGACGTGCTGCCGTGCAGACTCTCGGGCAGACCCGCGTGCGCGACCACCAGCCGACCCCGGTCGAGCAGGTAGTGGCTGGGCAGCTCGCGCAGGAAAGTGTGTGCGGCGCCACGGAATTCGTCGTCCTCGACGGACAGTTGGTCCAGGGTCTGTTCCAGGCCGTGGGCGATGCGCACATTGCGACCGTCCAGCGCCCGCATGAGTTTGTGGTCGTGATTGCCGGTGACGCACAGGGCCGTGCGCGCGTCGACCATGCCCATCGCCAGGCGCAGGACACCGGGGGAGTCGGGGCCCCGGTCGACGAGGTCACCGACGAAGACCACGGTCCGGTTCTCGGGGTGTGTGGCACCGATCGGGCGGCCCAGTTCGTCGCGGTCGAGGGCGTAGCCGAGCTCGGTGAGCAGGGTTTCGAGTTCACCACGGCACCCGTGGACATCGCCGATCACGTCGAACGGTCCGGTCAGGTCACGGCGGTCACGGGGCAGGGTATCGGGCTGGCGTGCTTGGGTCATCGCCCCTCCATCGTGGTGCAGGCCGCGCCCGCGTCGCAACCGCGTTACTCCGGGGTGGGGATCGCGGCGTCGGGCCAGACCCAGTCGGCGACCACCGGGATGTCGGCGCCGTGCTCCCTGGTCCACCGGCGCGCGATCAGGCGCGCGTCGACGATCTCCTGACGCAGTCCCGCCGCGCGTTCGCGCAGGCCGGGCACCCGGTCGATCACATCGATGACCAGGTGGAAGCGGTCCAGATCGTTGAGCATCACCATGTCGAAGGGGGTGGTGGTCGTGCCCTTCTCCTTGTATCCGCGCACGTGCAGATTGTGGTGATTGGTGCGGCGGTAGGTGAGCCGATGCACCAGCCACGGATAGCCGTGGAAAGCGAAGATCACCGGGCGGTCGGTGGTGAACAGGGCGTCGAACTCGGCGTCGGGCAGGCCGTGCGGGTGCTCGTCGGCGGGCAGCATGCGCATCAGATCGACCACATTGACGAAGCGGACGCGCAGGTCCGGCAGGCGGTCGCGCAGGATCGCCGCCGCCGCGAGGGCCTCGAGCGTCGGCACATCGCCCGCGCAACCGAGCACCACGTCGGGGGTGGTGCCCGGGTCGTCGCGGTGGCAGGCCCACTCCCAGATGCCGAGGCCGCGCGTGCAGTGCAGCCCCGCCTGCTCGGCCGAGAGCCAATCCGGGCTGGGCTGTTTGCCCGCCACCACCACGTTGGCGTAGTGCAGCGAGCGCAGGCAGTGGTCGTAGGTCGAGAGCAGGGTGTTGGCGTCCGGCGGCAGGTACACGCGCACGATATCGGGGCTCTTGTTGGCGACCACGTCGAGGAAACCGGGATCCTGGTGGGTGAACCCGTTGTGGTCCTGGCGCCACACATGCGAGGTGAGCAGGTAGTTCAGGCTGGGGATCTTGCGCCGCCACGGCACCCGCAGGCTGGCGTCGAGCCACTTGGCGTGCTGGTTGAACATGGAGTCGACGATGTGGATGAACGCCTCGTAGCAGCTGAACACGCCGTGGCGCCCGGTCAGCAGATAGCCCTCGAGCAGGCCCTCGCACATGTGCTCGGACAGCACCTCCACCACGCGACCGGTGGTGGACAGGTCCACGTCGAAGCGCCCGACCTCCTCCTGCCAGTCGCGCCCGGTCACCTCGAGCACGTCCTGCAGGCGGTTGCTGACCAACTCGTCGGGGGCGAAGGTCAAGAAATTGTGCGGATTGCGGGCGGTGACATCGCGCAGCCAGCTGCCGAGTACCCGGGTGGCCTCGTGCTCGACCGCGCCGGGTGTCGGCACGTCCACGCAGTACTCGCGCCAATCCGGCAGGTCCAGATCGCGAACCAGCAGGCCGCCGTTGGCCACCGGGTTCAGGCTCATCGGCAGCTCGGGGACCTGCTCGAGCAGGACGCCGACCGGCGCGCCGTCACCGTCGAACAGCTCCTCGGGGCGATAGGACCGCAACCACAGCTCGAGCACGCGCCGGTGCACCGGGTTGGTGCGCGCGTTGGGCAGCGGCACCTGATGCGCGCGGAAGGTGCCCTCGACCCGGTGGCCGTCGACCACCGGGGGACAGGTCCAGCCCTTCGGCGTGTGCATCACGATCATCGGCCAGCGCGGACGCGTGCCGTCGCCGTCCTCGCGCGCCGCGCGCTGGAACCGCGCGATCCGGTCCAGGCAGGCGTCCATCGCGGTGGCCATCGCCTGGTGCACGGGCGCGGGGTCGTTGCCGGACACGATCAGCGGCTCGTAGCCGTAGCCGCGCAGCAGTTCCACCAGCTCCGGTTTGGGCATCCGGGCCAGGATCGTCGGGTTGGCGATCTTGTACTCGTTGAGCGCGAGAATCGGCACCACCGCGCCGTCGCGGCCCGCGTTGAGGAACTTGTTGGCGTGCCAACTGCCCGCCAGCGGACCGGTTTCGGCCTCGCCGTCGCCGATCACGCAGAACACCACCAACTCGGGGTTGTCCAGGGCGGCGCCGTAGGCGTGCAGCAGCGAGTACCCGAGCTCGCCGCCCTCGTTCAACGAACCCGGCGTCTCCGGCGCGCAATGGCTGGGGACACCGCCGGGGAAGGAGAACCGGTGGAAGAACGCGCCCATGCCCGCGAGGTCGCGCGGGATATCGGGTTCGAGGTCGGCGTAGGCGTTCTCCAGCCACGCGCACGCGTTCGGGCCGGGACCGCCGTGCCCGGGGCCCGCCACGTAGACCGCGTTCAACCCGCGCGCCCTGATCACCCGATTGGCGTGGGCCCACACCAGATTCAGGCCGGGAACCGTGCCGAAATGGCCGAGCAGGCGCGGTTTGATGTCCTCGGCGACCAGCGGGGTGCGCAGCAGCGGGTTGCCCATCAGATAGATCTGGCCGACGGACAGATAGTTCGCCGCGCGCCACCACGCGTCCACCGCGACGAGTTCGGCGCGCGAGAGCGGGCCGGGCGCCTCGGACAGCACGTAGGGCGTGGGGGCGATGTTCTCGCCGCCGCCACCGCGTTCGACATCGTCCGCGGCGGTATCGCCCTGGGAATCGCTGGACCGGGTCATCGCGGACTCCTCGTTCTCGCTGCGAGTTCGCGACACGGCGCGCGCCGCGAAGGACCTGCTGAGACACGCATCGCCGAGCCTACCGTCGAGCCGGTTCCCGGGCCCGCAACGACGGTCGATTACTGTGCGGGCCATGCGTTCTCTCGGCAGGATCATCGGCATCGGACTCGTCACGGCCGCCGCGTTCACCGTCGCGGCCTGCGGTTCGGACTCGGATTCGACCAGTTCGGCGACCCCGGATCGCGAATGCACCGCCGACGATGTGAAGGTCGACGGCGGGTACGGCCAGCCGCCCACCATCACCATCCCCGACGACTGCACCGCGCCCACGACCCTCGTCGTCAAGGACCTGGTCCCCGGCAGCGGACCGGGCGCGGTGGCGGGTCAGCCGCTCACCATGAACTACGAACTGGTCACCTGGTCCGACAAGCAGGTCCTCGACAGTTCCTTCCAGCGCGGCACGCCCTTCGGGCTCACCCTCGGCGCCGGACAGGTCATCGAGGGCTGGGACCAGGGCCTGCTCGGCGTGCAGGAAGGCGCCCGGCGCCTGCTGATCGTGCCGCCGGACCTCGGCTACGGCCAGGGCGGCCAGGGCGTGGCCCCGAACGAGACCCTGGTCTTCGTCACCGACGCCGTGCAGGTCGGTAGCTGAACACGCCGTCGCAACCAACCGCCGATTGCGCGACCGCCCACGCGGTCAACTAACCTGGTCGGGATGCGTACGCCGCACCCCTTCTTTCGGGGCGCGCCGCCCCATGCGGGGACACCACCATGAACTACGAACCAAGGAGTATGTCCGTGAAGAGCACCGTCGAGCAGCTGAGCCCGACCCGGGTCCGGATCAACGTCGAGGTGCCCTTCGAGGAGCTGAAGCCCGACTTCGACAAGGCGTACAAGGCACTGGCCAACCAGGTCAAGATCCCCGGCTTCCGTCCCGGCAAGGCTCCGGCCAAGCTGATCGAGACCCGCGTCGGCCGTGGCGCCGTGCTCGAGCAGGTCGTCAACGACGCGCTGCCGAACAAGTACGCCGAGGCCGTGCAGGCCGGCGAGGTGAAGGTCATCGGCCAGCCCGAGATCGAGATCACCAAGATCGAAGACGGCGAAGAGCTGGCGTTCACCGCCGAGGTCGACGTGCGCCCCGAGATCACCCTGCCCGACTACTCGGGCATCGAGGTCAGCGTCGACTCGTTCACCATCGACGACGCCGACATCGAGGAGCAGCTCACCTCGCTGCGCCAGCGTTTCGGCACCCTCACCGGTGTCGAGCGTCCGGTCGCCGACGGTGACTTCGTCTCGATCGATCTCTCGGCCACCGTCGACGGCGAGGACGTCCCCGAGGCGGCCACCACCGGTCTGTCGCACGAGGTCGGTTCGGGTCAGCTGATCGAGGGCCTCGACGAAGCCGTCATCGGCCTGAAGGCCGGCGAGTCCGCCGAGTTCACCTCCACCCTGGTGGCCGGTGACCACGCCGGCAAGGAAGCCGTGATCACCGTGACCGTGCAGTCGGTCAAGGAGCGCGAGCTGCCCGAGGCCGACGACGAGTTCGCGCAGCTGGCCAGCGAATTCGACACCATCGACGAGCTCAAGGAAGACCTCAAGGGTCGCGTCGAGCGCGTCAAGAAGGTCGAGCAGGCCGGTTCCATCCGCGACAAGGTGCTCGACACCCTGCTCGAGACCGTCGAGGTCCCGCTGCCGGAGGCCGTCGTCAAGGCCGAGGTCGACGCCGTGATCCACGACGCCGTCCACGGTTTCGACCACGACGAGGCCAAGCTGGCCGAGGCGCTCGAGGCGCAGGGCTCCTCCCGCGAGGAGTTCGACAAGGACACCAAGGACGCCGCCGAGAAGTCGGTCAAGACCCAGCTGCTGCTGGACGCGATCGCCGAGGCCGAGGGCACCCAGGTCGGCCAGCAGGAGCTGACCGAGCGAATCCTGTTCCAGGCGCAGCGCTACGGCATGTCGCCCGAGCAGTTCATCCAGCAGGTGCAGCAGGCGGGCCAGCTCGGCGCGGTCTTCGCCGACGTGCGTCGCGGCAAGGCGCTGGCCGGTGTGGTCGGCCAGGTCAAGGTCACCGACTCCGACGGCAACGTGGTCGACACCACCGAAATGTTCGGTGACCCCGCCGATTCCGCCGAGACCGAGCAGGGCGACGCCGCTGCCGAGTAGTTTCGCGTGGCGTGATTTGATTGCGCCCGTGAGTGGAATCGAGCGCGACGAGATTGCGCTCTGAGCGAAGAAGGGCGGTACCGGGAGTTCGGTGCCGCCCTGCTTCGTTAGTGTTTGAGACGACGAACCGTATGGCCGTTAGCAATCGGTGAGAAGAGAAGGCAGGTATCCGTGACAATCAACCAGGCAGGGGTCATGACAGCCGCTACCGCTGGTCTCAACCTCAGTGATTCGGTCTACGAGCGGCTGCTGCGCGAGCGCATCATCTTCCTGGGCACCCAGGTCGACGACGACATCGCGAACAAGCTGTGCGCGCAGATCCTGCTGCTCTCGGCCGAGGATCCGACCAAGGACATCTCCCTCTACATCAACTCCCCCGGTGGCTCGGTCACCGCGGGGATGGCCATCTACGACACGATGCAGTTCGCCGAGTGCGACATCAAGACCGTCGCGATGGGCCTGGCGGCGTCGATGGGGCAGTTCCTGCTCACCGCGGGCACCAAGGGCAAGCGTTTCGCGCTGCCGCACACCCGGATCATGATGCACCAGCCCTCGGCCGGCATCGGCGGTTCGGCGGCCGACATCGCGATCATGGCCGAGCAGTTCGCCCACACCAAGCGTGAGCTCAACGAGCTGCAGTCGCTGCACACCGGCAAGTCGGTGCAGCAGGTGACCGAGGACGCGGACCGCGATCGCTGGTTCACGGCGAAGGAAGCCCTCGAATACGGCTTCATCGACCACGTGGTCGCCCACGCCAACCAGGCGAAGTAGCGCCGGCGCGCCCCCTCACACTCGAGACAAGCTTGGAGACAAAGATGGCCAATCTGATCGACCCACGCGGCCTCGGTGGCGCCGCCGCCACCCCGCAGTCGCGCTACATCCTGCCCCAGTTCACCGAGCAGACCTCGTTCGGGATCAAGACCTCCGACCCGTACAACAAGCTGTTCGAAGAGCGCATCATCTTCCTGGGCAACCAGGTCGACGACGTCTCGGCCAACGACATCATGGCGCAGCTGCTGGTGCTGGAGTCCCAGGACCCCGATCGCGACATCACCATGTACATCAACTCGCCCGGTGGTTCGTTCACCGCGCTGATGGCCATCTACGACACCATGCAGTACGTGCGCCCCGACGTGGTCACGGTCTGCCTCGGCCAGGCCGCCTCGGCCGCCGCGGTGCTGCTGGCCGCCGGTGCGCCGGGTAAGCGCGCCGCGCTGCCCAACGCGCGCATCCTGATCCACCAGCCGTCCTCGGGCGGGGTGCAGGGTCAGGTCTCCGACCTCGAGATCGCCGCGGCCGAGATCGAGCGGATGCGTCGCCTGATGGAAGTCACCATCGCGCGCCACACCGGCAAGTCCGAGGAGCAGGTCCGCAAGGACACCGACCGGGACAACATCCTGACCGCCGAGGAAGCCAAGGAATACGGCATCATCGACCAGGTCTTCGATTACCGGAAGCTCAGCGGACAGAAGTGACACGCCCGGGCCCGCTGCCCCGGTCGGGGCGGCGGGCTCGGTTTTTGTTCAACGCATCACAGAAACATGCGCGAGTTGTCGACCTGTCTCGCGCACACCAGGTACGGTCGACTCAGGGACCATTGCTCTGATTGGCGGCACCGAGACGAATTTTTCCGGCCCAATCGGGGACGACGGTCGCACTCGGACAAGGAAGTAGGGACCTACGAGATGGCGCGCATCGGAGACGGCGGCGATCTGCTCAAGTGCTCGTTCTGCGGAAAGAGCCAGAAGCAGGTCAAGAAGCTCATTGCGGGCCCCGGGGTCTATATCTGCGACGAGTGCATCGACCTGTGCAACGAGATCATCGAGGAAGAGCTGGCCGAGTCGAGCGAGGTCAAGCTCGACGAGCTGCCCAAGCCCTCGGAGATCCGGGATTTCCTCGAGAATTACGTGATCGGCCAGGACACGGCCAAGCGCACGCTCGCGGTGGCGGTCTACAACCACTACAAGCGCATCCAGGCCGGCGACAAGGGCCGTGACAGCCGCGGCGAGACCGTCGAGCTGGCCAAGTCGAACATCTTGATGCTCGGCCCCACCGGTTGCGGCAAGACCTACCTCGCGCAGACGCTGGCCAAGATGCTCAACGTGCCGTTCGCCATCGCCGACGCCACCGCGCTCACCGAGGCGGGCTATGTCGGCGAGGATGTCGAGAACATCCTGCTCAAGCTGATCCAGGCCGCCGACTACGACGTCAAGCGCGCCGAGACGGGCATCATCTACATCGACGAGGTCGACAAGATCGCCCGCAAGAGCGAGAACCCCTCGATCACCCGTGACGTGTCCGGCGAGGGCGTGCAGCAGGCGCTGCTGAAGATCCTGGAGGGCACCCAGGCGAGTGTGCCGCCGCAGGGCGGTCGCAAGCACCCGCACCAGGAATTCATCCAGATCGACACCACCAACGTGCTGTTCATCGTGGCGGGCGCCTTCGCGGGCCTGGAGAAGATCATCTCCGACCGCACCGGTCACCGCGGCATCGGCTTCGGCGCCGAGGTGCGCTCCAAGGCCGAGGTCGACACCGATGACCACTTCGCCGACGTGATGCCCGAGGACCTGATCAAGTTCGGTCTGATCCCCGAGTTCATCGGCCGCCTGCCCGTGGTCGCCTCGGTGACCAACCTGGACAAGGAATCGCTGGTCACCATCCTGTCCGAGCCGAAGAACGCGCTGGTCAAGCAGTACGTTCGCCTGTTCGAGATGGACGGCGTCGACCTCGAGTTCACCACCGACGCGCTCGAGGCCATCGCCGATCAGGCCATCCTGCGCGGCACCGGCGCCCGTGGCCTGCGCGCCATCATGGAAGAGGTCCTGCTGCCGGTGATGTACGACATCCCCGGCCGCGACGATGTCGCCAAGGTGGTCGTGAACGCCGACACCGTCATCGACAACGTGCTGCCGACGATCGTGCCGCGCAAGGCGCAGCGCACCGAGCGTCGCGACAAGTCGGCGTAGCCTCCCAGACAACGAAAGCGCCCCCTCGGATTCCGATCCGAGGGGGCGCTTTCTCGTGGGTTCAGCGGGTCATGCTCGGGGCGGCCGAGAGCTCGTCGCCCTCCTCGGCGGGGATCTCCGCGCTGGCACGGGCGATCGCGGTGCTGTAGCGGGCGCTGGCGGCGTTGTGGATGAGCAGGGCGACACCGATCATCACCGGGGCCACCGCGTGCACAGCGGCGTCGTACCAGTGCCCCGCGCTCAGGTGCGGGTAGGTGTTCAGTGCGATGGTGAGGGTGAGCAGGAACAGCTCGGCGACGAGCACCTGCGTGCGGTTGCCCAGCACGCCCCACTCCGAGACCCGGGTGGTGCCGATCATGATGATGATCAGACACACGCTGATCATCGCCTCCAGGCCGAAGCTGGCCCAGTAGAGCGGGTCGCTCGGTCCGCCGGGGGCGATGTTGTGCTGCACGTTCACCGCCGACCACAGCATGCCCGCGATCACCACGCCCGCGAGCGCGCGCAGCGACCAGGTGCGGTGCTGATACAGCGAGGCCAGCCGAGCCCGGGGATTGGATTCGCGGCGCTGCGCGGCGATGGCCTTGCGTGCGAGCATCAGATCCGCCATCTCGGCCCGCTCGAGCTCGGCGGTGGTGTCACGCAGACGGTCGGCGTGCGAGGAGGTGGCCTTGATCTGCTTCCAACGCTGCTCGCGCTCGTAGGTGCGGATCTTCTCGGCCAGCTCGCGTTCGGCGCGCAGTTCGTCTTCCGAGAGCGCGTCGGTCAGTGCGGGGTCGGACTGGTAGGCGATGCGTTGCCTGGCCCGTTCCACCCGCACGGGCAAGGACGTGACCTCGTGGTCGAGCGGGTGTTCCTCGCGCATCGCAACTCCAGGTAGCAAAAGGGTTCGCCGGGTCGCGTCATTGTTGCGCATCGAGCGGGGTACTACACCCGCGGGCCCGAAAAATCTCGAACCCGCAGGCGACGAAAATGTCTGGCGCACAAGCTGTGTAGCTGTCGATGCACCAGAACGGGAGACGGTGACGACGGCCGATGACCGTCGCGCCCGGGGCCGAGGAGCGTCGTTGATCCTCCGTGGTTCGCCGTTGAACCTTGATCCCGTGAAGTGCTTCTGCTGGTGTGTCGTCGCTGGTCATCACCGTGTTACGCGGACCACTGGGGGGTGGCGAAACCGATAGGGGAATGGTTCGGCCGAAACCGTCTTTTCGTCCGTTTGGTCCGTTCAGCAGGGCCTTCACTCAATACGACGGGCTCGGCACGCAAAACTCATCGGCGTATTCTCGCGGTGTGTCGGACTGATGCTGCCGATTTCGTGCTGTTTACTCGGTCCGTCAATCAGATGTTCGAGTGACGAGTGGAAGCGGAGGAGACATGGCACTGCCTACGATGACCGCCGAACAGCGCACCGAGGCGTTGGCCAAAGCGGCTGCCGTGCGCAAGGCGCGCTCGGAACTGATCGGCAAGGTGAAGGACGGCAAGGTCACCGTCGCCGATCTGCTCAAGAAGGCCGACAGCGACGATCTGGTCAAAAAGACCAAGGTCGCTGCCGTGATCAAGGCTCTGCCGGGCGTCGGCCCGGTCAAGGCCGCGAAGTTGATGGACCAGGCCGAGATTCCCGAGGATCGCCGTATCGGTGGTCTGGGTGCTCGTCAGCGCGCCGCGCTGCTCGACGCCCTCGAGGCCTGAGCGTTTCGCGATCCGACGCCCGTGGTGCGCCACGCACGGGCGTCGGGATGGTCACCGAGAGTTATACGCAGTAGGTCAGCAGGAAGTCGTTGATCCGCAGGCGCCAGCCCGGTTGCAACTCGATCGGGAGGGTGCCCACGCGTGACCAGCGCTCGCTGTCGGGGGCGGCGAAGAAGGTACCCGAGGTCGCGGGGGCCTCGCGGACGAACACCTTGCCACGGTCGGGGGCGACGAAGGCATGGACCCGCGAGACGAGCCGATCCCGTTCGATCAGGATCGGGGTCGCCGCGGAGGCCCGCACCGATTCCTCACCCGCCGGATTGCGGCCGAGCACATACGCCCGGTCCAGGGGGTAGCTGAGCCCGTCCTCGGTCACCAGGGCGCCCCGGGAACTGCTCGGGGGCGCGCTCTTGCTCAGGGCGACCGGTTCGGGGCGCGGGGCGGCGTCGATGGCCTGGGACCAGGCCAGCGGGGGAGTGTTCGTGGGGGAATTGCGGGTGCCGGTGCTCACGGTGGCACCGTCGCCGGTGTTCGGGCGGTGGCTCACCGTCGCGCTGTCGGGTCGGCCCGCGTCGGCCGATACCGCCGGGGGTTGCGGTACCGCGTGGGGTTGCTCGGCCTGCGCGGTGAATCCGGGCGGGGCATCGGGCGCGCGCAGGGCTTGGAAGCCGGTGGCCTCGGTCGGGGCGGGCTCGTCGACGGCCTCCACGCGCCGGGGCGCGGGATTGCGGCGGCGGCCGAGATTCAGCACGAAACCGTTGCCGGTGACGATGCCCGCGCGCAGGTCGGTGCGGGGGTTGGCGCTGGTGGGGTCGGCCATCTCGGCGCCGACGGCGATGCGGCGGACGGGTTCGCGGATGATCTCGTCGACCCAGGTGAAGGCCCGGTCGCCGGCCAGGCGGCGATTGCCCTCCGCGCCGGAGATCTCGGCGATCACCGCGCCGCGCAGCAGGATCAGCATGCCGTCGCCGGTGGGGGCGAGCACGCCGAAAGGTGGTGGGGCCGAAGCGCCGCCGAAGACCACGCCCGCCAGTCGCTGCGCCAGCGCCGCGCCGGGGGCCGAGGCGGCGGTGTTGTTGGCGACGGTCTCCACCGCGCCGAGGAGGCGATCGGTCGACGGCGTTTCCCCGGCCAGGTAGACGACGACGTCGCCGAATCGGGCCACGATCCCGGTGCCCGGCACGATGGCCACGGTGGACGAATGCGCGTGCATCAACGCCTCCTTCTCGGACTGGCCCTCATCGCCGTCCCCCGCCCCGCGGCAGACCGCGACCGAGGTCTCCGCCCGCCAGCATAGAGGGCTCGGAGCCGGGGGATAAGGCCCGAAGGTACAGCCCGAACGATGTTCGTGCCAAACGTCGTTCGGTGGGCGCGTACGATCGGCGCATGACCGCCGCACCCGTCAGCCGCCGGGCCCGACCGGCGAAAGCCCCGCTCAGTCGCGACCTCGTGATCGAGACCGGACTGCGCGTCCTCGACACCCACGGCGCCGCCGCGCTCACCATGCGCCGGGTCGCCCAGGAACTCGACACCGGCGCCGCCTCGCTCTACGTCTACGTCGCCAACCGCGACGACCTCATGAAGGCCATGCTCGACCACGTGCTGTCGCAGGTGGTCGTCCCGGTCGACGGTGCCTGGCGGGCCCGGCTCACCGCACTGGTGGAATCGGCGATCGAGGTACTCGGCCGCCACGAAGGGCTCGCGCTGGTCGCCTTCGGACGCACACCCACCACCGAGCACGCGCGCGTGCTGGTCGATCGGGTGCGGGAGTTACTGCTCGAAGGCGGACTCGACCCCGACACCGCGGGGTGGGCCATCGATCTGATCTACCTGCACATCACCGCCGAGGCCGCGGGCACCCGCGAAGGACGACACTCCGACGCCGATATCGAACGGTCGCGGTGGACGCTGCGCGCGCTGCTCGACGGCATCCTCGACACCCCGGCGGTCGCGCGATGACCGGGGTCGAGGAGTCGGGCGTGGTCGTCTCGGCGGGCAATCGCCTGGCGCCGGGCGGGCCGATCCGGCTCGCGCGCGAGGACGAGATCGGGCAACTGCAGGAGATCGAGCGGCGGGCGGGGGCGCCGTTCGCCGAGGTGGGGATGAACGCGGTGGCCGAGGACGAGCCGCCGTCACGAGAGGTGTTGCGGGGGTTCGTGATCGAGGGGCGAGCGTGGGTGTGGCCCGATGCGGACGATCACGCGATCGGGTATCTGGTACTCGGGTTGGTCGACGATCAGCCACACATCGACCAGGTCTCCGTCGACCCTGCCCACGCCGGCGCCCGGATCGGCAAGCGCCTGATCGACCACGCGGTGCGCTGGGCGAAAGACCGTGGGCTGTGCGAGATCACGCTGACCACGTTCACCCAGGTTCCGTGGAACGGGCCGTATTACGAACGCCTCGGCTTCACCTACGTCCCACCCGCCGACGAACCGCCCGGGTTGCGGGCGATTCGGGCGAACGAGGTTGCGCACGGGCTCGACGAGTGGCCTCGCGCGTCGATGCGCGCGGATCTGAAGACCTGGGTGCTCGAGGGTTGAGTCGCACACACGTGCGTTTGCGGCGGGGTCGGTTTCAAGATCAGCACGCCGTGGTGGCGAGGAAAGGTGGGGGAGTTCGCCACCAGGGCGTGGTGATCGACTGTCCAGGGGTCAGCGGGTGGCGGTTCGGCGGGTGAAGGCGGCCTCGGCGGCGGGGGTGGCGGCGGTGCGGTCGGTGGGGACCAGGCCGATGCGGGTGCGGCGGTCGAGGAGGTCGTCGGTGGTGAGGGCGCCCTCGTGGGTGATGGCGAAGTCGAATTCGGCGGCGGTGACGTCGATTCCGGGAGCTACCGGTTCGGCCAGGGTCGGGTCGGCGAGCCAGGCGGCGACGATCCGGGTGGCTTCGCTGCCGTAGCGCTCGATCAGCACGGGGGGTGCGTCGATGCGGTCGCGGTCGGCGCCGGTGACCGCGCCGACCAGGGGCAGGGTGGCGGTGCGGCAGGGGGCGGCGGACAGACGGGACCGGGCGAGCGCGGCGTCGACGGCGTCCTCGGCCATCTGGCGGTAGGTGGTGAGTTTGCCGCCGACGACGGTGATCAGGCCGTCGGGAGCGGTGAGGACCGCGTGTTCGCGGGAGATGTCGGCGGTGCTGTCGTCGTCGGTCTCGAGCAGCGGGCGCAGGCCGGCGAAAGTGCCGCGGATGTCGGCGCGGGTCAGGGGCTCGCGCAGCACGGTGTTGATGGTGGCGAGCAGGAAGTCGATCTCGGCCTCGGTGGGCTTGGGCTCGTCGGGGATCGGGCCGGGAGCGTCCTCGTCGGTGAGGCCGAGGTAGACGCGGTCGTGCGCGGCGGGCAACGCGAAGACGAACCGGCTGATACTGCCGGGCACGGGCACGGTCAACGCGGCGGTGAGGCCACCGAAGGCGGCGGCGTCGAACACGAGGTGGGTGCCGCGACTGGGTCGCAGGGCGATGCTGTGGTCGACCTCGGCCGCCCACACGCCGGTCGCGTTCACCACCGCGCGCGCTCGCACCTCCAGGGTCTCGCCGGACAGCGTGTCGCGCAGGCGCACCGAATCCCCGGTCGCGGCAACGGCTTCCACGCGGGTGAGCACCGCGGCGCCCTGCGCCGCGGCCGTGCGAGCCAACGCCACGACCAGGCGCGCGTCGTCGACGAGCTGTCCGTCCCACGCCTGCAACCCGCCCCGCAGCCCGGCGCGGCGCACGGTGGGGGCCAACCGCAGGGCCTCCGCCGCGGCCACCCGACGCGACCGCGGCAGGGTGTCGGCCGAGGTGCGCGCCGCGATCCGCAGGGCGTCACCGGCCGCGAAACCCGCACGGATGAGCGAACTCTGGGCCCGGGTGATGTCGGGCAGCAACGGCACCAACTGCGGCAGCGGCCGCACCAGATGGGGCGCGGTGGTGCGCAACAGGATTCCGCGCTCGACCGCGCTCTCGTGCGCGATCCCCACCCGCCCGCTCGCCAGATACCGCAGCCCGCCGTGCACCAGCTTGGAGCTCCACCGACTGGTCCCGAACGCGAAGTCGTTGCGCTCCACCAGAACTGTGCGCAGGCCGCGCGCGGCGGCGTCGAGGGCGACGCCGGCGCCGGTCACGCCACCGCCGATCACGACGAGATCGACAGCGGGATCGTCGGCGAGGGCGGCGAGTTCGGTGGTGCGGCGGGCGAGGTTCAGCGCGGCGGGGGAATCAGGAGTCATCACAGTCCTTCTCGGGTAACGGGAGCAGATAACCCTCGATAGCCCGGGACAACTCGGCGTCGAATTCCGCGCCCGACAGCAGGGCCGCGACCGTGCCCGCCGACTGCACCGCCGACTGGGTGATCAGCAGCAGCATGGTGGCCATGTGCTCGGGATCGCCCGCCCGGATGGAACCGTCGGTGTGACCGTCGCGGATGACCACCTCGAACAGCCCGATCAGGGTGCGCTGATTGCGCCCTAATCGACCGAACACATAGGTCAGCATCAGGTCGGAGTCGGTGCGGAAGATCTTGGCGAACACCGCGTTGGACCGAATCGCCGCCGCCCCGGACACGATGCCGTGCACCAGCCGATCCCGGGCGATCCCGGTCTCGGGGAAGGTGGTCGCGACGATCGCGCGCAGTTCACGCACCAGCAGCTCGGCGATCAGCGACCCGGTGTCGGGCCAGCGGCGATACACCGTGGGTCTGCTGACCCCCGCGCGACGCGCCACCTCGGTGAGGGTGGTGCGACGGACGCCGAAGTCGACGACGCAGGCCCGAGTGGCATCGAGAATCGCCATATCTGTCGGCGAGAGCTGGTCAGCGTGGGTCGCGAGGTCGATCATCTGGGTCACCGCCGGTGTGTTCGATGGCGCCGGGTGGGCACCGTGGTCGAGCTGGAACCGCCCAAGGGTATCGAGCGGGCCAGAGGGGTTTCCGCCATGAAACGTCGCTGGTGACATTCGACAGCGGTGGGTTGACGACTCGAGGACATCTCGTGGGTTAACTACTTGACATTATATGTCAGAATGTAACGCATGGTCGAGACGCAACACGAACATTCCGGGTCTGCCACCCTGGCGCCGAACATGGTGTGGGACGCCTGGGGCGTCGCCGCCGGTCACCAGCCGCTGTCGGCACAGATCCGGGGTCTGCTCGGACAGGTTTTCGGCATCTCGGGCGAACCGGTGCCCCGTCGCGACGCGGCCGACGTCCCGCTGATCTCGACCACCCTCACCACCGCCGACCGAACCGGCCTGACCGACATCGTCGGTGACGAATATCTCACGACGGACCCGCTCGACCGGTTACGGCACGCGGGCGGCAAGAGCACGCTCGATCTGCTGCGTCGCCGCGACCTCGAACCGCAGGACGCGCCCGACGCGATCGTCTTCCCCGCCGACCACGCGCAGGTCATGGCGCTGCTCGCCTACTGCGCGGCGCACGAGATCGCGGTGGTTCCGTTCGGCGGCGGCACCAGCGTGGTCGGCGGCGTCGACCCCGTGCGCGGCCGCTTCGACACCGTGATCGCGCTGGATCTGCGTCGACTCGACACCATCGACGCGGTCGACCCCGTCAGCGGCACCGCCACCCTCGGCGCCGGGCTGACCGGGCCCCGCGCGGAGGAACTGCTCGGCGCGCACGGGCTCTCGCTCGGCCACTTCCCCCAGAGTTTCGAATTCGCCAGCATCGGCGGATTCGCCGCGACCAGGTCCTCGGGCCAGGCCTCGGCGGGGTACGGGCGCTTCGACGACATGGTCGAACATCTCGTGGTCGCCACCCCGCAGGGCACCCTCGACCTGGGCCGCGCCCCCGCGTCGGCGGCCGGGCCGGACCTGCGCGAGCTGTTCGTCGGGTCCGAGGGCACCCTCGGCATCATCACCTCGGTCACCGTGCGGGTGCATCCGGTGCCCGAGACCACCGCCTACCAGGCCTGGTCGTTCCCCGACTTCGCCGCGGGCGCGGCCGCGCTGCGCACCGTCGTGCAGGCGGGCGCGGCGCCGACGGTGCTGCGGTTGTCCGACGAGGTGGAGACGGGGCTGAACCTGGCCCGCTCGGCCGATGTCGGCGGCAACCCGGTCTCGGGCTGCCTGGCCATCACCACGTTCGAGGGCAGCGCGGCGCACGTGGCCGCGCGCTCGGCCGAGGCCACGGACCTGCTCACCGCCGCCGGTGGCACGGCACTGGGCGAGGCGCCCGCGCGGCAGTGGGAACACGGCCGCTTCGCCGCGCCCTACCTGCGCGACGCGCTGCTGGATCTCGGCGTGCTGTGCGAGACCCTCGAAACCGCCACCAGCTGGAGCAACCTGGCCACCCTCAAGGCCGCGGTGACCAGTGCGCTCACCGAGTCGCTCGCCGCGCAGGGCACCCCCGCCCTGGTCATGTGCCATATCTCGCACACCTACCCGACCGGGGCCTCGCTGTACTTCACCGTCGTGGCCAAGCAGCTCGACGACCCGATCGCCCAGTGGCGCCTGGCCAAGACCGCCGCGAGCGAGGCGATGGTCGGCACCGGCGGCACCATCACCCATCACCACGCCGTCGGCGCCGACCACCGGCCGTGGATGGGTGCGGAGATCGGTGACCTGGGCGTTCGCGTGCTGCGCGCGGTGAAGCGCGAGCTCGATCCCACCGGCGTGCTCAACCCTGGGAAGCTGGTGCCGTGAGCGAACTTTCGGTGCGTCGGGTCCTGGTCGTCACGAACCCGCACTCCGGGTCGGGACGTGGCGACGGGGTCGCCGAGGCGGTGCTGGGCGAGTTGGGTGCGCGGGGCGTCGAGGTGACGCGGGTGCGCGCCCCGAGCGCGGACGAATCGGTCGCCCAGGTGCGCACCGCCCTGGCCGGGGACGATCGACCCGACGCGGTGCTGTGCGTCGGCGGCGACGGGCTGATGAACGTGCTGCTGGCGGCCGTGGCGCACAGCGGCGTGCCGCTCGGACTGGTCCCCGCGGGCACCGGCAACGACCTCGCGCGCGAACTCGGCATCCCCACCGACGACCCGCGCGCCGCCGTCGACATCGCGCTGCGCGGTCACACCCGCCTGCTGGATCTGGGCCGCATCGAGTCCACCGCCACCGCCCCGATGTGGTTCGCGACCGTGGTCGGCACCGGCTTCGACGCGCGAGTCACCTTGCGCGCCAACCGGATGCGCTACCCGCGCGGACCCCTGCGCTACACCGCCGCCGCCGTCGTCGAGCTGATGCGCGGCTACACGCTGCCGTTCCGTATCGAGATGTCGGGCCTGGCGCCCGGCGCGCTGGACAACCCGCCCGACTCGCACGTGGTGGTGCTCACCGACGCGGTCATGGCGCCCATCGGCAACACCCGCACCTACGGCGGCGGGATGCTGGTGTGTCCGGAGGCCCGCGCCGACGACGGATACCTCGACATCACCGTGGTCGGCGCGATGTCGCGCCTGGAACTGGCCCGGCTGCTGCCCGCGCTCTCGGCGGGCAAGCGCATCGACCATCCCGCCACCCAGCGCTACCGGGCGCGCCGGATCACCGTCAGTGCCAGGGACGGGCACGCGACGGCCGACGGCGAACCCGCCGGGATGCTGCCGGTGACCGCGCAGGCGATGCCGGGCGCGCTGACGGTGCTGGTGCCCTGAGCTCAGACCGCGTCGAAGGTGATGCGCGAGACCGCCCGTAGCGTCGGGCGGTCGATGAGCACCACTGAGGCGGCGTCCAGTGGTCGCGGATTCGGTGCTGCGACGGTCTCGCGCGCGCCGAGTGTGTCCATCAGGGCTTCCCAGCGGCGGCAGTGCCCGGTGAACGCGAGCCCGTTGACGCGCCGACCCCGACTGATCTGCCCGTGCCTGGCCTGGTCGGCGGGCACATCGATGAGGACCATGTGGAGTTGCCTGCTGCCCGCGGTGGTCCAGCGGATGATCAGGCGTCGACTCCAGCCGAAGGTGGCGCAGTCGTGGATGGCGACCGGGCCGGTGCCCGCGCTCAGTGCGGCGCGGATCGCGCGGTAGTGGGCGAGGTGGACCAGCGGGCGCCACAGGGAGTACGGCGCCCAGCCGAGCCGGTGGCGCAGGCGGTTGCGGGTGTGATTCGAGTCCAGGACCGTGGCGCCCGAATCCGAGTGCACCGGGCGGTCCGCGTCCGGGCCGGCGCCGAAGAAGCGGTGGAGGGCGGTGGATTTGCCCGCGCCGGGAACGCCCGCGAAGACCAGGACCGTGGTGGCGGGGTAGCGCAGCTCGTCGGCTTCGCTCGCGCGTAGGTCTACCAGGGCGATCGGGGTGATGATCTTGGGTGCCGACCGTGGGGTGCCGGTGGTGGAATCGAGCGGGGGCGTCACCCTGTCCAGAGTCCGGGAAAACGGGGGAAACGGCAATCGGGGGTTTCCCCTACTTTGTGGTGTATGTGTTGTGGGGCAACGGTTTCCGCGTGTCGCCATGGCGTGTCTCGGGTTGGGCGGGGAGAAGCTGAGAATTCCATATGGATTCTTCTGCGCGGGGCTGCGGGAAGTTAATCGCCGGTAGTATCTGAGACGTAGACGGAGTCTTCGGTGTCCCTCATCCACCGGAGATTCCGTCTTTTTTGTTTCGCGGGCGGGGTGAGGCGGGCAAAACCCGATTGCCGGTGCCCTTTAGGATTGGGGCGTGACCAGCGGAGCCCATGACAACTCGCGTAATCGTGCCGATGCCCTGCCCAAGAGCTGGGATCCCAGCTCGGTGGAGGCCGACCTGTACGAGGGCTGGGTAGCCGCCGGGTACTTCGCCGCGGACGCCGCCTCGGACAAGCCGCCGTACTCGATCGTGCTGCCGCCGCCCAACGTCACGGGCACCCTGCACATGGGCCACGCGCTCGACCACACCCTCATGGACCTGCTCACCCGCCGCAAGCGGATGCAGGGGTACGAGGTGCTGTGGCTGCCGGGCATGGACCACGCCGGTATCGCCACGCAGACGGTGGTGGAGAAGCAGCTCGCGGTCGACGGCAAGACCAAAGAGGACTTCGGCCGCGAGCTGTTCATCGACAAGGTGTGGGACTGGAAGCGCGAATCCGGCGGCCAGATCCAGGCGCAGATGCGCCGCCTCGGCGACGGCGTGGACTGGAGCCGGGACCGGTTCACGATGGACGACGGTCTCTCGCGCGCGGTGCAGACCATCTTCAAGCGCCTCTACGACGCGGGCCTGATCTACCGCGCCGAGCGCCTGGTGAACTGGTCGCCGGTGCTGCAGACCGGCATCTCCGACCTCGAGGTCGACCACAAGGAGGTCGACGGCGAGCTGGTGAGCATGCGGTTCGGTTCGCTGAACGACGACGAACCGCACGTGATCGTGGCCACCACCCGCGTGGAGACCATGCTCGGTGACACCGCCGTCGCGGTCCACCCGGACGACGAGCGGTACAAGGCCCTGATCGGCACCACCCTCTACCACCCCATCACCGGTCGCCAGATCCCGATCGTGGCCGACGACTACGTCGACCCCGAATTCGGTTCCGGCGCGGTGAAGATCACCCCCGCCCACGACCCCAACGACTTCGAACTCGGCCTGCGCCACGGCCTGCCGATGCCGACGATCATGGACAAGGCGGGCCGGATCGCCGACACGGGAACCGAATTCGACGGCATGGACCGGTTCGAGGCCCGCGTGAAGATCCGCGAACGGCTCGACGCCGAGGGCCGCATCGTCGGCCGCAAGTTCCCGTACAAGCACCAGGTGGGTCACTCGGAGCGCTCCGGCGAGCCGATCGAACCGCGCCTGTCGATGCAGTGGTGGGTCAAGGTCGACACCCTGGCCAAGGCCGCGGGCGACGCCGTGCGCGGCGGCGAGGTGAAGATCCATCCCGCCAGCCAGGAACCGCGCTGGTTCGACTGGGTCGACAACATGCACGACTGGTGCATCTCGCGCCAGCTGTGGTGGGGTCACCGCATCCCGATCTGGTACGGCCCCGAGGGCGAAGTGGTGTGCCTGGGCCCCGGCGAACAGGCACCCGAAGGCTGGGTGCAGGACCCGGACGTGCTCGACACCTGGTTCTCCTCGGGCCTGTGGCCGTTCTCCACGATGGGCTGGCCCGACGCCACGCCCGAGCTGGCCAAGTTCTATCCGACCAGCGTGCTGGTCACCGGGTACGACATCCTGTTCTTCTGGGTGGCCCGGATGATGATGTTCGGCATGTTCGTCAGCGACGACCCCGTGCTCACCGCCGGGAAGGGCGGGCAGGAGCAGGTGCCGTTCGAGGACGTGTTCCTGCACGGGCTCATCCGCGATCAGCACGGCAAGAAGATGTCGAAGTCGCGCGGCAACGGCATCGATCCGCTCGACTGGATCGACTCCTACGGCGCCGACGCGCTGCGCTTCACCCTGGCCCGCGGCGCCCAGCCCGGCGGCGACCTGTCCGTCGGCGACGCGCACGCGCTGGCCTCGCGCAGCTTCGTCACCAAGCTGTTCAACGCCACCAAGTTCGCGCTGATGAACGGCGCGCGCCCGGGTGAGCTGCCCGCGCGCGAGACCCTCACCGACGCTGACCGCTGGATCATCGACCGGCTCGACGCCGTGCGCGCCGAGGTCGACACCGCCTTCGACGCCTACGAATTCGGCAAGGCGTGCGAGGCGCTCTACCACTTCGCGTGGGACGAACTGTGCGACTGGTACCTGGAGCTGTCCAAGGTGCAGTTCGCCGAGTCCGACGCGCGCGCCGACAGCACCGCCGTGGTGCTCGGCAACGTGCTCGACGCGGTGCTGCGCCTGCTGCACCCGGTGATCCCGTTCGTCACCGAGACGCTGTGGAAGGCGCTCACCGGTGGCGAATCGGTGGTGATCGCGTCGTGGCCGCAGGCCAGTGGCATCGCCGCCGACGAGGTCGCGGCCGGTCGGGTGGCCGACACGCAGCGACTGATCACCGAGATCCGCCGGTTCCGCGGCGATCAGGGCCTGGCCGACAAGCAGAAGGTGAAGGCCACCCTCGTCGGAATCGAGGAGGCCGGGCTCGGCGGGTTCGCCGACTCGGTGGCCAACCTGGCCCGGCTCACCGAACCGGGCGCGGACTTCGCGACCACCGCCGAGGTGGAGGTGCGCCTGTCCGGCGGCACCGTCACCGTGCAGCTCGACACCTCGGGCGCGATCGACCTCGACGCCGAACGACGCAGGCTCGAAAAGGATCTCGCGGCCGCGCAGAAGGACCTCGACACCACCACCGCCAAGCTCGGCAACGAGGCCTTCCTGGCCAAGGCCCCGCAGCCGGTCGTCGACAAGATCACCGGCCGACGCGATGTGGCCGCGGCCGAAGTCACGCGCATCGGCGCCCGCCTGGCGGAGCTGAGCGCCAAATGAGCGAGCCGGGCGACATCGATCCCGCCGACGCCGAGTTCGGCGGCAGCGACTACAGCGAGGCTCGGCTCGACGCCGGGCCCTCGCCGGTCGACCTGGCCGAAATGGCGCTGGTGGAGGCCGAACTCGACAAGCGTTGGCCCGAGACCAAGATCGAACCGTCGCTCACCCGCATCGCCACCCTGATGGACCTGCTGGGCAACCCGCAGCACAACTATCCGGCGATCCACATCGCGGGCACCAACGGCAAGACCTCGGTGACCCGGATGATCGACGCCCTGCTCACCGCCCTGCACCGGCGCACCGGCCGGATCACCAGCCCGCACCTGCAGCTGGCGACCGAGCGGATCAGCATCGACAACGCGCCGATCAGCCCGGCCGACTACGTCGCGACCTATCACGAACTCGCGCCCTACATCGGCATGATCGACCAGCGTTCCGCCGAGTCCGACGGCCCGGCCATGAGCAAGTTCGAGGTGCTCACCGCCATGGCCTACGCGGCCTTCGCCGAGGCGCCGGTCGATGTGGCCGTGGTCGAGACCGGCATGGGCGGCACCTGGGACGCCACCAATGTCATCCACGCGCAGGTCGCGGTGATCACCCCGATCGGCCTCGACCACACCGACTACCTCGGCCCGGATCTCGAGTCCATCGCCAAGGAGAAGGCCGGGATCATCAAGCGCGCCCCCGAGGCGCTGATCCCCACCGACACCGTCGCGGTGATCGCCGAGCAGGAGCCCGAGGTGATGGACGTGCTGTTGCGCCGCGCCGTCGCCGAGGACGCCGCGGTGGCGCGCGAGGGCGCGGAGTTCCGGGTGCTCGAGCGGGCCGTGGCCGTCGGCGGACAGCTGCTGACCCTGCAGGGTCTCGGCGGTGTCTACGACGAGATCTTCCTGCCGCTGCACGGCGAGCACCAGGCCCGCAACGCCTCGCTCGCGCTGGCCGCGGTGGAGGCGTTCTTCGGGGCGGGCGCGGATCGTCAGCTCGACATCGACGCCGTGCGCGCGGGTTTCGCGACGGTGGCCAGTCCCGGACGGATGGAACGGATGCGCAACGCGCCGACGATCTTCGTCGACGCCGCCCACAATCCGGCCGGTGCGCAGGCCCTGGCCACGACGCTGACCAGCGAGTTCGACTTCCGCAAGCTGGTCGGGGTGGTCGCGGTGCTGGCCGACAAGGACGCGGCGGGCATCCTCGACGCACTCGAACCCGTCTTCGACGAGATCGTCGTGACCAGCAACGGCTCACCGCGCGGCATGGACGTCGACGCGCTGGCCGATCTGGCCGTGCAGCGCTTCGGCGACGAACGCGTGATCACCGCCGAGACTCTGCCCGACGCCCTGGAATCGGCGATCGCCCTGGCCGAACAGGCCGGGGACGAGGGTGACGTGATCTCCGGCGCCGGCGTGATCGTCACGGGCTCGGTCGTCACCGCGGGCGCGGCTCGCGCCCTGTTCGGAAAGGGACCGGCATGAGCGAAGTGCCACCGCCCGCCAACGATCCCTGGAAGGGGCTGCGCGGGGTCATGGCGGGGACGTTGATCCTCGAGGCGATCGTGGTGCTGCTGGCACTGCCGGTGGTCGCCGATGTCGGCGGCGGGGTCACCTGGCTGTCGGGCACCTACCTGGTCGTCCTGTCGCTGCTGATGATCCTGGGCGCGGGGTTGCAGCGCAAGCCGTGGGCGATCCAGTACAACCTGGGCCTGCAGGTGCTGCTGCTGGCCGGTGCGCTCATCCACCTGTCGATCGGTGTGATCGCGCTGGTGTTCATCGCGACGTGGGCGTTCATCCTGATCCTGCGCGCGGATGTGCAACGCCGCATGGACGCGGGTCTGCTCCCCAGCCAGCGCATGCAGTCCAGGTCCTGACGGTTGTCGGGTACGCCGGTCTGCTCCCCAGCCAGCGCATGCAGTCCAAGTCCTGACGGTTGTCGGGTTCCTCGGCCACCGGATCCACGCCGAGTCCCGACACCGGCAGGACCCGATCGGAGTGCGCGCGGGGCCGACGCTAGGGTTAGCCCGTGACTGAGCAGACGTTGGTACTCATCAAGCCGGACGGTGTCTCCCGGGGCCTCACCGGCGAGATCCTCGCGCGGATCGAGCGCAAGGGCCTCACCTTCCAGGCCCTGGAACTGAAGAACGTGTCCCCCGAACTCGCGGCCGAGCACTACGCCGAGCACGCCGAGCGGCCCTTCTTCGGCTCGCTGATCGAATTCATCACCTCCGGCCCGGTCGTGGCGGCCGTGCTCGAGGGCCCGCGCGCGATCGCGGCCTTCCGTCAGCTCGCCGGTGGCACCGACCCCGTCGAGAAGGCCACCCCCGGCACCATCCGCGGCGACTTCGGCCTCGAGGTCCAGTTCAACCTGGTCCACGGCTCCGACTCGCCCGAGTCCGCCAAGCGCGAGATCGCCCTCTGGTTCCCCGAGTACCCGGCCTGACCCTCGCGGTCGGCATCAGCAGCACAAGGAAGTAGCACACCCGGTCAGGCGGTATCCCATGCCGCCCGGCCGGGTCGCCTTCGTTCGCCGACGAGGCCGCGCATTCGGCGGTCGCGAACGGGGCGGAGTTCGCGTGAGTTGCGCCGATGGCGATCCCCGCGCGAACCGTATGGGATACTGAGGACGGATGTGTTCGACGCCGACCTGTCGCGCAGGTACGTGACGCGGCGGCGGACATGACCGGATGACACCGCGGTTGATGCCGATCATCGCTGCCACGGAACAACCCTGTTGCTGGGGTTGCCCGCGCAGGCACGCTGGATGAGCGCTCGAAAGCGCGGTGCCACGCCGTACAGCCAGGCGCCGCGTGACCGGTTGGCCCGCCAGATGATCGATACCAGGCGCGACCGGACACGCGGGGCGAGACCAGATGACCCTCGTACCATCGGGTACGAGGTGCACGGACGATGCCCCCGCGTCGGCCGCGTCACTCCCGTACCGGGGATGGACGCGCCCGGGGGCCCGAGGAGACTTCGTGGCCGAAAAAGAGCCGCTGGACACAACACAACAGGATGCCGATCAATTGCCGGAGCGAATTCGAGTTCATGCACTGGCCAAGCGGTTGGGAGTGACCAGCAAACGCATCCTGGCCAAACTGGCCGAGTTGGGCGCCGAGGCGCGCAGCGTGCAGTCCAATGTCGACCGCGCCGTCGCCGAGACGGTGCGCGACGCGATCGCCGCCGCCGACGCCGAAACCGGTGACGCCGCCGAACCCGCGGCACCCGCCCCCGCGACGCGCGCGAAGAAGCGCGCCGCAGCCACCCCCGTCGCCGAGCAGCCGGCCGACTCCACCGCTTCCCTGTTCTCCGCCCCGCATGTCGCGAGCACCGGTGAGGTGTTCGCCGCGATGGCCGACGACGCCCACACCGACCTGTTCACCCATCGGGTGGTGGAGACCCCGGCGCCCGAGCCGGTGACCTTCGAGGCGCCCGCCTCGGTGGGCATGCCGCTGTTCCTGCCGCCCGACGCCACCGCCGCCGAGGAGACGCGCAAGCGTCGTCGCGCCGAGCGGGTCGTCGTGCGCGAGGAGCCGGTGGCCGAGCCGGTCGAGGAGCTCGAGGCCGAGGTCGAGCCGACCGAGGACGAGTCCGCCGCCGAGGATTCCGCCGGTGACAACGACGCCGACGGCCAGCCGCGCCGCCGCCGTCGCGGTCGTCGCGGTCGTGGTCGCGGTCGGGGCGAGCAGTCCGCCGACGGCGAGGACACCGACTCCGACGACGACGAGACCGACGAGGCCGAGCAGCAGGCCGAGACGAGCGCCGACGAGACCGAGCCGACCGCCGCCGAGGCCGAGGACTCCGACGAGGACGACGACGCGAACGCCGACGGCACCAGCCGTCGCCGCCGTCGCCGTCGCCGTCGCAAGGTGGGCGGCGAGTCCGCCGACGCCGACGCGGTCACCGAGGACGACCCGCCCAACACCGTCGTGCACGAGCGCGAGCCCCGCAACAAGCGGCGCGAGCGGGCCGGCGCGGCGGCCAACCCCGACGAGGTGCAGGGCATCTCCGGGTCCACCCGCCTCGAGGCCAAGCGTCAGCGCCGTCGCGACGGTCGCGAGGCCGGGCGTCGTCGTCCGCCGATCCTGACCGAGTCGGAGTTCCTGGCCCGTCGCGAGGCGGTCGACCGGGTGATGGTCGTGCGCGAGAAGGCGTTCGACCCGGCCGAACACGCCCCGGGCCACCAGACCACCACGCAGGTGGCGGTGCTCGAGGACAACATCCTCGTCGAACACTTCGTGACCAGTTCCGGTCAGGCGTCGATGGTGGGCAACGTCTACCTCGGCAAGGTGCAGAACGTGCTGCCCAGCATGGAGGCGGCGTTCATCGACATCGGCCGCGGCCGCAACGGCGTGCTCTACGCCGGTGAGGTGAACTGGGAGGCCGCCGGTCTCGGCGGTCGCGAGCGCAAGATCGAACAGGCGCTCAAGCCCGGCGACACGGTGCTGGTGCAGGTGTCCAAGGACCCGGTGGGTCACAAGGGCGCCCGCCTGACCACCCAGATCTCCCTGGCCGGTCGCTTCCTGGTGTACGTGCCGGGCGGCACCTCCACCGGGATCAGCCGCAAGCTGCCCGACACCGAGCGCAAGCGGCTCAAGGAGATCCTGCGCGAGATCGTTCCGGCCGACGCCGGGGTGATCATCAGGACCGCGTCCGAAGGGGTCAGCGAGCCCGAGCTGGCGCGCGACGTCGAACGGTTGCAGGCCGCCTGGCGCACCATCGAAGAGGCCGCCGCCAAGGAGACCAACGCGCCCAAGGCCCTCTACGAAGAGCCGGACATGCTGGTCAAGGTCATCCGCGACCTGTTCAACGAGGACTTCGCCAAGCTCGTCATCGAGGGCGAGCGCGCGTGGAGCACCGTGGAGACCTACGTCCGCACCGTCGCGCCCGACCTGCTGCCGCGCGTGCACCGGCACGAGAACAACAGCGTCGACGTGTTCGACGCGTACCGCATCGACGAGCAGCTGGCCAAGGCTCTCGATCGCAAGGTGTGGCTGCCCTCGGGCGGCACCCTGGTGATCGACCGCACCGAGGCCATGACCGTCGTCGACGTCAACACCGGCAAGTTCACCGGCTCGGGCTCGTCGAACCTCGAGGAGACCGTCACCAAGAACAACTTGGAGGCGGCCGAGGAGATCGTGCGCCAGATGCGGCTGCGCGATATCGGCGGCATGATCGTGGTCGACTTCATCGACATGGTCCTCGAGTCCAACCGGGACCTGGTGCTGCGTCGCCTCACCGAGGCGCTCGGGCGCGACCGCACCCGCCATCAGGTGTCGGAAGTCACCTCGCTGGGCCTGGTCCAGATGACCCGCAAGAAGCTGGGCACCGGGCTGGTCGAGGCGTTCTCCACCACCTGTGAGCACTGCCACGGTCGCGGCATCCTCGTGCACTCCTACCCGGTCGATTCCGGGTCGGGCGTGGAGGAACCGCGCTCGAAGGAGAGCGGTTCGCGTCGTCGTCGCGGCAAGGAGCGGGACAAGCCCGCCGCCGCGCCCGCGTCCAACGGCACCGCCCCGGTCGTCGAGCACGCCGAGGAGGACATCGCGGTCAAGCGGGCCCACCCGGTGGTGTTGGCGATGACCGGGCACCACGAGGACGAGGCGAGCGAGGCGGAGGTCGTGGCCGAGGCGCCCGCCGAGCCGACCCGGTCGCGGTCGCGTTCGCGGTCGCGTCGGTCGGGTCGTGGTTCCGCGGCCGCCAACGCCGAGTCCGGGACCGAGGCCCCGCTGACCGGGGTCATCGCCGCGGAGTCCGAGCAGACCGCCCCGGTCGAGGAGGCTCCGGTCGCCGAGGCTCCGGTGCTCGAGGTTCCGGTTGTCGAGGAGGAGGCCGTCGAGACGGTCGAGACCCCGGCCGCCGTGGTCGAGCCCCCCGTGGCCCAGCCCGAACCGGCTCCGGTCGTCGAGGAGCCCGCGCCCCGGGCCCCCCGCAGGCGCCGTGTGGCTCGTTCGACGGCCGCACCCGCACCCGACAGCGCGGGAGCCGTGTTCGTGCTCTCGGCGAACGAGCAGCCACCGGCGTCGGTGGTCGTGGATATCGCCGCCGAACCCGTGGTCGTCCCGGAACGCAAGCCGCGCCGTCGCGCGGTGGCCCGTCCCGCCGGCGCGCCCGCGGATTCGGGCCAGTAGCTCGATGTTCGCCCCCCAATCCGGTCCTGACCGGCCGAATTGGGGGAGTGGATACCGTTCTGGTAACCTAGGTCGGTCGCTGCCCAGTGATTGAGCATCCGGCCGTTACTGGCTGGGTGATACCGCAGGCAGCAAACGTTCTTCCCCCGCTCGTGCGGGGATGAGCCCAGAAATAACACGTCGCAGCTGCGGCGTGGACATGTGCAGGACCGATGTGAGTGGAGGAAGCCGACCGATGGCAGCGTACGCAATCGTCAAGACCGGCGGAAAGCAGTACAAGGTCGCGGTCGGTGACCTGGTGAAGGTCGAGAAGATCGAGGGCAAGCCGGGCACCGCCGTGGCACTGACCCCGGTTCTCGTCGTTGACGGCGCCGATCTGACCACCGACGCCGACAAGCTGGCCAAGATCTCCGTGGCCGCCGAGGTTGTCGATCAGACCAAGGGTCCCAAGATCCGGATCCACAAGTTCAAGAACAAGACCGGCTACCACAAGCGCCAGGGTCACCGTCAGCCGCTGACGGTCATCAAGGTCACCGGCATCAAGTAAGAATTTTCCCGAGGAGACGAAGCAATGGCACATAAGAAGGGCGCATCCAGCTCCCGGAACGGCCGCGATTCGAACGCACAGCGCCTCGGCGTGAAGCGTTTCGGCGGCCAGCAGGTCAGCGCGGGCGAGATCCTGGTCCGTCAGCGTGGCACCCACTTCCACCCGGGCGTGAACGTCGGCCGTGGCGGCGACGACACCCTGTTCGCCCTCGAGTCGGGCGCGGTCGAGTTCGGCACCAAGCGTGGCCGCAAGACCGTCAACATCGTCGTTGCGGAGCCGGTCCAGGCCTGACCGCCTGGAGCGTTGCTCCCCACAGACACCTTCAGCGGGTCAGGGTTGATTCCCTGACCCGCTTTTGCGTGCACTAGGAGGATGATCAATCCATGTCCAAATTCATCGACCGCGTCGTGCTGCATGTTCGTGCCGGTAGAGGTGGACACGGTTGCGCCTCGGTGCATCGTGAGAAATTCAAGCCGCTCGGCGGCCCCGACGGCGGCAACGGCGGCAACGGCGGTGACGTGATCCTCGAGGTCGACGCCAACGTCCACACGCTGCTCGATTTCCACTTCCACCCCAACGCCAAGGCGGGCAACGGCAAGCCGGGCGAGGGCAGCAACCGCGAGGGCAAGAACGGCGGCGATCTGGTGCTGGCCGTGCCCGACGGCACCGTGGTCGTCGACGGTGACGGCAAGGTCGTGGTCGACCTGGTCGGCATCGGCAACCGGTTCATCATCGCCCGTGGTGGTCGTGGTGGTCTGGGCAATGCCTCGCTGGCCTCGAAGGCGCGTAAGGCGCCCGGTTTCGCGCTGCTCGGTGAAGAGGGCGAGGAGATCGATGTCGTCCTGGAGCTGAAGTCGGTCGCCGATGTGGGTCTGGTCGGGTTCCCCTCGGCCGGTAAGTCGTCGCTGGTCTCGGTGCTGTCCGCGGCGAAGCCGAAGATCGCCGACTACCCTTTCACCACCCTGGTGCCCAACCTCGGTGTGGTGCTCTCCGGTGACACCACCTTCACCGTCGCCGACGTGCCCGGCCTGATCCCCGGCGCCAGCCAGGGTCGCGGTCTGGGCCTGGACTTTCTGCGCCATCTGGAACGCTGCGCGGTGCTCGCCCATGTCGTCGACTGCGCGACTCTCGAGCCCGGTCGCGATCCGGTCTCCGATGTCGACGCGCTGGAAGCCGAACTCGCCGCCTACAAGCCTGCCCTGTCCGGTGACGAGGGCCTCGGCGATCTGGCCGACCGGCCGCGCGTGGTGATCCTCAACAAGATCGACGTGCCCGACGGCGCCGAACTCGCCGAGATGGTGTCGGCGGAGTTCGCCGAACGCGGGTGGCCGGTGTTCGAGATCTCCGCGGTCAGCCGCGCCGGTCTGCGCCCGCTCACCTTCGCGCTGGCCGACATGGTGCGCCAGTACCGCGAGGCCCACCCCAAGGCCGCGCCCAAGCGCACCATCATCCGCCCGATCGCGACCGACGAGACCGGTTTCAGCGTCATCGCCGATCCCGAGGAGGCCGGTGGTTTCATCGTGCGCGGCACCCGCCCCGAGCGGTGGATTCGCCAGACCGACTTCAACAACGACGAGGCCGTGGGCTACCTGGCCGACCGTCTGGCCCGCCTCGGTGTCGAAGCCGAACTGGTCAAGCAGGGTGCCCAGCCGGGCTGCCCGGTCACCATCGCCGGGGTCACCTTCGAGTGGGAACCGCAGATCTCGGCCGGTGTCGACATGCAGCCGACCGGTCGCGGCACCGACCTGCGGCTCGAGACCAACGAACGCGTCGGTGCGGCCGAGCGCAAGCTGGCCTCGCAGGCGCGGCGTGGTCTGCTCGACGAGAACGGCGAGCGAAAAGACTGAAAGGTGTTCCCGCCCGGCGTAATTCGCTGTCGGGCAGGACAGGTCGATCGGCATACTGCGGTAGGTGACCGGGTGCACCGGGCCGTCGAGTGTCGATCGCAGGGAGTTAGGCGATGCAGGTGGAGCTGAGTCAGGGGCGCGCGGCGATCGTGTCGGCGCGCACGGTCGTGGTGAAGATCGGGTCGTCGGCGTTGACCAGCCTCGAAGGCGGGCTCGACACCGATCGACTCGATCTGCTGGCGGACGCGGTCGAGGCACGGATGCGCGCGGGTTCGGATGTGGTGGTGGTGTCCTCGGGCGCGATCGGCGCCGGGCTCGCCCCGCTCGGGCTCTCGAAGCGGCCCAAGGACCTGGCGACCAAGCAGGCCGCGGCCAGCGTCGGCCAGCTCGCCCTCGCCCACGCCTGGGGCACCTCGTTCGCCCGCTACGACCGCACCGTCGGCCAGATCCTGCTCTCCGCCGACGATTTCGCGCGCCGCGAGCACCACCGCAACGCCCAGCGCACCCTCGATCGACTACGGTCGCTCGGCGCGATCGCGGTCGTGAACGAGAACGACACCGTCGCCACCGAGGAGATCCGCTTCGGCGACAACGACCGCCTCGCCGCCCTGGTCGCACACCTCGTCGGCGCCGACGCCCTGATCCTGCTCTCCGACGTCGCCGGCCTCTACGACGGCGACCCGCGCAAGGGCGCCGCGAACTTCATCCCCGAGGTCCGCGGCAGCGCCGACCTCGACGGCGTCATCGCGGGCAGCGGCGGCGCGCTCGGCACCGGCGGCATGGCCTCCAAGCTCTCCGCCGCCCGCCTGGCCGCCGACGCGGGCATCCCCGTCCTGTTGGCCTCGGCCGCCGACGCCGCCTCGGCCCTCACCGACGGCACTGTCGGCACCGCCTTCGCCGCCCGCCCCGTACGCCTGTCCGGCCGCAAATTCTGGGTCCGCCACGCCGCCGACCCTCGCGGTGCGGTCCTGCTCGACGCGGGCGCCGTCGCCGCCGTCGCCCAACGCCACTCCCTGCTGGCCGCGGGCATCACCGGCATCCGCGGCCGCTTCTTCGGCGGCGACGTGGTCGACCTGATCAGCCCGTCCGACGAGGTGGTGGCTCGCGGCGTCATCGAATACGACAGCACCGAACTCACCACCATGCTGGGCCGTTCCACCACCGATCTCCCCGACACGATGCAACGCCCGGTCATCCACGCCGACGACCTCGTCAAGGTGTGAGTGGGGTTTCGGAGCGCTGACGCGGTCGCGGCGCCTGGGGTTCGAGGGCCGGTGGCTGAGGTTCGGTAGGCGGCCCCAGGAGGTGCTGGGGTTCGGTGGCCCAGGAGGTTGCGCAGGCTGTGTTTTTTGGAGCGCTGGCGCGCTCGAGGTCGCGGCCCCGAGGGGGCCACCGGTCAGCGCTCGAGACTCGCGCCTGCGGCGCATGCGCTTCGAGCGCTGACCGGCGACCCGGCCGCGATCGGCCACTGCGTGGCGAGATTGTTGACAGCCCCGGCTCCTGACGAGCAGGGAGTGGCCGTATGGCCGAACGAGTCTGGAGCGAGAAGGAGCTGGTCAGACGCGCGAACCGCCGTTTGTCCGTGCTGGGATGGTAGGAGGCCGGGCGGGTCGAGAGGGTACCGGGGTGAGCGCGCGCAAGCCCGCCAGCGCCTGCGAGGTCGGCGACGTACCCGTCAGCAGTGTGCGCTCGGACGCCGAGGGCCCGCAGGTGCCGCATTTCGCGGTGCCGTTGAGCACCCTCGGGGTGGAGTGCGGGGTGGCGTTCAGGGGGAGGGTGCTGATCAACCTGGTTCGGGGTCCTGGGTGTGCTGGGGTGGCAGGGGTGAGGTGGCATAAACGTGCAGGGAATCGTTGAAATGGATGATTTTTGCGGTTTTTGGGGGGCGGTCGCACGAAAATGACATCGCGTTGGTGGGGTGGTCGTTTGCGCGGCGGTACTCTCCGCTGGGTCGGAGAGTGTGGGTAAGTTTTCTTGTGGCCCAGGCTCGGTGGGCCGAAAGGGTGGATCCGCGACCCGGCCGCGACCGCGTTCGTCGGGGCGCGGCGGAGGGCCTTCTATGGTTGGGGGATGACGCCGGGCTGGTGGGTTTCCGCTGGTGGGGCGGGGGGTCGCGGTGATGGTGTGCCGACGCCGGGGACCGGGCCGGTGACGCCGGGTTGGCCGTCCGGGTCGGACATGTCGGGGACGCCGGGTGTCGGGAGTGGTTGTGGCGCTGGGGAATTGGGGGGCGCCGAGGAGGTGGGCTGTTCCGTGGAAGGTGCGGAGACCCCGGGCTGGTGAGTTCGGGGAGGCTGGGGTGCCGGTGGTTCCGAGGGCTCCGGCGAGGGTGGTGTCGTCGGCGCCTGAGTCGGTGGGGCGGGCGCCTCTGATGAAGGTGGCGCTGGCGCAGGAGTTTCCGGCTGTGAGGGTGGCGCGTGATTCTCATCCGGCGTCACAGGGGCGCTGGGCGCGGGCGCCGGAACATCACTAGTCGGCGGCGTACTGGGTGCTGGTGTGCTGCCCGGTGCCGGAATCTCGCTGGGCACAGGAACATCGCTGGTCGGCGGGGTGCCACCGGGTGCCGGGCTTTCGCTAGGGGCTGGTGCACTGCTCGGTCGCGGACTCTCGGTGGGCGCCGGAGCGTCGCCGGTCGGCGGGGTGCCGTTGGGTGCCGGAATCTCGCTGGGTGCAGGACTATTGGTGGGCGTCGGCAGTTCGCTGGGCG
Source organism: Nocardia lasii (assembly GCF_042658545.1). Lineage (NCBI taxonomy): Bacteria > Bacillati > Actinomycetota > Actinomycetes > Mycobacteriales > Nocardiaceae > Nocardia > Nocardia lasii. The sequence goes on from NZ_JBHSQN010000013.1 coordinate 213,273, forward strand.
CTTGGCTCTGGGTGGGTGCAGGAGCGGGATTCCCGCTTGTTTCCGGGGTATCGCCGGGAGCGGGACTCCCGTTGGGTCCCGGGGTATCGCTGGGAGTCGGCGTTTCACTCGGCGATGGGGTGGTGCCGGGTGGGGCCGGTTCCTGGTTCTGCGGGATTCCCGGTGTGGCGGGGTCGGTGGGGATTCGCGAGGGTGGTCCGTCGGTCTGGGGTACGGAACTTCCCTGGGACTCCGGGTATTCGGGCGCGGTCGGCAGCGCGGGTACGCCGGTGCCTGCCAGTGCGTAGGCCGGCTTGTAGATCATGTTCATCGCCAGGACCGCTTCCTGGCGCATCGCCTCGGCCGCCATCTGCGCGTCGATCACCTGCGCGGCCTCGAGTACGCGCGCGATCGCCCCGATCGGTCCCGATCCGCCCGGCGCGACCACGGCCACCTTGACCGCTTCGCCCGCCGCGGCCACGGCGCCGAGGCGGGCGCCCACTTCGGCCAGCACGAGGGCGAGTTCGTCGATCGAGGCGGCGAAGCTGCGGGTGCTCGCGGCGGCGGCATCGGCGGTGGCGCCGGACCATTCGGCGTCGTTGATCAACCGGTCGGCGCCGGCTTTGGTGATCGGCATGGACGTGCTCAGGGTGGCGGCGGCGTCGAGCCAGGTGAGCGAGGCGCCGAGGACGGCGCCTGCGTCGATCTGCTGGGTGCGCGCGTAGATCTGTTCGTGCGGCATGGATTCGAAGTGTTCCATCGCACTGATGTAGGTGGGGTCGGTGCTCATCCACGCACCCGCGTGTCGATGGCGCGCAGGGCCGCGGCCGCGGCGGCGTCGGCCTCCTCGAACAGTCCCGCGCTGAGCAGGAACGCCTCCTTCATCCGGTAGGCCGCCTCGATGTAGCGGTCGAGCAGTTCGGCGGCGTCGCGCGCCTTGTGCGCGAACCCGGCCTGCAACTGTTGCGCCGAGACGAATCCGCCGAATCCCCCTGCCTCGGCGGCATTTTCGAGGTCGTGACGCAGGTTGGCGAGCTGCTCGGCCTGCTGTTCGTACAGGGCGGCGCATCGGCGTGCGGCGTCGGGATCGAAGGTCAGTGTGCCCGCCGCGGCGGCGCTGCGAAACCGGGAGATCTCGGCTCTACTGCTCTCGATAGTCATCGCGTCTCCCCTCCAGATGATGCGTGAATCCAGGTTAACCGGACCTTCGGCTGTGTGAACTGTGCGCGGGCACCAATCTGCGCTGCAGTTGGGCGGCGAGTTGCCCAGTCGAGGCGGGCACCACGTGCACGGTCTCGCCCGCCCGCAGCAGGTAGCGTCCGTCGTTGGCCACGTCGATCCAGCTGTAGTGCACCGGCGGATTCGGCACCGCGCGGTCGAGCCCGGTTTCGATGCGGATGTGGCCTTCGGCGGTGTGCGGGCGGCGGAGTAATCGCTGGATTCGCGGGACGGCCGGGTGGGTGGCGAGCACCGTTTCCTCGTCGCGCACCGCGTCGGTCGCCGCCTCGCGCGCGGGTTCGCGACCGGGCGGGGTGTCGGGCAGGCACGCGGTGACGCGGGCGCCGATCCCGGCGGTGTGTCCGATCGAAAGTCTTACTGTCCCACCGTAATCGGGTCGGTTGCCGGGTTCCTGGACCGCGAGGACCGCGTGGTCGTATACCGCGCACGCGATCAACCGGATCTCGCTGCCGGGGGTGTGGGCGCCGCCGACCAGCACGACCCTGGCGTGCGGTTCGGCGAGGATCCGCAGGCAGGCGGCGAGGTCAGGGTCGCCCCCGGGTAGTCGTCGGCTCAGTCCCGCGCGTAGTCGCGCCGCGTCCTGCTCGGTGGTCGGCGATTCGAGCACGCGCAGCGGAAACGGCATCCGGTCCTGACCCGATTCCCGCCAGACGTGCGCGAATTCGTCAGCGGTGAAGGTCCAACCCATTGCCGATCCCATCCTTACCGAACCAGGACGAGCACAGCCTAACCGCAGTGCCGGACTTCGGCCTACCCTTCCGGGGCAGGCAACTCTCAGTAACCGCGTTGCGGTTCCACGATCGCCGCCAGGTGCTCGCCCGCGACGAAGCGGCTCACATTGGCGCCGACGTGGTCGGCGAAGGCCGCCAACCGCAGCTGCGGCGGGTTCGAGTCGTGGGGGGTGATGATCGCGTTCGGCAGCGTCCACAGCGGGTGGCCGTCGGGTAGCGGTTCGGGATCGGTGACGTCGAGTCCGGCGCCACCGATGGTGCCGGCGGTGAGCGCGTCGACGAGCGCGTCGGTGTCGATCAGGCTGCCGCGCGCGATGTTGATCACCCACGACGACGGCTTGAGTCGGGCCAGTTCGTCCGCGCCGATCAGATGCCGGGTCTGCGCGGTGGCCGGTGCCGCGACCACCACGTGATCGGTGTGCGACCACACCCGCCCGAGTTGATCGGCGGGCACCGTCTCCACATCGGCCGGAATGCCCGCCCCGGCCACCTTGCGTCCCGACCGGTTCACCGCGATCACGTGCGCGCCGAGCGGCGCCACCATCGGGATCAGCGCCCGCCCGATCCCGCCCGCGCCGACGATCGTGACCGTCTTACCGCGTAGCGATCCCACATGCGGGAAGAACTCGCGCTGCTGCCATGAGGTCGCCCGCAGCTGCTCGGGCAGGTACCGCACCCCGGCGAGCAGCAGCATCAGCGCGTGTTCGGCGACGCTGTGCGAGAACGCGCCCGCGGCCGAGGTGAACTCCACGTCCGGGTGCGCGGCGAACACGCCCGCGGTGAAGAAGTCCTCGATGCCCGCGGCGGGCAACTGCACCCAGCGCACGGTCGAGGGCAGGGATTTCGGGAAGTCGCCGGGTTTGCCCAGCCAGATCAGCGCGTCGGCCTCCGCGAGCTCGCCGACCCGAGCGCCCGCCCCGACGACCGCTTTCTCGAGCAAGCGCGGCGCCGGCTGGTCCGGGGCGATCGCGATCGTGGTCGCGGATTCGGGCACGGAGACCTCCTGGGTAGATCGGCTGGCCGGTGCCGCCGCAGCGGCGTGTCTTCGGATGTCGGCACCATGTCAACGGTCCCGGACCCTCGATTCTTCCTGGTCGCGCTCGATCGTGTCGGCGCGCCCTCTGCCTCGGCGGTCGGTGTCAGCGTCGGGGGCGCGCGATCACCGTGCCGTAAGGGGTTGTGTCGCGGCACCGCATCGGCTGTGCGCGTTCAGGATTCGTCGAGGTCGACGGGCTCGTCGACACCGTGGCGGTCGGCCAGTTCGAGCAGGGGCGTGATGTCGAAGACGGCCTGGTCCATGTCGGCCTGCAGGTCACCGAGTTCGGCGTAGCGCGCGGGCACGGTGTCGATGGTGAAGTCGCGCGGGTCGATGTCGTCGATCTCGGTCCAGCGCACCGGCGTCGAGACCGTCGCCGCCGCGACGCCGCGCACCGAGTAGGCGGCGGCGATGGTGTGGTCGCGCGCGTTCTGGTTGTAGTCGACGAACAGCTGGGCCGGATCGCGATCCTTGCGCCACCACGCCGTGGTGACATCGGCGGGCGCGCGCCGCTCGACCTCCCGCGCGAAGGCCAGCGCGGCCCGTCGCACCTGCTGAAAGCCGTGTTCGGGCGCGATCCGCACATACACGTGCAGCCCGGAACCACCCGAGGTCTTGGGCCACCCGGTCGCCCCCAACTCGTCGAGCACCTCGTGCACGACCCCCGACACCCGCTGCACCCGCGACCACGGACAGTCCGGCATGGGATCGAGGTCGATGCGCCATTCATCGGGCGATTCGGTATCGGCGGCGCGGGAGTTCCATGGATGGAATTCCACCGTGGACATCTGGACAGCCCACACGATATCGGCGAGTTCGCGCACGCACAGTTCGTCGGCGTGGCGGCCGTAGCGCGGAAAGTACACGCGCACAGTCGAAATCCAGTCCGGCGCGCCCGCTGGCACCCGCTTCTGGTGCACTTTTCCACCCGGCAACCCTTTGGGAAACCGGTGCAGCATGCAGGGCCGATCGCGCAGCGCGTTGACGATCCCGTCCCCGACACTGAGGTAGTAGCGCACCAGGTCGAGCTTGGTCACGCCGAGCTCGGGGAAGTACACCCGGTCGGGGTTGCTGATCCGCACCGTGTGCTCACCCACCGGCAGTTCCACCGCTGGTGCCGCAGACTTGGCCACCCGACCCAGGGTAGACGAGCGGGCCCGTTCCCGGCTTCGGGAAACGGGCCCGCGTCGGGCGGAACTACAGTTCGTACACCCCGAACGCCCGATGTTGGATACACATCGGCATCACGTGGACCCGCTCGGTCCACTCGAATTTGGCCGCGGCTTCGACGGTTTCGCGTTCGGCCACGCACACGCTCGCGGTGCCGGGCATGGTCAACGGGTTGAGCACGGCCAGCGGGATGCCCGCGTGGATGCCGCTGTAGAGGCCGCCGCTGAAGCACAGCGGGGTGATGGCGATGCCACGCTTGGCGCTCTCGCGATCGGCGGCGGCCTGGGCGCCGGGCACACCGGCGCAGTCGAGGGGGTTCTCGTTCGTCGCCTGGGCGGGCGCGGTGAAGAGGGTGAATCCGGCCGCACAGCCCGCGGCGACGGCCATCAGGGTTCGAGCAAATGTGGTCCTGGTCATAGGCGCATTCAAACATTGGTGATGCGGGGTGCACATAATCGGTGGCGGCGTGTTGCCCGTGTGGCCGGTCTCAGGTGGGTGTGGCCAGGGCGAAGGGCAGTACCGCGTCGGCGCCGCTGGTGCGCAGGGCGTGCGCGGCCACGGTCATGGTCCAGCCGGTGTCGGTGAGGGTGTCGACGAGCAGGATCGGGCCCTCGACCGCGGTGAGGTCGGGAACCTCCCAGGAATCGAACAGGCCGGCGACGCGGTGGGCGGAGTTGGCGGCGGAGACCGGGGGACGGTCGGGTCTGGTGGCCAGGGTGCCGAGGTTGTCCAGGCGACCGATCTGCGCCAGACGGGCGGCCAGACTCGTGGTGAGCTGGGGGTAGCGGGGTGATTCGAGGGCAAGGACCGAGGTGGGGCGGGTACTCCAGGTCCAGTCGCGCAGCACGGCGATACAGGCGTCGAACACCGCGTCCGGGACGGGGGCGTCGGGCGCGTCGAGCAGCGCACGCAGGCGCTGGCCCCAGCCGAGGTCGGTGAGGCGCCCCAGCACGCGACCGGTCTCGGCGCCGCCGGTGATCTTGCCGGACAACGGGATTCCCAATTTCGCCATCCCGCTGGGCCACTGCTTACGGGGCGCGAGGTCCAGGCCGGGCCGATCCAGGCGGGCTCGGGTCGAGGCGATCGCGGCGTCGTCGACGGCGGTGTCGGGGCGGGTGCCGGTGCAGTTGTCGCAGCGGCCGCAGTCCAGGTCCGCGGTGTCCGGACCGCCGAGGCCCGGATCGTCGAGTTGGCGGCGCAGGAAGGTCATCCGGCAGGTGCTGGTGGCCTGGTAGTCGATCATGGCCTGCTGTTCGGCCTCGCGCGCGGCGGCCAGACCCTCGTAGCGTTCGGCGTCGTAGGTCCAGTCCTGCCCGGTGGCCAGCCACCCGCCGCGCACCCGCCGCACCGCACCGTCGACATCGAGCACCTTGAGCACCATCTCGAGCCGCGAACGGTTCAACTCCACGAGCGGTTCGAGCGCCACCGTCGACATCACCCGATCGGTGTCGAGCGCGTCGAGCACCGAACGCACGATGTGCTCGCGCGGGAAGGCCACGGAGGCGAAGTAGCTCCAGATCCGCGCGTCCTCCGGCCCCGGCAGCAGCACCACCTCGGCGCGCTCGGTGCCACGGCCCGCGCGACCGACCTGCTGGTAGTAGGCGATCGGCGAGGACGGCGCCCCGACGTGCACGACGAAACCGAGATCGGGCTTGTCGAAGCCCATGCCCAGCGCCGAGGTCGCGATCAGGGCCTTGACCTCGTTGTTCAGCAGCGCGGCTTCGAGTGCTTCCCGTTCGGCCGGGTCGGTTTGGCCGGTGTAGGCGGCGACGGTGTGGCCGTGCGAGCTGAGCACGTCGGCGAGATCGTTGGCCGCGGCGACGGTGAGGCAGTAGATGATGCCCGAACCCGGCATCCGGTGCAGTTGCTCGCCCAGCCAGGCCGTGCGGCGCACCGCGTCGTCGAACCGCACCACCGACAGGTGCAGCGACTCGCGATCCAGGCTGCCCCGCAACACCAGCGTGTCGGTGCCGATCTGCCCGGCCACATCGGTGACCACCCGGTCGTTGGCGGTGGCGGTGGTGGCCAGCACCGGGACATCGGAGCCGAGATCGGCGATCAGCGTCCTGATCCGCCGGTAGTCGGGCCGGAAGTCGTGCCCCCAGTCCGACACGCAGTGCGCCTCGTCGATCACGACGAGCCCGGCGTCGGCGGCCAGTCGCGGCAGCACCTGATCGCGAAAGTCGGGATTGTTCAAGCGTTCCGGGCTCACCAACAGCACGTCGATCTCGCCGTCGGCGACTCGCTGATGGATCTCGTCCCACTCGGTGACATTGCCCGAGTTGATCGTGGCCGCCACCACCCCGGCCCGCTCGGCCGCCGCGACCTGGTTGCGCATCAGCGCCAGCAGCGGCGAGACGATCACCGTCGGCCCGCGCCCCGCCCGCCGCAGCAGTTTCGCCGCGATGAAGTACACCGCCGACTTGCCCCACCCGGTCCGCTGCACCACCAGCGCCCGCCGCCGCGCCACCACCAGCGCCTCGATCGCGGTCCACTGATCCTCCCGCAGTCGCGCGTCGGGACCGGCCAGCTCCCCGAGCAGCTGTTCAGCGCGTTCGCGCAGGTCAGGAGCCGTCAGGTCGAGCACATCGTTGCCTGCGGGTGAGGTCATGCCCCCATCCTGCCCTGTCCCACCGACAAGTCCCGATGACCAGCCCCACTCGCGAGAGCTTGCCGCGTCCCCAACCCGACCCCGCACCCGAGTCTGGCCAAAATACGCGGGGAGGCGGTTCAGGTCACCCCTTGACGCACAACACCTGACGCAGTGTCGCGACCACCTCGACCAGGTCGGCCTGCGCCGCGATCACCTGGTCGATGTCCTTGTACGCGGCCGGGATCTCATCGACCACGCCCGCGTCCTTGCGCGACTCCACCCCCTCGGTCTGCGCGACCAGGTCCGCGACTGTGAACTGCCGCTTGGCCGCCGACCGACTCAACCGCCGCCCCGCACCGTGCGAGGCCGACTGGAACGAGGCCGGGTTCCCCTTACCCCGCACCACATACGACCGCGTCCCCATCGACCCGGGAATCAGCGCCAGCTCACCCGCTCCCGCCCGCACGGCGCCCTTGCGGGTCACCAGCATCGGCACACCGTCGATGATCTCCTCGGCCACATAGTTGTGGTGACAGCTGATCGGTTCGTCGAACCGCACCGTGCGCTCGGCGAATTCCTCGCGCACCGCCCGACACACCAGGGCCAGCATCACCGCGCGGTTGCGCGCCGCGTACTCCTGCGCCCAGGTGAGATCGCGCCGGTAGGCCGCCATTTCCGGGGTGCCGGACAGGAAGACGGCCAGGTCGCGGTCGGGCAGCGACTGGTTGTGCGGCAGGGCGCGCGCCACCGCCATGTGGCGTTCGGCCAGTTCCTTGCCGATGTTGCGCGAGCCGGAGTGCAGCAGGATCCAGACGGCGTCGTCGGTGTCGAGGCAGATTTCGATGAAGTGGTTGCCGCCGCCGAGCGAGCCGATCTGCTTGTGCGCCTTGGATTCCAGCTGGGAGACCCCGGGGTGCAACTCGCCGAACGAACGCCAGAACCGCTGCCATCCGTTGGCCTGCGACGCCGCCCGCCCGTGCGAACCCGCCAGTTCCGCACCCAGCTCGGTGACGTTCACCGCGTCCTTGTGCGCCTGAAAGCCCACCGGCACCGCCTGCTCGATCCGGCCGCGCAGCGACCGCAGGTCGTCGGGCAGATCGGCGGCGGTGAGATCGGTCTTCACACTCTCCATCCCGCAGCCGATATCGACCCCGACCGCGGCGGGCGCGACCGCGTCCCGCATCGCGATGACCGACCCCACCGTCGCGCCCTTACCGACGTGCACATCGGGCATCACGCGCAGTCCGTGCACCCATTCCAGATTCGCGATGGTGCGAAGCTGACGCAGCGCGGCCTGCTCGATCTCGTGCTCTTCGGCCCACATGAGCGTCTGCGCTCGCGTACCGCGCAGCTCGACGGGAAACATGGGTCTGTCCTTCCTTAGATGAAAGGTCAACGGTAGGGGCCGAGTAGCGGGGGCGCACTCGAATTTCGACCGGGCGTGACCCGCCCGATGGCGCGAGTGGTTCGTGGAGGCATCGCCGTTCCGCTGATCAATCCGTCAGCGGGGGACAGACGCGGCTTGCGAGGTGGGCGTCTCGATCAGTCAGCGTCGAGTTCGGCGGCGATCCGCGCGCGATCCGGGATCGAGGAGCTGGCGCCCAGGCTCGTGGTCGCCACCGCCCCGGCCGCGTTCGCCCAGTTCAGCGCCATTTCAGGCCCCTGGCCCCACCTCGCCACGAAGGCCCCGGCGAACGCATCGCCCGCACCGGTCGTATCGACCACCTCGACCCGCCGCCCCGGCGCGACCACCTCGCCATCGGCGCCCCGATACACGGCTCCGTCCGCGCCGAGTGTGCGCACCAGATGCGGGACCTGCCCCAGCTCGGTCGAATAGTGTTCGAACTCCAGCGAATTCACGATCGCGATATCCACGACGTCCCACAGTTCGTCGGGCAGCGGCCGCACCGGCGAGGGATTCACCGCGACCACCGTGCCCGCCGCCCGAGCGTGCCGCGCCGCCACGAGCACGGTCTCGACCGGAATCTCCAACTGGCACAACAGCACGTCGGCCTGCGCGATCGCCGCCAGCTCGCCATCGGTCAACTCGCGAACCAGCCCGTTGGCCCCCGCCACCACGATGATGCTGTTCTCCCCACCCGCGTCCACCACGATCGACGCCACCCCACTCGCCCCGTCCACCCGACGCAGCAACCCCACATCCACGCCCGCCGCCACCAGCGTCGCCGTCAACTCCACCCCGAACCCGTCCGCACCGACCGCCCCCACGAACCGCACCTGCGCCCCCGACCGCGCCGCCGCGACCGCCTGATTCGCCCCCTTACCCCCGGGTACGGTCACGAACTCCGTCCCCATCACCGTCTCCCCGGGCGCGGGCCGCCGCCCCACCCGGGTGACCAGGTCCATGTTCACGCTGCCCAACACCACAACCCGCGGCCAAGCACCCATCACCCCACCGTAATCGGTGATCACGGGCCGGACGGCGATTACCGAACGACCCGCGGAAGGCGGCGACGGCGCTGTCAACGGTTGTCGTCGAGCCTGTGGATAACTTCGTCCCCGGGCCGGTCGGAGACGTATTCCGGGGTGCGGGCGGCGTCGGGCGGACCGGTCGGACTGCGTACGCTGATACCTATGACGGTAGAAGTGACCCCCGAGCTCGACATCCGCGCAGCGGTGCACGACGCCGCCCGCAGGGCTCGCGTCGCGTCCCGTGTGCTGGCTCAGCTGACCACGGCGCGGAAGAACGACGCCCTGCACGCGGCGGCCGACGCGCTGCTCGCCGCCGCCGATCGCGTTCTCGCGGCCAACGCCGAGGACATCGCGACGGCGAAGGCGGCCGGTACCGAGGAGAACCTGCTCGACCGGTTGCGCCTGACCAAGGACCGGATCGACGGCATCGCCTCGGGCCTGCGCCAGGTCGCCACGCTGCCCGACCCGGTCGGGGTGGTCGTGCGCGGCTCCACGCTGCCCAACGGCCTCGAGATCCGCCAGACCCGTGTCCCGCTCGGCGTGGTCGGCATGGTGTACGAGGCGCGCCCCAATGTCACCGTCGACGCGTTCGGCCTTGCCCTCAAGTCCGGTAACGCGGCCCTGCTGCGCGGCTCGTCCTCGGCCGCGCACTCCAATGCCGCCCTGGTCGAGATCCTGCGCGAAGCCCTGGTGGCCCAGGACGTTCCGGCCGACGCGGTGCAGCTGCTGCCCAGCCACGACCGGTCCAGCGTCACCCACCTGATCCAGGCGCGCGGCCTGGTCGACGTGGTGATCCCGCGCGGCGGTGCCGGCCTGATCAACGCCGTCGTGCGCGACGCGCAGGTGCCCACCATCGAGACCGGCACCGGCAACTGCCACGTCTACGTGCATGCCGATGCCGACCTGGACATGGCCGAGGCGATCCTGCTCAACGCCAAGACCCGCCGTCCCAGCGTCTGCAACGCCGCCGAGACCGTGCTCATCGACGCCGCCGTCGCCGAGACCGCGCTGCCCCGCCTGACCGAGGCTCTCGAGCAGGCCGGGGTCACCATCCACGGCGATCTGCCCGGTCAGGTCCCCGCCACCGACGCGGACTGGGGCGAGGAGTACCTCACGATGGACATCGCGCTCAAGGTCGTCGACGATCTCGACGCCGCCGTCGAGCACATCAACACCTGGGGCACCGGCCACACCGAAGCCATCGTCACCGCCGACCTGGCCGCCGCTCGCGAGTTCACCGCCCGCGTCGACGCCGCCGCGGTGATGGTGAACGCCTCCACGGCCTTCACCGACGGCGAACAGTTCGGCTTCGGCGCCGAGATCGGCATCTCCACCCAGAAGCTGCACGCCCGCGGCCCGATGGCCCTGCCCGAACTCACCTCCACCAAGTGGATCGTGTGGGGCGACGGCCAGACCCGGCCGGTGTGACCGTGGCCCTGATCCAGGAACCGATCTTCACCTCGGTCGACGACGTCATCACCCGCCTCGCCACCACCGGCTACCTGGCCGACAAGGCCACCGCCACCTCGGTGTTCCTCGCCGACCGCCTGGGCAAACCGTTGCTCATCGAGGGCCCGGCCGGTGTCGGCAAGACCGAACTGTCGCGCGCGGTGGCCCAGGTCGCCGGAGCCGAGCTGGTGCGTCTGCAGTGCTACGAGGGCGTCGACGAGGCCCGCGCGCTCTACGAGTGGAACCACGCCAAGCAGATCCTGCGCATCCAGGCGTCGAGCGAGAACGATTGGGCCGAAACCAAAGCCGACGTCTTCACCGAGGAGTTCCTGCTCGCGCGCCCGCTGCTCACCGCCATCCGCCGCACCGAGCCGACGGTGCTGCTGATCGATGAGACCGACAAGGCCGATGTCGAGATCGAGGGCCTGCTGCTCGAGGTGCTGAGCGATTTCGCCGTGACCGTGCCCGAACTGGGCACCATCACCGCCACCCGCACCCCGTTCGTCGTGCTCACCTCCAACGCCACCAGGGAACTGTCGGAGGCGCTCAAACGCCGCTGCCTCTACCTGCACCTGGACTTCCCCGACGAGGACCTCGAACGCCGCATCCTGGCCTCGCGCGTGCCCGAGCTCGCCACGGCGGTGGCCGAGCAGTTGGTGCGGGTCGTGCACGTGCTGCGCGGCATGCAGCTCAAGAAGCTGCCCTCGGTCGCGGAGACGATCGACTGGGGCAACACCCTGCTCGCCCTCGGCGCGCGCGATCTCGACGACGCGACGGTGCGCGCCACCCTCGGGGTGGTGCTCAAACACCGCAGCGACCACCAGCGCGCGCTGGCCGAGCTGAAACTGGCCTGACCGTGACCGCTCCCGCGCCGCACGGAATCGGCGGCCACGTCGCCGGTTTCGTCGGTGCGTTGCGGGCGCGCGGGGTGCCGGTCGGGCCCTCGGAAACCGTCGACGCGGGCCGGGTGCTCACCGTGCTCGACCTGCTCGATCGTGAAGCGGTCCGCGAGGGTCTGGCCTGCGCGCTGCTGCGTCGACCCACCCACCGCGCCACCTTCGACGGCCTGTTCGACCTGTGGTTCCCGGTCGCGGTCGGCGACCGCGCCGAACAACCACCGGAGCTGCCCCGCACCGCCGACGGCGAGGTCGACCTGGCCGCCCTGCGCGAGCAACTGGCCGAGCTGCTCGCCGCCGACGACAACACCGCGCGGGTGCAGGCCTTGGCCGGACAGGTGGTCGAGCAACTCGGGCAGTACCAATCCGCCCGTGGCCCTTCCTTTTCCGCGTATCAGGCGCTGAAAGAGGTCGCCCCGCAGTCCTTGCTGGCCAAGATCCTCGCCGGGCTGGCGCTCGGGCCGGACGCGAGCGAACGCGACACCGAGATCGCCCGCCGGGTCGCGCGCGAACGCCTCGCGGGCTTTCGGGCGAGCGTGGAAGCCGAGACCAATCGTCGTGTCGCCGAGCAGATCGGCCGCGATCGCGTCGCCACCTACGGCGTCGCCCGTCAGGCCGAGGACGCCGACTTCCTGCGCGCTACCGAACGCGAACTCGCCGAATTGCGCCGCAGCACCCAGCGCCTCGCGCGCATTCTCGCCTCGCGGTTGGCGGTGCGCCGCAGACGCGCCCGCCGCGGCGAGATCGACCTGCGCAAGACCCTGCGTGCGTCGATGTCGACCGGCGGCGTGCCGATCGACCTGGTGAACCGCAAACCGCGCCCCGGCCGCCCGGAACTGGTGCTGCTGTGCGATATCTCGGGTTCGGTGGCCGGGTTCAGCAATTTCACGCTGCTGCTGGTGAGCGCGCTGCGCGATCAGTTCTCGCGGGTACGGGTCTTCGCGTTCATCGACCGCACCGACGAGGTCACCCACCTGTTCGAGCCCTATGTCGGCCTCGAGGACGTGATGACCAGGATCTTCGCCGACTCGCGGGTCATCGACGCCGACGGCCACTCCGACTACGGCCAGGCGCTGACCAGTTTCGTGGACAACTTCGGCGACGCCGTAACCAGCCGCAGCTCGCTGCTGGTCCTCGGCGACGGCCGCACCAACTACCGCGACCCGCGCCTACAACCCCTGCGCGCCCTGGTCGAGACCGCCCGCCACGCGCACTGGCTCAACCCCGAGCCCGAGAAGCTGTGGGGGACCGGCGATTCCGCGGCCCGCGACTACGCTGCGGTGATCGAGATGCACGAATGCCGGTCGGCCCGCCAGCTCACCGAGGTGGTCTCCCGGCTGCTGCCCGTCTGAAGGAGCCGACGATGAATACCGAGGTGCTGGCCTACTGCCTGAGCAAACCGGGCGCGTGGGAAGACGAACCGTGGGAGGGCGACACCGTCGTCAAGGTCGGCGACAAGATCTTCGCCTTCCTCGGCGCCGGCACCGCGATCGGCCTCAAATGCGGCCGCGACCGGGCCGAAGCCGACGAACTGGTTGCCATCTACCCCGACGATGTCACCGTCTCGGCCTACATCGGCCGCTACGGCTGGAACAGCATTCGCCTGGGCGGGGCCGTCCCCGACGACGAACTCCGTGAACTCGTCGACGCCTCCTACGAGGCCGTCGTCGCGAAACTCCCGAAGTCCAAGCGGCCCGTCGTCTGAGCAGTTCAGCCGACGTTAAGCGGCTCACAGGCAGGGCGGACCAAGATCACGCCCATGCTGGTAGGGGCGTCGCGCGACGACGAGCGGTCCGATCGAAAGATGTCGGACCTCGGGGTAGTGGAATCGGATCCGGTCTTCGCTCGGTGGGCACGGTCTGCCCGGTGAACGATCCGTTCGAGGACGAGTGCGCGGTCGACGCGGTCTCGGTGGTGTCGGAGTCTCGCGACAGCGGGGTCGCGGGTTCGCGGGTTGGTGAGGTGGCGGGATCCGGTGTCGCGACACCGAGTGCACCCGGGGCGCGTCGGCCGACTCCAGGTTCCGGGGCTCGTGTCGCACGGCGCCTGGCCGGGATCGCCGCCGCACGATTGGTCGACGCGCCCGAAGCTGCCGAGGAGCAGCTGCGTCGGGCGCTGATCGTCGGGGCGGGGGAACTGGAGTGCCGCGAACTCGCCGCGATGCGCACCCAGCTGGTCACCGCGATCGCCGCCCAACCGGGTCGCGACCGCGCGGTAGCCCGTGCCGCAGCCTCGGCCGCGGCTTGCTGGCACCCGATCTCCGCGGCCGACTCGGTCCACCTGTGGCTGGTGGCCGGGCGCGCCTGGCATCGCGCGGGCAGGCACGCCGAGGCGGTGGTCGCCTTCGACCGGCCCCTGCTCAGCGGCCTCGCCGGCTACCCGCCGGCCGAGCTGTCGCTGGTCCGCGCCCAGTTCGCCGAATCGCTGAACCATCTCGGCCGCTACCGGCAGGCCGCGTGGCAGTACACCGAGGCGGCCCGGCTGGTCGCCGATCTCCCCGCCAAACGTCGGCGCCACGCCGACCTCGTATGGTCGGCCGCCGTCGCCCGCGAATGCTGCGGACAGGAGGTCGAGGCACTGGGCGGCTACCTGCGCGCGGCTGGGCTGTGGGGCGAGCAGGACAAGATCGTGCCGAGAGCCCGCTGCCTGCGCGCGGCCGCCTGGCTGCAACTGCGCGGACCACGGGGGCGCGCGCGTGGGCCGTGGTGGGTCACCATCGACGTGTTGCTGGCCGAACTGAACCAGCGGGTCGCGGCCGAACCGGCGGTGCACGTCGTCGAGGAGCTCCAACGCACCCGCGCCCAGTTCGCCCAGATGTGCGCGCAGTCCGGCGCTCGGTGAACGGTCCGGTCCGCCCCGATCGTGATGGCCGGATTAAGCTCATCCCTCATGCACGAGACAGCTCGCCCGCGTCGCAAGCTCGGCGTCATGGGCGGCACGTTCGACCCGATCCATCACGGCCACCTGGTCGCCGCGAGCGAGGTCGCCAACCGGTTCGAGCTCGACGAAGTGATCTTCGTACCGACCGGGCAGCCGTGGCAGAAGGTCAACAAACAGGTCAGTCCTGCCGAGGACCGCTACCTGATGACCGTCATCGCGACCGCGTCCAACCCGAGGTTCTCGGTCAGTCGCGCCGACATCGAACGCAACAAGGTCACCTATACCGTCGACACCCTGCGCGAGATGCAGAACACCCACCCCGACGCGGAGCTGTACTTCATCACCGGTGCGGACGCGCTGGCCAACATCCTGACATGGCAGGATTGGACCGAACTGTTCGAACTGGCGAAGTTCGTCGGGGTGAGCCGACCGGGTTACGAACTCAACACCGATCATCTCGAGGAGCATCTGCGGGACCTTCCCGCCGACGCCGTGACGATGATCGAGATCCCCGCGCTGGCCATCTCGTCGAGTGAGTGCCGTCGCCGCGCCGCGGAGGGTCGGCCGGTCTGGTACCTCGTCCCCGATGGCGTGGTGCAGTACATATCGAAGCGGCACCTCTACGTGCCCGCAGGAACGGAAGGTAGCCCACGTTGAGCCACATGGTTGTGACCACGCAGGAGGAGACCGTATGAGTGCCTCTACCGAAGCCATCGAGATGGCCACGGTCGCCGCGCTCGCGGCCGACGACAAGCTCGCCACCGACGTCGTGGTGCTCGACGTCTCCGAACAGTTGGTCATCACCGACTGCTTCGTGATCGCCTCGGCGCCCAACGAGCGCCAGGTCAACGCGATCGTCGACAACATCGAGGACAAGCTGCGCGACGCAGGCCACAAGCCGGTCCGTCGCGAGGGCACCCGCGAGGGCCGCTGGGCGCTGCTCGACTACGTCGACATCGTGGTCCACGTCCAGCACAACGACGAGCGCAATTTCTACGCGCTCGAGCGCCTGTGGCGTGACTGCCCGGCGGTTCCCGTCGAGGGCATCGCCGCACTGCCGACCCCGGCCGCCGATGACGACGACGCGCAGGCAGAGGCAGACAGCGAGTGAGCAAGTACGCCCATGTGCGCAATCTGATCCTGTTGCGGCACGGGCAGACCGAATGGAACGCCGCCGACCGCATGCAGGGCCAGATCGACACCGATCTCACCGAACTCGGTCGCCAGCAGGCCAAAGAGGCCGCGCGCGAACTGGGTTCACGCAACGCCATCGCGATCCACGCCTCGGATCTGCGTCGCGCCAAGGAGACCGCCCAGGCGCTCGGTGATGTCAGCGAACTGCCTGTCATCACCGATCCGCGGCTGCGCGAGACCAACCTGGGTGACTGGGAAGGTCTGACCCACCTCGAGGTCGATGCCGACTACCCCGGCGCGCGCGTGCAGTGGCGTCTCGACGCCACCTACACACCGCCCGGCGGCGAGAGCAAACTCGAGGTCGGGGCGCGGGCCCTGCCCGTGGTGCGCGAACTGTACAACGAGCGACAGGATTGGCCCGGTCGGACTATCATCCTGGTTGCGCACGGCGGGTTGATCGCTGCTCTGACGGCCGCGTTGCTGGAACTGCCACCCGAGAAATGGCCGGTCCTCGGTGGACTGGCCAACACGAGCTGGGTGCAGCTGTCCAGTCACGGCCCGGATGTCGATCGACCCGGTTGGCGCCTCGATGTGTGGAACGCAGCGGCGAAGGTAGCTCCCGATGTCCAATGAAGAGCCCGTCCGATCGGTACCCGATGAGCTGTTCAAGCAGGTGACGGCCAAAGCCGGACGGCAATTGCCGGACGCGCTGTTCGGCTCGCCGCCTGCTCGGCCCGCGCGCCCCGAGCGCGAGGAGCCGATCCGTTCGGTACCGGACGAACTCTTCAAGCAGGTCACCGCGCGCAGCACCCGCTCGCTGCCCGATGCCCTGTTCGGACCGGTCCCCACCCCGGTCACCGCCACACCCGAGCCGGT
>NZ_JBHSQN010000013.1:229716-338509 GCF_042658545.1 Nocardia lasii
TCCGGCTCGGGGACGGCGGATTCCGACCCGGTTGCGGGCTCCGACGGTGAGGACGCCGCCGATCCTGCCTCGAATTCTGTTGCGGGGCAGGAAGATGCCGTCGCAGCGGACGAAGTCCAGGAGACTACGGCTACCGTCGCTGATTCGACTGCGGCGCATTCTGACTCCGATACCGTCTCCGAGAACGCTTCTGCCGCTGTAAATGCCGTCGGCAATGAGGCGCCGGAGGCAGCGGGCGAGCACCCGATAGTCGATCCGCTTGGTGCGCAGGAAGATTCCGTCACCGCCGGTGCGGCCCCCCTCGTTCAGGCGGCCGAGTCCACGGTGGACGTAGATACTTCGGCCGCGCCGGTCGGCGGATCCACGGTCGAGACTTCGACCGAGGTCGCCGACAGTTCCGCCGCAGGGTCGACCCCCACGGGGGAGATCGACAGTGCCGCAACCCAGGTAGCCGTCTCCGCGGCACCGATCGACACGGGGGCGGTCGGCGATTCCGCCGGCCCGGCCGTCGTCTCCGCGGCACCGACCGCGACGGGCGCAGTCGATGATTCCGCTGCGGTGGCTGTCGACGGTTCGACTGCCCGGGTAGTCGCCTCCGCGGCACCGAATTCCACGGAAGCTGTCGACAGTTCCGCTGTCCCCGTTGCCGTCATCGCACCGACGACCGCCACGGACACTCTCGCCTCCGCCCCCGCCTCGGTCGACGCGGAACCGGCCGAACTCGCGCCCGCGGCTCCACTGCTCGCCGAGCCGACTCTTTCCACCTCGGTCCTGGAATCCCCTGCGCGCCAGGAGGAATCCACCACGGTGGCGACCACCGAGGCCCCGCTGGTTCAGCAGGTCGCGGCCCCGCGCCCGGTCGAGTCCGCGGCTCCGCGTCCGGTGCTGCTGGTGATCGCCGACTCCCTCGCCTACTACGGCCCCAAGGGCGGCCTGCCCGCCGACGATCCCCGGATCTGGCCGAATATGGTTGCCGCCGAACTCGATTGGGATGTCGAACTGATCGCCCGGATCGGCTGGACCTGCCGCGACGCCTACTGGGCGCTGATCGGCGACCCCCGGGTGTGGGCCGCGGTGCCCCGCGCCGGCGCGGTCGTCTTCGCGGTCGGCGGCATGGACACCCTGCCCTCGCCGCTGCCGACCGCGCTGCGCGAGATGATCCGCTACATCCGACCGCCGCGTCTGCGCCGTGGTGTGCGTGCCTCCTACAACTGGTTGCAGCCCAAGCTGTCCAAACTCGGTCGCCCCGTTGCCCTTCCGCCCCGGGTCAGCGTCGACTATCTCGAGCAGTCGCGTACCGCCCTGAACCACCTGCGGCCGGAGTTGCCGGTGGTGGCGGTGTTGCCGTCGGTGCATCGGTGCGAGGCCTACGGCCGCGTGCATCGTGGTCGGGCCCGTGCGGTAAAGGCGCTGCAGGCGTGGTCCGGGCGCACCTCGGTGCCGCTGGTGGATCTCGGCGAGGCCGTGCGTGAGGACATCGAATCCGGTTCGGCCAACCCCGACGGCATCCACTGGGGTTGGGCGGGGCACGCCGCGGTCGCGACGGCGATGACCAAGGCGTTGCAGGAGGTCAAGTAGTCCGTGGCCGTTGTCGTGGTCACCGATTCGGCGGCGGGATTGTCCGCGGACCTCGTCGCCGAGCTCGGTATCGAAGTGGTGCCGTTGCACGTTCTCGTCGGTGAGCGCGAGATCCGCGAGGGCATCGATCCCATCGAGATCGATTACACGGCGGATTCGGTCACCACCTCGGCCGCGTCCCCCGGCGAGCTGCGCGAGGCCTACGAACGCGCGCTCGACCACAGCGACGGCGACGGCGTAGTGGCCGTTCACCTGTCGCGCCGATTGTCGGCGACCTGGGAATCGGGTCGACAGGCGGTGCGCGATATGGGCGCCGAAAGTCGTGTGCGCGTTGTCGATTCGCTCGGCGCCGGCCTGGCGACCGGGCTGCCGGTGCTGGCGGCCGCGCGGCGCGCCAGGGCGGGCGACGCGGTGGACGCGGTCTACGAACGCGCGGTAGCCGCGGCGAGCAAGATGCGCACGTTCATCCTGGTCAACCGGACCGAACAGCTCCGCAAGGGCGGCAGGCTGAGCAGCGCGGCGGCGTTCTTCGGCAGTGAACTGGTGACCAAGCCGCTGTTGCAGCTGGTGGAGGGCAAACTCGAACTGCGCGAGAAGGTGCGGACCAGGTCGCGGGCCTACAACAAGCTGGTCGACGCCGCGGTGGACGCGGCGGCTCTCGACGGCGCCGCGCTCGGCATCCAGCACCTCGGTGCGCCCGAAGCCGCCGAGACCCTGGTGGCACAGCTGCGCGAGCAGCTGCCCGACGTGCGCGAACTCCATGTGGCCGAGTTCGGTCCCGCGCTCGGCGTGCATCTCGGTGTCGGCGCGCTCGCGGTCGCGGTGCTGCCCGGCGGATGTGCCTGAGCCGTGCCGGGTCAGAATCTCGCTGAGGAGAATCCCTCCGGTGTGGGCCCCGGCCTGCCTACCGTGGACGGTATGGACCGCACCTCTGCCACACCCCAACTCGACGTGCCGTTGCGCGTGCGCACGGTCGACTGGGACGACCCCGATGCCGAGACGCTGCGCGCGGAGATGTCGGCCGAGGTCGGCCCGCGCTACGCCTACCTCGAGCTCGGTGAACGCGGACTCACTCCGAACGCGGTCGACCTCGACACCGTGTACCGCACCTTCGTCGCCTACTCCGACACCGAACCCGCCGGTCACGCCGCCGTGCGGTGGAACGACGGCGACCTCGAACTCAAGCGCATGTTCGTGCGCCCCGCCTACCGGGGCACCGGCACCGCGACCGCGCTGCTGCGCGCCGCCGAAGCCGCCGCGCGCGAAGTTGGCCGGCCGCGGCTGATCCTGCAGACCGGGCATCTGCAGCCCGACGCGGTGCGCTTCTACGAGCGCAGCGGCTACCACCGGATTCCGCTGTTCGCGCCGTATCACGTGCTGCCGCTGTCGAACTGCTTCGCGAGGAACCTGGACTGAGGTCGTGCTCGCGGGTGGTTCTACGATTCCCCGATGACCGGATACGACGACTTCGACCATTTCGACGCCGCGAACCTGCCGCCCCGCAGGCAACACATCCTGGCTGTGATCAGGGATTCGGTACTCGCCCACGGCTACGCGCCCAGCACGAGGGAGATCGCCGACGCGGTGGGCTTGCGATCCACCTCCACGGTGTCCCGGCACCTGGCGGCCCTGGAGGACGACGGGTATCTGCGTCGCTCGTCCACCGTCACCCGTCCCATCGACACGCGCCTGTTCCTGCGCGGCTCGTCCACCGGCGCCGATTCCGACGCCTCGGTCTCGGTCCCCGTCGTCGGTGACATCGCCGCGGGCACCCCGATCCTCGCCGAACACAACCCCGACGACGTCATGACCCTCCCGCGCGAACTGGTCGGCCGCGGTGAGGTTTTCGGCCTGCGCGTGCGCGGCGACTCGATGATCGACGCCGCGATCTGCGACGGCGACCTCGTCGTGGTCCGCAGCCAGCGCGAGGCCAACTCCGGCGACATCGTGGCCGCCATGATCGGCGAGGAAGCCACCGTCAAGGTCTACCGCCGCCGCAACGGCCACGTCCTCCTCGAACCCCGCAACCCCGCCTACTCCGTCATCGACGGCGACGAAGCGATCATTCTGGGCCGCGTCGTCTCGGTGATGCGCCGCCTCTGACCCCGCTACGCCGGACCGAACCAGTCCAGCGACTGCCCGTGCGGTCCGGCGTAAGCCAACGGTTCGTCGTCGAGCGCGAGCACCAACCGGGCCGCTGCCTCGGTGTCGCGCGGGGGGCAACCGGTCGACGAGCCCCCGGGGAGTCGGTCCGGGATCGGGACCGGGCCGGTGGTGGTGCAGGTCAACATGACTCGTGATGGGCCATCGAGCGGATCCAGTGCGGTTGCGTCGTAGCGGTAGCTGAAACGGTCCGGGTACAGGCATAGTCCGGCTGAGGTGCCGACTTCGACGAGTGCGAGGGGACCGGGGAGCTGGGTGAGGACGGGGAGCAGGGTGGCTGCTCGGCCCGCCTCGTTCGTCTGTGTTCGTCGGCGCAGTGCGGTTGCCGAGATCGCCGCCCAGTTCGCCCGTACCTGCTCGCGGTACTCGGCGTAGGGAACCGCGGTCGCGCCGTTCACTCGCGCGGCAGCCAGGACCAGGTTGGGTTGTCGCTTGTCCGTGGGCAATTCGTTGATCAGCGCCAACACCACCGGGTCCGCGCTGATATCGAGTGCGCGCCTGTGGTACAGCGCCGAGTTGTCGCGTGCCTCGCGGAGCGCGAAGTCGCGAAATCGTTGTGCGAGTTCCATATCTACCTGAGTACGTCGATTCGGCCATGCGCGCACCGTATCCACTCAGGTCGACGAGACTCCGCCTGCGAAGGCTCATGAAGGGGAGTTATCCACAGGGAAAAAGTTATCCACAGGTTTCTTGTTTGCCCAGGTCGGCCGGATAGCGCGGGAGCGGCGTCGGCATAGCGTCGATCCCATGTCACGACACGAAGAGCACGAGCGGGTACGGCAGCGGTTGGGTGGGTTGGCGGTGCGGGAACGGGCGGACAGTCCGCCACCGCACGGTCCCGAGTCGCGTTCCGGTGCGGGCGACCCACGCGGTGATGGCGAAGGTCATTGGGACGATGACGAACTCGCGCCCTCCTCGGATCCGGTCGGAACGCCGGGGTGGCTCGACGACGGCGGCTCCGCCGGGCGAAAGCGGTTGGTGCCCGAGCGCTTTCGGGAAGCTCGGTTGGATCCGGGTCGACGCGGTGCGGTGGTGCTCGGGTTGGTCGGGGTGATCGCGGTGGTGCTGACCGGCGTGCTGGTGCTGCGCGATCAGCCGGTCGCGCGGGCCGTGCCGCCGGTTCCGGTCCTGCGTGCCGAAAGCATCGCTGCCCCTGCGGATCCGACCCTCGCGGTGTCCGCGGTCACCGGGCCGGGGTCGGGCACCCCCGCAGAAGTCGTGGTGAGCGTCGTCGGTCTGGTGGAAAGGGCCGGGCTGCACCGCCTTCCGGACGGCTCCCGGGTCGCCGACGCCATCGACATGGCAGGTGGCACCCGCGAAGGCGCCGACCTGGCGGGGCTGAACCTGGCCCAACGCCTGTCCGACGGTGACCAGGTGGTGATCGGCACCGCCGATCCTCGAGCGGGCCAACCCCGCGTGGGCAGCACCACGATCGGCGCGGGTCACGCACCGGACGCGTCGACCACCGGTGGTTCCAGCACGTCGGGCTCGCCCACGACCGGGCCGGTCTCCGGCGGCGCGGGCGCCGGCAAGTCCCGCGTCGACCTCAACACCGCCACCGAGGCCGAACTGGACGCCCTCCCCGGCGTCGGCCCGGTTACCGCCAAAGCGATCCTCGCGTGGCGCTCGACCAACGGCCGCTTCACCGACGTAGCCCAACTCGGCGAAGTCGACGGCATCGGCCCCGCCCGCCTGGCCCGCCTCCGCGACCTGGTGACGACATGATGCGGCTGGTCGGCCCACCCGAGTGGCAGGAACCGCGCCGCCCCTCAACGGATCACTTCCCCGCGACGACGGTGCGTGACTTCGGCGTAGCGATCGCCCTGACCGAACTCGAACGCACAACCCAACACCCGGACGTGACCACATGAACTGCCCGATCTGGCCGTGCGCGCGACACGAGAGCCACAGCACCACACCTGATCCCCCGACCTGCACATCAGACCCGAACGATGCCCTCCCGCCGGTGTGCTCGAAAGGTTTGGGCGAGAACCGTTGTGCCGATGACCGAGCTGAGGGGAAGTCCCGGAGGGCAAAGTCGAGCCGTGACGACGGGGCCGGTTGATGCGGTCGGGGCTGGGCAGCGGTCCGATCCCGGCGCCACCGAAGTCGTCGGGCATCCCGAGCCGCCCGTTCGGGTTGTGACGACCGGGCGGGTCGAGGCCAGGTTGGGCATGGCGAACCGATACGGGGCGTTGGAGGCCGGCGAGGCGTCTGGGGGAGTGGTCGTTCGGAGGCACGGGCCGGGAGCGAACTGACGGCGGAACGGGCGGGGAGCGAGCTGACGGAAAGGGCGGGGAGCGAGCTGACGGCGGAAAGGGCGGAGAGCGAACTGACGGCGGAAAGGGGGTCAGGCGGGACCGGGCGCGAGGAATGGACTGGCGGTTGTCGAGGTCGGGCGTGATGCGTTGGAGGGGGCGGGCTGGTGATCGGGGAAGGAGGGCGGCGGGTGGATCGGGGGGTGTTGGGGGAGGCGTTGGGTCGGGTGGAGCGGGGGCTGCGTGGCGGGGAGGCCGAGCGGGGGGAGGGGGTGGAGGAGACCGAGCGGCAGGTGCTCGATATGCGGTTGGTGCCTGCGGCGCTGGGGTGTTGGGGAGTGACGATCGTGGCGATCACGGTGGGCTGGGTGGCGGGGTTGGTGGTGGCCGGGGTGGCGGCGATGGGGGCTACCGGGTGGTGGGTGGTGCGGCGGTGGGCGGTGGCGCGCGGGCGGGAGCGGTGGCGGGTGGTCGCGGTGGTGGGGTTGGCGGCGACGGTGCTGAGTGTGGGATTCGGGGTGGCGGGGGCTTGGCGGGAGCATCATGTGCGGTCACATCCGCTGCGGGAGGCGTTCGGACGTTCGGTGACCGTGGTCGCGGTGGTCACCGATGACGCGAAGCCGATGCGCGGCAGCACGTTCGGGGGTGAGCGGCGGTGGATCGTGAAGGCCGCGCTGCGGGAGTTCGGGCGCGGGCAGGGGTGGACGGAGGCCGGCGGCGCGGTGGTAGTGCTCGCCATGGGAAGTGACTGGGCACAGCTGTCGCCGGGTCAGGCGGTGCGGTTTCGGGCGGAGGTGAGTGAACCCAACCGCGCGGATCTGACGGTGGCCACCCTGCGCGGGGCGGAGGCACCGGAACGGATCGGTGTGCCGCCGTGGTGGCAGCGGTTCGCCGCGAGTGTCCGAGGTGATCTCGTCGATGCTGCGGGGCGTGCCCTGCCGCCGGCTGCGGCGGGGCTGCTGCCCGCGCTCGTCGTGGGCGACACCTCGGCGCTGTCCACGGAAGTGCGCGATGCGTTCGAAATCGCAGGGCTCCAGCATCTTTGCGTGGTCAGCGGGGCGAACTTCACGATCATCCTGACAGCACTGCTCGCACTCACCCGGCTACTCACGGCGGGCCCCCGGGTCAGTGCGGCGGCGGCCACGGCGGTGGTCGTGATGTTCGTGGTGATCGCCCGCCCGGACCCGAGCGTGCTGCGCGCGGCGGCGATGGGGTCGGTGACCGTGCTGGCCTTGCTCACCGGTCGACGGAAACAGGCACTACCGGCCCTGTGCGGGGCGGTGATCGGATTGCTCGCTGTCGCACCGCAATTAGCGGTCAGCGCCGGATTCGCCCTGTCGGTGTCGGCCACGGCCGGACTGATCCTGCTCGCGCCGAGCTGGGCGGACTGGCTGCGGGCGCGCGGGTGGTGGCGAGCACCGGCGGAGATCGTCGCGGTGTCGGCGGCCGCGTTCGTCGTCACGGTGCCGCTGTTGGTCGCGCTGTCGGGAAAGGTGAGTCTGGTCGCGATCGTGGCCAACGCGCTCGTCGCGCCGGTGGTCGGGATGATCACGGTGATCGGAGCCGTGGGCGCGGTGGTCGCGTGCGTGTGGGGCGAGGGCGCGGTGTGGGTGCTGTGGTGCGCCCGACCGCCGATGTGGTGGTTGCTCGGGGTCGCGGACCATTCGGCGGCGGTGCCGGGCGCGATGATGAAGGTGCCGGGCGGTGCCGTTGGGGGACTGGTCGCCACGGCGGTCGTCGTCGCGCTGGTCGGGGCGCTGTGGTGGTCGCGCACCCGCCGACTCCTGGCGGTGACCGCGCTGGGGATCGCGATCGTGCTGCTCCCCGTGCGTCTTCTGCAACCCGGTTGGCCGCCGTCGGGTTGGGTGCTCGCGATGTGCGATGTGGGCCAGGGCGACGGATTCGCGCTCTCGGTCGCGCCGGGCGCCGCGATCGTCATCGACGTCGGCCCCGACTCCCGCGCGATCCGCACCTGCCTGGACCGCCTGGACATCACCCACATCCCACTACTGATCCTCACCCACCCCCACGCCGACCACATCAACGGCCTCGCCGGCGCCCTCCGCGGCCGCACCGTCGACGCCATCGCCACCGCCCCCGGAGAACTCCGCCCCGCCATCGCCCGAACCTGCGCCACCACCCACCCCCTCCCGACACCACAGCCCCACTCGACCGGCCCGGATCAGCCGTCACCGACCCGGTCCGGGATCGCTGCCCACCCGACCTCGACACCACAGCCCCACTCGACCGGCCCGGATCAGCCGCCACCGACCCGGTCCGGGATTGCTGCCCACCCGACCTCGGCACCACAGCCCCACTCGCCCGGCGGGGATCACCTGCCGCCCGGCCAGGCTGGTGCTGTCCTCCGCCCGAGCGCGGCTCCACCGCCACACTCGGCGGCCGCGGAGGAACTGTCGCCAACGCGCTCTGGGGCCGCCGGGCGACCCGATTCGGCACCGCAGCCACGCTCCACCGGCGCAGATCAGCCGTCGCCGAGCCGGTCCGGGATCGCCCTCCACCCGACCTCGGCACCACAACCCTCGGCCGACATGGATGAGCCGCCGCCGGACGGGTCCAGCGCTCTTGCCGGGTCAGCGCAGCACAACGGCGGGTCGGGCCGAATCCCGCCGCGGCAACAGGCGGATACGTCCCGGGGATCAGGAGAGAGGATCTGCCCTAGCGGAACGCCGGGGGAGTGGCTGACGGGTGACGACAAGGCACTCGGGAAACAGGCGGGGGAACAGGCGGATTCGCATGATCACGGCGGGGAGAGCGGCGGTGTGGAGCGGGTGGTGGAGCTGGCCGGGGAAGCCGGGGTCTCGCTGATGGAACTGTTCGCCGGACACGTGCTGACGTTCGGGGCGGTGGAATTGACGGTGTTGGGACCGGAAAGGAGAGTGCCGACTTCGTTGGCGGGCGATGAGGCCAACGATCGATCGTTGGTGGTGCGGGCGCGGACGCCGGCCGGGACCGCACTGTTCACCGGGGACATCGAGGCCGAGGCGCAGCGGCGAGTGCTGCGTACCGCGAACGTGCGGGCCGACATTCTCAAGGTCCCCCATCACGGATCTCGCACCACCACACCGGAATTCCTGCGCGCGGTGGCTCCGCGACTGGCCCTGGTCAGTGCGGGCGCGGGGAACAGCTTCGGTCACCCACACCCCACGGTGACCACCACACTGACCGCGCTCGGCGCCACGGTCGCGCGGACAGACCTCGACGGCGACGTGATGGTGGTGGGCACCGGCGCCGACCTACGAACCGTCACCGCCCGCCGTCGGGGGCCGCGGCGGAAAGGTGACGGCACGGGCGATGGGACCCCGCACCGGAACCGCGCCCCGAGATCAGCCCACCGCACGCCGCGCGCGCTCACCTGTCGGCGCCCCTCCGTAGGATCGGCTCGTGAGCGAACGCCCTGCCTCGGTGCACCTGGTCCTCGGCGACGAGGAACTGCTGGTCGAACGTGCGATCGCGAAGGTGACCGCGCAGGTGCGCGCGGGCGCCCCCGACCCCGACTCGGTGCCGGTGGATCGACTGCGGGCCGGGGACGCGAGCACCGCCGAGCTGGCGGAACTGTTGAGCCCGTCGCTGTTCGCCGAGGACCGGGTGATCGTGCTCGAGTCGGCCGCGGAGGCGGGCAAGGACGCGGTGGCGGTGATCACCGAGGCGGCGGCGGACCCGCCCGAGGGCGTGGTGCTGATGGTGCTGCACTCCGGCGGTGGTCGCGCCAAGGCCCTGGCCCCCGCGTTGCAGAAGAAGGGCGCGACCGTCCACGAGTGCGCCAAGCTCACCAAGGCCACCGAGCGGGTGGAGTTCGTGCGTGGCGAGTTCCGGGCCGTCGGGGTCAAGGTCTCACCCGAGGTCGTGCAGGTACTGCTCGAGTCGGTCGGGTCGGAGCTGCGCGAATTGGCCGCCGCCTGTTCGCAATTGGTGTCCGACACCGGCGGCAAGGTCGACGCGAACGCGGTCCGCCGCTACTACTCCGGCCGCGCCGAGGTGACCGGTTTCGACGTCGCCGAACTCGCCGTGGCAGGCGATCGCCGTGGCGCGATGGAGGCGCTGCGCTGGGCCACCGACCGCGGCGTCCCGCACGTCCTGCTGGCCGACGCCCTCGCCGACTCCGTGCACACCATCGCCAAGGTCGGCTCGGCGGGTCGCGGCGACCCCTTCGCCCTCGCCCAGAAACTCGGCATGCCCCCCTGGAAGGTGAAGAAGGCCCAGGCTCAAGCCCGCGGCTGGAACCCCACCACCATCGGCACCGCCCTGCAGGTCGTCGCCACCCTCAACGCCGACGTCAAAGGCGGTGCCGCCGACGCCACCTACGCCGTGGAACACGCCCTCGCCCGCATCCTCGACCTGCGCGCCACCGGCTGAACCCCATGCCCCGGTTGATACCTGAACTCATCTGCTCGGATCTTCGGGCCAGCCTGGAGTTCTACCGCCTACTCGGATTCGGCATCCGATACGAGCGACCCGAGGAGCGTTTCGCCTACCTCGAACGTGACGGCGCCGACCTCATGCTCGAACAACCGACCGACCATGACCGCCTCTACCCGCGCGCGCCGCTCGAACACCCCTACGGGCGCGGCATCAATCTCACCATCGACGTGGACGACGTCACCGCGGTGCACACTGCCGTCACCGCCGTCGGCGTGACTCTCTACCTCCCGCTGGAAGACCGCTGGTACCGGCGAAGCGCCGATGCCGTCGGGGTGCGCCAGTTCGCAGTGCAAGATCCGGACGGCTATCTGCTGCGGATTTCGCAGGATCTGGGCACGCGGCAGCATTGACCGGCGCCGCGCGTCACCCCAATCGGGACCGAATCGCGATGTCTGTCCGGTCTTACAGCTGGCACAGTTGATCATGAGATGGCGGAGTCGACTGGGAGCCGGAACGGACGTAGCGGGCGCGGTCGACGCGCTCGGGGTTCGGCGGGGCGTGTTGCTCGGCAGGTGGTGAAGGGGTTCGCGGCGCTGTTGTCGGCGGTGGTGGTGATGGTGACCGCGTACGGGTGGTCGACGGCGGGCAGTTTCGACGCCGGGTTCCTGCGGTCGTACGCGATCGGGGAGGACGCACCGCACTCGCTGGGTGGTGACATCAACATCCTGCTGATCGGGTTGGACACCCGCCGCGATCACAACGGCGACGAACTCTCGCCCGAGATCCTCGAGCAACTACACGCCGGCGACGGTGACGAGGGCGGCTACAACGCCAATACCCTGATCCTGGTCCATATTCCGGCCGCGATGGACAAGATCGTCGCGGTGTCCATCCCGCGCGACGACTATGTGCCGGTCAGCGGCATCCCCGGCTACACCCACGCCAAGATCAAGGAGGCGTACGGGTTGAAGAAGGCGGCCGTGCAGGACCAGATGATGGACGACGGCGTCACCGATCGGCGCGAGCTCGAGCAGGCGGGTCGGGAAGCGGGTCGGGCCTCGATCGTGGCGGCCGTGCGGGACCTGACGGGTGCGCCGATCGATCGGTTCGCCGAGGTCACGCTGGCGGGCTTCTACGATCTGGCCGACGCGCTGGGCGGGGTGGAGGTCTGCTTGAACAAGCCGGTCAAGGACTCGGAGTTCTCCGGGGCCGATTTCCCCGCGGGTCGCCAGCACCTCGACCCCGCCCAGGCCCTGGCTTTCGTCCGGCAGCGGCACGGCCTGGAGAACGGCGATCTGGACCGCACCCACCGCCAGCAGGCGTTCCTGACCTCGGTCGCCCGGCAGTTGCGCAGCGCGGGCACCCTCACCGACCCCGGCAAACTCAGCGCCCTGATGGACGTGGCCCACCGCAATATCGTGCTCTCCGACGGCTGGAACATGACCGATTTCGTGCGCACCCTCGGCACCACCGACGACCCGGAGGTCGAGTTCCGCACCCTGCCGGTGCTGCGCTACGACGTGATCAACGGTCAGTCGGTCAACATCGTGGACAAACAGGCCATCCGCCGCGAGATCGCCATCGCCTTCGGCCTGCCGGTGCCCACGAGCACCACCCAGCGCTCCTCCTCGCGCACGTCGGCACCGCCCACCTGGTCGGAGAAGACGGGCGGCTGGCAGACCGGCGCGACCACCTCGGTGCGCGAAACACCCGACGTGGGCAAACCGGTCCGCAGCGACATCACCTCGGGCCAGGTGCCCTGCGTGAACTGAGCCGACTCACTCGCCGACGACGGCCAGCGGCTCCTCGTCGTCCTCGAGGTCGTCGCAGCGGCCCTCCCACTCGTCGTAGAGCGGCACTTCGTCTTCCCGGGTGACGATCCAGGCCAGGGACAGACCGTCGTCCTCGTCGGGCACCATCACGTTCTCGATCTTGAGCCCGATGCCCAGGATCTCCGCCGCGCGGATCACCTCGGCCAGGTCATCGCCTCGTACCACTGTCTGATTCGCGTACACCGTCAACATGGCGCGAATGGTAGCCCCCGGGTGGCGGTACGACAAAAGCCGCCGTGGTCATCGAGGCCACGACGGCTGCGTCTTGCGTTGTCGTCGATCAGCGAGCACCGGGCTCGCCGACGAATCAGATCTTGTTCAGAGCCAGCGCGAGCGCGGACTTCTTGTTGGCCGCCTGGTTGGCGTGGATGACGCCCTTGGACGCGGCCTTGTCGAGCTTGCGGCTCGCGAACTGCAGCTGGGCAACAGCCTTTTCCTTGTCACCGCTGGCAGCGGCCTCACGGAAGTTGCGGATCGCGGTGCGCAGCGCGGACTTGACCGACTGGTTACGCTTGCGCGCTTCCTCGTTGGTACGGATCCGCTTCATCTGGGATTTGATGTTGGCCACGCCTGTATCCTCTGGTTTCCTGTCGCTGGGTGGTGTTCGGTGAAAGCTCGTCGGGCGCGCGCCCACGATGCAGCAGATGGTGCTGAACTACGGGTAACACCGCGCCGAAGATCGAGGTTACCAGCTCGCCATCCCCCGACGAAATCGGCCCCCGCGACGAACAGCGCCGGGGCGCGCTCGCCGGATTCGTATATATCGGAGGTGATGCAAAGAATTTACCTGCGTCTCACACGACGCTGCTGCCGGGTGATGCACAGTTTTTGTCATGACCTCCACCACTGCGCCGAGTACGGCTCGATCTGCATCACCGGCGATGGTGAGAACGAACGGGCATCCGGCTTCCACGCACACCGGATTGTTCGAGGGATACGGCCCCGGCCGGTTCGCTGACGCGTTCGACGAGATGTTCGAACGCTCGGGCAAGGTCCGGGCGCCGTACCGGGGAATCCATGCCGCGATGGTCGCCAACGACGTCGATGACCTGGCCAAACGCTCCGACGCGTTGGACCGGGCGTTCATCGATCAGGGCATCACCTTCTCGCTGTCGGGCCAGGAGCGGCCCTTCCCGCTCGACCTCGTGCCGCGTGTCATCGCCGCCGCCGAGTGGGCCAAACTCGAGCGCGGGATCAAGCAGCGGGTCACCGCGATGGAGCTGTTCCTCGCCGACGTCTACGGCGAGCAGAACATCCTGCGCGACCAGGTGATCCCCAAGCGGCTCGTGACCTCGTGTGAACACTTCCATCGGGAAGCGGCCGGGCTGGTCCCGCCCAACGGGGTGCGCATCCATGTCTCCGGCATCGACCTCGTCCGCGACGAGAAGGGCGACTTCCGGGTCCTCGAGGACAATCTGCGCTCCCCGTCGGGCGTGTCCTATGTCATGGAGAACCGGCGCACGATGGCCCGGGTGTTCCCCGATCTGTTCTCCTCGCACCGGGTCCGCGCGGTGGGTGACTACCCCGGCCACCTGTTGCGCGCGCTGCGGGCCTCGGCGGCGCCCAACGAGGCCGACCCGACCGTGGTGGTGCTCACCCCGGGCGTGCACAACTCCGCCTACTTCGAACACTCGCTGCTCGCCAGACAGATGGGCGTGGAGTTGGTGGAGGGGCGCGACCTGTTCTGCCGCGACAACGTCGTCTACATGCGCACGACCGCGGGCGAGCGCCAGGTCGACGTGATCTACCGGCGCATCGACGACACCTTCCTCGACCCCATGCACTTCCGGCCCGATTCCGTGCTCGGCGTCGCCGGGGTGCTCAACGCCGCGCGCGCGGGCAATGTGGTGATCTCGAGCGCGGTCGGCAACGGCGTCGGTGACGACAAGCTCATCTACACCTACGTGCCGCAGATCATCGAGTACTACCTCGGCGAGAAGCCGATCCTGGGCAATGTCGACACCTTCCGCTGCTGGCTCGACGACGAACGCGAGGAGGTGCTCGACCGGGTCGCCGAACTGGTGATCAAGCCGGTCGAGGGTTCCGGCGGCTACGGCATCGTGATCGGCCCCGACGCCACCGCGCGCGAGCTCGAGGCGATCAAACGCAAGGTCAAGGCCGATCCGCGCGGCTGGATCGCGCAGCCGGTGGTGCAGCTCTCGACCGTGCCGACCAAGATCGGCAACGACCTCGCGCCGCGCCACGTGGACCTGCGCCCGTTCGCCGTCAACGACGGGGAGGACATCTGGGTGCTGCCCGGTGGGCTCACCCGCGTCGCGCTGCCCGAGGGCTCGCTGGTGGTGAACTCCAGCCAGGGCGGCGGCAGCAAGGACACCTGGGTGCTGGCCGCGCGCTCGGGCACCGACGAACGCGAACTGGCCGGTGACGAGCTGGTCAGCGAACCGCCGCAGGCCGATTCGTTCGAACTGGGTCGCGAACTCAGTACGCCGCAGGCCAACCAGCAACAACAGCAGCAACAGCAGACCCAGCGGCTGATCGGGGAATAACACCATGCTTGCTCGAAACGCCGAATCCCTCTATTGGATCGGCCGATACGTCGAGCGCGCCGACGACACCGCGCGCATCCTGGACGTCGCCGTGCACCAACTGCTCGAGGACGCCACCGTCGACGCCGACCGCACCTCCCGCGTGCTGCTCAAGGTGCTCGGCATCGAACCGCCCGAGGGCCTGCGCCTGGACGTGTGGTCGGTCACCGACCTCGTCGCGTTCAGCCACGCCCACGGCGTCTCGATCAGCGATTCCATCACCAAGGCCCGCGAGAACGCCCGCGGTGCCCGTGAGGTCACCTCCAGCGAGATGTGGGAGTGCCTCAACGCCACCTACAACGGCATGGCGGCGGCGGAGAAGGCCGCGCGTGGGCTCGGCCCGCACGAGTTCTTCTCCTACATCAAGGGCCGCGCGGCGATGTTCACCGGACTCACCGACTCGACCCTGAGTCGCGACGACGGCTACCGCTTCCTGCTGCTGGGGCGCTCGATCGAACGCATCGACATGATGGTGCGCCTGCTGCTCTCGCGCGCGGGCGACAAGACGTCCTCGCCGGCGTGGGTCACCGTGCTGCGCTCGGCGGGCGCGCACGACACCTACCTGCGCACCCACCGCGGCGCCCTCGACGCCGCCAGGGTCGCCGAGTTCATCCTGATCGACCGCCTGTTCCCGCGCTCGGTGTTCCACACCCTGCGGGTGGCTGAGGCGTGCCTGACCGAACTCGATCAGCGACCGGGCAGCCGCGTCGGCGCCCGGCACGAGGCCCAGCGCGTGCTCGGCCGCGCCCGCAGCGAACTCGAGTTCCTGCCCCCCGGTGTGTTGTTGGAAGACCTGCAGGCCCGCCTGTTGGCCCTGCAGAAATCGTGCCGCGAGCTCAGTGAGGCCGTGTCACGCCAGTATTTCCATGCCGCCCCGTGGGTGGCGTGGACCGACGTGCGCAGCAAGCAGGACGTTCGCGTGCAGGTAGAGGGAGAGCTATGAGTTGGCGGATCAGGGTGGTGCACACCACCGGTTATGTCTACGACGCGCCCGTGACGCGCTCGTTCAACGAGGCCAGGCTCACCCCGCGCGCCGACAGCAGACAGAACGTGATCCTCAATCGCGTCGAAACCGTGCCCGCGACAAGGGCTTACCGCTACACCGACTATTGGGGCACCGCGGTCACGGCCTTCGACCTGCACGCACCGCACACCGAACTCGAGGTGACCGGGTCCTCGGTGGTCGAGACCGAGCCGTTCGCCGAACCCACCGAGGAACTGACCTGGGACGAGTTGCAGGGCGGGCGCATCATCGACCGCTTCGACGAAATGCTCAGTCCCACCGCGTATGTGCCGCGCGACCGCAAGCTGGCCACGGTGGCGCGGCAGCTCTCGCGCGGGGAGGAACCCGCCAAGGCGGTGGTGCGCGCGGCCGAGTGGGTGCACAAGGAGATGGACTACATCGCGGGCACCACCTCGGTGCACACCTCCGCGCTCGAGGCGTTCGCCGAGCGGCGCGGCGTGTGCCAGGACTACGCGCACCTGACGCTGGTGTTGTTGCGCAGCATGGGAATTCCGAGCCGGTACGTGTCGGGGTATCTGCACCCGAAGGCGGGCGCGGAGATCGGCGAGACCGTGGCCGGGGAGTCGCACGCGTGGATCGAGGCGTGGACCGGGCAGTGGTGGGGTTATGACCCGACCAACAATCTGGCCGTCAACGAACAGCACGTCTCGGTCGGGGTCGGCCGCGACTACGCCGACGTGCCGCCGTTGAAGGGCGTGTTCTCCGGGGGCGGCTCGACCGACCTGGAAGTGGTGGTGGAGGTCACGCGGCTCGCGTAGGACTGCTCGAGGCCCGGGGATCAGCGCTGCCCAGAGCTGATCCCCGGGTTGTCGGTGTGGTGAACGCGCGGCCCGGTCGGGAGTCGCGGCGGACCACCGACCAGTCGTCGAGCACCGATCCGCTCGGGCTGGACGCGAAACCGATTCAGCTCCAGCTGTATTCGGCGACCAGGCGGTGCGCGACCAGGTCGAAGGTCTTGCGTTCGACGATGGCGCCCTCGCGACGGATTCCGTCCTCGGGAACGTCGAGCACCCGGTCCAGGCGCACCCAGCTCGGTCGCCCGTCGTGATCCCACGGGCCCGTCCCGATCCCGACCCAGTTGTGATCGTGGGCGCGCTCGGCCTGTGACGACAGCATCAACCCGAGCAGGGTCCTGCGGTCGCGTCCGACCACCAGCACCGGCCGGTCCTTGCCGTTGGTCGGGTCCTCCTCGAAGGGCACCCAGGTCCACACGATCTCGCCCGGATCGGCGCGCCCGTCGAGCTGCGGGCAGTAGACGATCTGGCGGGCGCGATGGGCGGTCGGCACCGGCGTGGAGGCCGTCGGACGCACGGCCACAGCGGGTCCGGGCTTGGTCGACAGCACGTCCACCAGCTTCTCGAGCAACCGCGGTCCCTGCTTGCGCACGATCTTGGGCCCCTGTTCCTTGGCGATGACGCCGAGTTGTTTGCCGAGACTGTTCCAACTGCTGGCCATCTGTGAAATATAACGCCGACCCCCGCTTCGGTGCACCGGTGAGAGGGGCGGAGTTCGGCTCATGGGACGATAGGCCCAGTTCGCCGATACCCCTCGAGGAGTGGAGTGGCTTCCAGTTTTGTCGATACGACGTTCACCGATCCGTCCCGGATCAGGAACTTCTGCATCATCGCCCACATCGACCACGGCAAGTCGACCCTTGCCGATCGGATGTTGCAGCTGACCGGTGTGGTCGAAGCGCGGGCGATGCGCGCGCAGTACCTGGACCGGATGGACATCGAGCGTGAGCGCGGTATCACGATCAAGGCCCAGAACGTGCGGTTGCCGTGGCAGGTCGACGGCACCGAGTACGTCCTGCACATGATCGATACCCCGGGCCACGTCGACTTCACCTACGAGGTCTCCCGCGCGCTCGAGGCCTGTGAGGGCGCGATCCTGCTGGTCGACGCCGCGCAGGGCATCGAGGCGCAGACCCTGGCCAACCTGTATCTGGCGCTGGAGAAGGATCTCACGATCATTCCCGTGCTGAACAAGATCGACCTGCCCGCCGCCGACCCCGATCGGTACGCGGCCGAGATCGCCCACATCGTCGGCTGCGAACCGGACGACGTGCTGCGGGTCTCGGGCAAGACCGGTGTCGGCGTGCGAGAACTCCTGGACAAGGTGATCGAGGCCGTGCCGCCGCCGGTCGGCGACGCCGACGCCCCCGCGCGCGCGATGATCTTCGACTCGGTCTATGACACCTACCGCGGCGTGGTCACCTACATCCGCGTGGTCGACGGCAAGATCTCCCCGCGCGAGAAGATCAAGATGATGTCGACCGGTGCCACCCACGAGTTGCTCGAGGTCGGCATCGTCTCGCCCGAACCCAAGCCCACCCAGGGTCTGGGCGTCGGCGAGGTCGGTTACCTGATCACCGGGGTGAAGGACGTTCGCCAGTCGAAGGTCGGCGATACCGTCACCAGCGCGCGCAACGGCGCCGTCGAAGCCCTCACCGGCTACCGCGAGCCGCGCCCGATGGTCTACTCGGGTCTGTACCCGGTCGACGGTTCGGACTACCCGGACCTGCGCGACGCGCTCGACAAGCTCCAGCTCAACGATGCCGCGCTCACCTACGAGCCGGAGACCTCGGTGGCGCTCGGCTTCGGTTTCCGCTGCGGCTTCCTCGGGCTGCTGCACATGGAGATCACCCGCGAGCGGTTGCAGCGCGAGTTCGACCTCGACCTCATCTCCACCGCGCCCAACGTGGTGTACCGGGTGGAGATGGAGGACGGCACCGAACACGTCGTCACCAACCCGTCGTACTGGCCCGAGGGCAAGGTGCGCCACATCTACGAGCCCATCGTGAAGTGCACGGTGATCTCGCCGAGTGAGTTCATCGGCTCGATCATGGAACTGTGCCAGCAGCGTCGTGGCGAGCTGGGCGGCATGGACTACCTGTCCGAGACCCGCGTCGAACTGCGCTACACGATGCCGATGGCCGAGATCATCTTCGACTTCTTCGATCTGCTCAAGTCGCGCACCCGCGGCTACGCCAGCCTCGATTACGAAGAGGCAGGCGAGCAGGAAGCCGATCTGGTCAAGGTCGACATCCTGCTCCAGGGCGAGGCGGTCGACGCGTTCAGCGCGATCGTGCACAAGGACGCCGCGCAGGCCTACGGCCACAAGATGACCACCAAGCTGCGCGAACTGATCCCGCGCCAGCAGTTCGAGGTGCCGATCCAGGCCGCGATCGGCGCGAAGATCATTGCCCGCGAGAACATCCGGGCGATCCGCAAGGACGTCCTGGCCAAGTGCTACGGCGGCGATATCAGCCGTAAGCGCAAGCTGCTCGAGAAGCAGAAGGAGGGCAAGAAGCGCATGAAGACCATCGGTCGCGTGGAAGTCCCCCAGGAAGCCTTCGTGGCGGCGCTGTCCTCCGACTCGGACAAGCCCAAGAAGTAGTCGCTCGAACTCAGGCGCCGGTCCCCACCGGCGCCTGAGTCGTCGTTACGCGCAGCCGCACCCCGCCCAGTGGGCTGTGCTCGAGTTCGGCGGTACCGGAATGCAATACGGCCTGCTGCCGGACCAGGGCGAGACCGAGGCCGGAACCGGGGGAGCCGGGGCGCTTGGCGAAACGGTCGAAGGCGTTCCGCGCCAAGGATTCCGGGAGTCCGGTGCCGTTGTCGTCGACGGTGATCTCGACGCCGTCGGGAGTGGGATGCGCGGTCACGAGGACCTCGGTGGCGTGGCCGTGGGTGACCGCGTTGGCCACGGCATTGGTGACGATCAACCCGATGCCGCCGGGAAGTCCGTGCAGCGCAAGCGACTCCGTGACCAATTCGACCGCCACGCCGGGATGGGACCGGCGCGCGTTCTGCACCGCCCGGTCGAGGACCTCGGCGAGGTCGAACTCCTCGAACGCGTCGCGATCGGTGAGTTCGCCGATGGCCAACCGTTCCAGATCGGTGAGCGTGCGCTCGATCTGACTCTCGGCCGCCAGCACCTCGGCCAACACCACACCGCGCTGGTCGGCGGGCAATTCCGCGGCCTCGAGCACCTGTAGGTCGGTGCGCATGGCGGTGAGCGGGGTGCGCAGTTCGTGTGCGCAGACGGCGGCGAAATCGCGGGCGCTCGACAGGGCCTGCCTGGTCTCGTCGTGCGCGGTCTCGAGCCGGACCAGCATCCGGTTGATGGCGTCGGAAAGCTCCTCGGCCTCCTTCGCGCCCCGGCCCGACAGCGGCGGCAATTGGTCGAGGGTGTCGATCTCGTGGGTGGCGTTGGCCAGGCGGCGCAGCGGGCGGGCGACGAATCCGGCCAGCACCCAACCCAATACGGCCGCGATCACCACCGCGGCGACGCCGATCCCGAGCCCGATGAGCTGACTGCGGGTGATCGCGGCCGCGGCGGAATCGCGATCGGGATCGAGCTGGACCACCAGCCCCGGCGCCCCGTGGACCTGCGCGAGCGCGCTGTCGCCGCCACTGTCGGGAATCGTGATGGTGCGGTCGAGAGGTACCGCCGGCGTGGAATCGGCGGGCGGGTCGGGCAGGTCGATCCGGGTCGCAACGCGCACGTGCATCCCGGACACGGTCCGGTCGACCTGGCTCGTCCCCGTCACCGTCAACAACGCGGCATAGGAGAGGCCGAGGGTGACGGCCACCAGCGCGGCCACCACCGCCGAGACCAGCGCGACCCGGAACCGCAGCGACCGCGCGGCCCTCACGGCTGATCCCGCAGCACGAACCCGACCCCACGCACCGTGTGCACCACCCGCGCGACCCCGTCGACCTCGAGCTTGCGCCGCAGATAGGACACGAACACATCGACCACATTGGTGTCGGTGTCGAAGTCGTATCCCCAGACCGCGGACAGGATCTGCTCGCGCCCGAGCACCACGCCCGGATTGCGCGCCAGCATCGCCAACAGCTCGAACTCGCGTTTGGTCAGCTCGACCGGTGTCGAGCCCGCGTGGACCCGATGCCCGGTCAGATCGATCACCACCGCGCCGACCTGCACCGTCTCGCCCGCGGTCGCCACCGTCATCGGTCGGCGCCGCAGCAGCGCGTGCAGGCGGGCGACCAACTCGCCCAGATCGAACGGTTTGGTGAGGTAGTCGTCGGCGCCCCGCTCGAGCGCGGCGATCCGGTCGCTGACCGCGCTGCGCGCGCTGAGCACACAGATGGGGATGTCGTTGCCCATCGCGCGCAGGGCGGTGACCACCCCGACCCCGTCGAGTTCGGGCATGTTCACATCCAGCACCATCGCGTCGGGCCGGGCGGAACCGACCAGGGTGAGCGCACGGGCACCGTCGGCGGCGGTGATCACCTCGAAGCCGGAGAGCTCGAGGCCGCGCCGGAGCGACGCGAGCACCCTGACCTCGTCGTCGACGACCAAGATCTGCTGTCCGGTCATGCGCTCACCCTAGTGTCGTCCCTTCGTTGTCTCTGGTCGGTCGGGGATTCGCTACGCGGCCGGGTCGTAGGGTCGGGCCGGAACGACGTCGGCGCCCTCGGGTGCGGGGACGGTGACGCGAACGCCGTCGCCGCGGAACGCGGTGCATTCCGCCGACCCGGGGCCTTCGACGATCACGGCCTGCGCCGGAACGGGAACTGCGTGCTCGAGCGGGGTAGCCGGCACGGGGCCGTCGATGATCACGGTCTGCGAGTGCCCGCCGGGCGGCGTGGGAACGAGGTGATCGACATGCGGTCCGGCCGTGGCTGACGGCGGCAGGTCCGGTGCGACGCACACGACGGTGGCGCGCTGCTCGGACCCCGTGACCGGATCGGCGGACGCGGCCCCGGCTGTCGTGGCGGTGAGTACGGCGAGCCCGCCGAGCAGTGCGGCGGTCTTGGCGCGGGGGGACAGTGTGGTCATGGTCTGGCTCCTGACTGCGGTTTTCCGCCGACCCCTCGGTCGGCGAATCCCGACGGTAGGACGAGGATCTTCACGTTCGGTTGAGCGATCGTTAGAGTTCGGTGGGGAACGTCGGCCCCGGTTTTCGAGGGCTCGCCGAACGGCGCTGTCCGCCATTAGAGTGGGCGGCGCACGTTCTGCCCGAAATGACAGTTCGACGTTCCCGAAATAGTGTTTGATGGGCCTCACTTCGCCTCGTGCTGTGGTGAGGCACAACAGCGATGCGAGTGTTGGAGCTTTGATGACGCGTGATCTGCCGATCGACGATGATGCCGCGCGCACAGAAGGAGCCGACACCGCCTATCGCGTCGCCAACGGCGTCGCCAGGGTCGCCAGGGCGGGCGCGTATGTGACCGGCGGTGCGCTGGTCGCGGCCAACGGGACCGCGCGCGAGCCGGGCACCAGCCACGCCGACAGCCGCTACGCGGGCTGGTCGCAGCAGACCGGGTCCGCCGATCCGAGCCCGGACGCGCCGAGCCCGATCGTCACCTTCCCCGATCTCCCCGTGGAACCCGAGTTCGATGCGCGGCCCTACGACCCGTTCCCCGGGGTGTCGGCCGAGGCCACGCTGGTCGCCGAGGCGGACGAATCCGAGTGGCGCCCCGAGACTTCCGGCAGCGACCGCGATTTCCGCGTCCCCGCCACCGACGAGTCCTCCAGCGCGATCGGCATTCCCGGCTACCGCTACACCGATCCCGGCTACGGCGAGAGCCTCCCGCTGCCCGGCACCGGCCCGGACGCGGGCCTCGAGCTGCCCGATTCCGACGGCACCGCACCCGGTTTCGAGCTGCCCGGCTTCGGCCAGCCCGGTCTGGGCCTGCCCGGTTTCGACGGGCTGCCCGGCAACGGCTTCGGCATCCCCGGCTACGACAGTGTCGGGCTGCCCGGCGCGGGTCCGGCGGGCCCCGGTAGCCCCTTCGACGGCATCGGCGATCTCACCGGATTCTTCGACGGCGTCGGCGCGATGATGACCACCAACTGGCAGGTCGACGCCCACGTCGGCCTCGACGGCGTGTGGTTCACCTCGCAGATGAAGGTGGACCTGCAGGTCGGCCAGGTCGGCGACCAACTCGACAACTACAGCCAGTGGCTCGGCTCCGGCCTGAAGGTCCCCGGCGAACCCGGTGGCACCCTGCCGACCGGCGTCGGCGGCCCGTCCACCGGCAGCGCGGGCCCCGACGGGCTTCCGGGTCTCCCCGGCTTTCCCGGCTCCTCCTCGGCCGCGCCGGGCGATCCCTCGAACACCCCCGGCCTGCCCGGTGCCTCGAACACCGCAGGCCTGCCCGGCGCCTCCGCCGGCGCTCCCGGTACCTCCGCCGGTGCCCCCGGCCCATCCGGTCTGCCCAGTTCCTCGGGCGCTCCCGGCCTGCCCGCCCCGACCATCGCCCCGGCCCCGGCGCTCGCGGCCCCCGCCCCCGCCCCGGCCCCAGCGACCCCGTTCGCGCAGACCCCGATCGCCCCGGCCCCCGCGCCGATCGCCCCCGCCGTGGTGGCCCCCGCCGCCATGAACCCCGTCGTGGCCACTCCGATGCAGACCACCATCCAGCCCGACGCCGCCTCCACCCCGATCGCGAATGTGCTCGTCCCGGCGGCGGTCTCCCCGCTGACCGCGCCCGCCGCCGACGTGCCCTCGCTGTTCGCGCCGAGCACCCCCACCAAACCTGTTGAGCTGCCCGATCTCTCGGGCACCACTGGCACCCCGACGACCGCGCCGGTGACCGTGCCCACCCCGTCGCCGACGATCGACCTCGACACCCCCACCACCGTGAAGCTGCCCGAGGCGCCCACGGCGACCCCGACCACCCCGGACCTCACCCAGGCCCCCATCACCGTGACGCCTTCCGTGCCGGTCATCCCGACCGTGCCCGAGACCAGCACGCCGGGAACCACCGGCGGGGTCACCACCGCGCCCTCGACCGGCGCGAGCACCCCCTCGGTCGTGACCCCGACCCCGTCGGCGGCCAACCCGACCCCCACGGTCGACGTCCCGACCCAGACCGCGCCGCAGCCGACCGCGACGGTGCCGACCCAGCAGCCCACCGTGCCCGCGACCAGCCAGCCCACCGTCGACATCAACCCGCCCACGATGCTCACCCCCGCGCCCACCGTCGCCCCGACGGTCGTGCCGGTGAAGCCGCCGCTGGTCGAGACCAAGCCGATCGCCGCCGAGTTCGATCATCACGGCGGCGGCTACCATGGCGTCTCGGCCGGATTGTTCGATGCGGGTCTCGGCGGCGATGTGATGGTCGCCGCGTTTCCCGTCGAGCACCACGGGTATGAATTCGTGGTCTGAGACACGACGATCGGCCGTGTCGACGCAGTGAGAGTGAGGGACTTGTGTCTGCCGCAGCCGGATTGCAGACCGCGACGGTGAAACATCCGGATGCGATGGCGCCGGTGCTGTCCCTGGTCGACGAACTGCGGGAGCTGGTCCGCTCCGCCGGACGCAACGATCTCGACGCGCGCCTCGGCATGGTGCGGGCCAGGATCAGCGATCCGCGGGTGCGGATCGTGGTCGTCGGCGAGCCGCAGGCGGGCATGAGCACGCTGGTCAACAGCCTGGTCGGGTCGCCGGTCAGTGCCACCGAGGGCAAGCCGAGCGTGCCGGTGATCGTCGAGTACGGCGCCGCGCCCACGGCGATGCTGGTGAAGTCGGCGCCCGGCGGTCGGGTCGAACGCGTGCCGGTCGATCCGCTCGACCCGCTGCCCGCCCTGACCACGCTCGGTGTGCTGCGCGCCGAATTCGCCGAGCCGAGCGAGCTGTTGGCCGACGGCCT
Source organism: Nocardia lasii (assembly GCF_042658545.1). Taxonomy (NCBI): domain Bacteria; kingdom Bacillati; phylum Actinomycetota; class Actinomycetes; order Mycobacteriales; family Nocardiaceae; genus Nocardia; species Nocardia lasii. The sequence continues at coordinate 254,125 of NZ_JBHSQN010000013.1, forward strand.
CGTCGTGATGGACGCGCCGGGCGCGAGCGCGCATCAGGCCGCCGCCTGGTCGATGATCGCCGCCGCCGACGTGGTTCTCTACGCCGCCGACGCGGCCGCCGAACTCACCGAGGCCCAGCTGGACTACCTGCGCCGGATCGAGCAGGTGTGTCCGTCGGTGGTCTGCGTGCTCACCAAGATCGACCGCAATCCGCACTGGTCACTGACCCAGCGCCGCAACCGCACCCTGCTCGACGGCGCGGGCCTGAACTTCGCGGTCGCGCCGGTGTCGGGGCTGCTGCACCGCCAGGCCACCGAGTACGGCGACCAGCAGCGCGACGCCGAGTCCGGTGTCCCGCAGCTCATCGACCACCTGTACGAATCCGTGGTCGCGCGGGCGGATTCGGTGGCGGTGGCGGCCGCGGTGCGCGATATCGCGCTGATCACCGACCAGCTCACCGTCACGTTGCGGGCCGAGGCCGAGACCCTGCGCGACCCCCATCGTCGCGCCGAGATCACCCAGCGCCTGGCCGCCGCCCGCACCGCGGCCGACCAGTTGCGCCAGCGCACTGCCACCTGGCAGGTCACCCTCGTCGACGGCAGTGCCGAACTCGGCGCCGATATCGAACACGATCTGCGCCACCGGTTACGCAGCCTGGTGCGCGAGGCCGAGGCCGAGATCACCCGCACCGACCCCGCCCACAAGTGGGCCGACTTCGCCTCCGAACTCGACGCGCGCATCTGCGAGGCGGTCGAGGAGAACTTCGTGATGGCGCACTACCGCGCCGTGGAACTCACCGAGCAGGTGGCCTCGAAGTTCCCGCCCGACAACCGAACCCCGCCGCTGCCCGAACTGCGCCTGACCAACCCCGGTGACGTGCTGGAGCCGGTGCAGCCGCTCGAACCGCTCGAGAGCGCCAAAGCCGGTGTGGGACAACAGCTGTTGACCGCCCTGCGCGGCTCGTACGGCGGCATCCTGATGGTCGGTCTTGTCACCAGCCTGCTCGACATGTCGCTGGTGAACTGGTACTCGGTGGGCGCGGGCGTGCTACTGGGCATCAACGCGCTGTGGGACGACCGCAAGAGCCGCAAGCAGCGCCGCCAGGCCGAGGCCAAGGTCGCCGTGGCCCGGTTGGCCGACGACGTGATCTTCCAGGTGGGCAAGGAATCCCGTAACCGCCTGCGCACCCTGCAGCGCGTGCTGCGCGACCACTACACCGAGATCGCCGCCGAGGTGGGCCGCACCGCCGACGAGGCCCTGCGCGCCGCCGAGGAGACCGGCCTGCGCTACGGCGACCACCGCGAACTGCGCATCACCGAGATCGACGCGGGCCTGCGCACGATCGCGGGCCTGCGCGCGCGAGCCGACCACCTCACCTACTGACTACGGCCGATTGGCCGGGGTGTGGGCGGGCTGGAACTGTCCGGCGTTGCGCTGATCCTCCGCCCTGATCACATGGGTGACCGCGTTGATCAGGGCCAGATGGGTGAACGCCTGCGGGAAATTGCCCAGGTGGCGGCCGGTGCGCGAGTCGATCTCCTCGGCGTAGAGGCGCAGCGGACTCGCCAGCCCGAGCAGCCGTTCGCACAGGTGGGTCGCGCGTTCGAGTTCGCCGATCTCCACCAGCGCCGACACCAGCCAGAACGAGCAGATGGTGAACGTGCCCTCCTCGCCCTCCAGCCCGTCGTCGGTGGTGTCGGTGTGATAGCGCAGCACCAGCCCGTTGACGGTGAGGTGGTTGGCGATGGCGAGCACCGTGGCGCGCACGCGGGGGTCGTCGGGCGGGAGGAACCGGGTCAGCACCACCAGCAGCAGGGACGCGTCGAGGGTGTCGCCGCCGTAGGTCTGGGTGAACACACCCCTGGTGTCGACCCCGTGTTCGAGCACGTCGTCGCGGATCTCCTCGGCGATCGCGAACCACTCGGCCGCGCGCGTGCGACGCCCGTGCAGTTCGGCCAGGCGCGCGCCGCGGTCGAGCGCCACCCAGCACATCACCTTCGAGGAGGTGAAGTTCTGTGGTTCGCCGCGCACCTCCCAGATTCCGCGATCGGGGTTGCGCCAGTTGGCGATCGCGGCGTTGACGGTGCGTTCCAGCAGCGGCCACAGCGATTCGGGGACCTGCCCGCGCGACTTCACGTGCAGGTACACCGCGTCGAGCATGGTGCCCCAGATGTCGTGCTGGTCCTGGTCGTAGGCGGCGTTGCCGATCCGCACCGGCCGCGCGTCGTCGTAACCGGACAGATTGGGCAGCTCGTACTCGGTGATGTGGCGTTCGCCGCCGATCCCGTAGAGCACCTGTAGTGGCAGCGCGTCACCGTTCTCGCCGGTGGTCACGTCGTCGAGGAAGGCGAAGAAGTCGTTGGCCTCCCGGTCAAGGCCCAGGGTGTACAGGCCCCACAGGGCGAAGCTGGCATCGCGCACCCACGTGTAGCGGTAGTCCCAGTTGCGGTGTCCGCCAGGGGTTTCCGGCAGCGAGGTGGTGGAGGCGGCCAGCAGCGCACCGGTCGGCGCGTAGGTCAGGCCCTTGAGCGTCAGGGCGCTGCGCTGCAGGTAGCTGCGCCACGGATGGTCGGGGAAATCGCCGAGGGTGATCCAGCGCCGCCAACACTCGGTGGTGGCCCACATCTTCTCCGCGGCCTCGTCATAGGTGGCGGGCGCGGGCAGTTCCGACCAGGTGAGCGCGACATACACCCGATCGCCCTCCGACATCCGCGTGCGCGCCCGCGCCTCCCGGCCCTCCAGACCCAGCCGCAGATCGGTGGTGAGCACCAGCGTCGGCCCGGACTCGGGTTGCCCGGCCGCGCGCGCGGTGGCCTGCTCGTAGACCTTGCCGGTGTACTCCCACTTGGCCCCGCCCTGGTGATAGTCGAAGGAGGGCTGGCAGCTCATCTCCAACTCCACGGTGCCGCTCACGCACTTGACCGTGCGCAACAGGATGTGTTCGGCGTCCCAGTCCATCGGGGTGCGTCGATGGGTCTTGGACCGGGCGATGTTGTTGTGCCACGGGCCCAACACCAGGGTGTCGCGCACGATCAACCAGCCGGTCTCGGTCTGCCAGGTGGTCTCGAGGATCATCCCGCCCGGCAGATACCGCCGCGCCGCGGGCACATTCACCCCGTAGGGGCCGATGCGGAAGTGGCCGGCGCTGCGGTCCAGGATCGCGCCGAACACGCTGGGGGAGTCGGGGCGTGGCACACACATCCACTCCACCGAACCGCTGCTCGCGATCAGGCAGCTGGTCTCGCAATCGGACAGGAAGGCGTAGTCGTCGATCGGCGGGAAGGCGCCGCGACGACCACTGGAGGAGACCGGACTCAGAATCGGCAGGCTGTCAGCGCTGGAAGACTCCATACCCCATGATCACGCCCGATATGCGTCGGCGTCCACCGCTGCGCGCGAGGTTCTCGGCGTATCCGCCGGTCGGCGCCGCGATTTCGGGTGCGCGCGAGCGGGCGGGAAAAGTGGCCCGCGCGAGCGACTAGGCTGGGCGACGTGGAACGCATCGCGGGTTGGTGGGACGGGTTCGAACTGTGGGTGGCGGGATTGCCGTTCATCCCGCAGTTCCTTGTTGTGCTGGTCGGGATGGTTCCGGTGAGCTTCGCGATCGCCTTCCTGCTCGACCGTGGGCTGCGCGCGGTGTTCCGGGCGCTGGGCCGCGACGACGCCGAACCGGCCCCCGCGGTCGCGGCCGAGCGTGAGCCCGTCGGCAGCGGGGTGCGGTGATGCCACGCTCCCGCGTTCAGCTCGCGCTCATCGCTCTGCTCGTGCTCGTTGTCATCGCGTGGTTCTTCACGCGATGACAACGCGAGCGCACGGCTAGTTCTTACGCCAGTCGTCGAAACGCTTGCCCAGGTCCGAGACGGTGCGTCCGACCTCTTGGCCCACCGTGCTCACCGCCGAGCCGACATCGCGGCCCAGATCGCGCACGGTGCGCACCAGCAGGTCGTCGGACTGGTCGAAGGACTCGCGATAGTGTCGCGCCGCCTCCTTGACCTCGTCGCTGATCTTGGCGTTGCGATCCTGTTCGCGGCGCGGATACGCGCCCGCGAGCACCCGCTCGTAGTCGCCGGACTGGATCCACCGGCGCAGCTCGGCCGCCCGCAGGACCGAGAACGGGTGGGTCTGCAGTTCGAGATTGAGCAGCTTGAGCACCCCGTCGCGCAGGTCGCCCGAGCGCAGGTAGTCGTCGGCCTGGTCGAGGAACGCGCCGTGGTTCATCTCGTGCAGCCACGCCCCGCCTGCGGTCTTCATGTGCACGCGCACCGAGGCCTCCACGTCCTGGCTGCACAGCAGGCCCGCGCGGTCGCCGGACAACTCCGACTTGCGACTCCACTCCAGCAGCGCCGCCACGATCGCGCGCAACGCCCACCCGCCGACCGGCAGCCAGCCGACCGAGGCCGACAGCCGCATCAGGTGCATGAGCATCGTGCGATACACCGCGTGCCCCGACAGCGCGTGCCCGAGTTCGTGGCCGATCACGAAGCGCAGTTCCTCGGTGTCCATCAGCTCGAGCAGCCCGGTGGTGAGCACGATGAACGGCTTGTCCATCCCGATGGTGAACGCGTTCACCGACGGGTCCTGCAGCACGAACATCTCCGGCGTGGCCTGCGCGTCGAGCACCCCGACGCAGTCCGCGCGCAACTCGTGCAGCGTGCGGAACTGGCGTTCGTCGACCCGCACGGCCGTGGCCAGATACATCAGCCGGTGCTGGCGCTCGCGCAACAACCCCGACAGCGCCCGCAGCACCGTGTCGAAACCGCTCAGCGAGCGCAACGCCACCAGCGCGGTGCGGTCGGCGGGGTGTTCCCATGCGCGCGTACTGATCTCCGGGAAACGTGTGCGCACCCGGTCAGGAGCCATGGTCATGTGGTGAAATCCCCCCTGGTTAGAGAACTCTCGTCAATTGCGATCATCATGTCCCAATCTGCTACAGTCTGCCTGTGTCGTCGAGTGTCGCCCCGCAGATCCGCCATGAGTTGGCGTTGATCGCTGTCGGCAACCTCGCGGTCGCGGACATCCTCTGTCGATGATCGGCCACCGGACACGCCTGCGCGTTTCTGCCCAGTAGACTGGCGCGCGCTTTCCATCGCAGTCGTCGTCCGTAACTCCGGGGGCCCCAGGGCCCGAGTCGCGCCACTGTCGCGGTGTCCATCATCGCGACAGGTCTACCGATCGTCGAAAAGCACTCCCTGTCGCACGAGAATCATTGTGCCGCAGGTCCTTTCCCGAAAGGTTCACCCCGATGTCTCGCAATACCTGGATCGGCTCGCGTCGTCGCGCCGCCGCTATCGCGCTCACTGCTGTCGCCGCGGTCACCCTGGCGGCCTGCGGTGGTGGCGCCAGCGACTCGACCGACGGCGATGCCACCGTGGCCGACGGCAGCGGGGGCACCATCAACCTCTACGCCTACGCGGTCCCCAAGGTCGGCTTCGACAAGGTCGTGCCCGAGTTCAACAAGACCGACGCGGGCAAGGGCGTCGTCGTCCAGGCCTCGTACGGCGCCTCGGGCGACCAGTCGCGCAAGGTCAAGGACGGCGCCGAGGCCGACCTGGTGAACTTCTCCGTCGAGCCCGACATCACCCGTCTGGTCGACGCGGGCCTGGTCGACGCGAACTGGAACGCCGACGCCAGCAAGGGCATTCCCTTCGGCTCGGTCGTGACCCTGGTCGTGCGCAAGGGCAACCCCAAGAACATCAAGGACTGGGACGACCTGCTCAAGCCGGGTGTCGAGGTCGTGACCCCGAACCCGTTCAGCTCCGGTTCGGCCAAGTGGAACCTGCTCGCCCCCTACGCGGCCAAGAGCGACGGCGGCAAGAACCAGCAGGCCGGCCTGGACTACCTGTCGCAGCTGGTCTCGCCCGACCACATCAAGGTGCAGCCCAAGTCGGGCCGCGAAGCCACCGAGACCTTCCTGCAGGGCACCGGTGACGTGCTGCTGAGCTACGAGAACGAGGCCATCTTCTCCGAGCGCAACGGCGATCCGGTCGAGCACATCAACCCGCCGGTCACCTTCAAGATCGAGAACCCGGTCGCGGTCCTGAAGAACGCCAAGAACCTGGACAAGGCCACCGCGTTCCGCGACTTCCTGTTCACCGCCGAGGGCCAGAAGGCGTGGGCGCAGGCCGGCTTCCGTCCGGTCGATCCGAAGGTCGCCGCCGAGTTCGCCAAGGACTTCCCGACCCCGGACAAGCTGTGGACCATCGATGACCTCGGTGGTTGGAAGGCCGTCGACAAGGACCTGTTCGCGCAGGGTACCGGCAAGGTCGCGGTCATCTACGACAAGGCCACCAAGTAGTCGGTGACCCGGCTCACACGCGATACTGGACAACTGTGACTGACAGCAGTGGGCACGCCGGGATCGGGGAAACCCCTGATCCCGGCGTTGCCGTGAAACTGGACAAGACGCCGCCGTCCGCGCGCGGGCCCCGCTGGTCGTGGCTGCGCGTCACCGGCTCGGTGGGCCCGGTCGGCATCGGCATCGCCCTCACCTGGCTCAGCGTCATCGTGCTGTTGCCGCTGGCCGCGCTGACGGTGAGCTCGTTCGAGCAGGGCTGGTCGGGCTTCTGGGACGCGGTCACCGCGCCCTCGGCGCTGGACTCGTTGCGGATCACCGTCGGCGTCTCGATCGTGGTGGCCGTGATCAACGTGGTGATGGGCACCCTGATCGCCTGGGTGCTGGTGCGTGACGAGTTCCCCGGCAAGGGCATCGTCAACGCGCTGATCGATCTGCCGTTCGCGTTGCCCACGATCGTGGCCTCGATCGTGCTGCTCTCGCTCTACGGCCCCAACAGCCCGATCGACATCCACCTCAACGCCACCCAGCCCGGCCTGGTCGTCGCGCTGGCGTTCGTGACGCTGCCGTTCGTGGTGCGTTCGGTGCAGCCGGTGCTGATCGAGGTCGACCGGGAGGTGGAGCAGGCCGCGCTGTCGTTGGGCGCGAGCAACTGGGTCACCTTCCGCCGCATCGTGTTGCCCACGCTGACCCCGGCGATCATCTCCGGCGGCGGCCTCGCCTTCGCCAGGGCGATCGGTGAGTACGGCTCGGTCGTGCTGATCGGCGGCAACATCCCGCGCGAGACGCAGATGACCTCCCAGTACATCCAGCAGCAGATCGAGGTCGACCGGCCGCTCAACGCCGCCGCGGTGTCGGTGGCGCTGCTCGTCATCGCCTTCGCCACCCTGCTGGTGCTGCGCATCCTGGCCGAGCGCACCGCGCGCAGGGAAGAGGCGGCACGATGAAACTGTCCGGATTCACCCGGATCTCGCTGCGCACGGTCGCCCTGGGCTACCTGCTGATCCTGCTGGTGCTGCCGCTGGTGATCATCCTGCTGCGCACCTTCGAACGCGGGATCGGCGCCTTCATCGCCTCGATCACCACGCCCGCGGCGATCTCGGCGTTCCAGCTGTCGATGATCATCGTGGCCATCGTCGTACCGCTCAACGTGGTCTTCGGTGTGGTCACCGCCCTGGCGCTGGTGCGCAGCAAGTTCCCCGGCCGCAGCCTCATGCAGGGCATCGTCGATCTGCCGTTCGCGGTGTCGCCGGTGGTCGTCGGTGTGGCGCTGATCCTGCTGTGGGGCGCGGGCGGCTGGTTCGGCGGCCTGGAATCAGTGGGCTTCAAGGTGATCTTCAGCCTGCCGGGCATGGTGATCGCGACCATCTTCGTGACGCTGCCGTTCGTGGTGCGCGAGGTGGAACCGGTCCTGCACGAGATCGGCGACGATCAGGAGCAGGCCGCGGCCACCCTCGGCGCCTCGCGCTGGCAGACGTTCTGGCGCATCACCCTGCCCGCGATCCGCTGGGGCCTGACCTACGGCGTCGTGCTCACCGTGGCCCGCGCGCTCGGCGAGTTCGGCGCGGTCATCATGGTCTCCACCGCGATGCCGGGCAAGTCGCAGACGCTGACGCTGCTGGTCCACGGCCGCTATATCGACGACCACAACACCTTCGGCGCCTACTGCGCGGCCACGCTGTTGATGGGCATGGCCCTGGTCGTACTCCTCCTGATGACTCTCCTCGAACGCAAGCGGGGCACCGAATGATCACCGTGACCAACGCGCGCAAGAACTACGGTTCCTTCGCCGCCCTCGACGATGTCAGCATCGACATCCCCGCCGGCCAGCTCACCGCCCTGCTCGGCCCCTCGGGTTCGGGCAAGTCGACGCTGCTGCGCTCGATCGCCGGACTCGAGTCGCTGGACTCGGGCGTGGTGGTGATCGCGGGCAACGACGTGACCCACGTGCCGCCGCAGAAGCGCGATATCGGCTTCGTGTTCCAGCACTACGCGGCGTTCAAGCACATGACCGTGCGCGACAACGTCGCCTTCGGGCTGAGCATCCGCAAGCGGCCCAAGAAGGAGATCGACTCCCGCGTCGACGAACTGCTCGGCATCGTCGGTCTCGACGGTTTCCAGCACCGCTACCCGGCGCAGCTCTCGGGCGGTCAGCGTCAGCGCATGGCGCTGGCCCGCGCGCTGGCGGTGGACCCGCAGGTGCTGCTGCTCGACGAGCCCTTCGGCGCGCTCGACGCCAAGGTGCGCACCGATCTGCGCCAGTGGCTGCGCAGGCTGCACGAGGAGGTCCACGTGACCACCGTGCTGGTCACCCACGACCAGGAGGAAGCCCTGGACGTGGCCGACCGGATCGCGGTGATGAACAAGGGCCGCATCGAGCAGGTCGGTTCGCCCGAGGACGTCTACGACCGGCCCGCCAACGAGTTCGTCATGTCGTTCCTCGGCGCGGTGGCCCGGCTCAACGGCCACCTGGTCCGCCCGCACGACATCCGGGTGGGGCGCGATCCGTCGATGGCGATGGCCGAGCACGAGGGCACCGCGGAGTCGGCCGGGGTCACCAGGGCCACGGTCGAGCGGATCGTGCGCCTGGGCTTCGAGGTGCGCCTGGAACTGCGCAACGCCGCCACCGGTGATCAGTTCGCCGCCCAGGTGACCCGTGGCGACGCCGCGGCGCTGCGGCTGACCGAGGGGGAGACCGTCTACGCGCGCGCCACCCGCATCCCGGACCTGCCGACCGTCTAGACCGCACCGATCACGACCGGGGCCCCGCGACACCGTGTCGCGGGGCCCCGTCGTGTTGTCGACGAATTCGCCGGGGCGCTCGCGCGGGGTCCGCGGCCACGGATCGGCGCAGGTTGACCGGTACCGGCGGTCCGACTTCCGATTCGCCGCGCTCGATAGCGAACCAATTTTCGCGTCCTCGTGCGGGCTCATGGTGACTGTGCATGACACAGTGTCACAGGTAGAGGCGTTTTTACTGGTGAGTAGCTTTTTTGACCGGCGTTTCGACGCGCCGAACACGCGAAATCCGGCGTTCGGCGGAGTTGACGTGACTCTCTGTAGGTGTAACCATTGGAAACAGTAAACGTCCCTAGAGGAGAGGCAGTGACGACGATGTCTGCGCCAACCACCCCTGACGTCGATCCTGTAGTCGTGGAGGCTCAGGCGTACGCCGAGAAGTTGCTGATGCTGTCCGAGGCGTCGGTGGATCGCCACTTCGACCCGTTCGAGGACATCGACTGGGACGCACCCGACTTCCACCCCGATCACAAGCCCGAGCGCTGGATCCTGGTCACCTCGGCCGACCCCATCGGTCGCCACCCCTGGTACCAGGCGCTCCCGCAGGAGACCAAGATCGCGATCGGCAAGGTCCGTCAGGCCAACGTCGCCAAGGTCGGCCTGCAGTTCGAGGCCATCCTGATCATCGGGATGATGCAGCACATCTTCAACCTGAAGAACAACGACCCCGAGTTCCGGTACTGCTCGCACGAGATGATCGAAGAGCACAACCACACCCTGATGTTCCAGGAGATGGTCAACCGCGTCGCCGACGTGCCGGGCATGAACCCGCTCGTGCGCTCGCTGCGCCACCTGGCCGCCCCCGCGGGCGCCTTCCTGCCCAACTTCTTCTTCATGGCCGTGCTCGCCGGCGAAGAGCCGATCGACCACATCCAGAAGGACATCCTGCGCTCGGGTGACGACATCCACCCGATCATGCGCGGCGTGATGGCGATCCACGTGGCCGAGGAAGCTCGCCACATCTCCTTCGCCCACGAGTTCCTCAAGAAGAACGTCCCGGCCCAGCCCGCGCTGAACAAGGCCGTGCTCTCGATCACCATGCCGATCGTGATGTTCGTGCTCGGCCGCGCGATCGCGACCCCGCCCAAGACCTTCTTCAAGCAGTTCGACATGCCCGCCGACGTGCGCAAGGAGCTGTTCTACGGCTCCAAGGAAGCCAAGCGCACCTTCGCCGACTACTTCGTCGACGTGCGCGCGCTGGCCGAGGAGATCGGTCTGATGAACCCGATCGCCCGCAAGGTCTGGCAGCTGCTGGGCATCGACGGCCCGTCCAGCCGATACCGCTCCGAGCCCAAGCGCTCCGCCAAGCACGCTGCCTGAGACGATAGCTCTATGCCATACGTTGTCACCCAGTCATGCTGTAGTGACGCCTCGTGCGTCTACGCATGTCCGGTCAACTGCATTCATCCCACCCCGGATGAACCGGATTTCCGCACCGCGGAGATGCTCTACGTCGATCCGTCGGCCTGTGTGGACTGTGGCGCCTGCGCCACGGCCTGCCCGGTCGACGCGATCACCTCGTCGAAGAAGCTGACCGAAGAGCAGAAGCCGTTCATCGAGATCAACGCCGACTTCTACCGCGTGCAGCGCGACCGTCCGACGTTGGCCGCACCGGTGATGCCGCCCGCGATCGACACCCGGCGTTCCCCGCTGCGCGTCGCCATCGTCGGCTCGGGCCCCTCGGCGATGTACGCCGCCGACGAGCTGCTCACCCAGCCCGGCGTCGCCGTCACGATGTTCGACCGGCTGCCGCAGGCCTACGGTCTGGCCCGCCTCGGCGTCGCGCCCGATCACAAGCGCACCCGCAAGGTCGCCGACCTGTTCGACGTGATGTCCAAGCAGGACGACTTCGGTACCTACCTCGATGTGGAGATCGGCGAGCACATCAGCCACGCCGAGCTGCTCGAGCACTTCCACAGCGTGATCTACGCCGTGGGCGCGTCCTCGGATCGCAAGCTCGGCATCCCGGGCGAGGGCCTGGCGGGCAATGTGTCGGCCACCGATTTCGTGGCCTGGTACAACGGCCATCCCGAGCACGCCGACGACCGGTTCGATCTGGATCAGAAGCGCGTCGTCATCGTCGGCAACGGCAACGTCGCCCTGGACGTGGCCCGCATCCTGACCGTCGATCCCGCGCTGCTCGCCGATACCGACATCGCGCCGTACGCGTTGACGGCGTTGCGCGAGAGCAAGATCGAAGAGGTCGTGGTGCTCGGCCGTCGTGGTCCGGCCGAGTCGGCGTTCACGGTGCCCGAGTTCGTCGGCCTGCTGGCCGCCGATATCGACATCGCGATCGAGGGCGAGCTGCCCCCGGTCACGCCCGAGCTGCCCTACAAGGTCGAGCAGAAGCTGCGCCTGCTGCACAGCGTCGCGGACCGGCCCTTCGGCGAGCGCAAGCGCATCGTGTTCCGCTACCTGTCCTCGCCGGTGGAGATCGTCGGCACCGACGCGGTCACCGGGGTGCGGGTCGAACGCAACGAGCTGGTCGCCGGCGCCGAGGGTCGCACCAGCGCGGTGCCGACCGGCGAGGTCGAACTGCTGGAGGCCGGGGTCGTGCTGACCTCGGTCGGCTATCGAGGGGTGCCGACCGTCGGTCTGCCGTTCGACGAGGCGCGCGGGGTGATTCCGAACGAGGCCGGTCGGGTGCTCACCGCGCCCGGTGGCGAGGTGCTGCCCGGCACGTATGTGACCGGCTGGATCAAGCGTGGTCCGACCGGTTTCATCGGCACCAACAAGTCGTGCGCGCAGGAGACCGTGCAGCAGCTGGCCGCTGATTTCAACAGCGGTTCGCTGCGGGCGCCGGTGCGTGACGCCGCCGCGTTCGATCGGCTCGTGCGCCTGCGTCGTCCGCAGGCCGTCGCCGGTGGTGCGGCGGTGCCGCGCGAGGCCGGTTTCAAGCGCATGTTCGCTCGCGGCTGAGGTCGCTCGTATCCACGAAGGCCCGCATCGTCACTGGGAGACGATGCGGGCCTTCGTCGCGTTGACGTGTCAGTGAAAATGGCGTCTACTGATAAATAGGAAAACAATTCCTCGATAATCGCAATCGCGTCGATGGTAAATGAATTGGTTACCGGTCGGTAAGTGCGTTAATTTGCCTTGATAACAAACCTGTGGAATGTGTAGTGCAGCAACGAAATTGATTACTCGCGAGTAGCTGCTTCTCGTAGTCTGCAATTCACCGCCCAGCGTTCAGGGGGGTAGATATTTAATCTTCAACCATCTCACCAGGGTCTATTCCCCGGGTATGGCTCATAACCGTCGCCGAGGTATCAATCCGGCAGCAATTCGCCCACACGGCAGTTAATCTGGGCGAGCTGTTTGGAAGACGACCGCGGCCACATGGTGCGCTCGCGTGCTGGACGTGGTCACGGTGCGTTGACGGGATAGCGAAAACATGACCAGAGGTCTGGGCTTGAGTATCGGTGTGGCCAATGCGATGTCGGCGGTAGTCGCCGACGATCCGGCCAAACCGTCGGTGCGCGCACGCCGCACCGCACTGACATTCGACGACGCGGGCAGGCCCCGCATCGGCGCGATCAACGAATTCGCCTCGGCGATCACGGATTTCGCCGACCTCACCCGCGAGCCGGAACCGATCGTGATCGGTGGGCGGTTCTTCTCCGCGAGCGATCTGATCGCCGCGGTCGTGGCCGGTCTGGTCGAGTTGGCCGAACCGCCCTCGGGCATCGTATTGACCTATCCCGCGGTGTATTCCGAGAAACAGGTCTCCCGGCTCGGTCAGGCGCTGCACCTGGCAGGCCTCGGGCAGGTGCTGCTCGTGCCGGAGCCGGTCGCGGCGGCGGAATGGTTGGAAGTCGATCGCGGACCGCTGAATTCGGGTTTCGTGCTCGTCTACGACCTGGGTGCCACCAGCCTCGATCTCACGGTCGTGCGCGTCGGCCCCGACTGGCCGCACCACCCGATGATCGGAACTCCCGTGCGGTCCACCGACTTCGGTGGCAAGCCGCTCGGTGAGATGGTCGCCCGATACGCGGGCGAGCCCGGTCAGGGCCGGGCCACCCAGACGCTCACATCCATGGTCAATATCGACAGCCTGCGCGCCGACCACATCCGCGACACCTTCCCGCTGGTCAGCAATGCCATGTCCGCGGCCGGACTGCGCCTGGCCGACCTCTCGCGCATCCTGCTCGTCGGCGGCGCCTCGCGCCCACCCGAAGTGGTGCGCACGCTCGGTGAGCTCGGCGTCCCGGTGGTCTCGGTCGCCGATCCCGGTCAGGTCATCGCCGCCGGTGCCGCCGCGCTGGCCGCCCGCACCTTCGCACCCGAACAGCGCGGCGGCGCCACGGTGCCCCACGTCGCGGTCTTCTCCAGCGCCGCGGTGGTTTCCGCGCTGGCCATGTCGGCGATGACGGTCTTCGGCAGCCCCTTCGACCCCGGCCTCACCCCCGTCCACGACCGCTTCCCCGCCTTCGGCGCCCCCGTCGACGCCCTGCTCTACGACATGAGCGCCGACCTGCTCGCGACCGGCACCACCGGCCTGATCGACCAGGTCGACCCGACCAACAGCCGAATCCGGCTCGCGGCCGCCGCCCGCAGCGCCTACGAGAACTTCGTCGCCCCCGCTGGCCCTCGCACCGAAGCCCGCGGCGGCGCCCGCACCGGCGCCGACCGCAGCGTCGCGGGCAACCACGACCGGCGCAACGACTGCAAGTCCCCCGTCCAGGCTCGCACCACCTACGGCGACCCCGCCCGCTTCATCAACCCCTTACCCTTCGGCCAACCGGCCGCCCCACCCCAGACAACCCCCGGCCTCCCCGGCGGCGGCCCGATCGCCGGACCCGGGCCTGTTCCCGGAATACCCGGTGTTCCAACGATTCCCGGCACACCGGGCACCGTGCCCGCGCCTGGCACCGTGCCCGCGCCTGGCACCGCGCCTGCGCCCGGTACCGCGCCCGTGCCTGGCACCGCTCCGGCCCCTGCGGCTGCTCCGGCGGGTGGTGCACCGACAACCAACAGTGTCGGAATCACCACCGGCCTCGGCACATCCACCCCGTCGGCCGAAACCTCTACCGGCACAGCACCTTCCGATACGGGCCCCGGTGGTGCACCCGCTGGCGGTACGCAGTCCGGTGGTAGCGGTGGTGGCACGGCTGGTTCGCCTGGCGGAACCTCCGGCGGCACAGACACTTCCGGCGGCACCGGCGGTGCGCCGAGCGGAGGCGGTGCACCCGGTGGCGGTGCACCCGGTGGCGGCAACGGCGGTGCCTCCGGTGGCGGTGCATCCGACGGTGGGGGTGGCGGTGCCTCCGGTGGTGGGGCGTCCGGCGGTGGGGGCGGGGCAGCCTCCGGCGGTGGAGGTGGCGGTGCTTCCGGCGGTGGCGGTGGGGGCGGCGGCGCATCTTCCGGTGGCACGGGTGGCGGAAACTCATCCAGTGGCGGCTCCGGTGGCAGCGCATCGAGTGGCGGCGGTGGCACATCGGGCGGCGCATCCGCCGGTGGCGGCTCGGGCGGCGGCGCGTCGAGTGGCGCGTCGGGCGGCGGTGTATCCGGTGGCGGCGGCTCCGGTGGCGGCGCATCATCCGGCGCCGCGTCGGGCGGTGGCGCGTCCGGCGGAACCTCCTCCACCGGCGGAGGCAGCGGCAAGCCCGCCAACGGCGGAAACTCCTCGGGCCGCGGGAAATCATCCGGCGGCGGAAAGTCCTCCGGCGGCTCGGACAGCGGCGGCTCCTCTTGCGGTGGCGGCGGTGGCGGCGGTGGCGGCGGTGGCGGCGGTGGCGGGCGCCGCTGACCAGGGCTGGCCACACAAACGTTCGGTCGGTGGTAGGGCCGACTTCGGTGCGCAGTGTCGTTCGGGGCGAGGTGGGTTCGGCGGGGGTGTGCGGGTGGGTGGGGAAAATGGGAGGTGGGGGGAGGTGGGGGCGGGCACAATGGGTGGGTGGGATCAGATGGGGGAGCGCCGAAACTGATTGCGCTCGATGTGGATGGGACCCTGTTGGCTACGGGGTCGCAGATCAGCGCGCGGGTCGCGGGGGCGGTGGCCGCAGCGGTGCGGGCGGGGGCGCATGTGGTCGTGACGACCGGGCGCACGGTGCTCACCACGCGACCGGTGCTGCGCGAGTTGGGGTTGGCCGACGGGCACGCGCTGTGTTCCAACGGCGCGGTGCACATCGATGTGGCGCGGGGCGAGCCGGTGGCGGTGCAGTCGTTCGATCCGGGTCCGGCGGTGCTGGCCTTGCGCACCCTGTTCCCGGAGATGATCTTCGCCGCCGAGCGGGTGGGGATCGGCACCTGGGCGACCGGGCACGGGCCGGGGGAGTACTCGATCGGCGACTTCCGGCTCGTCGATCACCGCCAACTCAGCAGTCAGCCGACCCCGCGTCTCAACGGCTGGTGGCCCGCGGGCACCCCGGAGGAGATGCTGCGCCTGCTCGAGACCTTCGATGTTCCCGAGGCGTCCTGGGTGCACGGCGAATACGGTCCCTGGCTCACGGTTTCGCGTCGCGGTGTCTCCAAAGGCTGGGCGCTGGAACAACTCCGGCTGCTGCTCGGGGTCGAACCGGAGGCCACCCTCGCCATCGGCGACGGCTTCAACGACCGCGAAATGCTGCGCTGGGCAGGCCATTCGGTGGCCATGTCCGGCTCGCCCCCGGATGTGATCGCCCTGGCCGACGAGGTGACCGGCCACGTCAGCGAGGACGGTGTCGCCACCGTCCTCGAACGTTGGTTCTGAGTCAGCCCGCCATCGCCACATAGTGCGGGTTGCTCATGATCCCGAGTACATTGCCGAACGGGTCGAGCACCGCCGCGGTCGCGAACCCGGCCCCGTCCCCGCGCTCGGTGATCGGCTCGTACTCGGTGGCGCCGAGCTCGAGCAGTCGGGCGAAGGTGGCGGCGAGGTCGTCGACCTGCCAGAACACCAGCCCGCCTCCACCGGGTGCGTTGTGCGCGCCCGACGGCGCGTAGGCGCGATTGATGATTCCCAGTTCGGCCTGCAACGGCCCGAGCCGGAATTCGTAGTAGCCGCCCGGTACCTCGTAATACGGTGCCGTGCCGAGGAATTCGCTGTACCAGTCCTTGGCGGCGGTGAGGTCGTCGGCGTAGTAGGTGGTGGTGGCCATTCCGCGCAACATGTCTGCTCCATTCGGTCGTCGCTTCGTTATCGATGACTTTGCCAGGCAAAGTGCTCACCGAATGAGCACTTTGTTCGGCAGAATGGTCGAGTATGCGAGCGGACAGATTGGTAGCCACCCTGCTGTTGATGCAGGCGCGCGGTCGGGTGACCGCCGCCGAGGTCGCCGCCGAACTCGAGGTCTCCGTGGCGACGGCCCGGCGCGATCTCGAGGCCCTGTCGGCCGCGGGCATCCCGGTGTACCCGCAGTCGGGTCGCGGCGGCGGATGGTCGCTGATCGGCGGCGCCCGCACCGACCTGTCCGGGCTCACGGCCGGGGAGACCAGGGCCTTGTTCCTGCTCGCCGGACCCGCCGCCCACGCCGCGCCGGAGCTGAAATCCGCGCTGCGCAAACTGGTTCGGGCCCTGCCGCACACCTTCCGCGAGGACGCGGCCGCCGCGGCTGCCGCGGTGGTTGTCGACCCGGCTCGCTGGGGTCGCCCCGACCCACAGGCCCCCGCCGTCCTCGACTCGCTGCGCCGCGCGGTAGTCGATCGTCGCCGCGTTCGCATCGCCTACCTGCGCAAAGGTGAGCGCACCGTCCGCACGATCGACCCGTGGGGCCTGGTCGAGAAGGAAACGATCTGGTACCTCATCGCGGGCACCACCGCCGGCCGCCGAACCTTCCGCCTCGACCGCATCGAGGAGGTCACGATTCTCGACGAAACAGCCGACCGCCCTGCGGATTTCGACCTCCAGGCGGAGTGGTCGGAGATCGTCGAGCGGGTGGAGGACCGCCGCGCCGCCGTCGCCGCGACAGTCCTCGTCTCCCCCGAACTGGCCCCCGTCCTGGCCGACCAGCAGGGCCGCCACTGCACCCTCCTCGGTCCCGCCCCCGATGGCCGGGTGCGCGCCCGCATCACCGCCGACACCACGAAGATGGTCGCCCGGCAGTTGGCGGGCTGGGGCGCCGACCTCGAGGTGCTCGGCCCCGCCGAGGTCAGAGCCGCCCTGGTGGCACTCGGCACCGAACTCGTCCGCGACAACAGCTGAACACCACGCCCGACTCCCGCAGGCCGCGCCCCGACGCCAAGGGCGAAGCGCTACGACCCCGCGATCAGCGCTGGCTGTACCTTCGCGGCGGTTGCGGCCTGCTTGTGGTGGAGGTGCTACGACCTCGCGATCCGCGTGGGCAGTGCCGTCGCAGCGGCACACCTGCCCACGGCGAAGGCGCTACGACCCGGCAATGCGCGCCGACAGCGTCTTCACCGTCTCGCTGGCTACGACCGCCTGTCCACTCGTGGTGAAGTGGATCAGGTCCGCGCTCATCAGGTTCGGCCGTGTTTGCACCGGGTGATTCCAGAATTCGGTGAGGACCGCGTCGAACTCGACAGCCACGGCGCGCGTCACCTCGTTGAGTGCGATCATCTGCGCCCGCATGGGGCGCATCGGCGCCATCCGCTCGGTGCTCCACACATCGGCCACCGTGAACACCGACAGCTGTGCGCCGGTGGCGGCCAGGGCGCGCAGGATTGTCGAGAGGTTGGCGTGCACTCCCGCGATATCCCCACCGGTGAACAGGTCGTTGCCGCCGCAGCTCACGTGGACGAGATCCGGTGCGAAGTCCACGATCTCGGCCAGTTGGTGTTCGATCACCTGCGCGGTGGTCGCGCCGATTCGTCCCGTATTGCGGTAGGCCAGTGCGGGATTCACCGCGCGCAGGTCCGCCGCCAGCCGGTCGGCCCAGCCGAGCGGCGCGTATCCGGGGCTCGGGTCGCCGGTTCCGGCGGCGAGCGAGTCGCCGAGGACCGCGAACCGCTGCCACGGCGCGCCCGCGAGCAGGGCGCCGACCTGTTCGGGCGCGAGCACCAACGGATCCTCGGCCTCGACCGGGTACCGCACGGAAAGTGGTGTGCTGGAAGACATGTCGTACTCCTTGGGTTCAGTTGGTCGGACGGGCCGGTGCCGGCCACGCGAGCAGTAGGGCGACGGCGAGGCTGATCGCGCCGCAGACGCCGAAGACGAGGTGGAATCCGCTCAGTGCGGTGTCGGCGCCGGCGAAGATGGCGGCCAGCAGCGCGACGCCGAGCGCGCCACCCACCTGGCGGGCGGTCAGGTTCATGCCGATCCCGGCCGCGAACTGTTGCGGCGGAACCGAACTCGCCGCGGCGGTGCCGAGCACGGTGACCACGATCCCGATCCCGCCGCCGCCGAGCAGCCCGGCAGGCACCCACGCCGACCACAGGGCCGGATCGGGTCCGAACGCGTCGGTCGCCATCCACCCCTGCGAGGCCGCGGCCATCAGCCCGCCGAGCACACCGATCCATCGCATCCCGTTCGGCGAGGTGATCCGCCCGGTGAGCACGGCGGTCACCATCGAGGCCACCGCGCCGACGGTCAGCGCCGCCGCCGACTCGAGCACCGAGTACTGCCAGATCGCGTTGAGGAACAACGGTCCGGCCAACAACCACGCGAACATCGACGCGCCGAACAGGAACGAGCCCGCGTTGGCGAGCGCGAATTGCCTGGTGCGCCACAGTGATACCGCGACGGCGGGACTGGCGTGGTGGCGTGAGCGAACCAGCGCGAACACCGTCAGCGCCACGCCGCCGATCAGGGCGACGAGCGTGCCGGGCGCGGTCCAGCCCCACGACCCGCCCTCGGTGACCCCCGCCACGATCGCCCCCAGCCCGATCGCGATGGACAGTGTGCCGAGCGGGTCGGGCAGCGCGCTGGTGCGCGCGGCGGTCTTCGCGCCTCCGGGCAGCTTCAGCCCCGGGATGATCAGGACCAGCGCGATCGGCACATTGATCAGGAAGATCGCGCGCCAACCGAACACCTCCACCAGCGCGCCGCCCAGCGCGGGCCCGACCACCGCCGCGAACCCGCCCGCCGCCGACCACGCGCCGATCGCGGCGCCGATCTTCTCGCGCGGCGTGGCTTCGAGGACGAGACCGAGCGCCGCCGGAACCATGAACGCCGCCGCCACGCCTTGCAGCACGCGCCCGGCGATGAGCCATGCCGCGTCGGGTGCGAACCCGCACAGCAGCGAGGTGACCGCGAATCCGGCCAGGGCCAGCGCGAACAGTCGGCGACGGCCGAGTACGTCGGCCAGGCGCCCGGCCGGGGTGAGCAGGGCGGCGAAGGCGATCGCGTACCCGCTGACGATCCAGGTGAGGGTGCCGGTGGCGGTGTCGGGATAGCTCTGGGCGATGGTCGGGAACGCGATATTGACGACCGAGAGGTCGAGGAAGGCGATGAAGGCCGCGCCCGCGGCGACCGCCAGGGTGCGGCCCGCGGCGTCGGCGGGGGTGGTGGCGGGGGGATCGTCGGGCCGAGCTGACACGTCGGTCATGCGGAATCCTTCGGGAGAAGAAATAAGAACGTACGATCGTTCGTAAATTAAAGTACGACCGATCGTTCGCCTTCGCAACCCCGTGGTGGAACAATGACTCCCATGACCGAGCTGACGGAACCCACCGACCAGCGCCTGGCCAAGGGCGCCCGCGCTCGGGCCACCATCGCCCGCCGCGCGGCCGAACTCGCCTCTGTCGAGGGCCTCGACGGGCTGAGCATCGGGCGCCTGGCCGCCGACCTCGGCATCAGCAAGAGCGGCATCGCCACCCTGTTCGGCACCAAGGAGGCCCTGCAGCTCGCCGCCGTGCAGTCCGCGCGCGAGACCTTCGTCGACCGCGTCATCGCCCCGAGCCTGCGCACGCCCCGCGGCGCCGCCCGCGTCCGCGACCTGGTCGAGCGCTGGTTCGCCCACATCGACAACCCCCCGTTCCCCGGCGGCTGCTTCCGCGTGGCCACCCTGTCCGAGTTCAGCAGCAAGTCGGGCCCCGTCCACGACGCCGTGGTGGCCGACCACGACGAGTGGTTCACCTTCCTCGCCGACGAGGTCCGCAAGGCCAGGGCCATGGGCGAACTCCCCGACACCGACCCCGACCTGCTGGTCTTCGAACTCGACGCGATCGTGAGCGCCGCCAATATCGCCCGCCAGACCGGTGATTCGGCCCGGGTGAACATGGCCCGCGCGATCGCCGACCGACTACTGGGCGTGCAGGCGTAGTCGGCCCGCCAGGATTTTGCCCGGGTGGACGAGGCTCGTGCGAGCATCGACCGACTGTTGGGCGCGCAGGCGTAGACACCCGCCACGATTCGGCCTGGGCGGACGTGGCTCGCGTGATCGCCGACCGACCGGTGGGCGGATGGGAGTTGACGACCCGCCGCCCGTCAAGTGCTGAATGGGTGTCGTGCGTGGCTGAAGCGAGCGGTGAGGGTGAACGGCGGACGCGAGTCGGGTGCGCGCCGCGCGAGTGGGATCAGGCGGAGAGTTCGAGATCGGTGGTGACGGCGCCGTCGTAACGGGCCCAGATCACCGAGACCAGTGCGGGATGCGCCCCGATCACCTCCGCGTGAACAACCCCCGGCGCGGCGGCGACCAGCCGATCGGTCAGCAGCCCCGGCGCCAGGAACCACGGCGCCACCGCGATCCGCTCGGCACCACGCGCCCGCAATCGTTCGACGGCCCACTCGACACCGGGTTCGACTGTCGCGAAACAGATTTCGGTCGGGCACCCGGTCAGATCCGCCAGCCGTCGCGCCACCACCGCGCTCCGCCGATTAGCGGCAGCATCACGCGAACCGACAGCAGCCACGGCGATCCCGAACGACTCCGGCGAACCGGTCGACGGCACCACGCTCAGTGGCAGGGTGCCGCAGGGCGCGGGCATCGGGCACACCGCCGCGACACGGTCGGCGAGGGCCGAGAGGAGTAGGGGATCGGGGCCGAGGACCGGTGCTTGGGTGAGCCGTAAGCGGGGGTGGTGGTGCGCGGCCGCCGTGAGCAGGGCGGGTAGGTCGACTCGGGCGTGAAAAGCGTTGCCCAGCAACAGGGGAACGACGATGACCTCGGTGTGGCCCGCGGTGGCGAGGTCGTCGACCACGTCCGCGAGCGCGGGCTCGTTGAGATCGAGGAAGGCGAGCCGGACGGCGATGTCGGGCCGGGCGGCGGCCACCCGCGCCACCACGGCCGCCATCGTCGTGGCCGAACGCGGATCGCGGCTGCCGTGGGCGACGGCGATCAGCGCGGGCCCGCCGCCGTCGCGCGGCACCACGGGGGCACCACGCGACGGGGCGAGCAGGCGGTACATCAGGCCGGGGTGCCGACCTCGACCGAGGTCAGCACGTCGCCGACCAGGCCAGCGGCGAGGGTGTTGCCGCCGGCGGGGTCGATCAGCAGGAACGACCCGGTGTGGCGGTTGGTGCGGTAGTCGTCGGCCGGGATCGGTTCGGCCAGGCGCAGCGACACGCGACCGATGTCGTTGAGCTCCAACGTCTCCGGGCTCGGCACCGCCGTCAGGGTCTGCTCGTCGAATCGCTCCACGAGCGCGCCGACGATCGCCTGGGTGGTCTTGGCGCCGTGCTTGAGCAGCAGCCGCGCGCCGGGGCGCAGGGCCTTGTCGCCCAGCCAGCAGACCGTGGCGTCGAAGGTGTCGATCGGCTCCGGCGCGTCGTGCGCCGAGGCGATGATGTCACCGCGCGAGATGTCGACCTCGTCGGCCAGGATCAGCGTCACGCTGCGCCCGACCTGCGCCACGGCCAGCTCGCCGTCGGGGGTGTCGATGCGTTCGACGGTGGTCTTCTTGCCCGAGGGCAGCACCACGATCTCGTCACCGGGGGAGACCGAACCGGCCGCGATCTGACCCGCGTAGCCCCGGTAGTCGGGGTACTCGGCGGTGCGCGGACGGATCACGTACTGGACCGGGAAACGCAGGCCCAGCGCGTGGGTGCCGGTCGAATCCGCGTCCACCGGAACCGATTCCAGGTGCTCGATCAGCGAGGGGCCGTCGTAGTACGGGGTGTTCTCGGAGCGGCTGGCGATATTGTCGCCGTGCAGCGCCGAGACCGGGATCTCGATGACGTCCTCGGTGGCCCAGCCCAGCTTCGAGGTGAGCTCGTTGAACTCCGCGGAGATCTCGGCGAACACCTCGGCCGGATTGTCGACCAGGTCGATCTTGTTCACCGCGAGCACCAGGCGCGGCACCCCGAGCAGCGCGAGCACCGCGGCGTGGCGACGGGTCTGCTCGATGACGCCCTTGCGCGCGTCGGTCAGCAGGATCACCAGCTGCGCGGTGGACGCGCCCGAGACCGTGTTGCGCGTGTACTGCACGTGCCCCGGGGTATCGGCGAGCACGAAAGAGCGCTTCGGCGTGGCGAAGTAGCGGTAGGCCACGTCGATGGTGATGCCCTGCTCACGTTCGGCGCGCAGGCCGTCGACGAGCAGCGACAGGTCGGGCGTGGACAGTCCACGGTCGACCGAGGCGCGGGTGACGGCGTCGATCTGATCGGCCAGCACGGACTTCGTGTCGTAGAGCAGCCGTCCGACCAAGGTGGACTTGCCGTCGTCGACAGAACCGGCGGTGGCCAGGCGAAGTAGGTCGCTCACTGTTCTGCCCCCGTCCGACCAACGTGGCTGTAACCATGGTCGTCGACAGAACCGGCGGTGGCCAGCCTCAATAGGTCGGACATATCAGAAATAACCCTCTCGCTTGCGGTCTTCCATGGCGGCTTCCGAGACACGGTCGTCGCCGCGAGTGGCGCCACGCTCAGTAAGTCGGGACGCCGCGACCTCGGCCAGGATGGCCTGGTTGTCGGCGGCGTCGGAGATGATGGCGCCGGTGGTGGAACCGTCGCCGACGGTGCGGTAGCGCACCGAACGGGTCTCGAGCACCTCGTTCTCGTTCGGCCCGCCCCACACGCCGGGCGTCATCCACATGCCGTCGCGCGAGTACACCGGACGCTCGTGCGCGTAGTAGATCGACGCCAGGTCGATGTCCTCGCGGGCGATGTAGCGCCAGATGTCGAGCTCGGTCCAGTTGCTCAGCGGGAACACCCGCACGTGCTCACCGGCGGCGTGCTTGCCGTTGTAGAGGTTCCACAGCTCGGGGCGCTGACGCTTGGGATCCCACTGGCCGAAGGCGTTGCGCAGCGAGAAGATTCGCTCCTTGGCGCGCGAACGTTCCTCGTCGCGACGGCCGCCGCCGAAGACCGCGTCGAAGCGGTGCTCGGTGATGGCGTCGAGCAGCGGCACGGTCTGCAACGGGTTGCGGATGCCGTCGGGACGCTCGGTCAGGCGACCGTCGGCCAGGTACTCCTCGACCGAGGCCACGTGCAGGCGAAGGCCGTAGCGCTCCACGACCTTGTCGCGGAACTCGAGCACCTCGTCGAGGTTGTGGCCGGTGTCCACGTGCAGCAGCGTGAACGGCAGCGGCGCGGGCCAGAAGGCCTTGAGCGCCAGGTGCAGCAGGACGGTGGAGTCCTTGCCGCCGGAGAACAGGATCACCGGACGCTCGAATTCGCCCGCGACCTCACGGAAGATGTGGATCGCCTCGGATTCCAGCGCCGCGAGGGTGTCGAACTCGGACAGGCCGAGTTCGCGTTCGGTGGTGTTGGTACTCACAGGCTCACTCCCGGTGATAGTCATGATTGGTGTAACCCGCATTCGGTCTTGGCGATACCGGCCCAGCGCCCGCTGCGCGGATCGGATCCCGGCTCGGGCTTGCGCGTGCACGGCGCGCACCCGATGGACGGATAACCCTCTTCCACCAGCGGATTGACGAGGATGCCGTTGGCCTCGATGTAGGCCTGCATCTCGTCGTCGGACCACGGTGCGATCGGGTTGATCTTCACCAGGCCGAAGGCTTCGTCGAACGAGATCAGCGGTGCGTTGGCGCGGGTGGGCGCCTCCACCCGGCGGATGCCGGTGATCCACGCGTTGTAGCCGCTCAGCGACTTCTTCAGCGGGACGACCTTGCGCAACCGGCAGCATTCGGCGGCGTCGCGGGCGAACAGATCCTTGCCCAGCAGTGCGTCCTGCTCGGCGACACCGGCCTCGGGCGCCACGTTGACAACGTTGACCCCGTACACGGCCTCGACCGCGTCGCGGGTGCCGATGGTCTCGGCGAAGTGGTAGCCGGTGTCGAGGAACAGCACGTCCACGCCGGGGCGGGTCTGCGCCGCGAGGTGCACCAGCACACCGTCCTGCATGTTCGAGGCGACGATGTAGCCGTTGCCGAACACCCGGTCGGTCCAGGCGATCAACTCGGCGGGCGAGGCGTCGGGGCCGAGTTCGGCCGCGCCCTGCTCGGCGAGCGCGCGCAGTTCGTCTTCGGCCAGTTTCGCCGCGAGATTCGTTGTCACAGTGGGGATCTCCTCATCGCCTATCGCAGGTCGGCTTCGTCGGCGCGTACAGCCCACACCGCGAAGCGTTCCCCTGATTCCCGGTTCTTGACGAAGTTGCGCACCACGCGCTCGATGTAGTCGCCGAGTTCGACGCTGGTCACCTTGTGCTGGCGCAGCTTGCGGCCGAACGCGCTGTCCAGGCCGAGGCTGCCGCCCAGGTGCACCTGGAAGCCCTCCACCTGCGTGCCGGTGCCGTCGTCGACGAGCTGGCCCTTGAAGCCGATGTCGGCGATCTGGGACCGGCCGCACGAGTTCGGGCAGCCGTTGATGTTGATGGTGATCGGCACGTCGAGTTCGGCGTTGATGTCGGCCAGGCGCTGCTCGAGTTCGGGCGCGAGCACCTGCGAGCGCTTGCGGGTCTCGACGAAGGAGAGTTTGCAGAACTCGATCCCGCTGCACGCGAGCAGGTTTCGTCGCCAGATCGACGGCCGGGCCTGCAGGCCGAGCGGCTCCAGCTCGTCGATCAGCGCGTCGACCTGGTCGTCGGCGATGTCGAGGATGATCAGCTTCTGGTACGGGGTGAAGCGGATGCGATCGGAGCCGTACTTCTCGGCGGCGTCGGCGACCTTGCTCAAGATGGTGCCCGAGACGCGACCGGCGATGGGGGAGAAGCCCACGGAGTTCAGCCCGTTGCGCAGCTTCTGCACACCGACGTGGTCGATGGGCTTGGCCGGCTGCTCCGGTGCGGGGCCGTCGATCAGCTTGCGCTTCAAGTACTCGTCCTCGAGCACCTGGCGGAACTTCTCGATGCCCCAGTCCTTGATCAGGAACTTCAGGCGGGCCTTGGTGCGCAGGCGGCGGTACCCGTAGTCGCGGTAGAGCGAGACGACCGCCTCCCACACATCCGGCACCTCGTCGAGCGGCACGAACGCGCCCACACGCTGGGCCAGCATCGGGTTGGTGGACAGACCGCCGCCGACCCACAGGTCGAGGCCGGGGCCGTGCTCGGGATGGTTGACGCCGACGAAGGCGATGTCGTTGATCTCGTGCACCACGTCCTGCTGGCCCGAGATCGCGGTCTTGAACTTGCGGGGCAGGTTGGAGTATTCCTTCTTGCCGATGTAGCGCTTGACGATCTCGTCGATCGCCCAGGTGGGGTCGATGATCTCGTCGAGCGACTCCCCGGCCAGCGGCGAACCCAGCACCACGCGCGGGCAGTCGCCGCACGCCTCGGTGGTGTGCAGGCCGACCGACTCGAGCCGACGCCAGATCTCCGGGACGTTCTCGACCTCGATCCAGTGGTACTGGACGTTCTCGCGATCGGACAGGTCGGCGGTGTCGCGGCCGAACTCGGTGGAGATGGCGCCGATGGTGCGCAGCTGGGCGGCGCTGAGGGCGCCCGCGTCGCAGCGGACCCGCATCATGAAGTACTTGGCTTCGAGCAGGTCGATGTTGTCGTCGTCGGTGTAGGTGCCGTCGTAGCCCTCTTCACGCTGGGTGTAGAGACCCCACCAGCGGAAACGGCCACGCAGGTCGGCCTTGTCGATCGAGTCGAAGCCGCCCTTGGCATAGATGTTCTCGATGCGCGCGCGCACGTTGAGCGGGTTGTCGTCCTTCTTGGACTGTTCGTTCGGGTTCAGCGGTTCGCGGTAGCCGAGGGCCCACTGGCCCTCGGAACGGCGGCGCACGGGCTTGCCGGTACGGGCGCGCGGCGCGACCGGGGCATCGCCGGTGGGCCGAACGGGGCGCTTGGCGGTCGGCCGCTGCGCGCCGGCTTGCTCGGTCGAACCGGCGTCGGTGCTCGACGTCATGGTGGGGTCGCTCCTGCGGGGTGATGGGACACGTGCTGAAGGCGCGAGGGGCTGGCTCGCGTCAGGGAGTCAGCGGGCCGATGAAAGTCGATGGCACCGGGGGATACCCGGGCGTGGAGCCGCTGCGCTACCGGTGAGAACCGGGCCGACAACAGGCGCTACAGACACGCAGGAAGTCGACGTGGCGACGGGCCACGAGACGTACTCCGGTTGCGTGCATGCGTCCTATTGTGCCATGTCAGCCGGGTCGCTCCGACCGCAAGGAGATATTTCCCGCAGTTTCTAGGGAAATCCCCTGGACGGTCGTACCATCCTGTGACCGGCGTCATAGGGCCCGGCGCGCGGTGGCTCGTGATGCCGCGATCGCCACGGGTGTGCGCCGCGCCACACCGGGGCGGGTCGCGTGAGCCGGTCGATCGGCGCGGGTCCGCGAACCACGACCGCCGCGGGGCGGCGCGCCGGGACCCGGCAGACTGGAGGGGTGATTACCAGCGCTGCTTCCGGGGCCCCCGGCGTGAGTCCGGCCGACGCCGATCGGCCGGTGCTGCGCGATTTCGGCGGCGGCGCGTTCGGGGTGTACGTGCACGTGCCGTTCTGCGCCACGCGCTGCGGATACTGCGACTTCAACACCTACACCGCGGGCGAACTCGGCACCTCGGCCTCGCCGCAGTCCTGGCTCGAGGCGCTGCGCGGGGAACTCGCGACCGCCGCGACCGAATTCGGCGCACTGCCCAGTTCCACGCCCGAGGTCTCGACGATCTTCGTCGGCGGCGGCACCCCCTCGCTGCTCGGCGGCGACGGCCTGGCCTCGGTCCTCGACGCCGTGCGCGCGAACTTCACCCTGGCCGCCGACGCCGAGGTGACCACCGAATCGAACCCGGAGTCGACCTCGCCGGAGTTCTTCGACCGCATCCGCGCGGCCGGCTACACCCGGGTGTCGCTGGGCATGCAGTCCGCCGCGCAACACGTGCTGAAGGTGCTCGACCGCACCCACACCCCCGGCCGCGCGGTCGCCGCCGCCAAGGAGGCGAGGGCCGCCGGGTTCGGGCACGTGAACCTCGACCTGATCTACGGCACCCCCGGGGAGACCGACGCCGATCTCGACGCGAGCCTGGACGCGGTGCTGGCCGCCGGAGTCGACCACGTCTCGGCCTACTCGCTGATCGTCGAGGACGGAACGGCGTTGGCGCGCAAGGTCCGTCGCGGTGAACTGCCCGCCCCCGACGACGACGTGCTCGCCGCCCGCTACGAACGCATCGACAGCCGGCTGGCCGAGGCCGGACTGTCCTGGTACGAGGTGTCGAACTGGGCCGCCGACGACGACGCCCGCTGCCGCCACAACCTCGGCTACTGGGACGGCGGCGACTGGCTCGGCGCGGGCCCCGGCGCCCACAGCCACGTCGGTGGCGTGCGCTGGTGGAACGTCAAACACCCCGCCCGCTACGCCGACCGCGTGGCACTGGGTGGCCTGCCCGCCGCCGGGTGGGAGGCCCTCACCGACGACGAGCGCTACACCGAACACCTCATGCTCACCGTGCGCCTGCGCACCGGCCTGCCACTGGCCGATCTCGCCCCCGGCGCGTCGCGGGCCCTGGACCGCGTCCTCGCCGACGGCCTCGCCCGCGTCGCCGACGACCGGCTCGTGCTGACCGACCGCGGCCGACTGCTCGCCGACGGCATCGTGCGTGACCTGCTCGACTGATCGACAGCGTTTCGACCGCGCTCGGAATCGCGCGCCGGTGATGTCCTCGTGATCTGATTTTCGGACAGTTTCGGGATTGGGACCGGAAACAAAGATCGCCCGGTCATCGTGGGGTAGAAGACTGATGCACACCTGGTGACAGCCCTGCGCGAGCGGGGTGCGCGAACGGCATTTTCGACGGGTTCGAGGTGGAAGATAACGATTAGGGGCGTAAGCTTCGGCTCGATCCTAGGGAGTTATATGTCCACCGAACGGCACATCACCCTCGTCCACGAGCAGAGCGAATTCGCCGAGGCGCGCTCCGCTGAGAAGGCGGAGAACGCTCGTCAGTGCGCGGTCGCCGCGCGGACGGTCGCTTCGCACTCCAACGACGCCGAAGACTGCACCTCGCTGCTGGCGATGCTCGGCCTCGATGCCCTCGCGGGCAAGCAGGTAGGCGCACCCGACTCCGCCGCTCGCTGCGGCGCGGCCGCCCGCGTCTGACTCGACCTCGGCCGCCCGTGCTCGGGCGGCCGCTGTCGTCTCTCCGGTCGACTCGCTGACACCGCTGTCGGTTCGCGTCGCCGATCACTGTTCACCGCCCCCAGCGCCGGATGATCGCCGGTGCCGAGCGCTCGCGCGATCCGGCGATGTCGGCCCGGCCGACTAGACTGGACAGGGTGACGCCGCGCGCGTCAGCGTGCGACCCTGTGCGAACGGTCCGCATGGCGTGTCCGGTTCGAGCGAGGAGGTGGGGTCGATGGCGTCGAGCACCGAGGATCGGCGTTTCGAGGTCCTGCGAGCGATCGTCGCGGACTATGTCGCCACCAAGGAGCCCATCGGCTCCAAATCCCTCGTGGAACGGCACAACCTCGGCGTCTCCAGCGCCACCATCCGCAACGACATGGCCGTGCTCGAGGCCGAGGGCTACATCACCCAGCCGCACACGAGCTCGGGCCGCATCCCCACCGACAAGGGCTATCGCGAGTTCGTCGACCGTATCGCCGAGGTGAAGCCGCTCTCGGGTGCCGAGCGGCGCGCGATCATGGAGTTCCTCGAATCCGGCGTCGACCTCGACGACGTACTACGCCGGGGCGTGCGCCTGCTGGCCCAGCTCACCCGCCAGGTCGCCGTCGTGCAGTACCCCACCGTCTCGGCCTCGATCGTGCGCCACATCGAGGTCGTCGCGCTCAACCCGGCCCGGCTGCTGCTGGTGGTGATCACCGACACCGGCCGCGTCGATCAGCGCATCGTCGATCTGGGCGCGGTGATCTCCGACGAGGACCTCGCCGCCGTGCGCGGCCTGCTCGGCAGCGCGATGGACGGCAAGCTGCTCTCGGTGGCCAGCGCCTCGGTGGCGGGCGTGCCCGAACGTGCGCCGGCCAAGATCCGTGACGTGCTCGTCCGGGTCTCCACGGTCCTGGTCGAGACGCTGGTCGAGCACCCCGAGGAACGTCTCGTACTCGGCGGCACCGCCAACCTCACCCGCAATGTCGCCGACTTCGGCTTCCCCGGCTCCCTGCGCACCGTGCTCGA
Organism: Nocardia lasii; assembly: GCF_042658545.1. Taxonomy (NCBI): domain Bacteria; kingdom Bacillati; phylum Actinomycetota; class Actinomycetes; order Mycobacteriales; family Nocardiaceae; genus Nocardia; species Nocardia lasii. The sequence goes on from NZ_JBHSQN010000013.1 coordinate 283,480, forward strand.
GGCGCTCGAGGAACAGGTCATCGTCTTGAAATTGCTCGCCGCCGCGCAGCAGCCCGGACAGGTGACGGTGCAGATCGGCGAGGAGACCCAGGTCGAGCAGATGCGCGGCACCTCGGTGGTGTCCACCGGTTACGGCGCGGCGGGCGCGGTCCTGGGCGGCATGGGCGTGCTCGGACCCACCCGGATGGACTATCCGGGCACGATGGCCTCGGTGGCCACGGTCGCCCGCTACATCGGCGAGGTCCTCGCCGAAAGGTGACCTCGCCGCCCGAACGACCACGGCCGGGCTGTAAAGTTCGATACTTCGGCCGGTAAAGTTGAGTGGATTCGACTAAAGAATGCGCCCGGCGCTGTCGCCGGCCCACACCGACCAAGGACTAGAGAACTCACGTGGCACGGGATTACTACGGACTGCTCGGCGTCGGCAAGAACGCCACCGACCAGGAGCTCAAGCGCGCTTACCGCAAGCTGGCCCGCGAACTGCACCCCGATGTGAACCCGGACGAGGTCGCCCAGGCCCGCTTCAAGGAAGTCTCCACCGCCTACGAGGTGCTGACCGACCCGGAGAAGCGGCGCATCGTCGACCTCGGCGGCGACCCGCTCGAGAACGGCGGCGGCGGCGCGGGATTCAGCGGTGCCGGTTTCGGCGGGCTCGGCGATGTCTTCGAGGCGTTCTTCGGCGGGATGAGCGGCCAGGGCGGTGGTCAGCGCAAGCCGCGCGGGCGCGTGCAGCCCGGCGCCGACTCGCTGATCCGCACCCGGCTGAGCCTGGCCGAATGCGCGGTCGGCGTCACCAAGCACCTGACCGTCGACACCGCCATCCTGTGCGATGTCTGCGTGGGCTCGGGCACCAACGGCAACTCCAAGCCGGTGCGCTGTGAGACCTGTGACGGCGCGGGCGAGGTCCAGTCGGTGCAGCGTTCGTTCCTCGGCCAGGTCCTCACCTCCCGGCCGTGCCCCACCTGCCGTGGCGCGGGCGAGACCATTCCCGATCCCTGCCACAAGTGCGGCGGCGACGGTCGCGTGCGCGCGCGGCGCGAGATCGCCGCGCCCATCCCGGCCGGTGTCGCCAGCGGCATGCGGGTTCGCCTGGCCGCCCAGGGCGAGGTCGGCCCCGGCGGCGGGCACGCCGGTGACCTCTACGTCGAGGTCGTCGAGCAGCCCCACGACACCTTCGTGCGCGACGGCGACGACCTGCACTGCACCATCCGGGTGCCGATGGTCGACGCGATCCTGGGCACCACCGTGGTCGTCGACACCATTCTCGACGGGCCCACCGAACTCACCGTTGCCCCGGGCACCCAGCCCGGCGAGGTCCTGCAATTGCGCGCCCACGGCATGCCCCGGCTGCGGTCGGGTGCGCGCGGCGACCTGCTCGCCCACCTCGACATCGTCGTGCCGAGCAAGCTCGACGGCAAGCAGACCGACCTGCTGCGCAAGTTCAAGGGCATGCGCGACAAGGATCGCGCCGAGGTGATGTCGACCCAGTCCGAGCACAACAGCGGCCTGTTCGCCCGGCTGCGCGCGTCGTTCAGCGGACGCTGAGCCCGTGGCCGCGACGGTCTTCTACCTCGACGAGGTCCCCGAACCGGGTTCGATCGCGGTGCTCGACGGCCCGGAGGGTCGCCATGCCGCGACCGTGCGCCGGATCAAGGTCGGCGAGCCGATCACCCTGTCCGACGGCAACGGTGTGCTCGCCGACTCCGAGGTCGTCGCGGCCCAGAAGGATCGACTCGAACTGGCCGTGCGCGACCGGCGCCTCGCCGCCCCGCCCACGCCGGCGGTGACCGTGGTGCAGGCGCTGCCCAAGTCGGATCGCTCGGAGTTGGCGGTCGAGCTGATGACCGAGGCGGGCGCGGACCTGATCGTCCCCTGGCAGGCCGCGCGCTGTGTCGCGAACTGGGAAGCCAAGGCCGCCAAGGGAATCGACAAGTGGCGCGCGGCGGCCAAGTCCGCGGCGCGGCAGTCCCGGCGCGCCTACATCCCCGAGATCGCGGGCCTGCATCGCACTCGCGACCTGGTCGAACTGGTGCGTCAGGCGAAAGCCGACGGCGCGGTGGTCGCCGCCCTGCACGAATCCGGGGCGGGCAAATTCACCGAACTGCCCCTGTCCGCGGCGAGTGAGGTCGTGCTGATCGTCGGCCCCGAGGGCGGCCTCGACGACAGCGAACTCGCGGCCCTGACCGAGGCGGGTGCCGACATCGTGGTGCTCGGCCCGACCGTGCTGCGCACCTCCACCGCGGCCGCCGTCGCGTTCGGCGCCCTGGGAGCCCTGACTCCGCGCTGGTAGCACGAGCATTTTTATCCACTGTGCGGTGTCAGTGCTCGGCGGTAAACTGGTCTCATCGAACACCAGGTCGAGACCGGAAGCAGGCTATAGCCACTTTTGAAGAACACAGGCGAGATCGGCGATCCCACCACTCCAGTAACCGGCGGTCCCGGTGCCTCCGCACCGGCGCCGCGCACCGTGCGTTCCAGCATCGAGCTCGCCCCGGAGTCGGTTTTCGGTTTCCTCGGCTCGGCTGACCAGAACCTGCGTCAGCTCGAGGAGCTCCTGCCCGCCGACATCCACGTGCGCGGCAGCACGGTCACCATCACCGGCAAGGCGGGCGATGTGGCGCTGGCCGAGCGCGTCATCGAACAGCTCGTGGCGCTGACCGGGCGCAACCGGGTGATCACCCCCGAGGCCGTGCGGCACACCGTCTCCATGCTCACCGACGAAGGCGTGTCCGAATCGCCCGCCGAGGTGCTGAGCCTGGACATCCTGTCGCGCCGCGGCAAGATCATCCGCCCCAAGACCCTGAACCAGAAGCGCTATGTCGACGCGATCGACGCCAACACCATCGTGTTCGGCATCGGCCCCGCGGGCACCGGCAAGACGTATCTGGCCATGGCCAAGGCGGTGCAGGCCCTGCAGTCCAAGCAGGTCACCCGCATCATCCTGACCAGGCCCGCGGTCGAGGCCGGCGAGCGCCTCGGCTTCCTGCCCGGCACGCTCAACGACAAGATCGACCCGTACCTGCGCCCGCTCTACGACGCCCTGCACGACATGATGGACCCCGAGGCCATCCCCAAGCTGCTGGCCTCGGGCGTCATCGAGGTCGCGCCGCTGGCGTACATGCGCGGCCGTTCGCTCAACGACTCGTTCATCATTCTCGACGAGGCGCAGAACACCACCGCCGAGCAGATGAAGATGTTCCTCACCCGCCTCGGCTTCGGTTCGCGGATGGTGGTCACCGGTGACATCTCGCAGGTCGACCTGCCCCACGGGCAGCGCTCGGGTCTGCGCGCGGCCGCGGAGATCCTCACCGACATCGACGACATCCACTTCTCGGAGCTCACCAGCGCCGATGTGGTCCGTCACCGGCTGGTCTCCGACATCGTCGACGCCTACGACCGGGCTGAGTCAGAGACCCGCGCGGTCCCGGGCCCGCACTACCCCGGCAATCGCGCCCAGCGCAGGGCCGCAGGAAAACGCGGCTGACACACTCCTTCGTCGCACCCTCTGGTCAGTCCAGAATCGAGGCGGACACGACCGGTGGGTCCGATGCCGCTCCCGGCGGCATCGGACCCAGACCGTAGGCTGAACAGGTGAGCATCGAGATCGCCAACGAATCGGGCATGGACATTCCCGAAGAAGACCTGGTCAGCGTCGCGCGTTTCGTGATCGGTCGGATGGATGTGCATCCGGCCGCCGAACTGTCGATGGTGCTCGTCGATCTCGACACCATGGCCGACCTGCACGTGCGCTGGATGGACCTGCCCGGCCCCACCGACGTGATGTCGTTCCCGATGGACGAGCTGGAGCCCGGCGGTCGCCCCGACAGCCCGGAGCCCGGTCCGTCCATGCTCGGCGACATCGTGTTGTGCCCGGAGTTCGCGATGGGTCAGGCGCAGAAGGCCGATCACTCCCTCGATCACGAGCTGGCCCTGCTCACCGTGCACGGCGTGCTCCACCTGCTCGGCTACGACCACGCCGAGCCGGAGGAGGAGAAGGAGATGTTCGCGCTGCAGGCCCAGCTGCTCGAGGAGTGGTACGAGAGCCTGCGCGAGGAGCAGCGCCGCGCCGAACTGGCCGAGCGTGACGACCGACTACTCGGCAAGGCAGGTTTCACCACTCCCGGTGAAGGCCCCGCGTGACCGCACTGACCCTCATCCCGCTGGCGATCGCGTTGATCGGGATCGGTGGGGTGTTCGCCGGGGTGGACTCGGCACTGAACACGGTGTCCCCGGCCCGCCTCGACGACATGGTCCGCGAGGACCGACCCGCAGCCGCGCGCCTGCGCGCGATCGTCGACGACCGCCCCCGCTATATCAATCTCGTTGTCCTGCTGCGCATCCTGTGCGAGATCACCGCCACCGTGCTGCTGGTGGCGGCGACGCTGGACTTGTGGACCGAGACCGTCGCGCTGCTGGTCACCGCCGCGCTGATGGTCGTCGTCTCCTATGTCGTGATCGGTGTCGGCCCGCGAACCCTGGGCCGCCAGCACGCGTACTCGATCGCGCTGGCCGCCGCGGTGCCGTTGCAGATCATCGGCGCGGTGCTGAGCCCGGTGAGTCGCCTGCTGATCCTGCTCGGCAACGCCATCACCCCCGGTAAGGGCTTTCGCAACGGCCCCTTCGCCTCCGAGATCGAGCTGCGCGAAGTGGTCGACATGGCCCGCGAGCGCGGCGTGGTGGCCGACGACGAACGCCGGATGATCCAGTCGGTCTTCGAACTCGGCGACACCGCCGCCCGCGCGGTGATGGTGCCGCGCACCGAGATGGTCTGGATCGAGGACGACAAGACCGCCGCCCAGGCGATGTCGCTGGCTGTGCGCTCCGGCCATTCCCGGATCCCGGTGATCGGCGAGAACGTCGACGACGTGCTCGGCGTGGTCTACCTCAAAGACCTTGTGCCCTATGCCGATCGGGCCCGCAAGGTCTCGGTGCGCGATGTCATGCGCCCCGCGGTCTTCATCCCCGATTCCAAACCGCTCGACGCCCTGCTCGACGAGATGCAGCGCCGCCGCAACCACATGGCCCTGCTCGTCGACGAATACGGCGGCATCGCCGGGCTGGTGACCATCGAGGACGTGCTCGAGGAGATCGTCGGCGAGATCAACGACGAGTACGACACCGACGAGACCCCGCCCGTGGAAGACCTCGGCGACGGCCGCTTCCGGGTGTCCTCGCGCCTGTCGGTGGAGGACCTGGGGGAGCTGTACGGCCTCGACATCGAGGATGACGACGTCGACACGGTGGGCGGGCTGCTCGCCCACGAACTGGGCCGCGTTCCCCTGCCCGGTTCCAAGGTGACCGCCCACGGTTTGGTGTTGCGCGGGGAGGGCGGCGCCGACGCGCGCGGCCGCATGCGGGTCAACACCGTGCTGGTGCGCGCGGCCACCGACAAGGCCGACAAGAAGACCGACAAGCCCCGCAAGGGCACCACCGACGAGGCCACCGCCGACACCGACAAGGTGCGCGTGCCCGACGACAACGGAGACAACCATGAGTGAACTCGACCCCGAGGACAACAAACTGCTGGTGCTCGCGCGCGGCGCGCAGGGCCGCACCGGCGGCGCGAGCGGCGCCGCCGTGCGCGACACCGACGGCCGCACCTACGCCGCGGGCGAGGTAGCCCTGACCACCCTGCGCCTGACCGCCCTGCAGGCCGCCGTGGCCGCCGCGATCTCGAGCGGCGCCGAGGGTTTCGAAGCCGCCGTGGTGCTCGGTGGCGACGCCGACGACGCGGGCATCGACGCCGTGCGCGAGGTCTCCGCGTCGGCCTCGGTCATTCGCGTCGACCGCACCGGCGCCGTCCGCAGCGAGGTGCACCGTGGCTGACGGCAAGGAATTCCATTCCGGCTTCGTCTGTTTCGTCGGCCGCCCCAACACCGGCAAGTCGACGCTGACCAACGCCCTGGTCGGCACCAAGATCGCGATCACCTCCTCGCGCCCGCAGACCACCCGCCACACCATTCGCGGCATCGTGCACCGCGAGGACGCCCAGCTCATCCTGGTCGACACCCCCGGTCTGCACCGCCCGCGCACCCTGCTCGGCCAGCGCCTCAACGATCTGGTCCGCGACACCTACTCCGAGGTCGACCTGATCGCGCTGTGCATTCCGGCCGACGAGAAGATCGGCCCCGGTGACCGCTGGATCGTCGAGCAGATCCGGATGATGGCGCCCAAGACCAAGATCCTCGGCGTGGTCACCAAGATCGACAAGGTGGGCCGCGACGAGATCGCCCACCAGCTGATGGCGCTGTCGAAGCTGCTGGGCCCGGAGTCCGAGGTCATTCCGGTCTCGGCCGTGAAGGGCGAGCAGGTCGAGGTGCTCGTCGATCTGATCGCCGCGCAGCTGCCCGAGGGCCCCGCGTTCTACCCCGACGGCGAGATCACCGACGAGCCGGAGGAAACCCTCATGGCCGAGCTGATCCGCGAGGCCGCCCTCGAGGGCGTGCGCGACGAGCTGCCGCACTCGCTGGCCGTGGTCATCGAGGACGTCGAGCCCTACGCGGCCAACGAGGACATGCTCGAGGTGCACGCGCTGCTCTACGTGGAGCGCCCGAGTCAGAAGGCGATCATCATCGGCAAGAACGGCGCCCGCCTCAAGGAGGTCGGCACCAACGCCCGCAAGCAGATCGAGAACATCCTCGGCACCCGCATCTATCTGAACCTGCACGTGAAGGTCGCCAAGGATTGGCAGCGCGATCCCAAACAGCTGGGGCGCCTGGGCTTTTGACCGTTTGATCCTCGGTCGATCGGGGTATCGTTTCGCGAACAGAACGGTTCGCGCGGCGGTGTCACGCTGATCGACCGGGGAGGGGAGCGGACGTGCCCGATGCCAACGATGTCGGCAAACTGCTCGAGCTGCTCCGCGCGCTCGAGATTCCCGATACCCGCCCGCGCGTGCTGCGCACCCTGGTCCGTGGGCGGCGTCGGGTGCCGCGCCCGATCGTCGAGGTGGTCGGTGTCTCCGGGCACGCCGCGCTGATCGGCGAGATCTACCGCTGGCTCAGCGATTCCGACGGCAGGCGCGCCACTCCGCGCGTCAAGCTCGACCTGCGCGCGGCCGACCTGCCGCGCACCCAGCTCACTCCCGATTTCGCCGCCATCGACGCGGGCCCGCACGCCAACGATCCCGAGATCCCCGGCCACTGCCTGCCGATCATCCAGCAGTTCGTGGCCGGTTTCGCCGCCGACGACACCGCGATGGGCGCGATCAAGTTCCCGCGCTACCGCACCGCCGACTGGCTCACCCGCCAGCGCGTCACCGCCGACGAGTCCGAGGCCCCCGACGAACTGCGCCGCCGCCTACCGAAGCTGTTGCGCAGCGGTTCCCCGACGAGTCGCTCCGATACCGCCGAAGGCGTTGCGGGCGACACGATTTCGCGCGTGGTGTTCGGGGTGCTTGCACTATGGCCGGTGCTGCGCCTGTGGCTGTGGGTGTCCGGGCGCATTCCCGGCATGTCGAAGGTGACCCGCTGGTTCCTGCACCAGCGCTACCTCGCACCCGAATTGTCGGGCAGTTTCCTGGGTTTCGCCTCCCGGCTCACCGCCTCGCACCGCGTCGACGAGAACGAGGAGCAGGTCGCCAAACTGCTGGTCCACGCGTTTCTCGAGGACCTGCGCGATGCCTACCGCCGTCGGATCTGGCGCCCGTCGAGCTGGCGGCGCACCGCCTACCCGGTGGCCCTGCTCGGTGGCCTGGCCGAGGGCAGCGACGGCGCCCGCATCCTCACCTGGATCAACGAGATCCGCAACGAGACCGGCCTTTTCGACCCGCTGGTCGTCCTCGCCCTGCGCGACGCGGGCCCGCCGCGCGAGGTCGCCGAGCTGTCCGACATCAGCGACCTGCGCCCCCTGCGCACGCTCGAGAGCCTGACCGACGCGCCCACCCCGCAACCGGCGGACCCGCTCCAGGAGTGGTTGCGCGAGATCGACAATCGGCGCACACACCGTCAGACCGACGCCTGGTTCCTGCCGTTGCGCGCCATCCTGCCGCCCGACTCCACCCCGCGCGTGAGCGATCCCCGCTTCCGTGGGCTGGCCCTGCCGCCCGCCCCGCCGATGGCCGCGCGCAGCTGGTTCGTCGGCCTGTGCGTGCTGATCCCGATCGCCCTGGCCGTGGCCGCCACCCTGGTGTACTTCCCGCCGCTGCGTGGCGTCGCGTGTTCGCACTGGCCGTGGACCGACGGGATCTCGGTGAGCGTGCGCGACGGCGAGTGCGTCGGCTACAGCGACAACGACCGCCAGACCTTCGCCGACGACCCCGAGCTCACGACCATGCAGCGAGAGGTATTCCGCCTCAACACCGTGTCCCTCGACGCCAAGGCGAAGAACCCGAACCGCCCCCTGGTGTCGCTGGTCTACTTCGCCGGCCTGAGCTACGTCGACACCAATGTGCGCTACCCGCACGCCCAGGTCGAGGAACTCGCCGGCCTGGCCGTGCAGCAGCGTCGCGCCCTGCTGGCCTCCGACGAGTCGGAACCGTTGCTGCGCATCATCATCGCCAACGGCGGCTCCGACATGCGCCACGCCGGGTGGGTGGTCGACAACGCGCTGCGTCCCCTCGTCGCCGACGATGCCAGCGTGCTCGGCGTCGTCGGTATCGACCGCAGCAACGACGAAACCCGCAGGGCCATCACGCGTCTGGGCGAACTCGGGGTCCCGGCCGTGGCGACCACCCTGTCCGCCGACGGTCTCGAACAGGCCTCGCCCCTGTATTTCCAAGCGGCCCCGAGCAATACGGTGCAGGCCCGCCTCGTCGCCGACTACGTCCAGGGCGCCCGCGACCTCGACGGCACACCCCGCTACGACAAGGTCGCCATCTACCACCCCGAAGCCGCAGGCGACCTCTACGTCACGACGTTGGTCGAGGACGTCCGGGAGGAACTCACCGAACGCGGTGTGGCACACCAGAGTCTGAGCTGGCGCGAACAGCAGCAGCTCTACCGTTTCCCCGCCCCGTGTGAGACCGCCGGCTTCGACCGTCGCACCCTGCTATTCTTCGCCGGCCGCAACGACGACTTCCCGACCTTCGCCAAATCGGTGAGTCGCGGCTGCCTCAGCGGCGCGGGCCCGGCGATCCTGGGCAACGACGCCGTCACCCGCCTGATCACCGATCAGAAGGCCACCGCCGCGCTGCCGACCAACCTCACGGTGCGCTACGTCGCCAAGGCCGCGCCGGTGATGCTCGGCGGGGCCGACTGCGTCCGTGGCACCGGCAAACTCGGCGACCAACCGGTCGCGTTCGAACACGAACAGCTCTGCGCCGAACTGGCCGGACTCATCGAAACCCTGCGCGGCTACGACGAACTCACCGACTACCGCCCCACCTGGGCGGGCGACCGCACCGGCCTCGCCTTCGACGTGAGCGGGCTGTTCCTACAGGCCGTGCGCAGCAGCCGCGGAGTTCTGGCCGACCTACCACCCAACCGCACCGCCATCGCCGTGCAACTGCGCGAATCCGACTACCGCGGCGTCACCGGCACCCTCGGCTTCTCCACCAGCCGCGTCGCCGACGGCTCCTCGATCGCGGTCCTGGTCACCACCGCCGTCGGCGCGGGCGGCCCCCAACGCTGCCTGATGATGTTCCCCCGCCGCGCGGGCCAGGACGGATGCCCACCCGGCACGAAGAGCGACCTGGAAGGCTGGACGGAACCGGGCCGGTGACCCTGCCACCGCCGCCGGACTTGTCTCGCACCATCCCGACGCCCGTCGCACGGTCGGCCGCTCGGTGTCGTGCCGGACGGGTCTAGCACGATCCGGATGCCCGTCGCACGGTCGGCCACTCGGCGTCGCTGTGCCCGGCAGGCCGCCGATCACCTCCGCGCGCGCACCGACGGCGAACTCGGCAGCGTGGCGCCGTCGATCACCACCACTGGGTGGGCCGCGTCCGCTCCCACCGCAGTTCCGATTCCAGTTGCGCCGCCAGCGAAATCAGCGTCGGTTCGCTGTTCGCGGTGCCCATCAGCTGCGCGCCGATCGGCAGCCCGGCCTCGGTGAAGCCGGCGGGCACGTTCACACTCGGCCAGCCGAGCACATTCCACGGCCAGGTGTAGGGGCACGCGGCGGTGATCAGGTTGTTGGTGGCCCCGACGCCGATGCCGTCGATCTCCTCCACCCGGGGCGCGACCTTGGCCGTGGTGGGCGCGAGCACCAGGTCGTAGTCGTCGAAGAACGAGCCGATCTTGCGGTGCAGCAACGGTTCCGCGCGTCGAGCCGCCGCGAGCGCGGGACCGCCGAGCACCCGGCCGATACGCGAGTTGGCGGTGGTGCGCGGGTCGACGACCGCTTCGGGCATATCCCGGTGCACCCGGCTGATCCCGGCCAGCGAACGCGGCAGGAACGTCGCCCCGATCAGCAACCCGTAGTGCAGGTCCGTCACGGTGACGGTGTGGCCGAGCGCGCGCAGCGTGGCGGCCAGCGCGTGGATCGCCGCCGCGATCTCGGGTTCGAGCGCGGTTTTGGTCGCGGTGTACGGAATGCTCAGGGAGAGAGCGATTCTCAGCCTGCCCGGATCACGACCGACGGCCGCGCTCGCCTCGATCGGCGCGGGCGTGTGGCGATCCCCGGCGTGCGGTCCGGCGGCCACATCCAGCAGCAGCGCCGCGTCCCGCACGGTCCGCGCCAGCGGCCCGTTCACGGTCAGCCCGTTGAACGCCTCGGCCAGCGGCCAGGTGGAGATCCGCCCGCGCTGCGGCTTGATCCCGACGAGATTGGTCCACGACGCCGGAATCCGCACCGAACCGGCACCGTCGGATCCGAGCGCGGCGGGCACCAACCCGGCCGCGACCGCCGCCGCCGATCCGCCAGAGGACCCACCCGGCGTGCGCGCCCGATCCCACGGATTGCGCGTGTATCCGAACGCGTCCCCGCTGGTGAACGGCAACTGCCCCAGCTCGCACGTATTGGCCTTGCCCACGATCACCGCGCCCGCGGCCCGTAGCCGCCGCACCGACTCGGCGTCGGCGGTCTTGGGCGTGAACTCGCCCCCGCACCCGAACGCCGTCGTCTCCCCGGTGATATCGGTGTCGTCCTTGACCGCGATCGGCACCCCGAGCAGCGGCAGTCGCACGCCCGAGGCGCGTCGCGCGTCCGCCTCGGCGGCCTCGCGCAGCGCCGCTTCCCGGCGCACCACCCGGAACGCGTTGAGCGTCGGCTGTGACGCCTCGATCCGATCCAGCGCGTCGGTGACCACGGCCACCGAGGACACCGCCCCGTCGGCGATGGCCGCCGACAGCTCGGTGAGGCCGAGCTCGGCCGAGGGTTCCGGCGCGATGCGGTCGGGCGCAACCATGTGAACTCCATCTCTCCAGGCGATTCCCTCGACCGTATCGCCGGACCTGGTCACCCGTCCACATCCCCTAGGGTGGGTATAGACATACATACCGAATGTATGTAACAGTGAACAGGCCCAGCACTCGACCAGGGGAGGACCCCATGGGAACCAGCTCAGCACTCGGCCCGGCGCGCGAAGTCGCCCTCTCGTCCGGCCGCATCCGCTACCACGACACCGGCACCGGCCCGCCGGTCGTGTTCGTCCACGGCCTGCTCGTCAACGCCGACCTGTGGCGCAAGATCGTCCCCGGCCTCGCCGCCGAGGGCCACCGCTGCCTCACCCCCGACTGGCCGCTCGGCGCCCATTCGCTCCCGATGCCCGACGCCGACCTCAGCCTCCCCGGCCTCGCCGACCTGATCGCCGAGTTCCTCGACGCGCTCGACCTCACCGACGTCACGATCGTCGCCAACGACACCGGCGGCGCGCTGACCCAACTCCTGATGACCCGCCGACCCGAACGGATCGGTCGGGTCGTGCTGGCCGCCGTCGACTGCTACGAGATCTGGCCGCCGCTGTTCGTCGCCCTGATGAAGATCGTCCGGATTCCGGGCACGATCGCGCCCCTGCTCGCCGCGATGCGGTGGCGATTCGTCCAACGCCTCCCGCTGGCCTTCGGCTGGGTCGCCAAACGCGAACTGCCGCAAGACATCATCGATTCCTACGTGCGACCCGCGCGCCGCGACCCGGCGATCCGCGCCGACCTGCGCCGTTTCGCGGCCGCCGCCGACACCGGCTGCACCCTCGACGCGGCGAAGCGTTTCGCCGAGGTCGACCTCCCGGTGCTCGTCGTCTGGGCCACCGAGGACAAACTGTTCCCGATGTCGTTGGCCGAGCGACTCGTCGCCGACCTCCCGCGCGCGAGCCTGCGCACCGTCGACGATTCCTACGCCTTCCTCGCCGAGGACCGCCCGGAGTTGCTCACCGAACTGATCGTGGAGTTCACTCGGCTGCATGCAGCGCCGTAGCCAGGAGGATCGCTCTCGCACCACCAGGGCCGCGCTCGAGCGGGCAGGTCGCACCCTGTTCGCCGAGCGCGGCTTCGCGGGCACCTCCGCCGAGCAGTTGGTCTCGGCCGCCGGTGTCACCCGCGGCGCCCTGCACCACCACTACGGCGACAAACGCGGCCTGTTCCTCGCCGTCCTCGAACAGGTCGAGACCGAGGCCACCGACGAGATCGCGCGCGTGCTCGCCGCCGCCGACCCCGACGACGTGCTCGCGGGCATGACCGCGGGCCTGGCCTGCCTGCTCGAGATGTGCACCCGCCCGGAAATGCTGCGCATCGTGCTGTCCGACGCCCCGACCGTCCTGGGCTGGCCCGCGTTCCGCGAATTCGAGTCCCGCCACGCCCTCGGTCTGCTCACCGACCAACTCCAACGCGCCACCGACGCGGGCCTGATCCCGACCGCCCCCGTGCCCGTGCTGGCGCAACTGCTGCTCAGCGCCATCTCCGAGGCCGCCCTGATCGTCGCCCACGCCGCCGACCCCGACCGCGCCCGCGTCGAGACCCAGCAGTCGTTGCTGCTGCTGGTCGCCGGACTCCTGCGTCAGGGCTGATCCGCCCGTACGCGGGTCGTGACCTCGGGTGTCGGGCCCGCGTGCGAGACTGGCCACGTGCGTTTGTATCGGGATGAGGCGGTGGTGGTTCGCCAGCACAAGCTGGGCGAGGCCGATCGCATCGTCACGCTGCTGACCAGGCAACACGGGCTCGTCCGGGCCGTGGCCAAGGGCGTGCGGCGCACCAAGTCGAAATTCGGGGCGCGGCTGGAACCGTTCTCCTACATCGACGTGCAGCTGCATCCCGGCCGCACCCTCGACATCGTCACCCAGGTGATCACCGTCGAGGCGTTCGCCGCCGACATCATCGACGACTACGGCCGCTACACCACCGCCTGCGCGATCCTCGAGACCGCCGAACGCCTCGCGGGCGAGGAACGCGCCCCCGCCCCGAAACTGCACGCCCTCACCGCCAGCGCCCTGCGCGCCATCGCCGCCAAGCACCGCCCGCACGAACTCGTCCTCGACGCCTACCTGTTGCGCGCCATGGGTTTCGCCGGGTGGGCGCCCGCCCTGGACGAATGCGCCCGCTGCGCCACCCCCGGCCCGCACCGCGCCTTCCACGTGGCCGCGGGCGGCGCGGTGTGCGTGCACTGTCGCCCGCCCGGCGCGAGCACCCCCATCACCGGCGTGCTCGACCTGCTCGTCGCGCTGCTGAAGGGGGAGTGGGCCTACATCGAGACCGTCCCCGACAATGTCCGCCGCCAGGCCAGCGGGCTGGTCGCCGCCCACCTGCAATGGCACCTCGAACGCCAACTGCGCACCCTGCCGCTGATCGAACGCTCCCCGGTAGGGCAGCGGGCCGAGGTCGGCTGAGGGCCGCTCTCGGCGCTGTCTCGCGGTCGCCGCGTGGCCCGTGTCCCGATCCGCCGACCGGAGCCCGTGCGGCCCGCGCCCGGCGATCAGGCAGGATGGTTGCCGTGATCCTGCGTCGTGACCCTTCTCCCGCGAGCAAGCCGCGCACCGTGCGCCCGCCGTCTCAGCACCCTTCCGGCGCCCGCCCGCCCGCGATCCCGCCGGAGCTCGTGCCCAACCACGTCGCGCTGGTGATGGACGGCAACGGCCGCTGGGCCCAGGAGCGTGGCCTGCCGCGCACCGCCGGACACGAACGCGGCGAGGCCGTGCTCATGGACTCCGTCGAAGGCTGCATCGAGCTGGGCGTCAAGTGGCTCTCGGCCTACGCCTTCTCCACCGAGAACTGGCGGCGCAGCCCCGACGAGGTGCGCTTCCTGATGGGCTTCAACCGCGACGTGATCCGCCGCCGCCGCGACGAGATGCACGAGATGGGCGTGCGGGTGCGCTGGGCCGGTCGCCGACCCCGCCTGTGGCGCAGCGTGATCAAGGAGCTCGAGGTCGCCGAGGAACTCACCCGCGACAACGACGTGATGACCCTGACCATGTGCGTCAACTACGGCGGTCGCGCCGAAATCGCCGACGCGGCAAGGGAACTCGCACGTCGGGTCGCGGCGGGCGAACTCGACCCGGAGAAGATCGACGAGACCGCCTTCGCGCGCTACCTCTACGAACCCGACATGCCCGATGTCGACCTGTTCCTTCGCCCGTCCGGCGAGTTCCGCAGTTCCAACTTCCTGATCTGGCAGGCCGCCTACGCCGAATTCGTCTACCAGGACACGCTGTTCCCCGACTTCGATCGGCGTAACCTGTGGGACGCCTGCCTGGAATACGCCAAGCGCGATCGCCGCTTCGGTGGCGCCAAATGAGTGATGGAGCCGACGTGGTCACCCCCGAGCTCGACCTGCAAGCCCGCACCGGCGCCTGCCTGCAGATGCAGGAGATCGACGTGCGCGTCGACGCCGACGGTTCACTGGGCTTCGAATACAACGGCGCGCTGTGCTCGATCCGCGCGGTTACCCTCGCGCCCGGCCTCACCGTGCTGTCGCTGACCAGCGTGCTGGCCTGGGATCGGCCGTTGAAGCCGCAACTGCACAAGCGCGTGGCCGAACGCAACAACGAGATCCAGTTCGGCTCGGTCACCCTGATCGCGCGCGGCAAACTCGGCGACGTGATCCTGCGCTACACCTTCCCCGCCGAGGGGCTCGACGACGGCGCGCTCACCACCATGCTGCTGCTGGCGCTGTCCGGCGCGAACAAGGCCCGCCAGGGTCTGCTCGCGCCGTAGCGCGTCAGTTTCCGGGCTTCCAGGTGAGCTTGCCGCCCTGGAAATCCTGGGCCTTGCCGCCCTGGAAGTCGTATTCGTCGCTGGTCGGGTAGCCGTAGCGGCCGTTCTCCGCGCCCGCGCGGATCCAGTCGGCCTGGATGCTGCCCCACACCGCGTGCGCGCCGGTCTTGGCGGTCCAGTAGATGGCGCCGGTCGGGAACATCGTGAACTGGCCGTCGCCCTTGCCCGCCGCGGACACGTCGGTGAGCGGGAAGCCCAGCGGGCTCGACTCCCAGCCCAGCGCCGCCCACTTGTCGCGGATCGGGCCGCTGATCTGGTGCGCGCCGGTGCCGACGGACCAGTAGATCGAGCCCTTCTGGAAGTGGTTGAAGCGCCCGGCGCCGCCCGGGGTGGACTGCTCGCGGGTGACCGGGTAGCCGAGCTTGCCCGATTCGTTGCCGGTCTCGGCGAACTTGTCGCGGATCTGGCCCGCGACGGTGTTGGCGTTGGTGTCGGGGTGCCAGTAGATGGCCGCGTTGTTGGCGAAGGTCTGGTACTTGCCCCCGGCCGCCGCGTCCGATTCCGGCGAGGTCGGATCGCCCAGCGCCGGGCCGCCGACCTGGTCGTACTCGGTCTCGATCGCGCCGCCCACCTCGAACCCGCCGATCATCCGGGCCTGCGCGGAGCCCGCCATGGCCGCGGGCAGGGCGGCCGCCACGGTGGCGGCGGCGAGGACGGCGAGGGTTCGTTGGTGCAATGCCACAGGAGACTCCCTGGTCGGATCGATGTTCCACGCCCCGGCGGCGTCGATCCCGCCGGTGCCGCGTCCGAACCTACCCGCTCGCCGCCGCCGGTAACAGTGAGCTTTCTAACGTTCACCGACCACGGCCGCCGGGGGCGTGACCGGGAACAGCATCGCCACCCCGCTCGCGAAATCGGCCGGCGTCACGTCCTCGAGCAGCAGGTGTTGCAGGATGAACCCCGGCAGCAGGCCGATGATCGTCTTGGCGAACACCTCCACATCGGCATCGGCGGGCAGCCAACCCAGCTCGCGCAACGCCACCCCGTACTCGCGCCACAGCTCGCGCATGGACGCGATGCCCGTGCGCACCGCCGTGCCCGCCTCCGGTGACACCAGTGCCAGCGCCCACGCCTGCGGTGCCAGGCGCAGCGGCCCCTCCGGTCCAGTGCGCTTGACGATCTCGGTGGTCAGCAGCCGCACGACCTCGGCCGGGGGCGGGGTGGGCTCGCTGTGGATGATCTCGGCGAGCCGCTCGCGCAGCGGTCCCATGGTGCGCTGCACGAGCGCGCCGATGATCTCGTTCTTGCTGGTGAAGTACCGATACACCGCGCCCGCCGACATCTGCGACTCGGCGAACACGTCCTGCATCGACGTCTCGTGGAACCCCTTGCGGGCGAAGCACAGCTGCGCGGCGTCGAGGATCTGCTGCCTGCGGCGTTCGAGGTGTTCTTCACTGACTCGGGGCATGGTCCCAAACTAAAACGAATATTCGTTCTTGACAAGCTTCGGGCGCGGTGCGACGGTGGAGACACCAAAAAGAACGAACATTCGCTTTAAGGGGAAACCGTCATGTCGATCACCCGCCGAGCAGTAGCTCTCGGCCTCGCGGCGACCGTGCTGCAAGCCCTGCTCCTGATCGCCTTCGCCTGGCCCACCGTCAACCTCGCGCCCCGCGACCTCCCGATCGCCGTCGCCGGCCCCGCCGCCACCCAGGTCACCCAGCAGCTGCACCAGCGCAGCCCCGACGCCTTCGAGATCACCACCGTCGCCGACGCCACCGAAGCGCGAAAGAAGCTGTCCGACAACGAGATCTACGGCGCCATCGTCACCGGCAACGGCGCACCCCAGATCCTGGTCGCCTCCGCCGCCTCACCCGCCGTGGCCCAGCAGCTCACCGCGCTGGCCCAGCAGCTCAGCGGCACCCCCGCCGTCGCGGTCGAGGACGTGATCGCCACCGACCCCGACGACCCGCGCGGCGCCGGCTTCGGCTCGATGGTCCTGCCCCTGGTCATGTCCGGCATCGCCGCGGCCGTCCTGCTCACCCTGCTCGTGCCCACCCTCGGCGCCCGCCTGCTCGGCCTGGCCACCTTCGGCGTCACCGGCGGCCTGCTCAGCACCCTGATCTTCCACACCTGGCTGTCGATCCTGCCCGGCTCCTACCTCACCCTGGCCGCCATCGCCGCCCTGGCCATGTTCACCGTCGCCGTCACCATCGTCGGCCTCGCCGCCGCCATCGGCCGCCCCGGCCTCGGCCTCGGCGCCCTCACCATGCTCCTGCTCGGCAACCCCTTCTCCGCCGCCACCTCCGCCCCCGAACTCCTCCCGCAGCCCTGGGGCACCCTCGGCCAACTCCTCCCACCCGGCGCCGCCACCTCCCTGCTCCGCTCGGCCGCCTACTTCGACGGGGCGGGCGCCCTGGCCCCCCTCACGGTCCTGCTCACCTGGACAACCGCGGGTATCGGGCTGCTCACCCTCGCGGCCTTCCGTACCCGCTGGGTCAGCGAGCCGACCCCGACCCCCGAGCAGGTTCCCGTCCCCGCCTGACCCTCGACACCGAGATGCTCCGCACAACCACCCCGGTCGTGCGGAGCATCTCGCGCTCGACCGGTCGTTCGCGTGCTGCGAACACCGGCGATCGGCTCAGGGAGTGATCGCACTGACGCCCGGCAGATCGCCGAACTTCGCTTTCGTATCGAGGGAGACAACCACCCGACCCGTCTCGGCGGAGTACAGCTGAGAAGTTCCGGGATGCCTCGGCGGCAGACATCGTGGTCAGCTCGTCAGGGGACAACAGGGAACTCCTGGTGGTAGCGCTGGGCTCGGGTGAGCATGCGGCGGATGCCGGCGATCATGCGGGGGGTGGGGAGGGGTTCGGCGATGATGGGGTCGCCGGTTTTGACGTAGTAGCGGCCGTCGGGGTAGTCCATCCACCAGAAGGTGCGGGCGGGGGCGGGGCGGTGGTCGAGGGCGGGGCCGGAATAGGCGGCGATCTCGCCGAAGGCGCGGCGGGGGCGGTGGAAGACGCGCTCGAGTTGTTCGGCGGAGCTGAGGCGGCCCGCGCGGTATTCGAAGTGTTCCTCCTCCTCGGCCAGTCGGTCGCGGCGGACCTCGAGCGGGGGTTTGGTGCCCGGTGGGGTGCGGGGGAGTGCGGCCACGGTCAGCGCGGCCACCTGGTCGGCGGTGCAGTAGGTGAGGGTGACATCGGCGCCGGTGTCCTCGTCGGCGCCCGACGCCTGGGTGAGGGTGGCGCCGACCGTGCCCCGGATCGCGCCGTGGAACCGGATGAGATTCGAGTTGTCCCTACCCACATAGCCTTTGGACTCGACCCTGGCCTCCGGCGCGAGCAGCACGTCGAGCGCGCGTTCGACCGCCGGATCGTACTTGCGCAGCAGACTCTCGACGGCGGCCTCCCGGTGCTTGCGCAGATCCTCGAATTCGACGATGTCGGTGCGGTATTGGAGCGGGTAGGGCAGCCGGTCGCGACCGTACCCGGACCACAGGATCTCGAACTCGAGGCCGGTGAACTCAGCTCGGTGCACTGTCGTCGTCTTCGTGTGCGCCGATCACCGGGGGTACGGTCCTGAGCCCGTCCGTGCCGAGCAGGGAGTCGCCGTTGTCCTGGGTGATCAGGTAGTCGGGGATGCCGGTGGTGCGTTCGTCGTCGGAGTTGTTGCGTCCCGCACCGGGGGCGCCCATGCCGCCCATACCCATTGCGCCGCGTCCACCGGTGGCGGTGGCGGCGGCGCGCGAGCCCGCCGCCGCGGCGGCCGCGCCGGGCGACTGGCTACCGGGGACGGCTCGACCGGGAGTCGCGCCGGTCGGGGTGCCGCCGCCACCCTGGCCTCCGCCTCCGCCTCCGCTTCCGGTTCCGGTTCCGCCCCGTCCGACGCCGACCGGACTGCCGACGAGCGGGCTGCCCGCGCCAGGGCTCCCGGCAGTCGGACTGCCGGGAGCTGTCGCGCCGGGGCTGGTCGGCGTCGTCGCGGTCGGTGTGCTGGATTGCGGTGTGGTGCTCTGCGGTGTGGTCGAAGTGGGATCCGTCGAAGTCGGTGTGGTCGAGGGTGATTCGGTGGTCGGCGCCGTAGCGGCAGGGTCGGTGCCCGGCGTACCCGCTGCCGGGTCGTCGGTGCCGGTGGGACTACCGCCGTCAGTGCCCGGATTGCCCTGGCCCCCAACGGCATTGGAACCGCCATGGGAACCCGGAGCGCCCGAGTCGCCGACGATGGTGGGCGCGGTCGGCAGGTAGGGCACGCCGTTGTCGGTCTGACCCGCCACCTGGCTGTACACGGTGCGCAGGATCCGCCTGCCCTCCTGGGTGGCTTCCTCGCGGTTGTGATCGTCGACCTTCATCACCCCGTCCGCCGGCAGTGTCTTCCCGGTGACATCGGCACGCTCGGTCAGCCCCGGCATCAACGCCTGCGTCTGCTCGATCCCGGTCCGCATCTCGGCCAGCTTCCAACTGATCGCCGTCGCCGCCTGCGACAGCGGAAGCGACTGCTGCGCATAGTTGTTCACCGCCGCCACCGCCGCGGACGCCGCCGCGCCCGTCCACCCACCACGCCCGTCGGCCCCGGTGACGGTCCGCGCGAACTCCTGATTGAACCCCACGAAGGTGCCCATCAGCGCGCCCCCGATATTCCCCCACGCCGTCACCGCGTCATCGACGAGCTGCGGTCTCATCGCCGCCACCGCCGCCTGCATCTGCTCGAGCGTCATCGAGTCGTAGCTGTCCGGGGTGGTGATGTGCGGCGGCTGGATATCGTCTTTGAAAATGGTGGCGTAGTTCCCCGCCGCCTGCCACCCATAGATCTTGGACCGCTCCGCGTTCCACTGCTCCTGCGCGGCGATCACCTTGGCCTTGTAATCCTCGTACGTCACAGGTGTTCTCCCGCCGCCGAGATCCTGGCACCGCTGCTCTGATCCTGCTCGACGAAGTTCGCGATCGCCTTGGCGACAACCTCTTTCGCCGTCTTGACGGCCTCGATGTGCTTCTTCAACGCTTCGTCGAGGGGGCGGTCGCCGCCGGATGCGGTGAGCGAGAACTTGCGCTCGAGAGTCTGGCTCGAGTTGAAGGAGCCGAACCCGGAGATATTGCGGACCTGGTCGATCTGGGCGTAGATCTCTTCCAGTCGGTCCAGATGGTCGTCACAGACCGTGTCCAGGCCCTTGCCGATTTCGGGATCGAGCGCGAGCTGACCGGCTTCGGCCTGAACCAGGAGTTGACCCCATTCAGCAGGGTCGATGCTGAGTAGCATTGTGCACCCTCTCAATCGGCGGGCAGGAATACAGCCAAGCTGTCGGTGAGGCGGCGTACCTCCGCGCACGGCGGGGGCGGCGACGACGCGCTGACCCGGTTCAGTAGTCGGAACAGGACAGACCCGTCCGGGACTTCGACGGCCAACGTGCAGCCCTGGTCATGGGTGGCCCCGGTTGTGCGCAGTTGGAGCGCGGTGTGGGAGCCCACGGTCGTGTCGCTGAAATCGGTGAAGTCGGTGCGCGACCGAGATTCGGCGAGTGTGTGTTCCGACGACAGAACCGAAAAGGTGTACTGCTTGGCCGAGTCCTGCCAGCTGCAAGTCTTCCACCCCGAGAAATCGACTCCGGCGACTTCCTTCTTTCGGCTGCCGACATTCAACCCGAGCTCACCGATCGCCGAATCCGGCAACGAACACGGATCCCACACCTTCGCCTCGGCATCCACCGAGGTAGGACTCGCCGCCACACTCACCACACTCGTCTGCGGAACCCCACTCGCTCGCTCCCCACCCCCGCACCCCACGACAACCGACCCCGCCAGCGCAAGACCGAAAACCCGCACCCCACAACCTAGAACTGTCATCGCCCTATCCCTCCCACAGAACCGGTCCCCACCCTGACATCCCCGCCCGCGATCGTAACGACTCTCGCCTCCGCCGCGCGAACGCGCGCGACCGAGTTGGTGAGCGCTGACAATTCGCGCCGCCCACCGCGAAGGACCCTGCCCTACTCCCGCGCACACGGCGAGGAAGCGGTGATGCTGAACCGCACTTCGCGGCTCGTCGCGTGTCGCTGTGCGCCGACGGAGAATCCCCTGGCGTCCTCATAGGTCCGGTTCACCGGGTCGTCGCCGGGTACGGGATCGGGGACGAGGGTGAAACCGGACGCTGTCAGTGCTTCGAGGTTGGCCAGCAGCTGATCGATCAACTCCGGCGAGGGGTCGATCACCGTCCTCGAGTGGTGCGGTGTCCACGGAGGGCCCACCGCCCGCAAGGTATCCGGGTCCGTCCGACAACCCGCGCCGAGCGCGACATTGCTCACCGCCACATCCGTTCGCTCGGGCCAGACCCGGTGGAAATTGGTCGTGACGATGGAGCCGGCCTCGGCCACGGTCACGCCGGACGCTTCCGCGATCTGCTGGTCGGTCGGTCCCTCGTCGACGAAGGTGGAACACCCGGTGAGGGTGGAGACGCCGATCACGGCGGCGAGCACGTATCTCATAGGGGCCATCTCACTTGATGTCGATCGTCGGGCCCGGTGCGGGATTGTCGGTGACGCGCGGATTGCGGTACGGCTCTATCTCGATTCCCAACGCGGCGGCGGCTTGCTTGGCGGCCGCGGCCTTCGCGGCGTCGAAACTCTCCTTCGCGCCGTTGCCGTTGTCGCCCAATCCGATGTCCACGTACGGAGTCTCGATCCCACGTTCGACGTAGGCGGTGGCGTCGGTTCCCGCGATCACCCCGACGATATTCCGGAACGCCGTCGACTGCGGATCGTCCCAATACTTGCCGTGCCCGTCGGAGCCGAAGACGACCTCACCGACGCTGTGGGAATCGATCTGGCTCCCATAGAACCCCGTATCCAACCGCGTAACCCCCGGAACCTCATCCGGATCCCCACCCAGAACCCCCGACCCATGCGGATTCCCCGGCAACACGATCCCACCCGGAATCCGAAGCCCCGCTTCGGGATAGGACTGCACCACCCCGATCAGATCCCCCGGCGCCGTCATCGAATACCGCCGCACCTCGGGATTCGGATTGTTCCACCCGCTGTCGAACACCCCCGTCCCCGCCGATGACGCGTGCAGGATCCGATCCGCCCGCAACCCCAACTGCTCGGCCGACCCGACGATCGAACCGCCGTAGGAATGCCCCACATAGGACACCGGCGTCCCGGGCACGGATCCCGCTACCTCGCGGTCGATTTCGCGTCCGAAGTCGACGAGCCGAGGAGCCATGTCGGCCGCGAACCGCGGACTCGGCGCCCCGTCGGACAGACTCGTCAGACTCTGTGGGAAGTCGCCTTCCATGTACAGCAGGATCGGCCCGCCCGTCTGATCGGCGAGGTTCCAGGCCGCCACGTGATTGGACCCGGACCCGTTCAGATTCGTGCTGGTCCCGGGCACGTAAACCCCAACCCCTGGCACGCCGGGCTTCATGTCGCCGATCATCTCGATCATCCGACCGTTGCCCTCGGTGCTGAACATCACGAACTTGCGATCGACCATCCCCAACTGCGCCGTCGAGCTACCGGCCGCGAGCGTGGCGGGCCCCGCGGGATCGGGAATCGGCGTCAGCATCGCCTCGAGCTGGCGGATCCGGGATTCGTCGCGGTCGGCTTTCGCCTTCTCCGAGGTCAACGCGTTGCGAACATTGATCTCGTTGGCTTCGATCCGCATCACGAACGGCACCCCGTTCAGATTCCCCAGCTTCTCCGGCGCCGCGATCACCAACTGGCGCTGCGCTTCCTGACTCAACCCGGCCAGGAACGTGGCCCGCTCGTCCGGCGACATCGCCGCCAGCCGGATCGCCACCGCGTCGGGATCGTGCAGCGACCCGTCGGCCAGGGCGATATCGGGCTGCCCGTCGCGCATCGCCCCGAGATCGCCCACCGATTCCCGCAGGCGCGTGCCGAACACCGTGTCCAGCCGTTCCAGCTCGTCCAACCCGCCGAGCAGATTCAGCTGGAAGACCCCGGCCGCCCCCTCCTTCTCGGGATCGACGTGGGTCACCCGCCCGTCGGCGGCCACCTCGAAACCCTGCCCGAGCGCGAGGTCGCGCTGGGCCAGCACATAGGTTCGGGCGTGCTTCAAGCCCTGGTAGGCGTCTTCGGCGTCGTCGGCGACCCGCAGCAGGACCGTGCGCACCTCGTACCCGTGGTCGACCTCCTCGTCGATCCGGCGCGAGGCCGCCTCCCTGGTCTGCCCGTGCCAGCTCCCCGCCGCCGAGACCGCGCGCGAGCAGTCGTCGACCGAGCTCGACAGCACATCGGCGTTGGCGCGGGCCGCCTCGGCGGCGCGGTGCAGGCCCTCGAGATTCCAGGTGTCGAGCTGGGGGATCGTGGGCCGCATCAGCGCGCTCCCAGCTTCGAGATCTCGCCCGCGATCGCGGCATCGGTGGCCTGGATATCGGCGGAGAACCGGTCGACGAGGTCGGCCAGGGTGGAATACCGCTCGGCGATCGAGGTCATCGCCTGTCGCGCCGGATCGGCCAGCTCGCGCACGGCGGCCAGCACTTCGCTGCCCACCCCGCCCGCCTCGCCCATCGCGGCCCAGCTCAGCGCCTCGACCTCGGCACCCTCGCGACGCCAGGTCGTGGCGATGGTTGTCAACTGATCGGGCTCAACGCCCAGGGTCGGACTCACGAGTTCCCCTCCTCCGTCGCCGAGAGGACTACGCGTCCGAGTGGACCGGTCCCTTCGTGAAGGTTGGACGGGGCACGCGCAGCGAAGGTTCCATCATGTGACGTGAGTCACACGGAAGCGCGGTTATGCACGCACTCGCGACACGTTCCGAAGATCTCGAGGGTGTGGCTCACCTCGGTGAACCCGTGGTCGCCCGCGATCGCCTCGGCCCACGCCTCGACCGTCGGCCCCTCGACCTCGACGGTGCGCCCGCACTGGCGACACACCAGGTGGTGATGATGCCCGCTCGAGCACTGCCGGTAGACCGATTCGCCGGTGTCGGTGCGCAACACGTCGACCATGCTCGCGTCGGCCAGCGATTGCAGCGTGCGATACACGGTGGTCAGGCCGATGTTCTCGCCGCGCTTGCGCAGCTCGTCGTGTAACTCCTGGGCCGAACGGAACTCGTCGATATCGCCGAGCAGGGCCGAGATGGCGCTGCGCTGACGGGTGCTGCGAACCCCGACCTGCTTCGCGGTGGTGTGCTCTGCCACGGTTTACCCTTCCTCGGCATGGGCGACGGCATCGACCACGATATGCGCCAGATGATCGTCGACCAGTTCGTAGAGCACCTCGCGACCCGAGCGCTCGCCGTGCACGACGCCCGCCGATTTCAGAATCCGCAGATGCTGGCTGACCAGCGGCTGGGTCACTCCGAGCGCGTCGACCAGCTCGTGCACGCAGCGCGGCGACTCGCGCAGCTGCAACACGATGGCGATCCGCACCGGCGCGGCCAGGGCGCGCAGCAGTTCGCCCGCGTCCTCGAGCACCGTGCGCGCGGGCACGGCGGCGGGGGCGGCGGAGTGGTATGGGGTGTGCGGGTGCGCGGGCACGGTGGTCATGAACCAACTCCTTAATGGAAACAGATTCCATTTTGATATGCATAATTGCGCATGTCAAATGACGCGCCGCGCGGACACCTCGGGTGCTGCGAACTCGGTGGACACGTGCCGATACGCTCTTATGCAAGACGAACGCCGTGTCGCACCGCAATAGTGCCGACACAGCGAACATTCCGACTCGCAGTGGATGGAGAAATCTCGCGTGGCACCCAAGTCGAAGGTGGACACCGTTGCCAACCTCGCCAAGCGCCGGGGTCTGGTCTACCCGTGCGGTGAGATCTACGGAGGCACCAAGTCGGCGTGGGACTACGGTCCGCTCGGCGTGGAACTGAAGGACAACATCAAGCGGCAGTGGTGGCGCACCATGGTCACCAGCCGCGACGACGTCGTCGGCCTGGACTCCTCGGTGATCCTGCCGCGCCAGGTCTGGGAGGCGTCGGGCCACGTGGCCACCTTCTCCGATCCGCTGGTCGAGTCGCTGCACACGCACAAGCGTTACCGCGCCGACCATCTCATCGAGGCGTACGAGGCCAAGCACGGCCACCCGCCCGCCAACGGCCTGGCCGACATCAACGATCCCGACACCGGCCAGCCCGGCAAGTGGACCGAGCCGCGCAACTTCTCCGGCCTGCTCAAGACCTTCCTCGGCCCGGTCGACGACGAAGAGGGCATGCACTACCTGCGGCCCGAGACCGCGCAGGGCATCTTCGTCAACTTCAAGAACGTCCAGGAGACCGCGCGCAAGAAGCCGCCGTTCGGCATCGCCCAGATCGGCAAGAGCTTCCGCAACGAGATCACCCCGGGCAACTTCATCTTCCGCACGCGCGAGTTCGAGCAGATGGAGATGGAGTTCTTCGTCAAGCCCGGCGACGACGTCGAGTGGCACAAGTACTGGATCGAGACCCGGCTGTCCTGGTACACCGACCTCGGCATCGACCCGGACAACCTGCGCCTGTTCGAGCACCCGAAGGAAAAGCTGTCGCACTACTCGGCGGGCACCACCGACATCGAGTACCGCTTCCGCTTCCAGGGCAGCGAATGGGGCGAGCTCGAGGGCATCGCCAACCGCACCGACTACGACCTCAAGACGCACTCGGAGCACTCCAACGTCGACCTGAGCTACCGCGATCAGGCCACCGGTGAGCGCTACACCCCCTACGTCATCGAGCCCGCGGCCGGTCTGACCCGGTCGCTGATGGCGTTCCTGGTCGACGCCTACACCGTCGATCAGGTGCCCACCGCCAAGGGCACCACCGAGGAGCGCATCAGCCTGCGTCTGGACCCGCGCCTGGCGCCGGTCAAGGCCGCGGTGCTGCCGCTGTCGCGCAACGCCGACCTCACCCCCAAGGCCAAGGATCTCGCCGCCCAGCTGCGCCGCAACTGGAACGTCGACTTCGACGACGCGGGCGCCATCGGCCGCCGCTACCGTCGCCAGGACGAGATCGGCACCCCGTTCTGCATCACGGTCGACTTCGACACCATCGAGGACCAGGCCGTGACGATCCGCGAGCGCGACTCGATGGCCCAGGAACGCATCGCCCTGGACCAGGTCGAGTCCTACCTGGCCGCCCGCCTCATCGGCGCCTGACACCCGCGAAGCCCGCGCCGACCCGGCGCGGGCTTCGTCGTGTCCTGGACCGCTGATCACCACGCTCTCCTGTCGGTTTTTCGCGCGACAGCCCGCCACCGGAGCGTGGTGATCTTGTTTCGGCGTGCAGGTGATCACAGTGCGTAGCTGACGGTTTGCGTTGGGTCGGCGCGTGGCTCACGATGTGCGATGTGCTGTGGGAACCGGAAGACGTGGTGCGGGTGCTCGACCCGTCGGAACAACGATTCGTTCGGCACGCCACGTTCACCGGACGATCGGTGACGGTGCGGGGCGAACTGGACGCGGCGGCGCTGGGCGCGGCGTTCGCGGCCCTGCAGGCGACGTTCCCGATCCTGGTCTGCCGGATCGTCGAGGACGCCGACGAGACCGGGATCCTGCTGCTGCCGGGGCATATCGAACCGGTCGGCGCGTGGGTGAGCTTCGGCGATCCCGACGAGGTGCGGATTCCGGCCGAGTCGATGGATCCGGGCGCGCAGTTGGCGTACCTGGATGTGGTTCTCGCCGAAGAGGATCGGGCGCGGGTCACGTTGTTCGCCCACCACAGCGTCGCCGACGCGGGGCATTGTGTCGAGCTGTTCGCGCGGCTGTGGGACTACTACACCGAACACGTGGAGACCGGGACGATCGCGCGCGCCGAGGCGGACTCGACGCAGGTGGCCGGGTATCCGGTCTCGCTCGAGCTGCTGCTGGCCGAGCGGGGGATCGGGCGCGGGGAGCGGTCGGGGCTCGAATCGGTGAGTCGACCGCTCGTCGTCGCCGATCCGATCGCCGTCGAACGGTCCGAGCCCGCACCGCCCGCGTTGGCGCGACCCGAGCGGATCCAGCTCGACCCGACCGCGACCGCGCGGGTGCTCGACACGGCGCGCGCGCACGCGGTGAGCGTCAACGGGCTGGTCACCGCGGCGGTGTTGCGGGCCTACGCGGAGCTGTCCGGGGCCGATCGCGTGTCGTGCGTGTACCCGGTCGACCTGCGCAGGCGGCTGGACCCGCCGGTCGCGGCCGAGGCGGGCACCAACCTGGCGGGTCTCGCCGCGTTCGTGACCGACGCCGCCGACACCGAGGACCTGGTCGAACTCGCCCGCCGGATCGGCACCAGCCTGCACAACGACCTGGCCGACGGGGTGATCGAACAGTCCGTCCTGCACTTCCCCGACTTCTACGGGCCCGCCCGCGTCCACTCCACCGCGGGCCACGTCGCCCTCACCAACACCGGCACGGTGCCCACCTTCCGCGCCCCCGCCGACCTGGTTCTCGACGACTACGAGATCGTCTACCTCTCCGCCCACCCCCGTCCCTCGACCGGGGCGTCCGCGGCCGTCACCTTCCTCGTCTACACCTACCTGGGCCGCCTGACGATCGGCCGACTCGGCGGCGGCGCCCACGCCGCCGAACTCCTGGACACGGTCGTCGCGGAACTGACCTGGTCGGCCGCCGACCAGGAAGCCGCATCCGCCTGAGTTCGACCGGCACGACGGCGCACGCTACTTCGGCACGAGCGGCTGCTGAAGCTCGGTGACCCACCCGTTGGGGTCGGGCGTCCACTCCAGCGTGACCTCGCGACAGGGCGCGCCGGTGCTGAACCCGTTGTCCGCCACCCACCGGGTCAGCGCCTGCCAGGCCGCGCCGATACCGTTCACATTCCCGCGATAGACGGTACTCGCCACCTGCGCGAGCGGCGGCAGCTCGACAATCGAAAAGTCCGGCGCCGCTGCGGGTTCCACAGCTACCGGCACGCACGCGTGCACCCCCACCGTCCCGTCGTCACGCCGGTCGTACCAGGCGAGCGCGGGCCCCGCGATCGCGATCCCGGCCTTCTCCAGCCGATCCGACAACTCGCTGAACAGCGGCCCGATCACCGGACTGATCGCCTGCGACTCGAATCCCACCGCCCAACTCGACGATTCGGCCACCCGAACCGCGGGCACCGACTTGATCACCACATCTGGCTCGGACAAGAGGCCCTCCTGGACTGATTCGGTCGGTATGGCGCGTGGCTCGTCCGCCCGGCGGATCGGCCATCAACTCACCCGCGATGGTCCCGCACCGGGCGGCGCCTGCGGGTCATCCGAAACGGGTGAACCCCGCCGACCGAGTTGCCGGTAACCTCCGTGCATACCGCGAGGTCAGCGGCCCCGCGCAGGAGACGAACCTGTGCTGATCCAGGTCAGGAGTGGTCGTGGCGAAGCTGGAGATCAAGCGCAAGTCCGAGTTCACTCGCGCCGAGTAGCCGGTGGCGACACACCCCGGTGACCGCGCGCGCCGCTGGTGGGCGTGGGCGGCGCTGCTCTGCGCCGTCGCCGCGGCGGTGGTCCCGATCCTCGCCGCCGGCTTCGTCGGCGCTGTCGCCCTGCTCGCCGCTTGCGCAGGCAGCCTGGTGATCACGGTGGCCGCGCTCTACTCGTTTCTCCGACACACCGGAGTGCTGCGCTGGCTCTCGCTCGCCGTGGCGATCCTCGCGCCGATCCTGGTCGCGATCTGGTTCGTGCGCGAACACCTGCTGTGGGTCGTGCTCGTCGCCGGTGCGCTCGCCCTGGCCGCGCTCGCCGCCGCCCGTACCGCGCTGCGTCGCAGTGCCGCGGAGACGGCGATGCCCGAATACTCCGTCGCCCCGCCGCGGCGCCCGTTCCTGATCATGAATCCGCGCTCCGGCGGCGGGAAGGTCGCCG
Organism: Nocardia lasii; assembly: GCF_042658545.1. Classification (NCBI taxonomy): domain Bacteria; kingdom Bacillati; phylum Actinomycetota; class Actinomycetes; order Mycobacteriales; family Nocardiaceae; genus Nocardia; species Nocardia lasii. Next base: position 312,282 of record NZ_JBHSQN010000013.1, read on the forward strand.
AATTCGACCTGGTGCGCAAGGCCGAGGAGCTGGGCGCCACGGTCGCGCTGCTCGACGGCCCCGACCTCATCGACGTCACCGCGCTGGCCGAACAGGCGGTCGCCGACGGCGCCGATCTGCTCGGTGTCGCGGGCGGCGACGGCACCCAGGCCCTGGTCGCGGCGGTCGCGGCCGCACACGACCTGCCCTTCCTGGTGATCAGCGCGGGCACCCGCAACCACTTCGCGATGGATCTCGGCCTCGACCGCGCCGACCCCGCCCGATCGCTGGACGCCCTGCGCGACGGGGTGGAACTGCGCGTCGACCTCGGCACCGTCAACGACCGCCCCTTCGTCAACAACGCCTCGTTCGGGGTCTACGCCGAGATCGTGCGCAGCCCCGAGTACCGCGACGACAAGGCCGCCACGGTCCTGGCCCTGCTCCCCGACCTGCTCGCCGGCCACCGCGGCCCGACCCTGATCGGCCGCATCGGCGACACCGTCGTGCCGGGCCCACAGGCCATCCTGGTGAGCAACAACCCCTACGACACCAACGACCTCGCGGGCCTGAACCGCCGCGCGCGACTCGATCGCGGCGCACTCGGCGCGGTCACCCTCTCGGTGTCCAACACCAGAGAGGCGGTCGCCCTGCTCCGCCGCACCCGCCTACGCGGCCTGTCCCAACAACTGCCGGTCGAAGTGATCATCGAGGCCGACACCGAAGAGATCCCCGCCGGCGTCGACGGCGAATCGATGCTCCTACGAACCCCCGTACGCTGCACCATCCGCCCGGGAGACCTCCGAGTCCGGGTCCCGAGAACCAGACCGGGCGTCCGACCTCCGGCGGTCGCGGTGGATTGGGTACATCTGTGGCGCATAGTCCGAGGCTGACCGCGATCAGAACCTGCCACCCCGGCTGACCCTGCGCGAGCCCGAGGACCCCCCATACGACCCCGGCCGATACCCGCCACCACCACCGCGCGACCCACCCCGCGAACCCCCGCTCATCGCCCCGCGAATCAACCCATCGAGCAGGATCCCACCCAGCACCGCCCCGGTCTGCGACCCACCCGCCATCGGCTGGCGCGTCTCCCACGCCCGCACACTCGCCTGCGCCTGCTGCATCGCCCGCCCCCCGAGCTCGGCCGCGGTCTGCGCGCTCATCAGCGCGCGCTGGGGGTCACTGCCCGCCAGCCCGCGCGCCTCGTCGAGATGGCGCTGCGCCTCCGACAGTCGCGTCCGTGCCTCGGCGTCGACCCCGCCGCGTCGCGTGCTGATGAACGAGGACGCGCCCTCGATCCGGGCGGCGGCGTCGGTGAGTGTCCGGTCGAGTCGACGGCGCAGATCCTCCACTGCCAGTTTGCGATCCGAGGCCGCCGCGATCGCCCGGTCCAATTCCGCGTCGGCGGTGACCGCGGTGTGGAAGGTGCCGAGCGGGTCGCTGTCGGCATTCGGGGTGTTCAGCGCGGCGGTGGCGGTGGCGATCGCGGTGGCGAGGTCGGCGCCACCGAATTCGGCGAGGCTCTTCGCCGCACCCAGATCGGCGCGCAGTTCCGCGAGCGCGGCGGGCAGCCCGTCACGAGCCTGCTGAATATTGGCCGCGGCCTGATCGACCGCGTCGAGCAGCGCCCGACCCTGGGTGATCGCCCCCTCCGCACCCCGGATCGCCGCCACCGCGCCACCCTGCTGCCCGACGGGCTGGGCCAGCGCGGCACGCGCCGTCTCGATGTTGTTCTCCGCGAAGGAGACTCGCTCCCGCGCCATCCGCACATTGTCGCGAATCGGCGCGATCACCGACGCCGGATAATTCGACGTGAGCCGCCCCAGTTCGGCTTCCGAGCGCGGCATCCGGGCGGTCAGGTCGATGATGTCGCGGGTGAGCGCGTCGAGCCGGGCGGGCGCGTCGATGAGCAGGTCGCGCATGGCGTCGAAATCGGCGACCTGCGCGTCGAGTTCGCGATCGGCCTTGCCCGCCGTGGCGAGCAGGTCGATCAACATCGCCCGCTGCTGATCCGGCGTCTCCGGGATGGCGTCGTCGAGCTGTTGCCGGATCGTGAACGCCTTCGCCGTGGCGGCGCGGGCGGCCCCGAGCGCGGACCGGAACGGCGTCACCGCCGTATCGCCGAATTCACTGGCGGCCAGGGCCAATTCCTCCTCGCTGGTGCGCACCGCGTCGTCGATCTCGACCAGTCGCTCCCGCGACAGCGCGTGCAAGGTCGGCAGCGACAGCCGCGCCAGCGCCGCCGAATCGGTCGGGTCCAGCGCTCGCGCGTTGACGAGCTCGGCCCGCTCCCGATCCCCACGCCGCTTGCGCGAGAACAGCATCAATCCACCGGCCGCCACGAGCACCACCAGCCCGATCAACGCCAACGCACCCCACGGCACCCGGGTGCCCGTCATCGCCGAACCGATCCCCTCCGCGGTGTCGACCGCGGCCTGTGCCCACTCCTGTTGCGCCAGTGCGGGTTCCACCGAACCGCCGAGGATCGAGTCCAGTTCGGTCTCGTTCACACTGTCGGGCAGGGTGCCGTCGAGCCAGTACCCGCGATCCTCCACCGCCACCGCGAGCAGCAGGTCACGCTCACTGAACCCCGACAGCGCCGAGGTGCGCGCCGCCCAGTCGCGCGCCGCCATCGACCCGAAATCGCGCACGTAGATCACCCAGAGCTTCACCTGGTGATCGCGAGCGAGCGCGTCGACCGCCGCGTTCACCCGCGCCTCGTCGCCCGCGTCGAGCACGTTCGCGGCATCGACGACCCGCGGACCCATCCGCTGCGGCGGCTCGGCGACGGCACTCGGCGCGCACAGCACCCCGACCACCGCGAACATCGCGACGAGTACACGCAGCAGAGGGGCGAAACGCAACGGCGACAGCGGCATGCGTCGAATCTATCGGTCGCGCCCGACAAGTACAGCCGATGGCTTCTAGGATCGCCCCATGGTCACAGTCGATCGTCACTACACCGGCCACGTCACCGCGAGCGGAAGCGCCCAGCAGCGCGACGTCCCCGGCGCCCGCATCGTGAAGATGTCCGTCGGCCCGATGGACAACAACACCTACCTGGTCCAGTGCGCCACCACCGGCGCGGCGATCCTCATCGACGCCGCCAACGACGCCGAACGCATCATCGAACTGACCGCCCTGGAAACCCCCGGCCAGATCGAGCGGATCGTCACCACCCACCGCCACCCCGACCACTGGCAGGCCCTGACCGAGGTCACCAAAACCCTCGATGTCCCCACCGCCGCCCACATCCTCGACGCCGACCACATTCCGGTCCGCCCCGACCGTCGCCTCGAAGACGGCGACACCATCGATGTCGGCGACCTCACCCTGAAGGTCATCCACCTGCGCGGCCACACCCCGGGATCCATCGCCCTCGCCCTCACCGACACCGAAGGCCACACCCACCTGTTCACCGGCGACTCCCTGTTCCCCGGCGGCGTCGGCAAGACCCACAGCCCCACCGACTTCGACACCCTCCTGTCCGACGTCACCACCGCGCTCTTCGACGCCTACCCCGACGACACCGTCGTGTACCCCGGTCACGGCGACGACACCACCCTCGGCATCGACCGCCCGAACCTGCCCGAATGGCGCGCCCGCGGCTGGTGAGCCTCAGTCGAACGCCGCCCTGGCCCGGCGAAGGTCCACCTTCTCGCCGACCAGGGGAGTGCCCTCGGCGACGAGCAGCGCCAAGGCCCCACCGTCATGGCAGGTCGCGGGCCTGCCGTCGGCATAGGTGACCCGCCACCACGGCACATCCGCACCGAGCAGACTCATCGCCCGCCCCACCTGCCGCGGCCCGACACCGATCGCCCGTCCGATATCGCCGTAGGTGGCGACCCGCCCGACCGGAATCGAGACGACCACCTCGCGCACCTGATCGACGACACTCATGGCAGTTTCGTCAGCGCCCCACCCTTGTGCAGGGCGATGTGGTCGGTCTTGTCGCTCTTGATCGAGTACTGCGGGTCCGCGGGCGAACAGTGATGGGTGTACCCGTGGAAATCCACGTCGTGGGTGTGTTTTTCGATATCGCCCACCGCGAATTGCGCAACCATCTCGTCCCCTTCGACGTCGGGAGATCCAGTCTAGGGACGCGGCCGGGCGAAGCAGTAGTTCACCGGAACGGAATCCGGCGGTGACCGCTGACGCCACGGCGTGTCGGCCCGACCTGGCAGACTGACGAAGGTGAAATCGGGTTACTCGCGAACAGCGCCCGCCCCTGATGTCCGGCAGCGACGCGGGGTGATGTCGACGGCCTCGGTGTGGATCGTCCGGCTCGTCGTCGGCGCGGTGCTGATGGGGTTGGTGCTGGTCGCGGGAACCGCGGTGCGGGTGTGGCAGGTCGCGCGGATCGACGACTACACCCCCGCCGACGCGATCGTGGTGCTCGGCGCGGCCCAGTATTCGGGCACGCCGTCGTCGGTGTTCGAGGCGCGGTTGTATCAGGCGTGGCGGCTCTACGACCTCGGCGTGGCGCCGCTGGTGATCACCGTCGGCGGCAAGCAGGAGGGCGATCTCTACACCGAAGCCGCTTCCGGCAAACGGTATCTGGAGGACAAGGGCGTGCCCAGCGAGCACATCCTGGCCGTCGAGACCGGCTCCGACACCCTGCGCAGCATCGAAGCCGTCGCGTCGGCGATGCGCGAGCGCGACTTGTCATCGGCCGTACTCGTGAGCGACCCGTGGCATTCACTGCGCACCAGGACCATGGCACGAGACGCCGGTCTCCAGGCATGGACCGCACCCACGCGCACCGGCCCGGCCGTCTACACCAGGGAGTCGCAGTTCCACGGCATCGCCCGCGAGACCGGGGCGCTGCTGTGGTACCAGCTCACCCATTTCTCGGCAGATTTCTCCTATGAGGCGGGACAGTGAGATGACCGACGACTACACCCCGCACGACCAGGAACGCATGGTCCACGAGCCCGGCAAGATCGCCTGGCCCGGCGCCGCGGCCAAGGGACACCGCAGCGAGTTCTCCCGCGACCGCGCCCGCGTGCTGCACTCCGCCGCACTGCGCCGCCTCGCCGACAAGACCCAGGTCATGGGCCCGCGCGAGGGCGACACCCCGCGCACCCGGCTCACCCACTCGCTCGAGGTCGCCCAGATCGGTCGCAGCATCGCCGACGGCATCGGCGCCGACCCCGACCTCGTCGACCTGGCCGGCCTCGCCCACGACATCGGCCACCCGCCCTACGGCCACAACGGCGAACGCGCCCTGGACGAATTCGCCGACGAGTACGGCGGTTTCGAGGGCAACGCGCAGAACCTGCGTATCCTGACCCGCCTCGAACCCAAGATCCTCGACGACGACGCAGAGAGCTTCGGGCTCAACCTGACTCGCGCGGCCCTGGACGCCACCCTCAAATACCCGTGGGGCAGAAGCGGTTCCGGCACCAAGTTCGGCGCCTACGACGACGACCTCGAGCGCCTGGCGTGGGTCCGCAAGGAAGCGCCCGAACGCAAACAGAGCCTCGAGTGCCAGATCATGGACTGGTCCGACGATGTCGCCTACTCGGTGCACGACGTGGAGGACGGCGTGATCGTCGGCCGCATCGACCTGCGCGCCCTGGCCGACCCCGCCGAACAGGCCGCGCTGGCGCAGCAGGGCCACGGCCAACACCCCGACCAGTCGATCGAGGCACTGGCCGCCGCCGCGCAACGCCTGTCCGAACTCGACATCGTGCGCGACGCCGCCGGCTACGACGGCAGCTTCGCCGCCTCGGTGGCCCTCAAGCGCCTCACCAGCGAACTCGTCGGCCGCTTCGCCACCGCCGCCATCGCGGCCACCCACGAGCGCTACGGCCAGGGCCCGCTGCGCCGCTACGAGGCCGACCTGATCGTGCCGCCGGTGGTGGCCGCCGAGGTCGCCGTCCTCAAGACCGTGGCCCTGCGCTACGTGCGCTCCGACCCCGGCCACCTGGCCCGCCAGCAGACCCAGCGCGACCGCGTCCAAGCCGTCGCCGACCGCCTGCTCACCACCGCTCCCGCCCACCTCGACGCCCAGCTGCTGCCCTGGTTCAACGCCGCCACCACCGAGGCCGCCCGCGTGCGCGTGGTGATCGACCAGATCGCCTCCTACACCGAGAGCCGGTTCGAACGGGTCGCCGCCTCGCTGGACTGCCGCTGACCCGACCCGACTAGACTCGGGCACCGTGGCCGGACGAATCCCAGATCGCGATATCGCGGCGATCCGCGAACGTGTCCGGATCGAAGATGTAGTCGGTGAGTACGTGGCGCTCAAGCGCGCGGGCGCCGACTCGATCAAAGGTCTGTGCCCGTTCCACGACGAGAAGTCGCCGTCGTTCCATGTGCGCCCCAACCACGGGCTCTTCCACTGCTTCGGCTGCGGCGAGGGCGGTGACGTCTACAAGTTCCTGCAGCAGATCGAGCACATCGGTTTCGTCGAGGCCGTCGAGCAAATGGCCGACCGGGTCGGCTACCAGATCAACTACGAGGGCGGGGGCACCTCGGTCCAGCGCGACCGCGGCACCCGCTCGCGCCTGGTCGCCGCCAACGCCGCCGCGCACGAGTACTACATGGGCCTGCTGCACCAGCCCGAGGCCGAGGTCGCGCGCAAGTACCTGACCGACCGCAATTTCGACCAGGCCGCCTGGCAGCAGTTCGGCTGCGGGTACGCGCCCGCGGGCTGGGACACCCTGACCAAGCACCTGCAACGCCTCGGTTTCGAGTTCAAGGAACTGGAGGCGGCCGGGCTGTCCAAGCAGGGCAAGCACGGCCCGATCGACCGCTTCCACCGTCGCCTGCTGTGGCCGATCCGCAACCTCGGCGGCGAGGTGATCGGCTTCGGCGCGCGCAAGCTGTTCGACGACGACACCATGCCCGGCAAGTACGTCAACACCCCGGAAACCTTGCTGTACAAGAAGTCTCAGGTGCTGTTCGGCCTCGACCACGCCAAGCGCGACATCTCCAAAGCGCACCAGGCCGTCGTCGTCGAGGGCTACACCGACGTCATGGCCATGCACCTGGCCGGGGTGAAGACCGCCGTCGCCTCCTGCGGCACCGCCTTCGGCGAGGAACACCTGCAGGTCCTGCGCCGCCTGCTGATGGACGACAACTTCTGGCGCGGCGAGATCATCTACACCTTCGACGGTGACGCCGCGGGCCAAGCCGCCGCCCTGAAGGCGTTCAGCGGCGATCAGCGCCTGGCCGGTCAGACCTACATCGCCGTGGCCCCCGACGGCCAGGATCCGTGCGAACTGCGCCAGCACTCCGGCGACAGCGCCGTGCGCGACCTGGTGGCCCGGCGAACCCCGCTCTACGAGTTCGTGATTCGTGGCCTGCTGGCCGAACACAACCTCGACGACGTCGAAGGTCGCGTCGAGGCGCTGCGCCGCACGGTGCCCGTCGTGGCCCAGATCAAGGACAACGCCACCCGCAAGGGTTACGCCACCAAACTGGCCGGTTGGGTCGGCTGGGACGACATCCAGCTGGTCGTGCGCCGCGTCGGCGAGGAAGCCAAGAAGAACCGTGCCGGCGGCCCCACCGCACCCGCCCTGAAAACCGGCGCCGCCGCCCTGCCCGCGCCCCGCGCCGAGGAGGGCTCCTCGGTGCGCCCGGCCCCCAACGACCCGGTCCTCTACGCCCAGCGCCAAACCCTCAGCGCCGCACTGCAATACCCCGGCATCGCGGGCGTGTCCTTCGACGCCATCGACACCGCCGCCTTCACCCACCCCGCCTACATCGCGGTCCGCATCATGATCGCCAAGGCGGGCGGCACGGCGGCCGGTCTCGGCGGCGCCGAATGGGTGGCCGCGGTCGCCGACCACACCGACGACCTGATGATCCGCGCCCTGGTCTCCGAACTGGCCAACGAGCAGCTCCCGGTCCGCACCCAGAACGACATCCCGCGCTTCATCACCGGCATCCTCGCCCGCACCCAGGAAGCCTGGGTCGGCCGCCAGATCGCCGAACTCAAATCCAAGCTCCAGCGACTGTCCGCCAGCGAGGAACCCGACACCTACATGGCCCTGTTCGGCGACCTGGTGGCCCTCGAGCAGTACCGCAAGAGCCTGGCCGCCCAGGCGATGGGCAACGAGGGTTACGCGGCGGGCGCCTGAGCTCAGTTCGCGATACCGACCGCCGCGCGTAGGTGCTCGCCCGCGACGGACTCCGCTTAGCGACGCGGGCCGCCTGCGACCCTGAGCTCAGCGGCGCAGCTGGTTGTGCGGGATCAGCACCGTGGTTCGCTCGTCGATCGGCTCCATCGGCTCCAACTTCGGCCGCGTGCTCAACTTGTCCGACAGCTTCTGCCGACTCGCCGACACCAGCTTCTTGGTCACCGGGCTACCCGCGACCGCTCGCGAGGCCGCGGTGATCTGCTCGTAGCGCGCCCGACCGGCCTTGGTGCCCAGCACATAACCGGCCGCTACGCCGATGATCAACCGCAGCATCTCCTGAAGCTCCTCCCACGTCTGTGTGCGTGCTACATCCTGCCCCAGCCGCCCCACCCCTGTCGATCCGGCCACCCCCATCCCCGACACATCGTTACCACCACATGTCCGCAGGTAGCGCCCCGATTTGGGATCCAACGACCCGATACGCTAAAGTTTCATCTCGGTCAGCCCGCCAAAGCAGACCGCCTGAGACAACCACTCAGGGCAATCCCCTATAGCTCAATTGGCAGAGCAGCCGACTGTTAATCGGCAGGTTTCTGGTTCGAGTCCAGATGGGGGAGCAGTAGAGGTCCTCGCTTACGGGTGGGGGCCTTTTTTGTTGTGTCCTGCTGAGTGAAGAGGATTTCAACTCGATGCAGGAGACGCTCTACCTGTTGCGATCGCCTGCCAACGCGGCCCGATTGGCTCAGGGGATCGCGCAGGCCGAATCAGGGGATGTGGTGGAGTTCCAGCCAGAAGGGGACCGATGAGAGTCGTCTTCGTCAAGGTCGCTTGGGAAGATTACACACACTGGGTCAGCACCGACCGTAAGGTCGCCATCCGCATCAACCGTCTGATCGACGACATCACCTGTGATCCCTTCAACGGTTTCGGCAAGCCCGAGCCGCTGCGCGGGGACAAGTCGGGCTATTGGTCCCGCCGCATCGACACGGAACGTCGGCTCGTCTATTCGGTCTCGGGGGAGACAATCACAGTCGTCCAGGCCAGATACCACTACTGAACATCCGCACACCCGCGCCCCGATCGCGATATGGCCGTCAGCGGGGTTGGGGGACGCGATGAATCCTGGTCGGTGGGTCTGTGACCTTTGAGTTCAGAGGAAAGTTGGGATCGGTAGGTGGGGTCGCGCGGCGTCTACTTACCGCATGACATCTTCTCAGCTTCCCCCGAACCACCCCCAGTCCACCGGCTTGGACAAGAAGACCAGCGCCATCCTGTCGTACGTGCTGGGCTGGGTTACCGGGATCATCTTCCTCTTCGTCGGAAAGAACGATCCCGATGTGAAATTCCATGCCGCGCAATCGGTCGTCTTCTTCGGAGCGGTCTCGGTGCTCAACGTCGTGCTGAGCATCGTGGGCTCGCTCCTCGGTTTCGTGGGGATCATCTTCAGCCTGGCCGGACTCGCCCTCGCGGTCTTCGCGATCGTCGTCTGGGTGATGGCGATGCTCCAGGCGAACAGCAACGGTGGCGCCCGCGCGGACCTTCCGATCGTCGGGAAATTCGTTGCCCCGTATGCCGATCAGCTGGCGGCCGCGGTCAAGTAGCCGGATACGCGAACCACGTGCAGTCAGGTCCTCCTCAACGCAACGGCCCGAGATCGTCTCGGGCCGTTGGTGTCTGCGCGGACAGGGTGGATCAGGCGGTGAGCAGTGCGATCACGGGCAGCGCGGTGAGGACCACCAGCAGCGTCACGACGACCTTCGCCAGACGTGCCCGGCCGGGTCCGGGCGCGACGACGAGCGGTGCGGCTGCGGCGATGACGGCCGCGCCGGTGATGACGAGCGCGACCGTCCTGCGTAGTCGATTGCCCCGTTCCCTCGAATTCACAAGCGGTGCAGCGTGCCTGTGGCTGACGGTGGCCGACCGGGGCGCTCGAAGTGGAAGGGCAGGCCGAAGCGGGCGGCCAGGGCGGGCCCGATGGTGGTGGCTTCGGTGGCTTCGGACCAGGGTGAGCTGTTGTCGGTGAGCAGGCGGATGTCGGTGCCGTGTCGGAGCAGGGCGAGGTGGTGTTCGGCGTCCGGGTGCGTGGCGATCGCGGTGAGTGTGACGAACCAGCCGTCGGTGTCGCTGTCCCAGCGGGCGTCGATGGAGCTGGGCGTTCGGGGCAGGGCGGCGACTCGCGCGGTCAGTTCGTCGAGGTCCAGTGGCGGGGTAATCCTGACCCAGGGCGTGCCGAGCTCGAGGTGGCGCTCGAAGAGCATCTGCTGGGACTCGAAGATCCCCGGCCGAGGATCGTCGAGCGCGTCGCGAACCACCATGATGGCGGGCAGTTTCCGATGGCGGACGATGAGCTCGTCGACCTGCGCGCGCGACTCGGGGGAAAGACGTTCCCACAGTGAGTGTTTCATCAGAACCTCCCGGCCGGCGTGTGCCGTCATCGACTGCGTGTAAAGCCCTGCAAGACAACATAGTTCGGCCTGCCGCCGCCAGCGCGTGATGGGTTGCTTGTCGTATAGCTCCCTTAGACTTCGCCGCCATGACCGTGTTCGTGGATTTCAATGTCAAGTTGCTCGTCATCGACAAACTGATGTTCGGGGAGTCGCCCAGCCTCGCGCCGTGGTCGCTGAAGGAGGCGATGGAGGCGTCCGGCTTCACCGGTGACCTGTGGGACCACTCGCACACCCATTACTTCGACCAGGTCATGCCCGACGCGGCGGCGTACTTCGGCAACCTCGACCTGTCCGCCGACGTTCTCGCCGGAGTCGAGGAATTGGGTGTCGACGGCGGCCTTCCGATCTACTTCGAGTGCTGTCCCCACTGGGATGGTGAATCCGACATGTTCGATGTCACCGCCCTCGATGACCTCGCGTTGCTGCCGAATCTTCGACGGGTGGTCGTAGGGTGCGAGATATTGCCTCGCTCTATGTGGGAAACCTTGCGCGGTAGGGGAATTGACGTAGTGGTGCTGGGCGAGCGCGAGCACGCGGAGTAGCGCGGCGCGGGTGGGTTCGCCGGTCGGGCGGGGCGGATAGCCTGGGGGCGGTCGTGGCGAAGGAGCGGTGATGGAGTTCGGTTCGGGGGCGAGCTTGGCGGGGTATCGCATCGAGCGCAGGCTCGGTGGGGGTGGGATGGGGGCGGTGTATCTGGCTCAGCATCCGCGGTTGCCGCGTCGGGACGCGGTGAAGGTGCTCGACGCGCGGCTCGCGGTGGAGCCGACGTTTCGGGCGCGGTTCGAGCGGGAGGCCGATCTGGCGGCGCGGTTGCGGCATCCCAATGTCGTGCAGATCTTCGACCGCGGGGTCGACGGTGACCGGTTGTGGATCGCGATGCAGTTCGTGGACGGGCTCGACGCGGCGCAGTTGTTGCGGCAGGGGTTGTCGGTGCTGACCCCGCACCGGGCGGTGCGCATTGTCGCCGAGGCGGCCGAGGGGTTGGATTACGCGCACCGGCAGGGGCTGCTGCACCGCGACATCAAACCGGCGAATCTGCTGATCGCGCGTGCCGACGACGGCACCGACGAGGTGCTGGTCACCGACTTCGGGATCGCGCGCAGCATGGGCGAGACGACCAGTCTCACGTCGGCGGGTTCGGTGCTCGGCACCCTCGCCTACGCCGCGCCCGAGCAGTTGGAGGGCGATCCGCTCAGCGTGCGCACCGATGTGTACGCCCTCGGCGGCACCCTTTACGAGCTGCTCACCGGGTTCGTTCCGTTTCAGCGGGAGAGTGCGGCCGCGTTGATCAGCGCGCACATGATCGAACCGCCGCCGCGCGCCTCGGCCGCGAATCCGGCGCTGCCGCCCGCGCTGGACGCGGTGATCGCGCGGGCGATGGCGAAGAATCCGGACGACCGGTTCGCCAGTTGCGGGCAGCTCGCGGACGCGGCGGTGGCGGCGCTGACCGGCCGAACGACCGGCGACACCGCTGTGCTGTCGCGGGAAACCCCGCCGCGTCGTGCGCGGACGCGATGGGTCGTGCTCGGGGCGGGCGCGGCGGTACTCGTCGCGGGGGTCGGCGCGTTCGCCCTCGTCAGCGAATCGGATTCGACCGTTCCGGTCGGACAGATCGCCGCGGTCGCGGACAGTCCCACCGCGGCGACGGTCCTTCGCCCCTGGTTCGATGACGTGCTGGCCGGCGATCTGGGCGCCCTGACCCGCAAATGCTGGACCCAGTCGCCCACCGAGATCCCCCGCATGTGCGGGGACGCGGAACAGATCTCCGACGCGGTACGCCGCCCTGGCAGTCACGGCCGGTTCGGACCGTACTGGCAGAACGACACCCTGCGAGTGAGCTTGCGCCCCAGCGAATTACGGTCCGAATACGGGTGTCCGATCGTCGGTGCTCCGACGGAGACCGGGCTCACCGACGAACAGGCCCGCTACACGGTCGAACGGTATCTGAGTCGGGCGGTCGGCCTGCCGGTGAACCCGGCCGATGTCGAACCGAGCTACCCCCTGCTGTGTCGCGACGCCCAGCCGGGGTCGGTGCTGTCCGGGGTGAAGAAGTTCGCGGCGCTCACGGTGCGCGACTCGACCGGTTCGGCCGTGACCGTCGCCGCGCCGGTGACCGGCGGGGACGGTGCGACGACCACGGTCGACTTCACCCTCGACCACGCCGCGAACGGCTTCTGCATCGCCCGCGTCGAACGGGCGGGCTGAGCGGCTCAGGCGGTCCTGATCCGCAGTGTGGGCTGGGCGGCCTCACGCAACCGCGCGGGCACGTCGACCACCTCGGCCTGCCAGTGCGGCGGCAGGCAGCCCCGAAGACGGCCGGCCAGGCGTCGCAGCGGGGTGCTGATAGGGGCCTCGGGGGTGCTCATCGCGTCGGTCATCATCTTCCCTTTCGGGGTCGGACGTGCGGATTGTCGGCGGCGATGCCGCTCGAAGGACGGTGCTGAACTGCTGAGGCCTCGTTACCGACCGTAAGCCGCCCCCACCCCCGAGGTCACCCCCACCGCCGACTATTGGGGGCCGTACCGGGGGGAGTTAGGGGTATTAGGGGCAGACGCCGCCGCAGGAGGTAGACCGTGCGGGGACCGGACCCCCGCGCCGAGCGCCACAGTCGGCGACCGTTCGGCACCTCCCGCAGGGCGCCCCGACCTCGCCGCGCCTGGCAAACCTCGTCGACCGCCGCCTGACCGGCTACGGCCACCGCCATGACCTGATCTCCTGGATCGGCGAAACCAGCCCCCACCGCCGCGACAAACTCCTGACGATGGCCGAGGGCGTCGACTGGACCAGCTGAGATCCCCTCCCGGCTGGATACAAGATCACCAGGCAACCATGGTCGAAATTCGGGCGGAATTCATCCATGAGTGCCTGGTGATCAACTGTCCAGCTCAGTGCCCGCGGGCGATCCAGTCCGCCAGGGCCGGCTTTTCGGTGCCGATGGTGGTGGTGTCCCCGTGGCCGGTGTGGACGGTGGTTTCCTCGGGGAGGGTGAGTAGTCGGTCGCGGATCGAGTCGATGATCGTGTCGAAGTCGGAGAAGGAGCGGCCGGTGGCGCCGGGGCCGCCGGCGAAGAGGGTGTCGCCGGTGAACAGGGCCGCCAGGTCGGGGACGTGCAGTGATACCGAGCCGGAGGAGTGGCCGGGGGTGTGCAGGAGGTCGATGTCGGTGCCTGCCACGGTGATTCGGGGGGTGTCGGCGAGTGAGTGGTAGGAGGCGTCCGGGTGGGTCATGCGCCAGAGGGGCTCGTCGCCGGGGTGGAGCAGGACGGGGGCGTCGAGGCGCTCGGCGAGTTCGGGGGCGACGGTCACGTGGTCGTTGTGGCCGTGGGTGCACAGAATCGCGGTGACGTGCCGGTTGCCGACCGCGGCGGCGATGGCGTCGGCGTCGTGGGCGGCGTCGATGACGAGCACTTCGGTGTCGTCCCCGAGGAGCCACACATTGTTGTCGACGTCCCAGGTGCCGCCGTCGAGCGCGAAAGTGCCCGAGGTGACCACTCTTTCGATGCGGGTCACCAGACCACCACCGAACGCAGGACCTTGCCCTCGCCCATCGCGGTGAACGCCTGCTCGACCTCGTCGAGGCCGATGCGCTCGGTGACGAACCGATCCAGCGGCAACCGGCCCTGCCGGTACAGGTCGATGAGCATCGGGAAGTCGCGTTCGGGCAGGCAGTCGCCGTACCAGGAGGACTTCAGCGACCCACCGTGCGAGAACAGGTCGATGAGCGGCATCTCCAGCGTCATCTCCGGGGTGGGGACGCCGACGAGCACCACGGTGCCTGCCAGGTCGCGGCCGTAGAAGGCCTGCTGCCAGGTCTCGGGGCGGCCGACCGCGTCGATCACCACGTCGGCGCCGAAGCCGTCGGTGAGCTCCTTGATCCGCTCGACCACGTCCTCGCTGGTCGCGTCGATGGTGTGGGTGGCGCCGAAGTCCTCGGCCCAGTCCAGCTTTCGCTGATCGCGGTCGATCGCGATGATCGTGCCCGCACCGGCCAGGCGCGCGCCGACGATGGCGGCGTCGCCCACGCCACCGCAGCCGATCACGGCGACACTGTCACCGCGCGAGACGTTTCCGGTGTTCACGGCGGCGCCGATCCCGGCCATCACGCCACAGCCGAGCAACCCCGCGACGGCCGGGTCGGTCTCGGAATCGACCTTGGTGCACTGCTTTTCGTGCACGAGCGTCTTGTCGGCGAACGCGCCGACCCCGAGCGCGGGAGTGAGCGGGGTGCCGTCGGTGAGTGTCATCGGCACACTCGCGTTGTGGGTGTCGAAGCAGTACCAGGGCCGCCCCCGCCGGCACGCCCGACACTCCCCGCAGACCGCCCGCCAGTTCAACACCACGAAATCGCCTGGCACCACATGCGTTACCGCCGCGCCGACCGTCTCGACCACCCCGGCCGCCTCGTGCCCGAGCAGGAACGGGAACTCGTCGTTGATCCCACCCTCGCGATAGTGCAGGTCGGTATGGCACACCCCGCAGGCCTGGACGCGGACCACCACATCGTGCGGCCCCGGATCGGGAATCACGATGTCGACGGTTTCGACCGGCGCATCCTGCGCGCGAGCGATGACCCCGCGGACGGTGTCGGGCATGCGGACCTCCTCATGGTTGACGTGAGCTCCGTCAACGCTAGCCCGAGCGCACACCCGACCGATCCGGGATGGGCGGGATCTCCCCGGTCGGCGTGCCGAGCTCCTCCTTCACATGGTGCTCGACGAGCAACGGCACATAGTCACGGATATGCACCTTCCCGAACGCGTCGTACACGTTGTGCACGATGTCGGCGAGCTCGGCGGGGGCAATGGTCGGGTACCGGATGATCAACCGCTCGATGACCTCATCGAGCTGTCGGTTCTCGTTAGTGGTCATACTCCTGGCCTACCCACAGTCACCGCCGATCAACGGCACCGACGCCTGATTGTTCGCCGAGAACTCTGTGGGGCCTAACCGGTTTCGGGCCCGAGCTTGGCCAAAACCGCGTTGACCACCAGGCACGCGCTGTCCACCACGTCGGTCATCGGTTGGTGGTAGTCGTCGAGGACCCATTTCTGGGCGATGATCACGATCGCGCCGACCAGGCCGAACAGGACGGTGCGCACGCTGACGGTGGGGTGGGTTTCCAGGTCGACGTGGGGGGTGATCAGGGCGAGGCAGATGTCGACCAGGGCGTCGAGGACGTCGTAGTAGGCGCGGTCGACCGCGGGGCTCACGCCGAGGATCTCGAAGAACGCGATGCGGGGTACTCGGGGGTCGTCGAGGATGAGCTGGAAGTACGCGGTGAGGGCGACGCGCACCTGCTGGTCCACGTCGGCGTCGGCGTCGCGCAGGCCGGTGTGGATGGCCTCGATCATCCGCGCGGCCGTCTCGCGATACACCTCGAGCAGCAGATCCTCACTGTCGGAGAAGGATTCGTAGAAGTAGCGTTTGCCGACCCCGGCGGTCGCGCAGATGGTGGTGACCGTGGTGTTGCGGTAGCCGTCGATACCGAAGGCGTCGGTGGCCGCGTCGATCAGCCGGGTGCGGCGTTCCTGCTGACGCTGCCCGGGCGCGGCGCCGCGGTAGCGGCGGCCGTCGTCGAGTTCGGGCGCTGTCACAGGGGAGATTCTGTCAGGTGATCGCGGCGGGGAGCGCGCGGGCGCTGATCGTGGATTGCCCAGAACATGTTCTTGCGATCGAACGTGACGCACGCTACGTTACTTTGCGGTACGGGAACGTCATGGTTCCCGATGGTGGAGGGCTGAACCGAAGCATGATCACACATCGTGGACGGCTGGCTGCGCTCGTCGCAGCCGTCGTCGTTTTCGCAGGCGCCGTCGCATCCGCGCCGGTCGGCCAGGCATCACCGAACGCGGAGGGCCTCGACGCGCAGTTCGTCGCCACCCACAGCGCAGCGCAGCAATACCCCAACATCTTCATCGAGTGGGACGTGCCGATCACCATGAGTGACGGCACGGTATTGAAAGCCAACGTCTATCACCCGGCCGGGGCCGACGGGCAGCCGATCGCGGCGCCGACACCGACGATCGTCAACATGACGCCCTACACCAAGCTGGTGTCCAACGTCGCCGACTCGACCCTGTCGGTGCCGGGCCTGTCGGAACTGCTGAACCCGGTGTTGGCGAACCTGGACTTCTCGCCGTTCGGTTTCAGCAGCCTCAGCGACATGCTGCGGATCGTGCCCGGCGGCGCCGCGCGCACCTTCGCCGTCGACCGGAACCTGATCCGCAGCGGCTACACCCAGGTGGTGGTCGACGTGCGCGGCACCGGTTTCTCGCAGGGCACCTGGCAGGTGTTCGGTGAACGCGAGCAACTCGACGGCCCCGAGGTCGTGGACTGGGCGGCGAAACAGGGCTGGTCCAACGGCAAGATCGGGATGAGCGGGGTGTCCTACTCGGGCATCAACCAGGTCCAGACCGCCCAGCGTCACCCCGAAGCGCTGAAGGCGATCTTCCCGATCGTGCCCGGTAGCGACCTGATTCGCGACGTGGCCGCGCCCGGCGGCAACCTCGGCATCGGCTTCATCCCGATGTGGTTGCTCGCCGTCAACGGCGCGAAACTGCTGCCGGACATGGTGTCGATCCTGACCGGCACGTTCGACTCGGTCTGGTTGGCCGATCGCATCCGCGACCCGTTCACCTTCTTCAATGTGCTGATCGCGGCGCTGAGCACGCCGACCGTCGACCAGATCCCGCCGGAGCTGGCCCCGATCCTCGACGACGACAGCCCGCTGCGCACGTCTTGGATCGGCAAGCCGGATCAGGTGCGGGTGCCGACCTTCGTCTACGGCGGCTGGCACGACCTGTTCACCCACACCACCCCGCAGATCTACAACGCGGTCGATGTGCCCGCCGAGCAGAAGAAGCTCGTCATGGACGACATCTACCACATCACGTTGAGCTCGGGCATGGGTCAGCCGGGCGGCCCCGCGCCGTTGGACGCGTTGCAGCGCGCGTGGTTCGACAAGTGGCTCAAGGGAATCGACAACGGCATCGATCGCTACGACCCGGTCGCGTTGTGGCAGCAGGGAAGTGAGCAGTGGACCAGCGATGTCTCGTTCCCGCGTCCCGGGATGGAGTACCGGCGGATGTATCTCGACGGCGCCTCCTCGGGGACCGCGCCGGGCGCCCGCTTCGACGGCAGTCTGGTCACCGAACCCGGTGCGGCCCAGCGTGTGTCGATCGAACCCGGACTGACCACGCTGTGCTCGCGCGATGCCGCGCGCGGTATGGCGGGCCTGTTGCCGCTGCCCGATGTCTGCCTGAAGGACGCCCGCATCGCCGAAAGCGCGGGCCTGACCTTCACCTCGGCCCCGGTGACCGGGCCGACCAGGATCTCCGGTTCGATCGCCGCCCACCTCAACACGGTGCTCGACGCGACCGACGGCTACTGGACGGTGACGGTCAATGATGTTGCCCCCGACGGCCGTTCGACGGTCTGGACGCAGGGTCAGGTGATGGCCTCGCTGCGTGCGGTCGACGAGTCCAAGTCGACCAGATCGCCCAACGGCGACTACACCGAGCCGTTCCCGTTCCTCACCCTGGACTCCCGCCAACCGGTGGTCCCCGGTGAGCCGACCACGGTCGACATCAGCATTCGCGGCACCGACGGTGTGCTCCTGCCCGGCCACCGCCTGCGCGTGGATGTGTTCCCCAGCAACTTCCCCAGCGTGGTCCCGCTGCGGCCGTTGCTGAACGAAAGTGGCTTGAAGACACAGCATCTCGAGCTGGACCCGGCGCGTCCGAGCTGGGTCAATATCCCCTTGGGGGCCGATCCCGGCTGGTGAACGACACGGCGGTGTCAACGCCGTGGGGTGGCATGCAGGTCGGGCACCCGGGTCACATCCCCGCCCGCCGACGCGGCGAGGTGGGCGAAGGTGACGGCGTTGCGCACCGCCGCCCCGCCGTGGTCGTTGTTGAAGTAGACGTAGCTGTCCTCCTCGGCCGACCAGGTGTCGAGCAGGCGGTGCGCCCAGCCGGTCAACGCGTGCGTGCCGTAGGAGGGCAGCGGTTTCGCGCGCCCCGCGTGCAGGCGCAGGTAGCCCCAGTCGGTGGTCCGCCACCGCGGGGTGACGGGCTTGGAATCGCGGTCAGCCCAGGTCAGTGCCGCGCCCCGGGCCTCGAGTACCGATCGGATGTCGTCGGTCCACCACGAGTCGTGGCGCGGTTCCACCGTCACCCGCACGGAGTCGGGGAAGCAGCGCAGGCACTCGTCGAGCAGCTCGGCGTCCGCGCGCAGGGTGGGCGGTAGTTGGAGCAGGATCGGGCCGAGGCGATCGCCGAGGCCCGCGGCGTGGTCGAGCAGCCGGTGCACCGGTTCGGCCGGGTCGCGCAGGCGTTTGATGTGGGTGAGATAGCGGCTCGCCTTCACCGCCATGACGAAACCCGCGGGCGTGCGTTTCCGCCAGGCGGCGAAGTTCTCCCGGCTGGGCAGCCGATAGAACGCGTTGTTCGACTCGACCGTCGCGAACGCCGTCGCGTAGTGCTCGAGCCACAACCGCACCGGCACGCCCGGCGGATACAGCACCCCGCGCCAGTCGCGGTACTGCCAGCCGGACGTGCCGACGTACATGGTCACCTCAGCCCCGCGCGCGCAGCAGTGGCCCGAGTTCGCTGTCGAAGAAGTCGAGGAACGCGTCGGTGTCGGGGCCCGCGTTCATCAGCACGATGTGGTCGAAACCGGCGTCGACGGCCGCGCGAACCGCCTCGACATAGGGTTGCGGATCACTGCCGCAAACGAACGATTCGAGCATGTCCGCCTCCCGCACCGTCGTCGACGCGGCGGCGAAGTTCGCCGGATTGGGCAGCTCGCTCATCACCTTCCAACCGCCGGTCGACCACCGATTCGTCGACAGCGCGGCTTGCGCGCCCGCCCGATCGCTCTCGGCGAAGGCCACCCCGATCTCGACATAGCGCGGCCCCGAACCGCCCTTGCGCTGAAATGTCCGCACCAGTTCGGGGTCCGATTCGGTGGCGAAGAGCCCGTCGCCGAGTTCGGCGGCGATCGTGGCCGCGCCCGGCCCGCCTGCGGCCACCGCGAGCACCGGCGGCGTCGCGGGCAGGTCGAACACCCGCGCGTCCGAGAGCGACAGATACTGCCCGTAGTAGCTGCGATAACCGCCGCGCCACAGCAGTCGGATGATCTCGAGCGCCTCCCGCAACATCCGATGCCGGATCAGCACCGGCGGGAAATCGTGCCCCACGATGTGCTCGTTGAGCCGCTCACCGGCCCCGATGCCGAGGGTGAACCGCCCGTCGGACAGCAGCGCGGTCGTGGCGGCGGCCTGGGCGATGATGGCGGGGTGGTAGCGGATGATCGGGCAGGTCACCCCGGTGGCGAGGCCGAGGCGCTCGGTGCTCGCCGCGATCGTGCCAAGCACCGACCAGGCGAAGGGGGAGTGGCCCTGGTTGTCGAGCCACGGGTGGAAGTGATCGCTCATCTCGACGAAATCGAAGCCGACAGATTCGGCCCGAACAGCTTGTCGCACAAGCTCTTTCGGTCCGAACGCCTCGGCCGCCAACTTGAATCCGAGCTGCATGGCGAACCCTTTCGCAGTGGGGTCAGTCGCGGCCGAGGGCGTTGGCCAGTTCCTGCTTGGTCATCTTGGAGCGACCGTCGATATTGCGACGGCGGGCCTCGGCGTAGAGCTCGTCGCGGGTGCGACCCCGGCTCGACTCGGTCTCGCCGTGTTCGGCGCGGGTCTTGTTCACCGTCGCCGCGGCGATCCGCTCGGCCCGCTTCTCCCCGGCGCCGCGCTCGAGTTCGGACTTCTTGATGTCTTTGTACTGCCGTTCGCGCTTGGCGCTCCACGCTTGCTGAGGCATCCTCGTTCCTCTCGATCGGCGATGACGGACTCCTCTGCCGCCTACCCCCGGATCGGTCGCGAAAACCGAAGTCGAGTGCGAAAGATTCCGGCCCGCGCCCTGGCACACTGTGGCGGTGGGCGCACTCGGTGAGTCGGCGAACCGCGCGTGGCGGTGGATCCGCAGCGCTCCCGGCACGTACCTGTGGCTCGCGGCGCTGGCCGTGACCACGGTGATCATCGACGTCCTGCCGCCCGACGAGGCGCGCGAGTGGCTCGATCACCGCTCCACCAACCTGCGGAATCTGGGCACCGACCCGCTGCGGGTCCTGTTCACCAGCGCGTTCTGGACCGACGGCAGCGGCTGGCCCGCCTACGCGGTGCTGTTCACGCTGTTCCACGCCAATGTCGAACGGTGGCTCGGCACCTGGCGCTGGCTGGTCGTGGTGGTGCTCGCCCACGTCGGCGCCACCTATGTGAGCCAGGGCGTGCTGCTGTGGGCGATCCACAGCGAGGAGGCGCCCGAGAAGGCCATGTACATCCTCGACGTGGGCGTCAGCTACGGGCTCGCGGGCGCCGCCGCGGTGCTCGCCTACCGGCTGGTGACGCCGTGGCGGTGGTGGTACGTCCTCGGCGTGCTGGCCGTGCTGATCCCGCCGATCTTCCTCCATCGCACCTTCACCGATATCGGGCACGCGAGCGCGGCCGCGGTGGGTTTCGGCTGCTATCCGCTGACCAGGGGACGTGGCCGCCGATGGGATCCGAGCACGCTGCGGAAGCATTAGGTGTTACGCGAAGTAATGGATAACTGTATGATGGAGATCACCGAACAGGTCGCAGCGTCGCGACTTGGCGCACAGGCTCTGTGCGCGCGGTTGATCGAGGAGTACCGATGAAGTTATTTCCTTGGGGACGCGACACTCCCGATGTCGATCCCGGCGTGGTCGCCCTGGCGGCCCGCAATGTCAGCTTCGACTGGGCGGGCATCGACCTGCAGTGGATGTCGTCCGAACCGATCGCCGGCCACCTGATCAGCGCGTTGAACATGCTGCTGCCCGAGGGCGAGCGCATGTTCATCGAGACCTATCGCGAAGCCCTCCCGTACGTCAAGGACGAGAAACTGCGCGAGGACATGCTCGGTTTCATCGGCCAGGAGGCCATGCACGCGCAGACCCACGCCAAGGTGCTCGAGCAGGTGTTCATCGCCCACGACGTCGACGCGGGGCCCTACCTGCGGCAGATGGAGTACCTGTTCCGCATCTCGCTCGGTTCGCGCGGCGGCGACGATCGCGCGGCCCGCCAGATCCTTGTCGAACGGCTCGCCTTCATCGCCTGCCTCGAGCACTTCTTCGCCTGGCTCGGCGACTGGATCCTCAACGCCGACCTCGAGCGCTTCGGTGCCGACCCGCGCATGGTCGACCTGTTCCGCTGGCACGGCGCCGAGGAGGTCGAACACCGCACGGTCGCCCACGACGTGGCCGAGTACTTCGGGGTCGGGTACGTGCGCCGCTGCGCGTCGATGACGCTGGTGTTCCCGATCTTCCTGCTGGTGATGGTGCGCGGCCTGCGCTTCCTCGCCCACCAGGACCGGCAGCTGCCCGACTACGGCTACCCGCGCCTGCTCGGCGGGGTGTTCGCCGCGATGTGGCGCGGCGCGTTGCCGGGGGTGCCCTCGCTGGTCGGCAGCGCGCTGTCGACCTTCCAACCCGGCTACCGACCCGAGAACGTCGGTTCCACCGCGCAGGCGCTGGCGTATCTGGCGGCCTCGCCGGGCGCCAGGGCGGCCGCGTCGTGACCACCCGCGACATCCCCGCCGACCTCTACGGCAAGCGTCGCCACGACCCGACCGTCGCGGTCATCGACGCCATCGCCGGCGCCCGACTGCGCTGGAGCGCGCTGGTCAACCGCCACGATCTGCGTCCGCGCGTGAACGACCGCCGCCTGCCGGTGGTGGTCACCCGACGCCGGATCCAAGCCCACGACCAGGACGTGGTGAGCCTGCGCCTGGCAGCTCCCGACGGCCGGGTCCTGCCGCGCTGGCGACCCGGCGCCCACCTGGACCTGGAACTGCCCTCGGGCCGACTGCGGCAGTACTCGCTGTGCGGCGACCCCGCCGACGAGCGCGCCTACCAGATCGCGGTGCGCCGCATCCCCGGCGGCGGCGGGGGCTCGCTCGAGGTGCACGACGCGCTGCCCGTCGGTTCCCGGCTGGTCGTGCGCGGGCCGCGCAACGCCTTCCCATTCGCCATCCCCGGCCACGGATCACCGTCGCGCCGACTGCATTTCGTCGCGGGCGGCATCGGCATCACGCCGATTCTGCCGATGGCCCGGCTCGCGCACCGCCTCGGCGTGGAGTGGACGCTGGTCTACAGCGGCCGCAGCCGCGACACCCTCCCATTCCTGGCCGAACTCGAGGGCTTCGGGGCGAACGTGACAGTGCGCACCGACGACGAACACGGCCTGCCCACCGCCGCCGACCTGCTGCCCGGCGTCGAACCCGGCACCGCGGTCTACGCCTGCGGGCCCACCCCGATGACCTCGGCCGTCGTGGCCGCGGTGCGCGAGATGCCGGAGGTGGAACTGCATTTCGAGCGATTCTCACCGCCGCCGATCGTCGACGGCACCGCCTTCGAGATCGAACTCGCGTCCACCGGTGCGGTGCTCACCGTGCCCGCCGACCGGAGCATGCTCGACACCATCCTCGACGCGCGCCCCGATCAACCGTATTCGTGCAGGCAGGGCTTCTGCGGCACCTGCGTGGTGCGGGTGCGCGCGGGCGAACCGGACCATCGCGAGACCGCGTTGTCCGATGCCGACCATGCCGACGGTGCCATGCTCGCCTGTGTATCCCGTTCGCGCGGTGCGCGATTGGTGCTCGACCTGTGAATCCACCTCTGAGTCAGGGAGTCCGAAAGACCGTGACCGACAACAGCCCGCAGCCCGCCAACCAGCGCACCGTCCGCAGCGGCGAGTTCGACCTCGCCGTGTTCGAGTACGGCGACCCGAGCGCCGAGACCCTCGTGCTCGTGCACGGCTGGCCCGACTCACATCACCTGTGGGACAGGGTCATTCCGCTGCTCACCGACCGCTTCCACGTGGTCGCCTACGACACCCGCGGCCACGGCGAGTCCACCCGCACCCAGCGCACCGACGACTTCCGCCTCGACGAACTCGCGCGCGACTTCTACGCCGTGCTCGACGCCGTCAGCCCCGATCGCCCCGCCCACGTGCTCGCCCACGACTGGGGTTCGGTGCAGGTCTGGGAGGCCGTCTGTGAGCCGGGGGCCGCCGAGCGCGTCGCCTCGTTCACCTCGGTCTCGGGCCCCAACCTCGACCACCTGGCCAGCTGGGTGCGCAACCGGCTCTCGCGCCCGTCGCCGCGCAATATCTGGCAGCCGATGACCCAGCTCGCGTCCTCGGCCTACACGTTCTTCTTCATGACCCCCGGCCTGCCGCGGGCCACGTTCAACGCGGTCGGCACCGAAAAGGTGTGGCAGCGCGCGGTATCGCTGATGAACGACACCCCCGCCGCCAATGTGAAGCTCGGGCCGACCTTCCGTCGCGACATGGTCGACGGGCTGCTCATCTACCGCGCCAATATCGTGCAGCGCATGCTCAGCCCGCGCGAGCGCCGCACCGAGGTGCCGGTGCAGCTGATCGTCGCCGGTCGCGACGTGGCGGTGCGGCCCGCCGGATTCGACGACTCCGCGCGCTGGACCGACCGCCTGTGGCGGCGCGACGTGCCCGCCGGACACTGGATGCCCTTCTCGCACCCGGAGACGCTGGCCACCGCCACCACCGAGCTGATCGACGCGCTCGCCGGAGCCGGTGTCTCGCGGGGGCTGGCCAGGGCCGAAGTCGGTTCTCCGCGCCGGGAATTCGAGCACAAGCTGGTCGTCGTCACCGGTGCGGGCAGCGGGATCGGGCGCGAGACCGCTTTGGCGTTCGCGCGACTCGGGGCCGAGGTGGTGGTCTCCGATGTCAACGAGCTCGCCGCCAAGCAGACCGCCGAACTCGTCATCGCCGAAGGTGGTGTGGCACATCCCTATTCGCTGGACGTGTCGAACGAGGACGCGGTGCGCGAGCACGCCGACGCGGTGATCGCCGCGCACGGTGTGCCCGACGTGCTGATCAACAACGCCGGCGTCGGCCAGGCGGGCGCGTTCCTCGACACGCCCTCGGCCGAATTCGATCGGGTGCTGCGGATCAACCTCGGCGGAGTCGTCAACGGCTGCCGCGCTTTCGGTGCCGCGATGGCCGAACACGGCCTGGGCGGACACATCGTGAACCTGTCCAGCATGGCCGCCTACAGCCCCCAGCGCGATATGGCCGCCTACGCCACCAGCAAGTCGGCGGTGTTCATGTTCTCCGACTGCCTGCGCGCCGAACTCGCCGATCGCGGCGTCTCGGTCTCGACCGTGTGCCCCGGCATCGTGCACACCAATATCGTTGCCACCACCACGATCTCGGGCGTCTCGGCCGAGGAGGAAGCCGCGACCCAGCAGAAGTTCGACAAGCTCTACGAGCGGCGCGGCTACACCCCCGACCGGGTGGCCGCCCAGATCGTGGCCGCGGTGCGGACCGGGCGCGACATCGTCCCGGTGACGCCGGAATCGTGGCTGCAATACCGGATCAACCGGATCGCCCCCGGCGCGGTGCGTTTCGCCGCGCGCCGGATGAAGCTGGTCTGAGTCCGCTACGCCCGGCGCAGTCGCTGCTCCACCGCGGCGACGTGCCGGGCGTCCACACCCCACGGGTCCGCGACGCCGACCCGCCGATCCAGGTCCCACAGGACGCATTTCTCGTCGGGTCGCGCGACCATCGACCAGGCCACCACGGTCCGTCCGAGCTGTTCGGCCATCGAACCGTGGTCCTGTGTGCTGTCACCAACGCCGTCGGGGAAGTGGTGCAGGAACCGGCCGTAAGCCTGGTCACAGAATCTCGCGTAGAGCTGGGTACACAGGATCAGCCCGTGCCACGCCTCGTCGACCGCGTGCGAGGGCATGCCGATCACCTGATCGTCGCGCAGGGCCGCGCCGCAGCACCGTAGCCATTGCCGCAGACCGGTTTCCACGAGTTCGCGCGGTTGCCACGGGCAGGTCTTGAAGATCGCTTCGGGTAGCGGCAGGGCCGCCACGGTGCGATCGACCGTCGCGAAGTCGATGGGTCGTCGGCCCGGTCGCCGGAGAGTGAACGCCACAATTCACTCTAGGACCACTGGTGGCGGGGCGATCAGGGGGTTAGCCTGCCGCAATGGTGATGACGCTCGTGTTCGTGCTGGGAATTCTGGCACTGGGTACCGCTGTGCTGGTGACGACCGTGGTGTTGCTGGTGCGCAAGTTGAGTCCGCCGCGTTCGGGTCCGCTGGATCCGCGGTGGGTGGCCGGATCGGCCGGGACGGCAGGCACGTTCATGTTCTTCGACGCGACGTCGGGGCAGCAGTGGGAGCCGTGGGACGCGGGCGGTCCCGGTGGGGGCTCTTCCGCCGACTGCGGCGGGGGTTCGAGCGGCAGCGGGTGCGGCGGGGGCAGCAGCAGTAGCTGTGGTGGGGGCAGCAGCAGTAGCTGTGGCGGCGGTGGCGGATGCGGCGGCGGGTCCTGAGCTCGGTCGGGTTTGTCGCCGACACCAAACCCGGTGTGTCGCTTTGACGCTGGCTGCGCGATTGTAAAGTATCAAGCGCCGCAACGGAATAGGCGTTAAGTTATGTTCCGTGCAGGGACTGATTATTCTCGTGGCCGTCGTCACGGTTCTGTTGTTGGTAGTCGGAGTGATCAAGCTGGCCAGCAATCCAGGGGAGAACATCGAACGTCGCGAAAGCGAAGCACGAGCACGGGCCCGCCAGCAGGCCTCGTAACCCCCCGCGAGCACACCCATCGGCGATCGGTCGCCACCCACCGTGGCGACCGATCGCCCT
>NZ_JBHSQN010000013.1:338536-442844 GCF_042658545.1 Nocardia lasii
ACCCACCCAGCCGAGTGGTCAACCCCACCCCGCTCCGGGTACCATGCGACTCGCCCGCGGAGACCCCCGCGGCCAGGGGCGGTAGCTCAGTCGGTTAGAGCCGCGGACTCATAATCCGCTGGTCGTGGGTTCGAGCCCCACCCGCCCCACCCCCCGCCGAACGGCAGCCCACCCATGATTCCCCCCGCCTGCCCCTTCTGCGCGGTGATCACCGGCCAGGACCGCACCGTCCGCGAAATCTACCGCGACGCGGACACGGTCGCGTTCTTTCCCCTGAACCCCGCCACCCACGGCCGAATCATCGCCCAATTCCGATGCTGCTGAGCAGCTTTGATAACGGGGTGCGGGTTGAGCGATCGGCTGCGTGGTGGCGGTAGAAGTCGTAGACAGGGAAGGTGTCGACGAATTCGGAGCCACTGTGGGACATGACTTTTGTCATGGGTGATCCGTGTGGAATCCATGGGGGATCGGTGACCGGTCGTACTACTGGAAGGGGCGGGGAGCGGGGACCGTGGGGGTATGAAGAAAGTAGATGTGATCACCGCACGGGGGCTGCGGCGGACGTATGGGCGTGGCGACGACGCTTTCGAGGCCGTTCGGGGCGTGGACCTGGAGATTTCCGAGGGGGAGGTGTTCGCGCTGCTCGGGACGAACGGTGCGGGCAAGACCTCGACGTTGGACATGCTCGAGGGGCTCGTCGCGCCCACCGAGGGGGAGGTGGAGGTGTTCGGGTTGGATCCGTTGCGGCATCGGGATCAGGTGCGGCCCGCGATGGGCATCATGTTGCAGTCGGGTGGGTTGCCCGCGGAGCTGACGGTGGCCGAGACACTGGAGATGTGGCGCGGGACGTGCACGAATCCGACCACGGCCGGCCATGTGCTCGAGCAGGTCGATCTGACCGATCGGGCCGGTGTGCGGGTCGGTGCCCTCTCGGGGGGTGAGCGGCGTCGGGTCGACCTGGCGTGCGCGCTGCTCGGACAGCCCCGGTTGCTGTTCCTCGACGAACCCACCACCGGCTTGGATCCCGAAAGTCGCCGTGGTACTTGGCAATTGCTCGCCGACCTCAAAGCGGCGGGGGTGACGATGGTGCTCACCACGCACTACCTCGACGAGGCCGAGGCGCTCGCCGACCGGATCGCCATCATGCACAAGGGCGTGATCGCCCGCAGTGGCACCCTGCGCGACATCGTCGCCGACCATCCGGCACGCATCGCCTTCGACCACCCCGGCCTCCCGCTCCCGAGATTCTCCACCGCCCAGCTCGACGTAGGCGCACGAGTCACGCTGAGCACCAAGGAATTACAGGACGACCTGTTCGCCCTACTCGCCTGGGCCCGCGAAGCGCACGTGTCGCTGACCGGACTCGAAGCCCGCGCCGCCTCCCTCGAATCGGTCTTCCTCGACATCGCCGAGAGCACCGACCCGGCCCTGATCGGAGCACGATGACAACCACCCTGCCCGCCAACGGTTTTCGCCGCCGCCCACTCGCCGCGCTCGCGAACGCCGAGTGGTTGCAGTTCCGGCGCAACAAGACCCTCGTCTACATGGCGACCCTGAACCCGATCGCGGTCCCGCTTGTCACCTTCTTCGTGCTGCGCAGGAACGCCGAGCCCACCGCCGCGATGGCGACCCTGACCTTCGAACTGTTGGCGCTGATGGTGCTGGTGTTCGTGCAGTACTACTCGGTGCTGTCGATGGTCACCACCCGCCGCGGCGAGGGCGTGCTGAAACGCTTGCGCACGGGGGAGGCGACCGACTGGCAGATCCAGGTCGCGCCCGCCGTTCCCGGCGCGGTCATGACCCTGCTGTGCACCGTGGTCGTCGCCATCGCGGTGTACGCCGGCGGCGCGCCCGCCCCGGTCAACCCCCTCGCGATCGTGGTCGCCCTGGTTCTCGGCACGGTCCTGTTCACCCTGCTGGCCCTGGCGACCAGTGCCTACACCAAGAACGCCGAGGCCGCGCAGATCACCTCGCTGCCGGTGATGATCGTCGCGATGCTCGGCATGACCAGCATCCGTTCGATCCTGCCGGACCGCATGGCCGACCTCGCCGACCTGACCCCGTTCGCCGCCGTCGCCGACCTCATCTCCCTCGGCGCCGCGGGCACCCTGCCGATGGCGGCGGAGTCCGACGCCACGCTCACCTTCGCCGGGACCGTCACCGAATCCGGCCGTCCGTTTGCGACACTGGCGGTATGGACCGTTCTGGCGCTCGTGCTGACCCGCCGGAGCTTCCGCTGGGACGACCGAGGGTGATGCGCGCGACCGCCTGGTGGCACGAGCTGTCGGGGTCGGCCAAGTTCCGGCTGTACTCGCGGATCACCTACCAGTCGGGGATCGTCGTGCTGGTGGTCGCGCTGGCGCTGGCCGCGAAGTCGGCGCCCGCGGCGATCGCGATCCTGCTCGCCGGTGTCGCCGCACTCGGCGCGGTGGAGGCCCAACCCGCCTTCGCTACCCTCGTCGGGCAGGTGCGGCGGCCGTGGCTGCTTCCGGTGGCGGTCGGTGTGCTCGGCGCGCTGTGGCTGGTCAGCGCGGTGATCGCACGCCTGGCAGGCGCGGAATCGACGGTCGAAAACGCCCGCGCGGTGGGGGTATCGGCGACCCTGCTGGCCCTGTTCTCGGTGGTGCCGTTCGCCCGCCACCGCTGGTGGCTGCTGGTCGGGCTGGCGGCGGCCACCCCGGCGGTGTTCGCGACATCGCCTGCCCTCGGCGTCGGTGGGGCGGCGACCCTGCTCGCGGTCGGGGCCTTCACGATCGTGCTGACCATGCTCACCGTGTGGGGGCTCGGCGTCGTCGACGAGCTCGAGCGGGCCAAGGGCGTCGAGGCGCGATTGCAGGTGGCCGAGGAGCGCCTGCGTTTCTCGCGCGACCTGCACGATGTCGTCGGCCGTGGGTTCTCGGCGATCGCGGTGAAAAGCGAACTGGCGGTGGCACTCTCGCGCGCGGGTGACTCCGCTCGCGCGGTGGTCGAGATGGAGGAGGTCCGCACGCTGGCGGTCGAGTCGATGGGGCAGATGCGCACGCTGGTGCGCGGGTACCGCAATATCGACCTGCGGGGCGAGGTCGCCGGCGCGCGGTCGTTGCTGTCGGCGGCCGGGTGCGACCTCGTCGTGGAAGGCGACGCCGCGCGCGTGCCCGCGAAGTTCCACGAGGTCGCGGCCTGGGTGGTGCGCGAGGGCACGACCAATATCGTCGAACACTCCGCGGCGCGGACCGCGACGCTCACCCTCGGCGCGGCGGGCATGTCGCTGCGCAACGACCGACCCCAGGGCGAGATCGGCGAACGCTCCGGGCTGCGCGGCCTGGGCGAACGCCTCGCCGCCGTGGGCGCGACCCTCGACGTGACCTCCCGCGACGCGGAATTCACCCTCGAAATCCATTGGGAGCAGCAGTGATTCCGGTATTCCTCGCCGACGACGAAACCCTCATCCGCGCCGCCATGGCCACGATGCTCGGCTTGGAACCCGATCTCGAGGTCGTCGCCCATGTGGGCTCGGGCGCCGAACTCGTCGCCGCGTGGCGCCGCCGGGCCGAACAGGCGGAACCGGCGGCGGTGGCGGTCATCGACCTGCAGATGCCGGGCATCGACGGCATCGACACCGCGGTCGAACTGCTCCGAATCACCCCTGGCGCAGGCACGTTGATCGTCACCAGTCACGGCAGACCCGGCTACCTCAAGCGCGCGCTGTCGGCGGGGGTGCGCGGGTTCCTGCCCAAGACCACCTCGGCGGCGACCCTGGCCGAGGTAATCAGGACCGTCCACCACGGCGGCCGCTACGTCGACCCCGAACTCGCCGCCGAGGCCATCAGCGCCGGCGACACCGTGCTCACCGCCCGCGAAGCCGACGTGCTCGAATTCGCCGCCGACGGCGCCTCCGTGGACGACATCGCCAAACGCGCCCACCTCTCACCCGGCACCACCCGCAACTACCTGTCCTCGGCCATGAGCAAACTCGGCGTCGCCAATCGCTACGAGGCCGCACTCAAAGCGCGGGAGAAGGGGTGGATCTAGCCCGAAGTGGCTAGGGTGTGGGGCATTACGGTGCGAGGAGAGGGAACGCGATGGCTGCGGCGCTGGTCAAAGGGCAGAATGCGGGCTTGAATTCGGGGGACGTGGTGCTGTCGGTGCGCGGCGGGGTCGCGGCCGATCTTTCCGCGCTGTTGGTGACCGCCGCGGGCACGGTGCGCTCCGACGCGGACTTCGTGTTCTTCAATCAGCCGCAGGCGCCGGGCGTTCGGCTCGAGCGCGGCGCGCTGGAGGTTTCGGGCGGGGCCGTGCCCGCCGAGATCGCGCAGATCCGCGCGGTGATCACCGTCGCGACCGAGGGCGATACGTTCGGTACCGGCGGGGCGCCGGTGGCGTCGGTGGCCGATCGCGCGGGAAATGTCTTGCACGAGTATGTGATCGACGGGCTCGATCGCGAGTCGGTGGTGATCGCCCTCGAGCTGTATCGCCGTGACGAGCAGTGGAAGGTGCGCGCCGTCGGACAGGGGTACGCGGGCGGGTTCGCCGATCTGGTCACCGATCACGGCGTGCGCGTCGACGACGACGCGCCACAGGTCGCCGCCGTGCCGGAAGTCGTCGCCGTGCCGGAGGTTCGGACCGTGCCCGGCGAGGCGTCGCTGTCGTTCGAGAAGCGACAGAAGCTCGACCTGCGCAAGCGTGAGGTCGCGAAGGTGCTCATCGACAAGAGCGCGTTCGGGGCGCGGGCGCGGGTGGTGCTGGTG
Source organism: Nocardia lasii (assembly GCF_042658545.1). Lineage (NCBI taxonomy): Bacteria > Bacillati > Actinomycetota > Actinomycetes > Mycobacteriales > Nocardiaceae > Nocardia > Nocardia lasii. The sequence continues at coordinate 343,264 of NZ_JBHSQN010000013.1, forward strand.
ATCGACAAGACCGGCAGCATGCAGAAGATGTACAGCGCGGGCACGGTGCACCGGGTCGTGGAGCGGATGATCCCGGTCGCCACCCAGCTCGACGACGACGGCACCCTCGAGGCCTACCTCTACGCCCTGCACTACGCCAAGCTGCCCGACATCACCGTCGCCGACGGCGAACAGTGGGCCAAGACCTACCTGCACCTCAAGGGCACCCACCAGGGCGTCGACTACGACGCGATGGGTGGCCGCAACGACGAACTGCCGATCATGCGCGCGGTCATCGACACCCTGACCACCGAACCGACCCTGGTGCTGTTCTTCACCGACGGCGGCTTCGCCAAGAAGCGCGAGATCGCCGCCCTCATGCGCGAGGCCGCCCACCTGCCCGCGTTCTGGCAGTTCATCGGGCTCGGGAAGTCCAACTTCGGTGTCCTGCGCACCCTCGACGAGCTCGACGGCCGCGTCGTCGACAACGCGGGCTTCTTCGCCCTCGACGACATCGACCGCGTCGACGACGCCGAGCTCTACCGGCTGCTGCTCAGCGAATTCCCCGACTGGTTGCGCGCCGCCAGGACGGCGGGGATCGTCCGGGCCTGAACCCCGAGGTCGATAATGTGGTGGCGTCGCCTCCGCCAAGTCGTTAGCGTGGCTATCATTCGCCGATCGGCGACATGGAAGGATCTACGCATGGACCCCATTACCGAACGCGACATCAGATCGTCGTTCGTGAACTGCTCCAAAGGCGACGCCAAGCGCCTGTCGGTGCCGCGTGACCTGGGCGAACGCCCCTGGGAAGACCTCGACTTCCTCGGCTGGACCGACCCCACCTACGCCGGACGCTGCTATATCTCGGTGCCGCGCGAGGACGGGCTGGTCAGCATCGCGCTGCGGCACGAGACCGGCGGATCGGGCAAGACCCAGATGTGCACGATCTGCCTCACCACCCACTCCAGCGGCGGGGTCTCGCTGATGACCGCGAGCAAGACCGGCGAGTCGGGACGCAAGGGCAACACCGTCGGCAGCTACATGTGCACCGACCTGGCCTGCTCGCTCTACGCGCGCAACAAGAAGCGCCCCTCGATGGGCAGCCGCTACCGCGAGGACCTGACCCCCGAGGCGAAGGCGCAGCGGGTCGTGGACAACCTCAACGCCTTCGTGGACCGCCTCTACACCTGACGGGCGCAGCCGCTCCTGCGCCGCGCGCGGCCGGAGCTACGCCTAGAGCATCGCGTTCATGATCGTGCCGCCGCTGGTCGCCACGACGCCGCCGATCATGGCGCCGGCGACCATCTTCGGCGACTGCATCGCGCCACCGGTCCACTTCTCCCACGCGAACTTGCCGCCCGCGACGGTGATGGCGAGGATGCCGGACAGGATCATGAACCAGGTGAAATAGTTCACCAGCTGCAAGATCTTGTTCGACAGCGGCGGCGCCTCGGGGGTCGGATTGCCGATCTGCGCCAAGGTATCGGTGACGGCGGCCAGAATCATTTTGGTCTCACTCGGTAACTCGGGGGGACGGCGAATGAACTGCTGTCAGTGATGTTATCCGGTCCGTTGCGGTGATGCGGCCGCCCGCCCGGACAGTACCGATCGGTTTTGTTGGTGCGCAGAGGGTTCGCGCCCGTATCCTGGACGAGGTTCGAATACGACAGGGCTGGAACGCAGTTCGCGTGACGCGATAGGGGAGCAGGCTATGAGCATCATTCTGACGTCGATGGCCGACACCATCACTACGTACGCGCAGATCGGCAACCCCACGCCGCAAGCGCCGCCACTGTCGGACAAGATCATGCAAATGGTGCAGTACCTGACCTGGTTCATGATCCTGTCGGGCGTGCTCGCCATCACCGTCGCCGGCGGAAAGTTCGCCTGGGAGAAGTGGAACGGCAGCGCGATGGAGTCGCCGAAGATGATCGCGGGCGCCATGATCGGCGGCGTGGTCGCCACCAGCGGCGGCACCATCATGAACGCGATCCTCAGCTAGCTCCCGGCTAGATCCGGGCGCCCTTGGCGCGATTGCAGGCCCGGCACAGGATCTGCAGGTTCGTCGCGCTCGTCGCACCACCGCGACTGAGCGGGATGATGTGATCGAACTCCAGGTAGTGGCCGTCGCCGCACTCGACGCACACGCCGCCGTCGCGCTGCCACACCTGGGCTTTCACATCCTGCGAAATGCTGCGGCTGTCGCGCTGACCCGGCGTGAGGACCAGGCGTTTCGACACCCGCAGCGCGCCTTCCAACGCGGCGGCCACATAGTCGGGGTCGGTGACGCCGAAGGTCGCCCCGCCGCGCGCGGACGTGGCGGCCAGCACCACCGTGCCGTGCTCGGGGTGCACCGAAACCACCCTGTTCCACGGCAGTTCGATGCCGGTCCCGTCGCCGACGAAACGCAACTTCTTCGAGCTGGCGATGAGTCGGCCCTCGGTGTTGCGCGGGCCACGCGCGAGCATGCGGACGTGCACGGCGGGCAGGTCCAGGTGCACGCGCTCGTCGGGGTCCAGGTGCAGGCCCGGGGTGGTGACGGCGGGCAGTTCGCCGCCGCGCAGGCGCGAGAGGGTGCGGCCGCGGTGCATGCGGCGGCGCAGGTCGTCGACGCTGCCGCCGGACAGGGACAGCTCGCTCACCACATGCTCGAAAGCCTCCAGCTCGTCGGCGAAGACCTCACCGTCGGCGAACGCGAAGGCGACCATGCGCTCGACGTGGGTCAGGCCGGCCTCGCGCAGCACCGCGCGGCCGTGGTCCTCGTCGATGCGGTGAAAGCGCAGCGCCGCCCAGACTTCGGTCCACTCCGGCGACTGGGTGCCGGGGCCGGTGAGGACGCGACGGGCCCGGTTGTGCCAGTGGGTGAGGAATTCCTCGATCTCGGCGGCGCAGTCCTTGCACGGGGAATGACCACCGAAGAACTTGCGGCGCAACGGGTTACCGCAGCGGTGGCAGCGGGTGCCGTGCGTGCGCGGGTGCGGGCGCACGCTCGAGGTCCACTCGTCGCCGTCCCACCAGCGGAGTTGATCCGGGTTGTCCGGATCGGGGTGCCAGTCGGCGTAATCGGGGTCCGAAGGGGGCGGTGGCGGGACATCGATGACGCGGCGGGTGAGGGCCGGTGGTCGGGTCGCGGCGGTGTGGGGTGCGCGATCCGGTGCGGGTCGGGGTCGGCGGAGGTCGCCGTCGGGTGAATCGTTGTCGGGCAGGGCCGCCGGGATACGGGACGGCGTCTCCGCTGTGCTCGCCGAAGCTCGGATCGGTACCGGGCGCGGCGCGGGTTCGTCCACCGTCACCCCGAATTCGGTGGCCAATCCGGTCAACCCGCCCGACCAGCCCTGGCCGATCGCCCGGAACCGCCACTGCCCGTCGCGGCGGTAGAACTCGCCGAACATCATCGCCTGCACGTCCTCGATGCCCTCGACGGCGAACTCGGCGATCGGGCCCTCGGCCGCGTGCACGGTGAGGGTGAGATCGGGGAGCTGGTCGAAGGTGGCGTCGTCGAGGGAGGCGCTGATGACGATGCGGGCCACCTCGGGCTCGGTGCGCGGCAGGGAAACGCTCAGCCGCGCGGTGCCCGGCGCCGGTTCCTGGTCGAGGGTGACGGCCTGGGAGGCGTGGCGCGGGGCGTTGAAGAAGACGAAATCGCGGTCACCGCGGACCAGACCGGACTCGGTGACCAGCAGGGCGTGCGCGTCTACGGCATGCTCGGACCGCCATGAAACGACCACGGCGAGAAGCGATGTCGGGACCGGCGCGTGCGCACCCTTGCGTAGTTCCATGGTGTCTGCATGATGTCATGCCGGTACGACAGGGTTTTTGGAGCGCTGGCGCGCTCGAGGTCGCGGCCCTGGAGGGGCGACCCGGCCGCGACCGGCCACTGCGTGGCAGCTGCTCTCTAGGGGTCGCCGGTGCGGGGCTGGGAGTGCGGTCGTGGGGGATTCGGGGTTTGCGGTGTGTGCTGGTCATCCATGCGTGTGGGTTGAGGTGGCATAAACGTGCAGCGGATCGCTCGGGTGGCTGGATTTCGGGCTCGGGGACGTTCGGTTGCACGAAAATGCCACCGTGGTGGCAAGGAGTGCGGGGGTTGACCAGGGTCGGTGGGAAGGCGCGCGTGCGGTGGTCAGCGGCGGGGGCGGCGCTTGGGCGGGTCGGGTTCGGGGGCGGGATCTTCGGGGGTGCGGCCGGTGATTCGGCCGAGTAGGCCCGCGCCGGGGAGTTTGGCGAGGGTGCCGAAAACGTCTTCGCCCAGGGCGATGACCGCTTCCAGGCGGGGGAGGAGGCGGTCGTAAGTGGCGAAGACGGGGTCGGCCAGGGCCAGGGTGCGGTCGAGCCGGTCGATGGTGGAGTTGAGGCGGTCCACCGCGATCGAGAGGTTTTCGACCAGGTCGGGCAGCTGTGCGGCGAGTTGGGCCGACGCGGGTGGGAGGCGGACGGCGGCGTCGAAGGCGTAGCCCGCGGTCTGCTGGGCGGCGTCGATGGCCTGGCCGGCGGCGGTCTGGGCGGCGCCGACCGCGGCCTGGGCGGCGGAGAGCAGGTCCGCCCCTGGCACCTTGCGCGACTGCGCCGCGGGAGGAACCTCCTGCGCGCGTCCCCGTTTCCTCGGGTTCGTCATGACACCACTGTGCCCCAACCACGCCCTTCCCGCACCAGCGGACGGCCGCACCGGCACCGCGTGTCCTGCGAACCACGCCCTTGCCGCACCAGCGGATGGCTCCACGCAAGGCGTGTCCTCCGAATCCCGGCGACACAGCGACAGGTTCGCGGCACGATCACCGGGCGGCAGGCGTGTCACATCCCGGCGGCAGGGGGAACCCTCAGCTCAGTGCGCGGAAGGTGGCGGCGGCCTTGAGGACCATTTCGGCGTACTCGTCCTCGGGGTCGGAATCCAGCACGATCGCGCCGCCCGCGCCGATGCGCCACTCGTCGTCGTAGCGCACAGCGGTGCGGATCACGATGTTGAGGTCGGCGGTGCCGTTGAGGCCGAGGAAGCCGATGGTGCCCGAGTAGATGCCGCGCGCCTGCGTTTCGAGTTCGTCGAGGATCTCCATCGTGCGCAGTTTCGGGGCGCCGGTCATCGAACCACCGGGGAAGCAGGCGCGCAGGCAGTCGATCACGTCGGCCTCGGGGCGCAGGGTGCCGCGCACGGTGGAGACCAATTGGTGCAGGGTGGAATAGGTTTCGGTGTGCATGAGCTTGGGGACGTGCACCGAACCGACCTCGCACACGCGACCGAGATCGTTGCGCAGCAGGTCCACGATCATCAGGTTCTCGGCGCGGGTCTTGGGGTCGTCGGCCAGGGTGCGGCGCAGGTGCTCGTCCTCGGCGGCGGTCCGCCCGCGCGGCGCGGTGCCCTTGATCGGCTTGCTCTCCACCACCCGATCGCGATCGACCTTGAGGAACCGTTCGGGCGAGGAGCAGGCCACGTCGAGCCCGTCGAAGCGCAGGTAGGCGGCGTACGGGGCCGGGTTGCAGCGGCGCAGGCGGCGGTACACCGCGAGTCCGTCGTCGGGGGCGGCGGCGACCGTGAGCGCGTCGGTCAGGCAGATCTCGTAGGACTCACCCGCGTGCAGCCGGTCCTGGCACACCGCGATATCGGCCAGGTAGCGCTCCCGGCCGCGCACCAGATGCGCCCGCACGGCATCGGGATCGGTGGGCACCCGCAGCTCGGCGGGGTTCACCCAGGTCGGCAGCTCGGCGAGGGCGGCGGCGGACTCGGCCAGCCACCGCGCGCCGGATTCCGCACTCGACGCATCGGTCATGGCCAGCAGGTGCGTGCGCCCGGCCACGTGGTCGACCACGATCAACCGGTCGGCGAAGATCCAGCGCGCGTCCGGGGTCGGGGACCGGTGGACCACCTGCCCACCGCACTCGCCCTTCACCTCGTAGCCGAGATACCCCACGTACCCGCCCGCGAAATCGAAAGGCAGCGACGGTGTCTCGCACTCGCGCGCCCGGAGCTCACGCTCGAGGTAGTCCAGGACGGTCCCCGCGACGGTGCGAGTGCCCTCGGCGTCCGTCACGGTGACGCAGCCCTCGCCCACGCGATACCCGACGACCTCGGCGTGCGGCCCGCGCGCGTCGCCGAGAAACGAGAACCGATCGAGCCCGGGTTCGACGTGTTCGCTGTCGAGCCAGAACGCGGTCGTCGCATCGGCATAGCGGCGCAGGAAGATCGCCTCGGTATCGATCGCACGCTCGATCACCTTGTGCGACAAGTGAAACGAGCGCCTCGGGGTAACCACCTCGACCTGCCCCACAGGTCCGCGCCCTACGATCGGCGTGACCATCCGCGCCTCGGTCACGTTGTGCGACAACCGAAGTGATGGTTCCGGGGTGCCGGTGGGCGACCCCGCCCGCCCGCGCACCACGATCGGGGCATCCACCCGCGCCTTGGTCAGGTCGGCGAAATTGCGCAGCAGTGCCGCACCGAACTCGCTCGACACCGACTCGGGATGGAACTGCACCCCCCACTGCGGCCGCTCGCGATGCCGCACCCCCATGACGACGCCGTCGCTCGTCGAGGCGGTCACCTCGAGCGCGTCGGGTAGCGGCTCGTCGGCCGCGAGCGAGTGGTAGCGCACCACGGTGAAGTCCTGGGGCAGCCCGGCGAACAGGTCGCGGTCGTCGTGGCGCACCTGATCGAGGAAGCCGTGCCTGGCCTGTGGGGCCCGCGTCACCGTGCCGCCCGCGTCGATCACGATGCCCTGGTGGCCGAGGCAGACGCCGAGCAGCGGGAGCTCGGTCTGGGCGATGAGTGCCGTGGACACCCCCATATCGCGGGCGCGGTCGGGCCTGCCGGGACCGGGCGAGATCACCACATTGTCGAAATCAGCGAGCCCCAACTCGGCGGGGTCGGTGACCTCGTCATTGCGCACGACGACCGGCTCGCTGCCGTTGACCTCGCTGATCAGCTGATAGAGGTTGTAGGTGAACGAGTCGTAGTTGTCGATCAAGAGCGTGCGCATCGTGGCAGAAACTTTACGCCCGACGCCGAAGGCGGGGCACAATGTGCGCCATGGCTGTTGCGCAACCCGTCGACGTTGACCCGGAGATCGCCGATTTCGCGGCTATCGGCACCTGGATGGACGGGCAGGGCCTGCCCGAGGGCGGCTTCGACCGGGTCGTCGCGCTCGGCGGCGGCACCCAGAATGTGATGCTCCGATTCACCAGGGGCGGGCGCGACTACGTGCTGCGCCGCGGGCCCCGCCACCTGCGCGCCAAGAGCAACGAGGTGATCGGCCGGGAAGCGCGCCTGCTCACCGCCATCGCCGGCACCGACGTGCGCTCGCCGCGCGTGATCGCCGCCTGCGACGACACCTCGGTGATCGGCGCCGTGTTCTACCTGATGGACCCCATCCGCGGCTTCAACCCGCAGACCGAACTGCCCGACCTGCACGCCGCCGACCCCGAGATCCGTCGCCGCATGGGCCTGTCCGCCGTCGAGGCCATCGCCCGACTCGGCGCACTGGACTACCGCGCGCTCGGCCTCGACGACTACGGCCGTCCCGACGGTTTCCTGGAACGCCAGGTCCCGCGCTGGCTGCGCGAACTCGACTCCTACGGCGCCAACGCGGGCTACCCCGGCCCGCGCATCCCCGAACTCGACCGGGTCGGCGACTGGCTCGAACGCCACCGCCCGCGCACCTGGACGCCGGGGATCATGCACGGCGACTGCCACCTGGCCAACATGATGTTCGACTACGACGGCCCCGAGGTGGCGGCGATGGTCGACTGGGAGATGTCCACGATCGGTGACCCGCTGCTCGATCTGGGCTGGCAGTTGGCGACGCGCCCCGAACCCGGCACGGCGGGCGCGGGCCTGATGGGCACTCTCGGCACCGTCGGCGGCCTGCCCACCCCCGCGGAGATGATCGAGCACTACGGCACCTTCTCCGATCGCGATCTCGGCGCCGTCACCTGGTACACCGTGCTGGCCTGCTTCAAGCTCGGCATCGTCCTCGAGGGCACCTACGCGCGCGCCTTCGCGGGCAAGGCTCCGCAGGCCATCGGCGACTACCTGCACGCGGTGACCCTGGAACTGTTCGGGCGGGCCGACCGGCTCGCCGAATGATGCCCGGATCTCGCCGATAGTTGGCAGTATATTGATGGAGCACAATAAACGGACAAACTAGGCTCGGTTCATGATCGTTCCCGACACCAAGAACTGGACCTGGGTCCTCGAACGTACCTGCGCCGAATGCGGGTTCGACGCCGAGAACACCGCGTACGCGGCCGTCCCCGACCTCACTCGCGACAGCGCCGCCCGCCTCGGCGCGGCCCTCGAACGCGCGGACGCCCGCGTGCGGCCGGACGAACTGACCTGGTCGGTCCTCGAATACGCCGCCCATGTGCGCGACGTGTGCCGCATCTTCGACACCCGCCTCGCGCTCATGCTGGCCGGCGACGGCGTCGAGGCGCCGCGATTCGAGAACTGGGATCAGGACGAGACCGCCGTCGCCGATCGCTACAACGAGCAGGATCCGGCTGTCGTCGCGCGGGAGCTGGCCGTGGCCGCGGAGCGGGTGGCCGCCGCGTTCGACTCGGTCGCCGCGGACCGGCTCGAGCTGCCGGGCGCGCGCAGCGACGGTTCGCTGTTCACGGTCGATTCGCTGGGTCGATACTTCCTGCACGATCTGGTCCACCACGTGCACGACGTGCGCGGCTAGAAATTTCTCGCGATCAATTTCTAGAACGTGTTCCAGAAACCGGCGAATTGTCGCTAGGGTGAGTGCAGTCACAACGAGGCACGGCTCGGCGAGAGGTCTACCGGAACATGAAGACGAAGGGCGCGATCCTGTGGGGCACCGATCAGGAATGGTCGGTCGAGGAGATCGAGGTCGGCGACCCCGTTGCCGGTGAAGTGCAGATCAGGATGGAAACGGCGGGCATGTGCCACTCCGACCATCACATCGTCACCGGTGCCACGCCGATGCCCGCCTTCCCGGTGATGGGCGGGCACGAGGGCGCGGGCGTGATCACCAAGCTCGGCCCCAACTGTCCGAGCGATCTGGCCGTGGGCGACCACGTGATCCTGTCGTTCATCCCCGCGTGCGGGCGCTGCCCCTCGTGCGTGTCGGGCAATATGGCGCTGTGTGACCTGGGTGCGGGATTGCTGATGGGACAGGCGATTTCGGACGGTACCTACCGCGTCCAGGCACGCGGCGAGAACGTGATCCCGATGTGCCTGCTCGGCACCTTCGCTCCCTACATGACGGTGCACCACACCTCGGTGGTGAAGATCGACCCCACCATCCCGTTCGAGGTCGCCTGCCTGGTCGGGTGCGGGGTACCGACCGGTTTCGGTTCCTCGACCCACGTGGCCCAGGTCGCCCCCGGCGAGACCGTGGTGATCGCGGGCATCGGCGGCGTCGGAATGAGCGCGTTGCAGGGCGCCGTCCTGTCCGGCGCCACGAAAGTCATTGCCATCGACCCGAATCCGTGGAAGCGCGAACAGGCGCAGAAGTTCGGCGCCACCCACACCTACGAGAGCATGGCCGCCGCGATCATGCCGATGATCGAGGCCACCGAGGGGCGCATGGCCGAGAAGGTCATCCTCACCATGGGCGAGATGCACGGCGACTACATCGAAGAGGGTCTGATCCTCACCGGCAAGGCGGGCACCCTCGTCGTCACCTCGATGGGGCGCATGGACGCCGGCGAGGTGAAGATGAACAGCTTCCTGCTGTCGATGTTGCAGAAGACGGTGAAGGGCACCATCTTCGGCGGCGGCAACGCCCGCCAGGACGCGCCGCGCCTGCTCTCGCTGTACAAGGCGGGCCAGCTCAATCTCGACGACATGGTCACCCGCAGTTACTCCCTGGAGGAGATCAACCAGGGCTACCAGGACATGTTGGACGGCAAGAACATTCGCGGGATCATTCGCTACACCGAAGCCGACTGGTAGTCAGCCCCGCCGCGCCCGCTCGGCGAGCCGAACCGCGACCTGAGCGATCAGGTCGTACGGAATCGGTTCGCCGAGTGGGAATTTCAACGTTCCCTTACCCGTGTTGTACGGCTCGATGGCGGCGGTGAAAGCCGCGTCGCCCTCGGGCACCGGGTACACGCTCACATGGGCCTTCCAGCCCGCGAAGTAGATGAACACCCGGCCGTCGAGGGTGGCGGCCGGAATCGCGTAGCTGATCTTCTCGCCCGTGTCGGGCACCGCGTGCTGGATCGTCTCGCGGATGCGGTGCAGGACGGCGCGCTCGGCCGCCGGTTGCGCGGCCAGATAGGCGTCGACGGAGGCGGGTTTCTCGGCCAAGGTTCCTCCTCGTGGGTTGGGCCGATTCTAGGCCCTGACCAGCACGTCGTCGGGATGACCCGCGGCCTCGAGGCGACCGTCTCGCAGGAGTAGGCAGTGATCGGCGCTACTCGCGTCGGCCACGTCGTGGGTGGCCTGGACGACGGTGACGCCCGTCGCGGCGATCTCGCGCAGCGCCCCGGTGATCTCGGCGCGCGAGGCCGCGTCCAGGCCTGTGGTCGGCTCGTCGAGCAGGAGTAGCTCGGACTGTTGGGCCAGAGCCTGGGCCAGCAGGGTGCGCTGGCGTTGGCCGCCGGACAGGGTGTCGAGGCGCCGCGTGCTCAGCGCGGTGAGGTCCATGCGCTCGAGGCAGGCCCCGACGATGGCGCGGTCCTCGCGGGTGAGTCGACGCCACGGGCCGCGATGGGCCCACCGTCCCATCGCCACCGCGTCGCGCACGGTGATCGGCAGGGTCGGCGGAATCGCGGTGTGCTGCACCACGAATGACGGTCTGCCCGCGTCGTCACGACGCACGGTGCCCCGGCTGGGCGTCACCGTGCCCGCCAGCACGCCGAGCAGGGTCGACTTGCCCGAGCCGTTCGGGCCCACGATCGCGGTGATCCGGCCGCGCGGAATCGCCGCCGTCAGGTCCGCGAGAACGAGGTGGCCGGGGTAGCCCGCGCTCAGGTGCTCGATTCGGAGTGCTTCTGTGTGCTGCATGTCACCTCAATTGAAACGATAATCATTTTCAGTATATCGTTCCGCGCTATGGATTGGCTGATCGCCCCGTTCGAGGTGGCTTTTGTGCAGCGAGCGCTGTGGGGCGGGCTGCTGGTGTCGTGCGTGTGCGCGCTGGCCGGAACCTGGGTTGTGGTGCGCGGCATGGCTTTTCTCGGTGACGCGATGGCGCACGGCATGCTGCCAGGGGTGGCGGTGGCGGCGCTGCTCGGCGGGAACCTGTTGATCGGCGCGGCGGTCAGTTGCGTCGCGATGGCCTGCGGGGTGTCGCTGCTCGGGCGCAGCAAGCGGTTCGGCGCGGACACGGCGATCGGGCTGCTGTTCGTGGGAATGCTCGCGGCCGGGGTGATCCTGGTGTCGCGGTCGCAGTCGTTCGCGGTGGATCTGACCGGATTCCTGTTCGGTGATGTGCTGGCCGTGCGGACGGTCGACCTGTGGTATCTCGTTGCGGCACTGGGCATCGCGTTGGTCGTCACGGTGCTCGGGCATCGGGCGTTCGTCGCGTCGACCTTCGATCCGCGCAAGGCGCAGACCCTCGGCTTGCATCCGAAGATCGCGCAGGTGGCGTTGATCGGGTTGGTGACGCTGGCGATCGTGTCGTCGTTCCACGTCGTCGGAACGCTGCTGGTGTTCGGATTGCTGATCGCGCCGCCCGCCGCCGCGGTGTTCTGGTCGGACCGGATTCCGGTGGTCATGGTGCTCGCCGCACTGATCGGCGGGCTGTCCACCGTTGCCGGGCTGGTCATTTCGTGGCACGCGGAAACCGCCGCGGGGGCGACCATCGCGGCGGTGGCGGTCGGGGTGTTCTTCCTGTCGGCGATCGTGTCGGTGCTGCGCGAGCGGGTCGGGCGACTCGGGGTGGCGGCGGTCGCGGCGCTGCCGCTGGTGGGGTGTGCGACGGGGGAGCCCGCGGTGGTCGAGGAGGTGCCGCACGGGTTCGTGGCCGGGGCCGAGGAGGTCAGTGAGGCGCAGACGCGGTTGGTGGTCAGTGACGGGATCGGCGGGGTTCGGGTGGTGGATCTGCTGACCGAGGAAGTCACGGCGGTGTCGGAAAGTACTGCCGGTGCTGGTGAGCGGGCGGCGGGGGACGGCCGGTTCGTCTATCTGGTCTCGGAGGGGAAGCTCAGGATCGTCGACAGCGGGGCATGGACTGTCGATCACGGCGACCACAAGCACTACTACCGAGCGCCGATTCGGGAGATCGACGGGATGGTGCTCGACGGTGTGCCGGGTGCTCTCTGGGCGCACGGTGACGCGGTGGTGACGACCGTGGTGTTCGGTTCGGGCGAGACGCTGGTGTTCGATCGGGCCGAGCTCGAAGCCGGAGCCGCCGGGAAACCTCGGCGCGTCGACGGCATCGCGGTGCCGTACGCGGAGCGACTCGTTGTGGCCGGTGCGGATGGTCGCGTCGAGGTGCGTGGACGTGACGGATCGGCGGGGGAGGTGCAGGTCGAGAAGTGCCCGCAGCCCAGTGGGCAGGCGGTGACCCGGCGTGGCGTCGTGTTCGGGTGTGCCGATGGTGCGGTGGTGGTGGCGCAGCGGGAGGGCGGGTTCGTCACCGAGAAGATCGCGTATCCGGCGCCGGCCGGGGATCGGGCGACGGCTTTCACTCACCGGCCGGGGAGTACCACGCTGACCGCGCTCGCGGGGCGGGATGCGGTGTGGTCGTTGGACATTCGTAAGAAGTCCTGGACGCGGACGGCAGTGGCCGATCCCGTCGCGGTGAATACCGCGGGCGAGGGCTCGCCGCTGCTGGTGCTCACCCGTGCCGGCGTGCTGCGCGCCATCGATCCCGTATCCGGCACGGAGACAGCGCAACTCGCATCGGGCACCGTCGAAGGACAGCCGGTGATCGAGGTCGACCCGGATCGCGCCTACGTCAACGACATTCGCGGTCGCGTGATCCACGAGGTCGCCTACAACGACAACCTGCGCGCCGCCCGCACGTTCCCGCTGGACATCGCGCCGGCCCTGATGGTGGAGACAGGTCTGTGAATCACCGATCCCCGACAGCTCGACCCGAGCGATCGAACCCCCTGACACCGGGTGCGCTACGTCGCGTGGCCCAACTGCTCGTCGCGGCGGTGCTGCTCGTCCCGTTGATCGCCGCGTGCGCCAGTGGCGGCGATCGCACGGGAATCGTGGTCACCACCAATATCCTCGGTGACCTGACCCGCGCCGTGGTCGGCGACACCGTGCCGGTGACGGTGCTGATGCAGGCCGGCGCCGACCCGCATTCCTTCGCCATCTCCGCACGTCAGGCCGCCGATATCGAGCGGGCCGCGCTGGTGGTGCACAACGGGCTCGGGCTCGAGGAAGGCGTGGCCAGGCACGTCCAGGCCGCCGTCGCCGCGGGCGTGCCGACGCTGGCCGTCGCCGAACGGGCCGACCCGATCGACTACACCTTCGACGAGTCCGCGGGCACACCCGATCCGCACTTCTGGACCGACCCGCGACGGGTGCGCATGGCCGTCGAGGCGATCAGCGCCGAAGTGCTCGCCACCGTCGACGGCGTCGATACCGCTGCCGTACAGGCGAATACGCGAAGCTACCTCGGCGAGCTCGACCAGCTGGACGCATGGATGACCGAGAAGTTCGCCGCCATCCCGGCCGAACGCCGTCAGCTGGTCACCGACCACCACGTGTTCGGTTATCTCGCACAGCGATTCGGGTTCCGGGTGATCGGCGCGGTGATCCCCAGCGGCACCACCCTGGCCTCGCCGAGCGCCGCCGACCTCGACAGCCTGGCCACCGCGATCAGAACCGCCGGGGTGCGGGCGATCTTCGCCGATTCCGGTCAACCCGACCGCCTCGCGCGCGTTCTCGCCGAACACACCGGGCTGGCCGTGCAGGTGATCGCCCTGCACACCGAATCACTCACCCCGCCCGGTGGCGGCGCCGCCACCTACCTGGAGATGGCGCGCACCAACACCGAGGCCATCGCCCGTGGTTTATCCGGGCCCACAACGTAATTCACGCACGAAGAGATGGAGCAGTACATGAAAACTCGAGCACGGGCCACCACCATGGTGGCGATGTCGGGCGCGCTGGCCTCGGTGCTGGCGCTGAGCGCCTGCGGCACCGACGAGACCGCCGACCACGCGCACGCCCCCGGCGCCGAACCGATCGCGCTGACCTACAGCGGCGGCATCTACGTCCTCGACGGCGCCACCCTCACCCAGGAGGGTGAGGTGAAGCTCGACGGCTACAACCGCCTCAACCCGGCCGGCGACGACAACCACCTCGTGGTGTCGACCAAGGACGGCTTCCGCATCTTCGACGCCGACACCGCCGAATTCACCGGAACCGACTACGCCGCGGCCAAGCCCGGCCATGTCGTCCGGCACGCGGGTAAGACCGTGCTGTTCGCCGACGGCACCGGCGAGGTCTCCGTCATCGACACCGACCAGATCAACAGCGGCAAGCCCGTCGAGGTGTACAAGACCGCCGCCGCCCACCACGGCGTCGCCCTCGAGCTGAGCAACGGGAACCTGCTGGTCACCCTCGGCACCGAGGACAAGCGGGTCGGCGCCATCGTGCTCGACAAGGACCGCAAGGAGATCGCCCGCACCGAGGACTGCCCCGGCGTGCACGGCGAGGCCGCCGCACAGGCCGAGGCGATCGTGATCGGCTGCCAGACCGGCGCCGTGGTGTACCGCGACGGCGCGTTCACCAAGATCACCAGCCCCACCCCCTACGGCCGCATCGGCAATATGTCCGGCAGCGAGGCCTCGCCGATCGTGCTCGGCGACTACAAGCAGGACAAGGACGCCGAACTCGAACGCCCGCAGCAGGTTTCGCTGGTGAACACCACCGACGGCACCCTGCGCCTGGTCGACATCGGCACCAGCTACACCTTCCGCTCGCTGGCCCGCGGCCCCCAGGGTGAGGCGCTGGTGCTCGGCACCGACGGCAAGATCCACGTCATCGACCCCGTCGCGGGCGCCGTGACGCGCACCATCGCGGTGCTCGGCACCTGGTCCGAGCCCCTCGACTGGCAGGCCGCCCGCCCCGCGCTGTTCGTGCGCGACGGCATCGCCTACGTGACCGACCCGGCCACCAAGCAGGTGCACCGCGTCGACCTCGCCGACGGAAAGGTCACGGCCACCGCCATTCTCGCCGAGGCCCCCAACGAGATCACGGGCGTCACCGGACACTGACCCCGAACATCGGCCCATCGGTAGCGCGTCGCGATGACGCCTGCCGGTGGGCCGACCCACCCTCGGCGACGGCCGAGACAGTGACGCGGGCCTCCCGCAGTTCGCGCTGTCGTTACCGGCCCGCGCACCGCACGACGACCTCGCGCAGATTGCGACTGCGGACATCGTCGAGGATTGCCATGCCGAGGCGGTTCATGGTGTAGCCGAAGCCCAATCCGGTTGTCGGATCGGCGAATCCGAACGATCCGCCCAAACCCGTTGTGCCGTAGGCGCGTTTGTCCGAGCCGAAGCGGAAACTACCGCGCGACTTGCGGAATCCGAGGTGGTAGCGGCTCTTGGTGTGCAGCACCAGGTCATCGGCGGGCACGTCGTCGGCGGTGTCGGCGGCCGCGAGCTGGTCGAGCACCTCGTCGCTGATCGGCAGCGCGCCCGTGTGCGCCGCCGCCGCGCCGTAGACCTTCGCCAGCGCCCGCGCGTTACCCACGCCGTTCATGCCCGGCCACTCGACTTCGAGGAACTCCCGCCGGGCCGCCCGCGCGGGCGCACCCGGTCGCGGATTGGTCAGTGCCGCATAGGAATACCCGCGCTTGGCGTAGACCTCGCCGCCGATCCGCAACGGCAGATCGCGGCGTTCGTAGCGCCAGATGTCCCAGCTCTTGGTCGCCGACAACTGGGCGACGCGCTCCATCGGCTCGGAATCGGGCAGCCCGATGAACAGATCGGCACCGACCGGCCCCGCGATCTCCTCGGCGAAGAACCGTCCGAGACTGCGACCGTCCGGGTCGACCCGGCGCAGCAACTCGCTCTGATACAGCCCCAGCGTCAGCGCGTGATACCCGTGCCGGGTGCCGGGAACCCACGCCGGTTTCTGCGCGGCGAGCAGCTCCCCGAGGGCGTCACGGTCGACGAGTTCGCGCAGTTTCACGACCCGGTCCAGCCCGGACAGCCCGGCCTGATGATCGATCAACTGCCGCACGGTGATCCGGTCCTTGCCGTGCGCGCCGAACTCCGGCCAGTACTTCGTCACCGGCGCCTCGTAGTCGAGCAGTCCGCGCGAGACCGCCGCCGCGATCGTGAACGCCGACATCCCCTTCGACGAGGAGAACACCGGCACGATGGTGTCGTGCTCCCACGCGACCTCACGGTTGCGGTCGCGATGACCGGCCCAGATGTCGACCAGCGGCTCGCCACCGGCGTAGACCGAGACGGCGGCGCCGATCTCGCCGTGGTGGGTGAAGTTGCGGCGGAAAGCGTCGGCGACGGGGCCGAAACCGGCCGCCACGTCGCCGTGGATCGATGGTGCGGGACTCATGGTGTCAACGATCGTAGCCGCGTCTCGTACGCTGCGGAGATGCGATCGTTGCAGCAGGTTCAGGACTGGCCCGTCGAGAACGCCGCCGCCGCCGTGGTCACCGCCGAGTCGGTGTCGAGCGTCGGCGACACCGAACGGGTGTACCGGCTCGCCTCGGTCACCAAACCGCTGGTCGCCTACGCCACGCTCGTGGCACTCGAGGAAGGCGCGATCGAACTCGACCAGCCCGCGGGCCCGCCCGGCTCGACCGTGCGCCACCTGCTCGCCCACACCTCCGGCGTCGCCTTCGCCACCCCCGAGGTGATCGCCGAACCGGGCGCGCGCCGCATCTACTCGAGTGCCGGCTTCGAACTGCTCGCCGACTTCCTCACCGAACAGACCGCCATCGCCTTTCCCGAGTACCTCGACGAGGCGGTCTTCGCGCCACTGGGCATGCGCACCGCCGTCCTCGACGGCTCCGCGGGCCACGCCGCCCGTGCCTCGCTCGCCGACCTGACGTTATTCGCCAGTGAGTTGCTGACACCCCAATTGATATCTCGGCAAACATTGGATAACGCCACCTCGGTGCAATTCCCCGACCGCGACGGCATCCTGCCCGGATACGGCTCCCAGCGACCCAACGACTGGGGATTGGGATTCGAAATCCGCGACGGGAAAACCCCGCACTGGACGGGAAGCGCCAATTCCGCGCGCACCTACGGCCACTTCGGACAGTCCGGCACGTTCCTGTGGGTCGACCCGGAAATAGGAGTGGCGACAATCGCGCTGAGCGACGAGAATTTCGGGGACTGGGCCAGAAGAGCGTGGCCGAAATTAAGCGATTCCGTGATCGCAGAGACACATAACACGCAGTAAGGTAACGCGCGCAGCACCACGCACGTCGCCTACACTCGGGCCACTGCCAGTCCGCGACGGGTCGTTGGGGAAGACGCTCCTTGTCGAGGCTGGAGGTGTTGTTAGTGCGCGCATCGAGTCAGTTCGCTGACGCGACGGCGGGTGTGGTGTACATCCACTCATCGCCCGCCGCGTTGTGTCCCCACGTGGAATGGGCGCTGTCCACCGCACTCTCGTCTCCCGCGAAATTGCGATGGAACACCCAACCCGCCGACGGGCAACTCCGAGCCAGCAGCGATTGGATCGGTCCGGTCGGCACCGCCGCACGGATTGCCCAATCATTGCGCACCTGGCCGGTGCTGCGATTCGAGGTCACCGAGGATCCCAGCGAAGGCGTCGACGGCGAACGCTACAGTTTCGTCCCCGCCCTCGGTCTGTGGCACGGATCCACCGGCGCCAACGGCGATGTCATGCTCGGCGAAATGCGATTACGTGCCTTACTGCAAGCCGCCAAAGAACTCGACACCCACGGAACCTTCGACCTGTCCACCGAACTCGACCGCGCCCTCGGTTCCCCGTGGGACGAGGACCTCGAGGCCTACCGGCAGGGCACCGACAGTATCGGCGCCGAAGTCACCTGGTTGCGCCGCGACGTGGGCTAGTCCGTTCCGGTCATCGGTGCTCGCTCTTGTCCCCGAACCCGCGCTCGGGCAGCATCGTGCGGGTGATGAACAGTCGAATTTCCGGCCCACTCCTGGTGGCCACCTCCGCCGCTGTGCTCGCCTTCGGCCCCCTCGCGGTCGCGCCCGCCGCGGCGATCACCCCGTTCGAGGTACCGGCGATCAGCTTCACCGGCACCGCCGCGGGCACGATCACCGCCACCCTGGCCAACCGCAACGACCGCGGCTGGTGCTGGGCCGAGGCCGGCGTCGGCCCGAACAGCGACCACGTCTTCTTCGGTGAGATGGCGCCGGAGTCGCTGGCCGGTCCGGGGCAGACGATCACCACCACCCTCGAAGGACTCGAACCCGGCACCACGATCACCGCGCGCGGCGGCTGTGTCAACGACGCCGAGTTCGCCTTCTCCGAGAAGGTGACGGTCAAGGTGCCCACCGCCAAGCCCGCGACGGGCAGCTTCGGGTCCTAGGTCGGCGTGGCGGCCCCCTCGGTACTCCGAAGCGACAGTGGGAGTTCGGGCCAGTCGATCAGATCGGCGAGCATGCGGCGGTCGTGGGTGGCCACGACAACCGCCGCCGGGGTCGTGCGCAGGGCCGCGGTGAGGTCGTCGACCAGGGCGGTGGAGAGGTGATTAGTCGGCTCGTCGCACAGGATGAGATCGGGGCGGGCGGCGAGTTGGACGGCCAGGTGTAGGCGGCGCTGCTGGCCCTGGGAGAGGCGACCGACGGGGGTGGCGCGGGCTCGCGGCTCGAGCAGACCGGTCGCGGTGAGGGGAACCGGGTCGCGATGGTGTCGGGTGTGCTGGTCGTAGAGGTCGTGGGCGGTCAGGTCGGGGTCCCAGGCGGGGACTTCCTGGCCGATGAAGGCGATGCGGGCGGTCGTGTGCCGTTCGACGACGCCGGTCGACGGTTCGACCGCACCCGCGAGGGCGGCCAGGAGCGTGGACTTGCCCGCGCCGTTGTGGCCGGTGACGAGGAGTCGATCGCCCGCCGCGAGAGCGAGGCTGACCGGGGAGTCGAGGCGGCCCGGCACCGTGACCTCGGCGCAGCTGAGCAGCGTGATCCCGGGCCGGACGCGCAGATCCGGAAAGCGCAGGCGCAGCGGGGGAGCGGGGACGGTGATCGTGTGGGCGTCGAGATCGGACTGGCGCCGATTGAGCGCCTGCACCAAACCCGGTGTGCGGGACTGGCGTTGGTGTTTTCCGTGGCCCTTGTCCGGTCGCCATCCGGTGCTGAGACGGTCGCGTGCGCTCGACACCGCGTCGTGGAGGCGCGCGCGTTCGGCGAGTTGGGCCTCATGATCGTCGACCCAGCGGGCGCGGGCGCGGTCCCTGCCCTGCTGCCAGCCCGTGTAACCGCCGGCGAAGAGCTGCGGGTGACCGTCCCGACTGGGATCGAGGTCGAGGAATTCGTCCGCGACATCGCGCAGCAGGGCGCGGTCGTGGCTGACCACGACCAGTCCACCGGAGTGGGCTCGCAGGCGATCGGTGAGGAAGTCCAGGCCGTCGCGGTCGAGGTGGTTGGTCGGTTCGTCCAGCAGCAGGATGTCCTGAGCCGAACCGAGCAGGCACGCCAGGCGGACCCGGTAGCGCTGGCCCACCGACAGCGTCGCCAGCGCCCGACCACGGTCCGCGCACGCGTGCAGCGCGGACAGGGCGATATCGACGCGTCGTTCGGCGTCCCAGGCGTCGAGTCGCGTGGCCGTGTCGAGGGCCGCGGCGTAGGCGTCGTCCGCGCCCGCGGCGGCGGTGGTGAGCGACAGGGTCGCGGCGTCGAGTTCGCGCAGCGCTCGGCGCGCCGGTTCGACGGTCTCGGCGATGAGATCACCGACGGTCTCGCCCGCGCGAAAAGCGATGGCCTGCTGGGCGATTCCGATCGTGCCGGCCCGGGTCACCGTCCCGCTGTCGGGGACGAGGAGCCCGGCCAGCACATGCAGCAGGGTGGACTTGCCCCGCCCGTTCTCCCCGACGATGGCGATGCGCGAACCGGTCGACACGGTGAGGCAGACATCGGCCAACACCGGTCGTGAACCGAGGGTGACATGGATCGAGGTGGCTTTGAGGTGCGCGTGCGCGCGATGAGAGATGGACACAGGGTCTCCGCAGCTCGAGGAAGGAGCCGGGACAGCACTGAGGACCGCCCGGCAGGATTACCCGGAACGGCGGCGTCAGAACAGAAGAAGGGTCGCCGCCGTCAGCGGAGCGACCAGGGCTTCATCATCGCGATACCTGTGTGCATGGTTTCCGACGATATCGGAGCGCGCGAACCGCTGCCAAGCGAATTTCGGGCTCATCGCGCGAACGGTTGTTCGAGGTGAGGGCGAGATCAATGCGATGCGGGCGGGCGTGCAGTCGCCCTACGCGAACGAACCGGCAGTGCGCCGAGCCACCCGCCTCGCGGGCTCCGCCTGCCTCGTCCAGGGCATCGTGCTGCTGGCCTGCTCCGTAGGCCTGGTGATATCCGGCCTGGTCAATCCCCAATACCTGATCGTGGTCTGCGTAGTCGCACTCCTACCCGGCCTCCCCGCGATCAGCCTCCTCACCGCATCGCGCCGAATCCTGCGCGGCGAAATCAACGGCACGACCAGAGCAACCTCCATGCTGATCACCACCAGCGGCCTCGTCCTCCTGGCAACAATCGGCGCCATCATCGACGGACCATGGCCCGCGAAGATCCTGATGATCACCCTCCTCACCGGCACCATCATCACGGCGATCTTCGTCAACCGCGCGGATCGAGCGTTGAAGGGGTTCCAGGGGTAATTGCGCTAGGACTCCACGGTGCCTTCGTCGCAGTAGAAGCGGATCGTTCGCACCGAAAGGTCCGTGTTGCGGGCGAGGTCGCCGATGCGTCTGGAGCGGTGCTGTTGTGTGGTGTCCGTCACAAGTTATTGCACCTCCACCCCACTGGAGCTTTTAGCGTACCGGGACTGCTGCTCGATCCGTGCGAGGCAGGTGGCCTTCGGTCGACGCGGGCAGGGAAGGGTGATTCGTGGGTACCACGCAGGAACAGATCGTTGGGGGGATCGCGGAGATCGTCGAGGAGGTGACCGGGATCGATGCGACGGAGGTGACGGTCGAGAAGTCGTTCGTCGACGATCTCGAGATCGATTCGCTGTCGCTGGTGGAGATCGCCGTGCAGCTCGAGGACAGGTACGCGGTGAAGATCCCCGACGAGGACCTCGCGAGTTTGCGCACCGTCGGGGACGCGGTTGCCTACGTCCGGAAGATGGAGGCCGAGCAGCCTGAGCTCGCCGCGGAGATGGAAGCGAAACACAGTGAAGAACAGGCGAATTGAGGTCCGATGATCGCCGATCCACAGCTGGATCCCGCCGCGGTCGAACTCGGCGGCTTCTATCGGCAGCCGCCGCACGCCGTCTGGCGGGCGCTGACCGAGCCGGACCTGCTCGCGCGGTGGTTGCTTCGGCCGACCGGCTTCGCCGCCGCGGTCGGCACCCACTTCCGATTCACCATCGCGGACTCGGCGATCGACGAGATCGTCTGCGAGGTGCTGGTCGCGCGGCCCTGCGAGCAACTGACCTACAGCTGGGTGTATCCGCAGGCCGAGCATCCGGCCAGGTGGATCGTCGAGTGGAAACTCGAGCCGCAGGGCGGCGGCACCCGACTTCTGTTGACGCAGAAAGGGTTCGACATCGCGGACCGCCGGCAGCAGATGATGCGCAATGCGATGGAACGGGGCTGGAAGCGACTCGTTCTTCCTCGGCTCGGCGACGTGATCCACCAGTGAACTGAGGACGGATTCGGACCGCCGTCAGCGCGGCAGGCTCACGGCGGTCCGAAGAACAGTTCGGACAGGGTGGTCGACCACCAGGATTCGATGCGGTCGGCGGACCAGCCGCGTTCGGTGCGCAGGATGTCGAAACTGTCGATCGAGGAGATGACAGAGGCGATGTCGAGGGCCTGGTGCAGGTCCATGCCGGGGCGCCAGACGTCGGCGGGCCAGGCGCCGTAGACCTCGGTGCGGATCTTGTTGCCTCGGTCGCGGCCGATGCGGTAGGCCTCGGCCAGGGCGGGGTGCTGGCGGGCGCCTTCGACGATGATGCGCAGGACATCGCCCGCGGTTTCGAACAGGCGACGGTCGAAGCCGAGCAGGGCGCGTAGTTGCGCGCGGGGGTCGCCGGCGCCGGCGAGCAGTTCGGCGGTGGCCCGTTCGACGTCGGCGCCCGCGTCGGCGCTGTCGATCAGGGACGTGGCCAGGCCCGCTTTGCTGCCGTAGACCGCGTAGATCGTGGCCTCGGAAACACCCGCGGCCGTCGCGACCGAGCGCACCGTGGTGCCGGACCAGCCGTGCTGCAGGAATCGATCCCGGGCCGCCGCGGCGATGAGGGACCGGGTGAGTTCGGCCTGTTGGGAGCGTAGCTGTGAGCGATAGCCACGCCCGGATCGCTCGTCGTTCACGCCCCCACTTTACAGCGATCTCGAGGATCTCTATATTCACTGAGTAAGTCTCTAGTGAATCGAGTATGTCATGAATCAACGTGTTGTCCCG
Source organism: Nocardia lasii (assembly GCF_042658545.1). Classification (NCBI taxonomy): domain Bacteria; kingdom Bacillati; phylum Actinomycetota; class Actinomycetes; order Mycobacteriales; family Nocardiaceae; genus Nocardia; species Nocardia lasii. The sequence continues at coordinate 365,713 of NZ_JBHSQN010000013.1, forward strand.
CTGGGCTTCATCGTCGCCGCCCTCGTGTTCGGCATCGGGGGCCAGATGCACCCGATCGGCACCGGCGCCGAGGTCGACGAGCACCTGATCTCGATGTTCACCGACAGCCGGTGGAACGCCTCGCACCTGCTCCAGATGGTCGGTTTGCTGCTCGCCGCAGCCACCTACTTACTGGCTCGGCGCACCGGCGTGTTCGGGGCCTCGGTCTCGAAATGGCTGGTCATCGCGGCCGCCGGTACCGCGTTCGCGGGGATCGAACTGATTCCGCACCTGGCCGCGGCCTCCGAAGCCGACGCACTCGCCAACCACGCGCACACCCCCATCCTGGACATCCACATGGCCCTCCAGGTGATCGCCTCCCCGGCTCTCGGCCTCACCACCGCCGCCCTCGCCGTAGCCGTCGCCCGCCACGCCCGCACCATCGCCGCCTGGATCCTCGCCGCGATCGCCGTCGTCACCGGCATCGCCAGCGCCATCGCGGGCCCACTGGTGGTCTTCAGCCAGAACGTCGACTACAGCTTCCTGTTCGCGTTCCAATCCGGCATCGCGGTGTGGTTGCTGGGCACGGGGATTCGCTTGGCGGTCGGCGACGGGACTCGGTCGTCGGCGGAGCGAGTGGATGAGGGGCGCGTCGCGGTGTCGTCGAGCTGATCACCGAGAAACCCGGCGCCGCGACAAGGTATGAATTGCCCTGTTCTCCAATAGAAGACGCGGCGTTCGGGTTGAGCGGGGCCCGAGCAGCAGCGGTTGGCGAATCGGCACCTGGTTCCCCCGTGAAGTGTTGCGCACCGCTCCGGCGCCGATCCTGCTTTGCTCGTGACAGCCGGCGAGGTTAGCGTCGGTGCGACGGTCAGGGAGGGCGGCGATGGATCTGTTCGACTATGACGCCGAGCTTCGGGCGCATACTGGGCACTTGATGGCGGCCGCGCGGATCGGGCACGGTGATCGGGTGCTCGATGTCGGGTGCGGTACCGGGCAGGTCACGCGGTTGGCGGCTCGTGCGGCGGGTGGGGGGAGCGCGCTCGGGGTCGATATCTCGGAGCGGATGCTCGGACCGGCTCGGCGGATCAGTGCCGACGAGGGGCCGTCGAATGTCGGTTTCGCCTTGGCAGACGCGCAGGTAAACCCTTTCCCCCCAGGCTATTTCGATGTGTGTGTCAGTCGGTTCGGGGTGATGTTCTTCGACGATCCGGTCGCCGCGTTCAGTAATATCGCGCGGGCGTTGCGGCCCGGGGCACGTCTGGCGTGGTTGGTGTGGCAGGGTCCCGGACGCAACGAGTGGGCGTCGGTGTTCAGCGATGTCCTCGCGGCGGTGATCGCGACGCCGGGTCGTGGGCCGTTCTCCCTGGGTGATCCGGCAATCACCGAATCATTGTTGGCGGCAGCGGGTTTCGTCGACATCCGCCTGGCCGACATCGACGAGCCCGTCTACTACGGACCCGACGTTCCGGCCGCCTACGACAATCTGCTCCGCCTCACCGGATTCACCGCCTTCCTCGCCGCGCTCGAACCCTCGGACGCCGAACACGCCCGCGCGCGGCTGCGTGCGATCCTGGACGACCATCAGACCGACGGTGGGGTGTACTTCGACTCGCGGGCTTGGCTCGTCACCGCCCGGTATCCGTGAGCGGCAGGGTGCGCGAGGGGAATCCGCTGGCCACCCACGGCCCTCGTGTGTGTACCGACGTGCGTCTGAACCGCGGAGTCACGGACGCCGCTCCTCCGCTTCGGCCGAAATGTATGTGTACGCAGACTCTGTGCTAATGTCTGCGTACACATACATTTCCCAGGGTTGGATATCCATGGCGCAGAAGCGAAGTCGACTACAGCTGGACGCGGATGCCGAGCAGCAGATGCGCGTCCAGGCCGAGGACTGGGGCGTCACTCCCGCAGTGGCGGTGGCCCTCGCCGTGCAGGCGCAGTCGGCGAGTCCGACCGTCGCCCAGCGCGCGGTCGTCACGCTCCGAGCACTCGGTACCGGCACTGCGGTGCCATGGAAAGAGCTGTCCCTGCCGACCTCGACCGCGCCGACCCTCACCCTCAGCATGGGGGCGTGGGTCGACGGTCCCTCGAAGCCCGGCGATCCGATCAGTCGGCGGGGTCACGGTGTGAAACCCGACTGGGTGTTCAACGCGCCGGAGGTCGTGCGCTCGGTCAGGGCCTACTGGAGCGCGGCGCCGACAGTTGGCACCTTCCGGATCGTCGCATTCCGGCTCGGCCTGCCTGTGGCCCACCTGTGGGCGGACTCGTACGCGATTCACGGCGACCGGATCTTCGTGGACAAATGCCTCGTCGCGGACAGCGGTGGCTGGGTCGACGCCGATGCGGGCGTGGTTGTGGCGGCACTGGACACCGAGGACATCGCGGTCGACCAACTGCTCGCGAATCTGATTGTCACGCCATCGAAGAGCCGGAATCCAGTCTCATGGCTGGACGTGCGGGGCCGGAGACCGTAACTCGATCACGAGCGCCACCCATAGCAAGAGAACGCCCCCGCGTGAAAACGCGGGGACGCTCTTCGTAGTCTTTGACCCCGAGAGGCCTTTTCTGCGATGAAGTCTACGCTGGGCGCACCGGCCGTGCAAGCATCGACCGCCGGTCAACGGCGGCACCGGAATGTCATGGTGCGGCTCGGTGGGCCGCGCATAGAACCGTATTACCAGCTCGCGGGCGGGCACTCCCGCAATGCCGTCGCGCTGTACCGGTGGAACATCCAGCTGTCCGCGGCGTTCATGGAGTTGCTCGCGGTAGTGGAGATCGTGGTGCGTAACGCGATGCACGAGCAGTTGTCTACGTGGTGCCACACCAACGGCGGCACGTGCGACTGGCTCACCGATCACTCGGACCTCCCCGACCCCCTGGCTCCGCTGTTCACGGCGATTCGGAGCGGGGCGGTCTCGTACGCCATGGACGCGAAGGACGTCCGCGACGGCAATCCTGCGCATCGGCGGAGCGGGCAGCCCCTTGCGGAAGGAGACGTCTTGTCGCAGATCAGCTTCGGCAAGTGGCACGGCCTCGTACCCAGCCACGAGGCGCAGTGGAAAGATCCGACAACCAACGGGTATCGACGGAGAGTCTGGAACGAAGCGCTGTGTCGCGCGTTCGCGCCCGGAACCGATCCGGATGAGGTTCGTTGGCTGCTGTACCGACTGTCGTACTTCCGCAATCGGGTGGCCCACCACGAGTGCATCATCAGCGCACCGCTGCGGGCAGGCCGGAATCACCCACTTCGCCAACGCCTCCGTGACACCTTCCACATGGCGGAGTTGATCGACAACGATGTGCACCACTTGCTCACGGCGATGAACCAGGTCTCGCCGATTCTCAACAAGTGTCCGGTGCCGTGATCACTCTTGGAGAGTCGGGGGTTCGGCCGCACGCCTACACCGTGGCGCCGAGCCAGTGCGCGAACCCGAGCAGGCTCTCTGACTGGCGGCGCTGCGCGGCGGCGATGCCGTACACCGTTTCCCGCACCGACGGGTGCAAGCGGGTCTGCTGCGGCGCTGCGGCGCGCGCCTTGTTCAGCGACGCCAGTGCCTTGTCCGGCTTGCCCGACATGAGCCAGGCACGGGCGTTGTCCTGCCAGTGGTGGGCGATCCTGGTCGGTGGGGCGCCCGCCGAGTAGGTCAGTTCGACGCCGGTGAGCGCTGCCCGGTTCGGGTCACCTGCTTCCAATTCGACCGCGTGCGAATGGATTTCAACATTCAGTGGCCCGAACGCGGTCATGTACATGTCGGATTCGCCGGTCCGGGCAGCGAGGTCGCGCGCTGCCGTGACGTGGTCGACGGCGCCCGCGTAGTTCAGTTTCCGGGCCTCGTTGATCGCCCCGGCGAGGTGGGAGTACCCGGCGAGGACCATCCCCGGCGCGGTGTCGTCGGCGGTGGTGATGGCGCGGTCGATGAGCTGGGCGGCCACACCGGATTCGCCGTAGTGGGTGAGGATCCGGGCGCGTGCCAGCGCGGAGAACGCGCCGTAGTTCGGGTCGTCGCCGAGCGGGGCGTATCCGTCGGCGAGGTCGAGCGCGGGCAACGCGAGCATGAGGTGACCGGTCCGGCGGGCCGACCATTCGGCGAGGATGTAGGCCGACGCGAGCAGCGAGTACGCGCGCGCCTGGTCGTCGCCGGTGAGGTCGCGCGCGGCGCCGTGCAGGCGGCGGATGATCGCGGGTAATACCTCGATGGTCTGGCGGGTGCGGTCGCTGCGGTACAGGTCCTGCGCCGCGGTGAGGTCGGCTTCGATCTGTGCCAGCTGGCCCGGTTCGTCGGCGCGGGCGTAGCGGCCTTCGGCAAGCAGCACGGAGAGTTCGTTGACCGCGTCCGCGAGCGGCTTGCCGTCGTTGAACGGGGCGCCGGTGAGCTGTTCGGGCGTGATCCGTAGGGCGCGGGCGACGGCGGAGATGAACCCCGCTGAGGCGGGTTCGCGCTCCTGCTCGACGGCCTTGATCATGCTCAGGCTGTACCCGGACCGGTCGGCGAGCTGGCGTTGGTTCAGACCGGCGATCTTGCGTTCGGCCGCGAGGGCTTGCCCTACGTGTGTCCCCATAGTCCGAGGGTAGATCGATACGTCTCGCGTGTCCCGTTCTGTCTCTGTCCCTTTCCTGTCCCTCGACGCCCTTGTCTGCGGCGAATCTGGTTTCAGCCGCGCCGCCGGGTGGCTGTTCGCCCCGGCGGCGGAGGCATTCCAACCTGGGAGAGGGGGCCGCCGATGTGGGGGCAGACGACCGGTGTTCCGAAGCAGCCGACGGTGTGGGACATCATCGCGCGCCTGGCGCAGGAGGCCGAACAGCAGGGCACGCCGTCACCGGCGCTCGATCACACGGCGCCTACCGGGTCGTTGACCGCAAGTCAGGCGCACATGGTGATGCAGGCGCACCGGGCGTGTGAGCGGTGGCAGTGCGCGCGGAAGGCGGCGGCGTGGGACGTGCTCGTTGCGGTGGGCAAGGTTGTGCCGCGACCGGGAAACGGGGCGATGTGAGCGACGAGACCATACGGAGGCTCGATGAGTTGACCGAGCGGGCCGCGCGTCGATCCATGGCGATTCGCGGTGCATCCGAACCGCCCTACGGCTGGGAGCTGTACAGTCCGTTTCGGGTCGTCTGCCACGGGTCGCTGGACAATGTGGAGGCGTGGCTGACCGCTGCAGAACAGCGCGACGGGCGTCCGCCGATTGTGGTGGAGAACGTCGGCGTCAGGGCGGACGGGTGATGACAGAGCTCGGATTCGCAGTCGCGTCGGTCTGCCGCTGCTCGTCCCACCGCCGCCGACCCCATGGTCGTCTGCGAGACCTCTGTGTCACCGTCATAGACGGCATGGACACCTCCGGTCACCGCCGCGCACTGGATGCCACCCGTGCAATGGCGGCCGCGAAGATCCCGACCACCACCGCATTCGACCAGATGGTGCAAGACTATGGCGTGAAGACGATCTACTTCGGCCTGCTCGAAGACCTCTATGCCAGCTGACCCTCGCCGACCAGCACCTCCACGCCATTCTGGTGATCGGGGTGCTGGTGCCGCTCTTCCCGGTGCTCGGCGCGGGTTGCGGCGTGAGGCGATTCAGGCGCAGGCACCCAAGGTGCTTCCGGCGAAGTGGCTCTGCCCACGATCCGGCTGCGCTGGTACGCGCACCTGTACGACGAGGTTATGGAGAGACGGAAACCGGTGGATAGGCCGCCGCTCTGTGGGTGGGCGCAGTAGGGATCGAACCTACGACCGCTGGTGTGTAAAACCAGTGCTCTACCGCTGAGCTATACGCCCTGGCATCGCCGGTGGGGACCGGCGGTGTCGGGTTATGAATCTAGCGCGGCGAGGGCTTTCTCCCAAGCCGCCTGGTCACGGGCTTGTCCGGGCTCGTTCATCTCCGCGAAAGTGATGTAGCCGGACTTGTCGACGACGAAGGTTCCGCGGTTGGGGTAGCCGGATTTCTCGTTGAAGACGTCGTAGGCCTGGGTGACGGCGCCGTGCGGCCAGAAGTCCGACAGCAGCGGGAACAGGTAGCCCTGTTCGGCCGCCCAGATCTTGTGGGTGGGCGGGGGGCCGACGGAGATCGCGATGATCTCGGCGTCGTCGTTCTGGAACTTGGGCAGCTCGTCGCGAACCTTGCACAGCTCGCCCTGGCAGATGCCGGTGAAGGCGAGCGGATAGAACACCAGCAGCACGTTCTTCTTGCCGCGATAGTCCGACAGGGTGACGGGCTGGTTGTTCTGGTCCTTGAGCGTGAAATCCGGCGCGAGAGTGCCAACTTCTAGCGGCATGCGTTTCGATCCTCCGTCGTGTCGGGCCTCAGCCGGGCTGCGAGCCCAACTGAGACCCTAGCGAACGGCGGATTCAGCGCTGTTTGGACGGTGCCTTCGGCTGGACGAGGCGTGAGCCCGTCCAACTGCCGAGGCTGATGGTGGATGTCTGGGTCAGGCCGGCCGTGGGTGCGGCTTCGGCGATCTCGCTCGGATCGACATGGCCTGATTGCCCGGTTTTGGGGGTGAGGACCCAGATGAAGCCTTCGTCGGCCAGCGGGCTGATGGCATCCATCAGCTCGTCGGCCAGATCGCCGTCACCTTCTCGCCACCACAGCAGGACGGCGTCGACGACCTCGTCGGAGTCTTCGTCGACCATTTCGCCGCCGGTGACCTCCTCGATCTCGGCGCGCAATGCGTCGTCGGTGTCCTCGTCCCAGCCCAATTCCTGAACAACCAAGCCGTGAGAAATGCCAAGCTTCTGAGCGTAGTTCTGCGCGTCCGCCGCGGCGACCACGGTGGTGTCCTCCCTAAACTGCCGACAGTAAGATAGGTGCAAGCGAACATGGTTATCGGCCGTAGCGCAAGCTGATCGGATGAATCGGTACCGTACGCCGCGTGTCGGGAGGGCGAAATCGACTCCCTCAGCAGGCCTCGTGAACGGCGGTCCGTGCCTGGTTGATGGCCCGACTGGCCTCGTTGAGCTTGCCGACCGGTGAGCTGTAGGTCATTTTTCTGGTTTGGGCCGCGAGTTCGCGCGCGGCGGCCACATACGCGGTGAATTTGTCGGCCAGCTCGGTCGGCAGGGCGCCCGCGGCGGTGCTCACGCCGGTCTCGACCTTGGTGGCCGCGTTGTCGAGGGTGCTTGCGGCCGTTTCGCGCTTGACGGCGTAGTCGGGGGCGTTGCTGTCGTGGGCGGAGACGAAGTCGTTGTAGGCGGTCACGCCCGTTCCGGTGGTGGTGGCGAACTGGCCGCAGTTGTCGGAGATGGCCTTGTCGCGCGCGGCGGCGGCGCGCGAGGAGGCCGCGGCCGAGGACGAGGCGGCCGCGGTGGTCTTGTAGGCGGCCACATCGGCCGCGTCGGTCGTCGGCGTGCCGGGCACCCGGTCGGCACACCCCACCAGCACCGAACCCACCGACACCGCGACGATGGCGCAGACCGACCCGAACCGGCGCGCGTGTAGCACCCTCATCGTTCGCCGTTCCCTCTCACTCACCAGCACAACTCGTGTTTCCCTCGCCGAACCTAATGGATTTCCCGCTCAGATGATGACCTGGGCAGCCCTTTCGGCAAGGATGGGGGGTGCGCCCGAACCTTTCGTGACGGGTGGCCCGCACATCAAGCGGGCAAGCCCGGGGACAGCGACGCCGACCAGCAGTTCAGCCCCCAGTACGAGGAGCAGATTTGACCGACCTGATCCACTCTGCAGCTTCCGACGAACCCGTAGCGACCCCGCCCGCGGACACCAAACCCACCGGCGAACGGGTGCGGGTGATCCGCGAAGGAGTGGCGTCCTACCTACCCGATATCGACCCCGAGGAAACCAGCGAATGGCTGGAGTCCTTCGACCAGATGCTCGACCGTGAGGGACCCGGCCGCGCCCGGTATCTGATGTTGCGGTTGCTCGAGCGCGCCGGCGAACGGCGCGTGTCGATTCCGGCGCTCACCTCCACCGACTACGTCAACACGATCCCCACCGAGAACGAGCCGTGGTTCCCCGGCGACGAGGAGGTCGAGCGCCGCTTCCGCGCCTGGATCCGGTGGAACGCCGCGATCATGGTGCACCGCGCGCAGCGTCCCGGAATCGGTACCGGCGGCCACATTTCGACCTACGCGTCCTCGGCGGCGCTCTACGAGGTGGGCTTCAACCACTTCTTCCGTGGCAAGGACCATCCCGGCGGCGGCGACCACATCTACATCCAGGGCCACGCCTCGCCCGGCATCTACGCGCGCGGTTTCCTCGAGGGGCGGCTCAGCGCGGACCGGCTCGACGGGTTCCGCCAGGAGTACAGCCACGGCGGACTCGGCAAGGGCCTGCCGTCCTACCCGCACCCGCGCCTGATGCCCGACTTCTGGGAATTCCCCACGGTGTCCATGGGTTTGGGCCCGATGAACGCCATCTACCAGGCCAGGTTCAACCACTACCTCACCGATCGCGGCATCAAGGACACCTCCGACGAGCACGTGTGGGCGTTCCTCGGCGACGGCGAGATGGACGAGCCCGAGTCGCGCGGTCTGATCCAGGTGGCCGCCAACGAGGCGCTCGACAACCTCACCTTCGTGATCAACTGCAACCTGCAGCGCCTCGACGGCCCGGTTCGCGGTAACGGCAAGATCATTCAGGAACTCGAGTCGTTCTTCCGCGGCGCGGGCTGGAACGTGATCAAGGTGGTCTGGGGCCGCGAGTGGGACGCGCTGCTGGGCGCCGACCGCGACGGGGCGCTGGTGAACCTGATGAACTCCACCCCCGACGGCGACTACCAGACCTACAAGGCCAATGACGGCGCCTACGTGCGCGACCACTTCTTCGGACGCGATCCGCGCACGAAGGCGTTGGTGCAGAACATGTCCGACAGCGAGATCTGGAATCTCAAGCGCGGCGGGCACGACTACCGCAAGGTCTACGCGGCGTATTCGGCGGCGATGGCGCACAAGGGCCAGCCCACGGTGATCCTGGCCAAGACGATCAAGGGCTACACCCTCGGCAAGCACTTCGAGGGCCGCAACGCCACCCACCAGATGAAAAAGCTTGCCCTGCAAGACCTCAAGGACTTCCGCGATCTGCAGCGCATCCCGATCAGCGACGCCGAGCTGGAGAAGGACCCGTACCTGCCGCCGTATTACCACCCGGGCATGGACAATCCGGCGATCCAGTACATGCTCGCGCGGCGCAAGTCGCTCGGTGGTTTCGTGCCGGAGCGGCGCAACGCGGCCAAGCCGTTGAAGCTGCCGGGCGACGAGGTGTATCGCTCGGTGCGCAAGGGCTCGGGCAAGCAGCAGGTCGCCACCACCATGGCGCTGGTGCGCCTGGTCAAGGAACTGTTGCGCGACAAGGAGATCGGCAAGCGGATCGTGCCGATCATCCCCGACGAGGCCCGCACCTTCGGCATGGACTCGTGGTTCCCGACGCTGAAGATCTACAACCGCAACGGCCAGCTCTACACCTCGGTCGACGCCGAACTCATGCTCGCCTACAAGGAGAGCACCGTCGGGCAGATCATGCACGAGGGCATCAACGAGGCCGGTTCCACCGCGTGCTTCACCGCCGCGGGCACCGCGTACTCCACCCACGGCGAGCCGATGATCCCGCTCTACATCTTCTATTCGATGTTCGGGTTCCAGCGCACCGGCGACAGCTTCTGGGCGGCGGCCGATCAGCTGGCGCGCGGGTTCGTGCTCGGCGCCACCGCCGGTCGCACCACGCTCACCGGGGAGGGGTTGCAGCACAACGACGGTCAGTCGCTGCTGCTGGCCTCCACCAATCCCGCTGTGGTGACCTATGATCCGGCGTTCTCGTTCGAGATCGCGCATATCGTTCGCGACGGTCTGCGCCGGATGTACGGCGGCGGTGAAGCTCCGAACAGTGTGCTGCCCGGCACCGATGTGCCCGCGGTGGGCACCTTCGGCGGGGAGAACATCTTCTACTACATCACCCTGTACAACGAGCCGTATCAGCAGCCGGCCGAGCCCGACGACCTCGACGTGGCGGGTCTGCTCAAGGGTCTGTACCTGTACCAGCGCGGTGGTGAGGGCGAGATCCGCGCCCAGATCCTGGTCTCCGGCGTGACGGTGCCCGACGGGTTGCGCGCGCAGGAGCTGCTGGCGAAGGAATGGGGCGTTTCCGCGGATGTGTGGTCGGTGACCTCGTTCGGCGAGCTGCGTCGCGAGGCCCTCGACAAGGAGATCGTGGCGCTCAAACACCCCGACACCGATCCGGGTTCGCCCTATGTCACCCAGGCGCTCTCGGCCGCGCGCGGGCCGGTGGTGGCCGCGACGGACTGGATGCGCGCGGTCGCCGATCAGATCCGCCAGTGGGTCCCCGGCGACTACATCACCCTGGGCACCGACGGGTTCGGCTTCTCCGACACCCGCCCGGCCGCGCGTCGGGTGTTCAACGTCGACGCGCAGTCGATCGTGGTCGCGGTGCTGGAGGGTCTGGTCAAGGACGGCACGTTCGACAAGGCCAAGGCGGTGGAGGCGGCCGCGAAATACGGCATCGACAGCGTCGCCGCCGCGCCGAAGCCGAGTGCGGACGCGGGCGAGGAACTCGCGTAGCGGACTATTGGACTGTGGAGCGCAAACCGCCGCGGCCCCGTCGGATCACCGAGGGCACCAGCGAGCACGAGGTCTATCTGCCGACGGGGGCACTGTCCCCGAACCGGCAGACCCGTGATCCGCTGCCCGACACGCTGCTCAAGCGGGTCAAACAGTTCTCGGGGCGACTGTCCACCGAGGCGGTGGGGTCGATGCAGGATCGGCTGCCGTTCTTCGCCGATCTGGACGCCGCGCAGCGCGCGGGCGTGCAGATGCTGGTGCAGACGGCGGTCGTGAACTTCCTGGAGTGGTTGCAGGATCCCGATTCCGATATCCGCTTCAGCCTGGACGCGTTCCAGGTGATTCCGCAGGATCTGGCGCGGCGGCTCACGCTGCGCCAGACCGTGGACATGGTGCGGGTGGCCATGGACTTCTTCGAACAGTGGCTGCCCGCGCTCGCGCGCAACGATCGGCAACTGGTGGCGCTCACCGAGGCGGTGCTGCGATACGGGCGAGAGCTCGGTTTCGCGGCCGCCTCGGTGTACGCCAGCGCGGCCGAGTCGCGCGGCGCCTGGGATACCCGCCTGGAGGCCCTGGTGGTCGACGCGGTGGTCCGGGGCGATACCGGGCCCGACATGCTCTCCCGGGCCGCCACGTTGAACTGGGACGCCACCGCGCCCGCCACCGTGCTGGTCGGGACACCCCCGCAGGACCAGGGCGTGTCCACGGTCGGCGCGGTGCACACCATCGCGACCAAACACGGCAGGGCCGCGCTGGCCGTGGTGCAGGGCGCGCGGCTGGTGATGGTGGTCAGCGGGAATCTGGGGGACTCGGGCATCGGCTCGCCGTTCCTCACCGATCTGCTGGCCGAGGTGTTCTCCGACGGCCCGGTGGTGATCGGCCCGACCATGCGCACCCTCGGCGCCGCGCACGCCTCGGCCATCGAGGCGCTGGCGGGCATGGAGGCCGTCGTGGGCTGGCGGGGCGCGCCAAGGCCGGTTCACGCCGCGGAGTTGTTACCGGAACGGGCGTTGCTGGGCGATAGAGCTGCGATAGAGGCGCTGAACGAGTATCTTGTGCTCCCGTTGGCTGCTGCCGGATCTTCGTTATCCGACACACTCGACGCCTACCTGGATTGTGGCGGAGCGGTAGAAACTTGCGCTCGGCAGCTGTACGTCCATCCAAATACCGTTCGGTACCGACTCAAACGAATCGGTGAGGTCACCGGGCGTGATCCGATGAATCCTCGGGACGCGTATGTGCTCCGGATCGCAGCCACAGTGGGACGATTGACACGAACGCATAACGAATCGTCTCCTCCTGCCCCAGAAGAACCATCCGTCCCATTGGCCAACGACCCCGTGTAACGGGATTGGCGAATCGGTCGATCGGGACACCCCACCTCGGATTTTGTGGGACCCCTACAAAAGCGATCGACAAGCTTCATTCGCGCCGACATCTCGTGCGGCGGGGGTCACAGTGTTGTCTTAAGGGGTGATCGCGTTGCTCACCCCTGGACAGGGGTCCCAGACACCCGGCATGCTCACGCCGTGGCTCGCACTTCCCGGTGCGACTGATCGCCTCGAGCTCTGGTCCAAGGCCGCAGGCCTGGATCTGGTTCGTCTCGGTACCACCGCGACGGCCGAGGAGATCGTCGACACCGCGGTGACACAGCCGCTCGTGGTCGCCGCCGCACTGCTCGCGTTCGCCGAAATCGCCCCCGAGGCGTTCCCGGCGGATACAGTCGTCGCCGGACACTCGGTCGGTGAATTCGCCGCCGCCGCTGTCGCCGGTGTCATCACCGCCGACGAGGCCGTCGCCCTCGCCGCCATCCGCGGCCGGGAAATGGCCAAGGCGTGTGCGTTGGAACCGACCGGCATGTCCGCGGTGCTCGGGGGCGACGAGGCCGCCGTGCTCGCGCGCCTCGCCGAACTCGATCTCGTTCCGGCCAACCGCAACGCGGTCGGTCAGATCGTGGCGGCGGGCGCACTGGACGCCCTGGCCGAGCTCGCCGCGAACCCGCCGGAGAAGGCGCGGGTCCGCGCGCTGCCCGTCGCGGGCGCGTTCCACACCGCCTACATGGCTCCGGCACAGGAAGCTGTCGCCGACGCCATCGCCGCGATCTCGCCCAGCGACCCGATCCGCACGCTGCTGTCGAACTTCGACGGGCAGCCGGTCACCTCGGGCGCCGACGCGATCGCCAAGCTGGCCGCCCAGGTCACCCGCCCCGTGCGGTGGGACCTGTGCACCGAGACCATCCGCGCCGCGGCCGTGGCGGCCGTGGTCGAATTGCCGCCGGCGGGCACGCTCGTCGGCATCGCCAAGCGGGAACTGAAGGGCACGCCCAATCTGGCCCTCAAGACCCCCGAAGACCTCCCCGCGTTGGTCACCCTGACCACTGCGGGCTAGCTTTCCCCCGGCGGCCGCGCACGACGAAGTGGGCGACCGTTGCCGACCCTACAAATAGAAACAAGAAGGGAGCCACCAAAGTGGCCGCTCTGACCCAGGAACAGATCGTCGAAGAACTCGGCAAGATCATCGAAGAGGTTACGGGTATCGAACCCTCCGAGGTGACCGTCGAGAAGTCCTTCGTCGACGACCTGGACATCGACTCGCTGTCCATGGTCGAGATCGCTGTGCAGACCGAGGACAAGTACGGCGTCAAGATCCCCGACGAGGATCTGGCCAGCCTGAAGACCGTGGGCGACGCTGTCTCCTACATCCAGAAGCTCGAGGCGGAGAACTCCGACGCCGCCGCGGAGCTCAAGGCCAAGTTCGACGGCGAGTAGGGCCGAACTTTGACCACTCCTGCTCCCAGCACTTTGAACGGGAACTTCCCCAACGTCGTCGTCACGTCGATGGCGGCGACCACGTCGATCGCTGGTGACGTCGATGCGACGTGGAAGGGACTCCTCAACGGTGAGAGCGGAATCGACGTTCTCGAGGATTCCTTCATCGAGGAATACGACCTGCCGGTGCGAATCGGCGGTCACCTGAAGGTCAGCCCCGACACCCTGTTGAGCCGGGTCGAGATCCGCCGGATGGCGTATGTCGAGCGCCTGGCGACCGTGCTCGGTCGTGAGGTGTGGAAGAACGCGGGCAGCCCGGAGGTCGACAACGACCGTCTCGGCGTCGCGATCGGCACCGGACTCGGCGGCGGCGACGCCCTGATCGACTCGGTCGACAAGCTGAAGAACGGCGGCTATCGCAAGATCTCGCCGCTGGCTGTTCAGATGGTCATGCCGAACGGTCCGTCGGCGGTCGTCGGTCTCGAGCTGAAGGCCAGGGCGGGAGTGGTCACTCCGGTCTCGGCGTGCTCGTCGGGTTCGGAAGCCATCGCCAACGCGTGGCGGATGATCGTGATGGGTGACGCCGACATCGTCGTCACCGGTGGCGTCGAGGGCTTCATCGACTCGGTGCCGATCGCGGCGTTCTCCATGATGCGCGCGATGAGCACCCGCAACGACGATCCGAAGGGCGCCTCGCGTCCCTTCGACAAGGATCGTGACGGGTTCGTCTTCGGCGAGGCCGGCGCGCTCATGGTCATCGAGACCGAGGAGCACGCCAAGGCACGCGGGGCCACCATCCACGCCCGCCTGCTCGGTGCCGGTATCACCTCCGACGGGTTCCACCTGGTGGCGCCCGATCCCGAGGGCACCGGCGCGGCCAGGGCGATGACCCGCGCGATCCAGACCGCCGGGCTGACCAAGGCCGACATCACTCACATCAACGCCCACGCGACCGCGACTCCCATCGGTGACACCGCCGAGGCGAACGCGATCTACAAGGCGATCGGCAAGCACGCCTCGGTGTACGCGCCGAAGTCGGCACTTGGTCACTCGATCGGCGCCGTCGGTGCCCTCGAGTCGATCCTCACGGTGCTGGCGATCCGGGACGGCATCGTCCCGCCGACGCTGAATCTGGACAACCAGGATCCGGCGATCGACCTCGATGTGGTGCACGGGGAAGCCCGTCGCCAGGAAATCGAGTACGCGATCAACAATTCCTTCGGTTTCGGCGGGCACAACGTGGCGCTCGCCTTCGGTCGGGCGTAACAGCCGCATCGACTGCATTCCGATCCCCGGTGGGGGTCGTGCCAACTGAATGGTTCGACTCCCACCGGCGGTTCGCCACAGCAGCCGCCCCCGCGGCAGATCTTTTTTGCGAAGGAGTGAGCGCGATGACCATCATTGCTCCCGCGTTTCAAGACACCACCACCGATCCGCGCGACCCACTGGGTCGGCTCCAACGTTTCTTCGACCCCGGCACCGTCCTGCCGCTGCATCCGCGCGACCGCTCCGGCGTGCTCGCCGCGATCGGCGAGGTCGACGGGGTCCGCACCGTGGCCTACTGCTCCGACGCGACCATCATGGGTGGCGCGATGGGAGTCGAGGGCTGCAAGCACATCGTCGACGCGATCGACACCGCCATCGAATCCGGCGTTCCCGTGGTCGGCCTGTGGCACTCCGGCGGCGCTCGCCTGGCCGAGGGTGTCGAGGCGCTGCACGCGGTCGGGCTGGTCTTCGAGGCCATGGTCCGCGCGTCCGGTCTGGTTCCGCAGATCTCGGTCGTGCTCGGTTTCGCCGCCGGTGGCGCCGCCTACGGGCCCGCGCTGACCGATGTGGTGATCATGGCGCCGGAGGGCCGCGTGTTCGTCACCGGGCCCGATGTCGTGCGCTCGGTCACCGGCGAGAACGTCGACATGGCGACCCTTGGCGGTCCCACCACCCACTTCAAGAAGTCCGGCGTGTGCCATATCGCCGCCGACGACGAGGCCGACGCGCTGCACCGCGCGCGCCGCCTGGTCTCGATGTTCGCCGAGCAGGGCGAGTTCGACCTGGTCGCGGCCGAGCACGGCGACGTCGACCTCAAGGCGATGCTGCCGGAATCGGCCAAGCGCGCCTACGACGTGAAGCCGATCATCCACGAGCTGCTCGACAACGTGGAGTCGCCCGACGGCGACACCGAGTCCTCGTTCGAGGAACTGCAGGGTGGTTACGCCCGCAGCATGGTGACCGGTCTGGGTCGGCTCGGCGGTCGCACCGTCGGCATCCTGGCCAACAACCCGCTGCGCCTCGGCGGTTGCCTCAACTCCGAAAGTGCCGAGAAGGCAGCACGTTTCGTGCGCCTGTGCGACGCGTTCGGGATCCCGCTGATCGTGGTCACCGACGTGCCCGGGTACCTGCCCGGTGTCGGTCAGGAACTCGAGGGCGTGGTCCGTCGCGGCGCGAAGCTGCTGCACGCGTTCGCCGAGGCCCGGGTTCCGCGCGTCACCCTGGTGACCCGCAAGATCTACGGCGGCGCCTACATCGCCATGAACGCCCGCGCGCTCGGCGCCACCGCCGTCTACGCCTGGCCCGGCTCCGAGGTCGCGGTCATGGGCGCCAAGGCCGCCGTCGGCATCCTGCACAAGAAGGCCCTCGCCGCCGCGCCCGAGTCCGAGCGCGAGGCCCTGCACGAACGCCTCACCGCCGAACACGAGCAGATCGCCGGCGGCGTCGAACGCGCGGTCGCCATCGGCGTCGTCGACGAGGTCATCGACCCCGCCAAAACCCGCAGCACCATCGCCGCCGCCCTGGCCGCGGCCCCGGCCCGCCGCAGCCACCACAAGAACATCCCCCTGTGAGCTGAACGCGGTAGACGCTCGGCGGCCGTTGCCTCTTCCCGAATTCAGGAAGTGGCAGCGGCCGTTTCGCTGTCGGTCCAGTCGTATTCGTCGATGTCGAGTTCCGCGCCGGTCGCGACCAGGAATTCGAGGACTGGCAGCGAGAGGTGCCATCCCAGTGGGCGAGGCCAGGTGCGGGCCTCTGACCAGAGCGTTCCGTCGGGTGCTCCGTGCACACCCTCCGAGTCGTTGTAGATGCGCACGACCTGCATACCCGCGCGCACATCCGGCCGCTGTGTCAGTGAAATCAACTGGGGAAGAATAGGTGTCACCCGTGCGATCAGGTGCTCGATCTGGTCATCGATACTTTCGGCACTACGCCTGACGATTTTCCAACTGTGGTTCCGGGGAATGCGGTGCTGCGCGGATTTGCTTCCCAGCACTGAGGTTTCGTCGGGATCCATCGGTAGCAGGGCAGCCATCTCGAGCGCTGACATCGTTTCGCTGTGCAACGCGAAATAGGAATACTGACGGATCTTCATCACCGCGAGATCCCACCACGGATCTGTCGGCTTGTCAGCCGGGTTTCGGGGGACTTTCGGCCCCGGGAATTCGTCCCGGGGCCGATGTTCGTCTGGCGGGGTTCGGTCAGGGGGTGGGGTTGCGGCGGGTGGTGGCGAGGCCGATGAGGGCGAGGCCGAGGGCTAGCAGGGTCAGGGGGACCCATACGTTCATGAGCGACAGGGTGGTCGCGTTTTCGGCGAGTTTGTTCGCGGTGGTGGTGACTTCGGGGTCGGTGGTGCGCAGGGTGGTGATCGAGAGCGGGACGGTCGGGACGTCCTTGCCGTCGACCGCGACGGTCGCGTAGATGCCCTGGGTCTGTTCGACCCGCAGCGGCGCGCCGAACTGGGTGTCGATGGCGCCGCGGACATCGTTGGTGGTGGCGAAGCCGAGGTCGAGCATGTCGGGCAGGGTCGGCAGCGCGGCGGCCAGGGTGGCGCGCGACTGTTCGGGCACGACGCCGGCCTGCAGCATGCCAGCGATCAGCATCTTGGGCAGCTGTGCGGGGAACGCGGTGAACTTGCTCAGCACGGCCTGGTCGGCGACGGGGCCGACGCCCTCGACGTGATAGTTGTACACGTGGCGTCCCTCGAGATCGCCCTCGTCGACGAAGGTGGCGGGCTGGGCGACACCGGCGACCGAGTCGTACAGCATGGTGCCGTCCTTGGGCGGGTTCATCGGCCAGGTGAAGACCAGGCCCGAGTGCGCTTCGAAGTCGGGGCGCTGCGCGGCGGGGACCAGCGCGTCCCGCTGGGCGTCGCTGAGCGCCACGGCGCCGTAGTCCACCCGGCTCACCGCGTAGGTGTGCACGTCGTTCTGGATGCTGCCGTCGGGCATCGTGATGGCGGCGGACCTGGTGACGATCGCGGTGTCACCGTCGACCGCGTTGACCACCACGCCGGTATCGGCGGTGATCGGCAGCGCCGGGGTGAGCAGGTTGGCGAGATCGCCTGCGGCGAGAGCTTGGCCGTTCAAAGCCTGGGTTGTTCCCGCGTATTTCTGGAAGGAGTTCAGGTCCGCGGGCAGCTTCATCGACGAGGGCACGATCACGAATCGCAGCACCACCGCCCCGATGACGAGCACAGCCCCCAACAGCGCGAATACCAGCGCTGACTTCCTGAAACGCGATAATTGAACAGACACGGTCGAGCTCCTTGGATCCGCTTGCACTGCACCGTCCGATCACTCCGTCGGCTTCGGAATTGAAACATGTTCCAGTGCGGGTGTGGCGGAATCGGGCACATCGCCGCGCATAATGGCGAGGTGCGCTATGAGGAACTCGCCGACGTCCCGTGTTCGATCACGCGGCCGCTGGTGATCTTCGGTGATCGCTGGACCCTGCTGATCCTCAAGTACAGCTTCGCCGGGGTGCGGCGATTCAACGCGTTCCAGAGTGCCCTCGGCATCTCGCGCAGCCGCCTGCGCGACCGGCTCGACCGGCTGATCGAGCACGAGATCCTGGTGAAGCGCCCCGCCGCGGACGGCGCCTACGAGGAGTACCGCCTCACCGAGAAGGGCCACGCCATCTACCCGATCCTGATGGCGATCCGCGACTGGGGCGACACCTACCTGGCCCCCGACGGCCCACCCGTGCACTACCGCCACCGCGACTGCACCGGCGAGGCCCACACCCACCTCACCTGCGACACCTGCGCAGCCGAGGTCACCGCCCGCGACATCACCCCCGAACCAGGCCCCGGCATCACGCTGGACAGTTGATCACCACGCTGTGGTGTCCGGATCGGAGGTGATCTGCGGTCACCAGAGCGTGGTGATCTTGATCGGGGTCAGGAGTGCCAGGTGATCTGGTCTTGGAGGGGGGCTCGGGCGGTGCGGAAGGTGTTGATCGGGTGGGTGGGGTCGGGGTGGCCGAAGGAGACGCCGAACACGACCTTGCGGGTGTCGGGGATGGCGAAGTAGTCGCGCAGGAAGGGGGAGTAGGAGGCCAGGGCGGCTTGGGGGGCGGCGCCCAGGCCGAGGGCTTGGGCGCCGAGGAGGAAACTCTCGAGCCAGAGGCCGCAGTCGATGGCGCCGTAGATGCCGAGGTCGGCCTCGGAGGTGACGATGGCGACGTGGGGGGCGTCGAAGAGTTCGAAGTTGCGCACCATCTGGCGCATGGTCTTCTCGTGGTCGCCCTTGGCGATGCCGACGCTGTCGTAGAGCTGGAAACCGCAGGCGCGGCGGCGGTCACGGTAGACACCCTCGTAGGCGGCGGGGAAGTCGAAATCCGGTGTGCTGCCCGAGGTTTGGATGTGGGCCAGGAGTTCCTTGCGGAAGCGGTCGGTGCCCTCGCCGGAGGTGATCACGACCTGCCACGGCTGGGTGTTGCACCACGACGGGGTGCGTTGGGCCAGGGTGAGGAGCTGTTCGATGGTGGCGCGGTCGACCTGTTCGGGGGTGAACTGCCGGCAGGTCCAGCGGTCGTCGGCCAGGCGTTGGAGGGTGGCGAAATCGCCGGTGTCGTGGTCGGTCTGCGCCATCGCGCGGCTCCCTCGGTTGCGGAAACTGGTCTCATTTTGAGACTAATTTAGCAGGCGGGTCGACACCGGGGAACCCTTCGCGCCTACGGTGCGCCGACCCGATTTCGGGGCACAATCGACGCATGGCTTTGCAGGCCCGTGACGCGCAGGAGCGCAAACGGCACGGCAGGCACTACACGCCCCCGGAGCTCGCGCGGTTCCTGGCGCGTCGGGCGCTGCGGTACGCGCCGCGCGCCGGTGAGCTGCGGGTGCTCGACCCGGCATGCGGGGACGGCGAACTGCTGCTGGCCGTGCATCGCGAGCTCGCGGCGAGCGCGCCGGGGATCACGGTGCGGCTCACCGGCTACGACCTGGATCGCCAGGCGCTCGATCTCACCGCCGGTCGGGCGGCGGCGCTCGGTGTCGAGATCGACTGTCGAGCGGGGGATTTCCTCGCCGAAGCCGAGGAACTCGCGGATTCCTCGTTCGACCTGATCATCAGCAACCCGCCGTATGTGCGGACCCAGCAGCTCGGCGGCGCCACCGCGCAGGTGTTGAGCAGGCAGTTCGGGCTGCGGGGGCGCATCGACCTCACGCATCCGTTCGTGGCGATCGCGCCGCGGCTGCTCGCGCGCGACGGGGTGCTCGGGTTGCTGTGCGCCAACCGGTTTCTCACCACCAGGGCCGGGGCGAATCTGCGGCGGATCCTCACCGAGGACCTGACGCCGGTGGAGCTCTACGACCTCGGTGACACCAAACTCTTCGCCGCCGCGGTGCTGCCCGCGATCACCATCGCGCTGCGGGCGACCGGGCCGCCGCAGTGTCGGTATGTGTCGGCGTACGAGGAGGTGGGGGTCGAAGCGGACTGTGCCACTGCGCTGTTCGATGCGTTGGCCGGGGATTCGGGCTGTCGCGTGGGGGTCGGTGCGCGGGTGTTCGCGGTGGAGGTGGGTGTTCTGGTGACGGGGGACCGGGTAGGTGGGCACGAGGTATCTACCCACGACTCGCTGGGAGAGGGGGCGGTACGTGAGGGGAGAGGGCCCGGAGTGGGGTCGTCGGAAGAGGAGGCCGAAGTTTCCAGGAGTGGCTCAGCGGGGAGAGCCGCGATGGGGGTCTCAGCGGGAACAGGGTCGGTGGAGGGGTCGGCGGGAAGGGCGGTGATCGGCGGGGGAGTGGTGCGGGTGGGTGGCTCGGCGGGGAACACGCTGGGGCGGCGGGGGGAGGACGCGTGGCGGATGTCGCGGCCCGGGGTCGATCGCTGGCTGGGTCGGATTTCCGAGCGCACCTGGCGGTCGTTCGGGGAGGCGGGGCGGATTCGGGTGGGGATCAAGACGACGGCGGATCGGGTGTTCATCTCGGATCGGTGGGAGCAGAAGCAGCCGTGCCCGGAGCCGGAACTGTTGCGGGCGTTGATCACTCACCACGATCTGCAACCGTGGCGGGTCGCGATGGCGCGCGGCACGCGGGTGCTGTATCCCTACGACTTGTCCGAGCCGCGCCGGACCACGATCGACCTCGACGAATTCCCTTGCGCGGCAGAATATCTGCGCTCACACGAACAGGCGCTGTCGGGCCGACGCTATGTGCTCGACGGCGGTCGCGAGTGGTTCGAGATCTGGGTGCCGCAGCGTCCGCACCTGTGGCGGGCACCGAAGGTGGTGTTCCCCGATATCAGCGAGCGACCCCGCTTCGCCCTGGATCGCTCGGGCGCGGTGGTGAACGGCGACTGCTACTGGATCTCGCTCACCGACCTCGGCGATGCGGCCACCGATCTGGCGTATCTGCTGATGGGCGTGGCGAATTCGGCGCTCGGGCTGCGGTTCTACGACGCGGTGTGTGGCAACCGGCTGTATTCGGGGCGACGGCGGTGGATCACCCAGTACGTGGCGCGATTACCCCTGCCGGATCCTGGCTGTGCGGCGGCGCGGGAAGTCGTCAGCAGGGTTCGGGCGCTGGTGGAAGACGGTGTGTCGGTGCGGGAGTCGGGCGTCGAGGAGGCGGTGGCGGCGGCGTTCGGGGTGTCAGCGGATGCCGACCATCGGTAGCAGGGTGCGGCGGGCGAAATCGCGGCCCGCGTCGGCGTCGTCGAGGGGGATGAGTCCGTCGGGGGTCAGCGCCAGGGACAGGGCCAGCCGCGCCATGACCTCGGCCACCAGATCGGGGTCGAAATCGGGCATGCGCAGTTCGCGGAGTTTCTCGGCCAGGTAGCCGCGGCCGACGGCGAGGATGGGCCCGGCCTCGGTGGTCAGGCGCGGCAGAATGGCATCGGGTTCGGTGGCGAGCAGGCGGCGCAGCAGTTCGTTGCCCGCGATGGTGGTGACGAAGGCGACGAAGATCTCCACCAGCTGCTCGTCGGGTTCGGTGACCGCGCGCACCCGCTCGTCGATATCGATCACGTAGCGTTGCGCCTCGCGCACGCCGACGGCTTCGACCAGGTCGTTCTTGGATTCGTAGCGGCGATACAGGGTGGCGGGGCTGATGCCGGCACGCCGCGCGATCTCGCCCATGCTGGTGCGTTTGATCCCGAAGTCCAGAAACGCCGACAGCGCGCTGTCGAGGATCTGTTCCCCGTCGGTTCCGGGTTTCTCCTGGATCCGCGCGAGGAACGACGAGACGGTAGGCATGGGCACGAGGCCCATTATCCCTGTGCGGAAAGATCCAACGCGGCCATCTCCTGCTCGATCGCATTGGCCGCGAAATGTATCCCGCGAGAACGGAGTTCGTGAACGCGGGATTGTAGTGCCTCGATCCCGCCGGGCTGCGCCGCGATATCGGCCACGCTGAGCCGCCCCGCCGCGTGGTGTACACCGGAATGCACGTAGGCCACCGTGATACCTCCTGCCTCGCGTACCCGGTGCCGATCGTCACTCTGGTGATCGGGCGCAGTACGCAGGGCAAATGCTATCAGGAATCCCTACTGGTCGTTTGCTCAGTGTGACGGGTCACAACACCTCGGCGTCCCGGTGGGTGCTCAGGTTGTGCAGATACACCGCCGCGTTGAGCTTGATCCCGTCCTGCTGGGCCTCGGTGAGTTCGCGACGCACCTTGCCGGGCACGCCGGCCACCAGCGAGCCGGGCGGAATCTGGGCGCCCTCGGGGATCAGCGCGTTGGCCGCGATCAGGCTGCCCGCGCCGATCACGGCGCCGTTGAGCACCGTCGCGCCCATGCCGACCAGCACATCGTCGCCGATGGTGCAGCCGTGCAGGATCGCGTTGTGGCCCACCGAGACGCCGCTGCCGACGGTGAGCGCGAAGCCGGGGTCGGCGTGTAGCACGCAGCCGTCCTGGATATTGGTGCGCGCGCCGATGCTGATCTGCTCGAGATCGCCGCGCAGCACCGCCGAGTACCAGATGCCGACCTCGGCGCCCAGCCGCACCCGGCCGATGACGGTCGCGTTCGGCGCGACCCAGGCGCTGTCGTCGATCTCGGGCGTGAAGCCGCTCACCTTGATGATCATGAGCTGATTATTACGCCGTACCGCCTACGCGCCGCCGCCGAGGTACCAGTCCGGGGTGCCTTCGGTGGGCAGGTCGCGCAGTTTCTCCGGGTTGCGCACGACGTTGATCGCGACGACGCGGCCCGCGTCGATGACGAACGCGAAGACACCGGTGTTGGTCCCGTCGAACACCACCAGCCCCGGCATGCCGTTGACCAGCACCGCCCGTCCCCAGCCGCCCGCGGCCGAGGGCGCGTGGTACCAGCCGAGCAGCATCTTGGCGATGAGTTCGGCGCCGCGCACCGGCTTGCGGATGGCGGGCACCTTGCCGCCGCCGTCGGCGGTGAGGACCACGTTCTCGTCGAGGACGCCGAGTAGCGAGCTCAGATCACCGGAGCGCCAGGCCAGGGCGAAAGCCGAGACGACCCGCTCCTGTTCGGCCGGTGAGGCCGGGAAACGTGGGGTGCCGTTCTCGACGTGTTTGCGGGCGCGGGAGGCGAGTTGGCGCACGGCGGCCGGGGTGCGACCCACCACCTCGGCGACCTCCGGTCCGGTCATGCCGAACACGTCTTGCAGCACGAACGCGGTGCGCTCGGCGGGGGAGAGGGATTCGAGCACGATCAGCAGGGCGGTGGTGACGCGCTCGTCCTGGGAGATGCGGTCGGCCGGGTCGTCCCAGGAAGTGACCTCCGGTTCCGGCAGCCATTCGCCCACGTACTGCTCGCGGCGGGCCCGCGCGGACCCGAGTTGGTCCAGGGCGATTCGACCGGTGACGGTGGTGAGCCAGGCGCGCAGGTTGTCGATCTCGGCGGCCCGACCCGCCTCGAACTGGCGTTGCAGCCGCAGCCACGCCTCCTGCACCACGTCTTCGGCGTCGGCGATGCTGCCCAGCGTGCTGTAGGCCAGCCGCCGCAGGTAGGGGCGGTGTTCCTCGAACCGGCGGGCCAGTTCGGCCTGGTCGAGGGGCTGCGATGAGGTCATGGTCGGTGCCGTTCGGTCGGTGCTGTGCGGTCCCGGCGAAGTGCCGTCACCGTGATGACGAACCACCTGCCGCGAGTGTGACATTCCCGGTGACCGCTACGCTCGGCCGGTGCGAAAATCGACCTCGACGGCGCTCGGACTGACGCTGGGCTTCGTGCTCGATCGGATTTTCGCCGATCCGCGTCGTTGGCACCCGGTGGCCGGATTCGGCACGGCGGCAGCGGCTTTGGAGAAGACGACCTATGCCGACGATCGGCGGGCCGGGGTGGTGCACCAGGTGATCGCGGTCGGGTCGGTCGTGGGGATCGGTGCGCTGGCGGGCCGGGCGGGGGGCCGGGTGGTGGTGACCGCGTTGGCGACCTGGACCGCGCTGGGTGGTCGCAGTCTCGTCCGCGCCGGACACGCCATGGCCGACCGCCTCGACGCCGGTGATCTCACGGGCGCTCGCGAGCTGCTGCCCTCACTGTGCGGTCGCGACCCCTCGGTCCTCGACGCCGACGGCCTCACCCGCGCCGCCCTCGAATCCATCGCCGAGAACACCTCCGACGCCACGGTCGCCCCCCTGCTGTGGGGGGCCGTCGCGGGCGTCCCCGGCCTGCTCGGCTACCGCGCCGTCAACACCCTCGACGCGATGATCGGCTACCGCAACAGCCGCTACGAACGCTTCGGCTGGGCCGCCGCCCGCACCGACGACCTCGCCAACCTCGCCCCCGCTCGGCTCACCGGGGCGCTCACGATCGCACTGGCCCCCCTCGTGGGTGGGAGTCCGAGCGGCGCGATGCGGGCCTGGCGGCGGGACGCGGCCAAGCACCCGAGCCCCAACGCCGGAGTCGTCGAAGCCTCGATGGCCGGGGCACTAGGGATCGGACTCGGCGGCCGCACTCAGTACCGGCACGGGGTCGAGTTGCGTCCGACCCTCGGCGACGGTCCCGCACCGACCTCGGTGGATCTGCGGCGGGCGGTGCGGATGTCCGCGATCGTGCAGGTCGGCGCGCTGGTTGTGACCGGCGCTGTCGCGGCGATCCGATACCGGCGATAGTTCCGCCCGGACGGGCGTCGGTGTGAGCGTGTCGTCGGCAGGCTCGGGTCGCGCCGATTCGTCGCCGGTAGCGAGGTGGATTCGGTCGCGTATCCCCGCGTCGGGAGCGGGACGCTGCGCGTGGCGCTCCGCCGGACTCGGGGGTGGTCGCGGCGTCGGTGAACGCGGCCGACACCGACACCGCCATGTCCTCGTGCGGGTCAGATGTGGACGCGAAGAGGGCGGGAGGCGAGCTCGCGCCGAGTCCGATCAGTGGTTGCGGCCGTACCTGTCGGCCAGGCGGGATTCGGTGGTGGGTGCGGGCGGGGTCGTGGTCGCGGGGGTGGGGTCGGGGGTTTCGGCCTTCTCGCGGCGGCGGGCGCGGAGTTCGGCTACGACGAAATAGCCCAGGCCGAGGGGGGCCATGAGGCCGAAGGCGAGCCATTGGAGGCCGTAGGAGAGGTAGGGGCCCGCGTCGAGTTGGGGGAGGGGGACGGGGGTGAAGGCGCCGGGTTGGTCGGCGGCCAGTTGGAGGTAGCCGCCGCGGTCGGTGCCGGTGGGAATGGGCGTGAGAGCGGTGCCGAGGACGGTGGATTCCTGGGTGGTGTCGACGCTGTAGACCTGGCGGTAGCCGTCCTGGGTGCTCGGGGCCTTGTCGGGGACGATGCCCTCCGAGGCCCGGACGCGGGCTTCGATGCGCTGGGAGCCCGTGGGCGGGTCGGCGATCGTCGGCGGGCGGGTGCCGTCGACGGCGGCGACCAGGCCGCGGTCGACCAGCAGGGTGCGGCCGTCGTCGAGGCGGAAGGCGGCCAGGACCGCGTAGCCGGGGGCGCCGTCGAGGTGGCGCAGGCGGACCAGGACGGTCGACTCGGGGACGAAGGCGCCGGTCGCGGTGACGCGACGCCACTCGGTGGGGGGATCGGTGCCGTCGAGGGCCTCGGTCACCGGGACCGGGTCGGCGCGCACGGAATCGGCGATCAGCTGGTTGCGGTGCTCGGTGCTGTTGTTCTTGCCGAGCTGCCAGGGGGCGAGCACGGTGAAGCACAGGGAGGCGAAGGCGCCGACGACGAGCGCGAGGATCAGCCAGCTCGGGCGCAGCAGGAAGGTGAGCTTGCGCATCAGCGTGGCACGTCGGCGCGGGCGTCGAGTTCGGCGCGGACCCAGTCGAGCAGGCCCGGAACGGCGGCCTCGATCTGGTCGCGGACGAGCTCGAAATCGGACTGGTCGCCGTAGTAGGGGTCGGGCACGTCGGGGCCGTCGGCGGTGGGGTCGAAGCTGCGCAGGAGTCGGCGCTGCTCGGCGGTGACGCCGCGTCGGGCCAGTTCACGGTCGTGGCCGGTGTCCAGGGCGATGATCA
The DNA here is from genome assembly GCF_042658545.1 of Nocardia lasii. NCBI lineage: Bacteria > Bacillati > Actinomycetota > Actinomycetes > Mycobacteriales > Nocardiaceae > Nocardia > Nocardia lasii. The sequence continues at coordinate 391,617 of NZ_JBHSQN010000013.1, forward strand.
GGTCGGCGTCGCTGTGCTCGGGGCCGAAGGTCGCCGCGACGTGGTCGGTGGGGTATCCGGCGCGGCGCAGGGTGGCCGCGGTGCGCGGGTCGGCGGGGTCGCCGACGTGCCACGAACCGGTGCCCGCGCTGCTCACCCGCACCTTGTTCGCCAGACCGGCTCGGTACAGGTGCACCTCGAACATCTTCGCGGCCATCGGTGACCTGCAGATATTGCCCGTGCAAATGAACGACACATGAAGTGGACCCACGGGAGCCATTGTCGCCCGTGGGTCCGAATCGGCGCCACGTAGGGTGTTGACTTGTGCTCGAGGACTCCGTCGACCCCGCGATGTTGCGCCACCACGGCGACGTGGAGGCGCGGCCGGGCATGCTCGATTTCGCGGTGAACGTCCAGGGCATCGCCCCGCCCGCCTGGTTGCGCGACCGCCTCGCCGCCCGCCTCACCGACCTCGGCCGCTACCCGAGCGCCGACGACGAACACGCCGCCCGCCTGGCCGTCGCGGCTCGCCACGGCCGCGCACCCGACGAGGTCCTGCTGCTGGCCGGCGCGGCCGAGGGCTTCGCGATGCTGCCCCGCCTGGCCCCCCGCCTCGCCGCCGTCATCCACCCCTCCTTCACCGAACCGGAACTCGCCCTGCGCGAGGCAGGCGTCCCGGTCACCCGCGTGATCTTGGAGCGCCCGTACACCCTCGACCCCACCCTGGTCCCCGACGAAGCCGACCTGGTAGTCCTGGGCAACCCCACCAACCCCACCTCGATCCTGCACCCGGCCGCGACCATCCAGGCCCTGCGCCGCCCAGGGCGCATCGTGGTCGTCGACGAGGCGTTCGCCGACGCTGTCGCCGGGCTGCCCGCGATGCCTGATGGGTTCGAAGACGATGCGAAACCCGGGTCGGTACCCACCTCGGCGTCAGAGGTCGGCGGTGCGCCGCCGAGTTGTGCCGATCGTGGTTCGCTGACCGCGGTGGGCGAGCCGACCGAGCCGGCGGAGGCGACCGAGTCGGCGGAGGCAGGCGTCGTCGTTCGCGGCCCGGTGGGAGCGACCGGTGGGGGCGCGGAAACGATGACGCGAGGCGGGGAGGGGCAGCGGGCATTGTCGGGCCGTGTCGGCGCTGGTGAGCCGGAATCGCTGGCCGCGCTCTCGGCTCCCGACATCGTGGTCTTCCGCAGCTTGACCAAGACCTGGGCGCTGGCGGGGCTGCGGTGCGGGTACGCCCTCGGAGCGCCCGAAGTCCTTGCCCGGCTGGCGCACGGCCGTCCGCACTGGCCGCTGGGCACCCTGCAACTGGAAGCGATCATCGCGACCGCCGAACCGGCCGCTGTCGCGGAATCCCGCCGCTACGCCGAGCGCATCGCCACCGACCGGGCCGCCATGATCGACCGACTCACCGCGCTCGGCCTCGATGTCCACACTCCGGCGACCGGACCGTTTCTGCTCGTGCGCGTTCCCGACGGTGCACTGCTGCGCAAACGCCTGGCCGACCGAGGCATCGCCGTCCGCCGCGCCGACACCTTCCCCGGCTTGGGGCCCGACCATCTTCGCCTGGCGGTGCGCGGCCGAGCCGAAGTCGACCGGTTGATCGACGCGATGAGCGCGGCCCTGTGGTGACTCGACCGCGCGGGACATCCTGTCGTGGATCGCACTCGGCTGCCTCCGCCCGACGAATCACCGCACGGACGGTGGCGGCCGGATCGAACCCGGCGACGTCCGTCCGACGGATCACCGTTCGGGCGGTGGAGGCAGGATCGAATCCGGCGACGTCCGTCCGACGGATCACCGTTCGGGCGGTGGAGGCAGGATCGAATCCGGCGACGTCCGTCCGACGGATCACCGTTCGGGCGGTGGAGGCAGGATCGAACCCGGCGACCTCCGCCCGATGGATCACCGTTAGGGCGGTTGAGGCCGATCGCGGTCGCCGCTACGCTCCGCGATCATCCGAAATGCTTGCGGGACAAGGGGATCAAGCGATTCGCCGCATCCCCGCCACGGCAACAGCTCGCACACAACGAAGGAGGCGGCGGTGACCGACCTGGCCGAACTGATCGGGGTGCTCGATGCGGCGTACCCGCCGAGGCTGGCCGAATCGTGGGATTCGGTGGGGCTGGTCTGCGGTGATCCGGCGCAGGAGGTCACCAAGGTGGTCTTCGCCGTGGACGCGACCGCCGCCGTGGTCGACGAGGCGATCGCCTGGGGCGCACAGGCTTTGGTGGTCCACCATCCGCTGCTGCTGCGCGGGGTCGACACGGTCGCCGCCGATACGCCCAAAGGTGCTCTGCTGCACCGGCTGATCCGCTCCGGGTGCGCCCTGTTCTCCGCGCACACCAACGCTGATTCCGCCGATCCCGGTGTGTCCGACGCGCTCGCCGAGGCGGTCGGGCTCACGGTCACCGGCCCCCTGGACCCCAAACCCCTTGCCGCCGTGGACAAGTGGGTCATCCAGGTCCCCCAGTCCCACACCGCCTCGCTCATGTCGGCCCTGTTCACCGCCGGCGCGGGCGCGATCGGTGACTACCGCGAGGCCGCCTGGTACACCTCGGGCACCGGCCAGTTCCGTCCGATCGTCGGCGCCAACCCGGCCATCGGCTCGATCGGCACCGTCGAGACCGTCACCGAGGACGCCGTCGAGGTCGTCTCACCGCCGACCTCGCGCCTGGCGGTCCTCGCCGCCCTGCGTGCCGCCCACCCCTACGAGGAACCCGCCTACCACGTCACCGAACGCGCGCCCCTGCCGTCCTCGCTCGGCATCGGCCGCATCGGCGAGCTCGCGCGGCCCGAAACCCTGCGCGAGTTCACCGCCCGCGTCGGCGCCGGACTCCCGCGCACCGTCTGGGGCGTGCGCGCCGCGGGCGACCCGGACCGGATGATCCAGCGGGTCGCGGTCTGCGGCGGCGCGGGCGACTCCTACCTCGACAAGGCCATCCGCGCCGGCGTCGACGCCTACCTCACCTCCGACCTGCGCCACCACCCCGTCGACGAACACCTGCGCCGCAACGGCCCCGCCCTGATCGACGCCGCCCACTGGGCCACCGAATTCCCCTGGTGCGCTCAGGCCGAAGGGTTCGTCAACGCGGCCCTCCCCAAGGTGGAAACCCACGTCTCCACCCTGCGCACCGACCCCTGGACAGTCACCGGCTGAGCGGTCTCACCACTGCCTCGGACCGGCCCAGGTTCGGGGCCCGTGGACGGCGGCCGGCTGAGTGGTCTCACCACTCCACTCGACCCGCCCACACCCGCGCGAAGTCGGGATGGGCGCTCACGGTGACCGAACTCGCGTCCGGTGCCAGCGACGCCACCAGGTAACGGTCCAGGCGCACGAACACCACCGACCCCGCCAGTACCGCGAGCACGATGACGCCGATGCCGGCCGCGCACAGGATCCACGCGAACGCCGACGGGATGGTCGCCATCAGCCCCACGCCGACGAACAGCGGCAGCAGGCTGCTCATGTAGTAGGCGATCAGCACCCTGACGCGGGTGTCCGCGCGCACCGCGCACTGTTCGCACTCGGGCCACTGCGCGCCGATGATCGCGAGCGGCTCGTTGCATTCGGCCACGATGCGGCCGAGGGCGCCTTTCGGCAGTTCGAACAGCCTGCGCCCGAAACCCTCCTGGCGGTAGGCGCCCGGCTTGCCCCAGAACTTCAGCAGCTGGTTCTTCGGCCCGGTGGCGGGTCGGCCGTGGACGAGACACACCGGGGGCAGCGGGCCCGCCACGGTCAATTGGAGCTGGCGGTCCTCGCCGTTGGGGTCGAGAACGTGCGGTCGCAGGGGCAGTACCAGGTCGACTCTCGGATTCGATGTGGTCACACCTGATCAGACGCGGCCCGGACGCGTTCGGTTCCCTGGTTCGCCGCACGTGTTCGGGTCATGGCGAGATCACACCCGTCGGCGCGGTACGGTTGGGCGATCCATCCATCCACTGTTCAGGAGTTCGTGCGCGTTGAATGTCGAACCGTCGGTCCAGACCAAGCTGTTGCAGCTCGCAGGAGTCGATGCCGAGTTGACGCGCATCGCCCATCGCCGTTCGGCGCTACCCGAGCAGCAGGAGGTGGCGCGCCTGGCGGCCGAGCGTAACGGCTACAAGGACGCGGCCGTGGCGGTGGAGATCGGCATCGACGATCTGGATCGTGACATCCGCAAGCTCGAGGGCGAGGTCGACGCCGTGCGCAAGCGCGAGGACCGCGACCGGGGCATGCTCACCGCGGGCACCGTCGCCGCCAAGCAGCTCTCCGAGCTCCAGCACGAACTCGCCAGCCTGGAGCGTCGTCGCTCGGTGCTCGAGGACGAGCTGCTCACGGTGATGGAACAGCGCGAGGCCATGGTCGCCGATCACGATCACGCCGGTGCGCGGCTGAGCAAGGCCGACGCCGACCTCGACGACGCCGAACGTCTGCGCGACGAGGCGATGGCCGATCTGGAAGTGGCCCAGCAGCGCTGCGAGAAGGACCGCGGCGAGCTGATCGGCCTGTTCCCCGGCGAGCTGATCGCCGTCTACGACAAGCAGCGCGCGGCTCACGGCGTCGGCGCGGCCCTGCTGCAAGCGCGTCGCTGCGGCGCCTGCCGGATCGAGATCGACCGCGGCGAGATCCAGCGCATCGCCAAGGCCGCGCCCGACGCGGTCCTGCGCTGCCCCGAGTGCGGCGCGATCATGGTGCGCACCAAGGAATCGGGGCTGTGACCGGATCGGTGCGCTGATGCGCGCGGTGATCGTCGAAGCCGACGGTGGTTCGCGCGGCAATCCCGGTCCGGCCGGGTACGGCGCGGTCGTGTTCGCCGACGATCACGTGCGGGTGCTGGCCGAACGCAAGGAGTACATCGGCGTCGCCACCAACAATGTGGCCGAATACCGTGGTCTGCTGGCGGGTTTGGCGGCGGCGGCGGAGTTGGGCGCGCGGGTGGTCACGGTGCGGATGGACTCCAAGCTCGTCGTCGAGCAGATGTCAGGACGCTGGAAGATCAAGCACGCCTCGATGATTCCGCTGGCCGAGCAGGGTCGGGCGCTGGTGGCCGGGTTCGACGAGGTGCGTTTCACCTGGATTCCGCGCGCGGAGAACTCTCACGCCGACCGCCTGGCCAACGAGGCGATGGACGACGGCGAGGTGGTCGGCACGGTGCGGGAGGCGGTCGCGGCGGGCCATGCGTCGGGTGACGAAGTGGCCGTGCGAGATTCGGCTGCGGACGACCAGGTCGGCCGTGCTGTGTCGGACACCGCTCGCGTCGACGACGCGGCGCGAAAGTCGGCTGCCCAGCAGGATGCTCGCGACGCGCCTTCCGCTCGCACCACGGAAACGCCTACCGCGCAACAGGTTTCGCACGGCCCCGGCTGGACCGGCACGATCGGTGAACCCACCCGCCTACTGCTGCTGCGCCACGGCCAGACCGCCCTGTCGGTGCAGCGCCGCTACTCCGGTCGCGGCAACCCCCCGCTCACCGAACTCGGCCGCGAACAAGCCGCCCGCGCCGCGACGACGCTGGCCGCCAAGGGCGATATCGCCGCCGTGGTCACCTCCCCGCTCGAACGGGCCAGAGCCACCGCGCAGGCCGCGGCCACCGCGCTGGGCGCACCCCTGCGCGTCCTGGACGGCCTCATCGAAACCGATTTCGGTGACTGGGAGGGTCTCACCTTCACCGAAGCGGCACAGCGGGATCCGGCCCTGCACGCCGCCTGGTTGGGTGACCCGTCCGTGCCGGCGCCGGGCGGCGAGAGTTTCGATCAGGTGCGCGAGCGCGTCGAACAGGCGCGCCGAGATCTGGTGGCGCGCTACCCGGGTCAGAACATCGTGGCGGTCAGTCACGTGACCCCGATCAAGACGCTGCTGCAATTGGCCCTCGGCGTCGGCCCGTCGCTGCTGTATCGGCTGCATCTGGACCTGGCGTCGCTGTGCGTGGCCGAGTTCTACCCCGACGGTGGCGCTTCGGTGCGACTGGTCAACGACACCTCGTACCTGTAGCCACTGGCCCCCTGTCACCTCCGCGCGGTACGGTTCGCGCGGGTCACGGTCGGCGTCACGACAGCGCCCCCGCGCCCGAGGGTGGCGCGTGGACTCGCCGCGACCATCGAGAAAGGCACTTGATGAGGTTTCTACGGGTGGCGGCCTTCGGGGCGGCCATCGCGGGGGCGCTGTCCGCGTCCGCCGGTAGCGTGGCGGCCGACCCGAGCGTGGTGCTCGGCGCCGGTTCGGGCATCGTCTTCGACAACAACTCCGGTTGTTCGCTCACCGCCATCGGCCACGACAGCGCGGGCCGTCTGGTCGGCCTCACGGCGGGGCACTGCGCGCCGACCGGGTCGCGGGTCGGTTCCGAGCAGGCGATCAAGTCGGGCGTGATCGGCACCGTCGCCTTCTCCGACGACGGCGACTACCTCGATTTCGCGGTGCTGCAACTGGACGCGTCGAAGGTGGTCCCGGTGCGCACCATCGGCCAGACCACCGTGGCCGGCATCGGTGAGCCGCCGGCGGCCGGCGCCACGGTGTGCTCGGACGGGCGCACCAGCGGTCGCAGCTGCGGGGTGGTGTGGGGTGAGCTCGAGGGCACCTCGATCAACCAGTACTGCTCGCAGCCGGGCGATTCCGGCGGACCCGTCGTGGTCGGCGACCGTCTGGTCGGCATGAACCAGGGCCGCCTGACCGGCCTTGGCCCGATCGACTTCGACGTGCCGTGCACCAACGGCGCGAACCCGATCCACTCGCCCGCCTACTTCCAGCCGATCGGCGTCATCCTCGACGTGATCAACCGCGCGGGCGGCGTCGGCGCGGGCTTCCAGCCCCTCTGAGCCACGAGAACCACGGGGGGGCGGCACCTTTCATCGGGTGCCGCGCCGTCGCGTCTCAGGGGCGAAGCACCGACACCAGGAAGTCGGTCTGGTCGCGGACGACCTGTTCGAAGACATCGTCGAAGTACACGTCGAAGTGGCCGACCGGATACTGCTTGACCACCGCGTGTTTGGTGCGCTCGGCCGCCTTGCGGGTCGGGCCCGCCGGGGCGATGGTGTCGTTCTCGGCGATCGCGTAGAACACCGGCACCTTCAACGCCTTGGCGCGCCGGCCGGGGCGATCGAAGAAGGTCGAGAAGGCGATGCGCGCACCGACTTTGGGCTCGTAGGTCTCGCTCTCCTCGGCAAGGCGCCCGTAACCCTCCGGCACATCGCCCGCGCTCATCAGCGCCGCCGCGCGCTTGCGCCCCGCCAACCGGATCCGGATCGGCTTGCGCCGGATCGGCCCGAACAGCAGATCGGTGGCGGCGATGGTGACCACCTTGGTCAAACTGATCGGGCCCTTCACCATCGACGACGCCCACCCGCTGGTGAACGGCACCTGCGCCACCACCGCCGCGATGTAGTCGTCGTCAGGCGCCACCGACAGCACATGCCCACCGCCGAACGAGGTGCCCCACAACGCGATTCGCGTGGCATCGAAACCGCGGATACTGCGCGCGTAGGCGATCGCGGCCTTCCAGTCCTGGCGCTGGCGCGAAATGCTCAACACCTGCCGCGGCGATCCCTCACTGGCGCCGAAACCGCGATAGTCGAAGGCCAGCACGCCCATTCCGGCCGCGACGAAGCGGCGCGCGTACCGGTCCAAACCCATCTCGCGGGTCGCCCCGAGCCCGTGTCCCATGATCACCAGAGGGCGCGGCCGTGGCGCACCGTCGGGCAGGTAGAGCCACGCGGCGCACTGCTGGTCACCCGAGGGGAAACTGACGTCGACACGTTCCATGAGTCAATACCGTAGCGAGTACTCTGTAGCGGCGGACGAGTCGGCCGGGCGACCGCGGTGACGGGAACGGACACGAACAGTGTCGCTGCCCGGTGCCGAGGAAAGTCCGGACTCCACAGAGCAGGGCGGTTGTTAACGGCAACCCGGGGTGACCCGCGGGACAGTGCCACAGAGAACAGACCGCCGCACGCGAGTGCGGTAAGGGTGAAACGGTGCGGTAAGAGCGCACCAGCGCCCCGGGTGACCGGGGCGGCTAGGTAAACCCCGCCCGGAGCAAGGTCGAAGGTCGCACCGGTGACGGTGCGGCTGCGCAGGTGTTCGAGGGCTGCTCGCCCGAGCCTGCGGGTGGACCGCTCGAGGCACCCGGCGACGGTGTGTCCAGATGGATGGTCGCCCCCCGATGCGAATCGGGGACAGGATCCGGCTTACGGGCCGGCTCGTCCGCCCATGAACGCGAAAGCGGCGACTCCCCACCGGGGAGCCGCCGCGACGCGCGCCGAAACTCGGCTCAGCACATCAGCTTGGACATCTGGTAGACGGCCGTGGCCTCTTCGGTGGTCGCGGTGGTGGCGCCGTTGCTGGCGGCCTTGGCGATCGCGGCGATGGTGTCGGCCTCGGACTTGCCCGACTTGATGTCGGCGCAGGACTGGTTCAGCACCGACGCGACCGCGGCGTCGTCGCGCCCCTCGGCCAGTTTCGGGAAGGCGTTGCGGTAGCTCACCACGAACATGCCCGCCTTGCTGGCGTCGATCTGGAAGGTCGTGGTGGTCGAGGCGGGGGCGTCGGTGGCGGCGGCGGAGTCGTCGTCGCAACCGGTCAGAAGCAGGGCGAAGGCGGTGGCGCTGGCCGCGATGGCGGCGGTAGTTCTACTCACGGAGCGGGATCGTAGCGGCCCAGGAAACACGCCGCTGCCCGTGCGGTTAACGGGAGGCGACATATTCCGGATCGCGGCGGTGAGCACGCCCGGATCACCTGGTCCGCCTGCTCGGGACCGATGAATATACGCGGGAACTCGTCATGAACGTGAGCGAGGTCATAGAGTGGGCGCCGTCGGCAGGGCTCGCTGCCACCTCCTCGGGCCCGAACACATTCGATCGCGGAAGCAGGTCTTATTCAACATGCGGGTAGTTCGTTCCATTGTCGCCGGTGCACTCATCGCCGGAGCCGCCGCGGTTATCGCTTCGCTGGGTGCCGGTACCGCGAGCGCGGTCGCGGTGACGCCGCTGGCGGGCGGGGTCCAGGTCGATCTCAGCCCCGCTGATACCGCCTGGGTCGCCCAGTCGCGCTTCGGTCTCACGGTCGCGGGTCTGCCGCATCCGTCGGCGGCCTCGTTCGGCCAGGCGCTCGACGCGGCGGCGGTCGTGTCCTCCTCGGTGCCCAACGGCCGGGTCACCTTCACCGTGTACGGCCCGTTCGATCAGCTCAACGGCACCATGCTCGCCCTGCAGTAGGTCTCGCTACGCTGCGAGGATGCAACTCCATCAGCGGATCGTCTCGGCGCCGGTCGACTTCGGCGCCATCCGTTCCGAATTCGGACTGGCCTCGGACTATCCCCCCGAGGCCGTCTCCGAGGCCCGCGACGCGACCGACGCGTTCGCCGACAGCCGGATCGATCGGACCGATATCGAGTTCGTGACCATCGATCCTCCCGGCGCCATGGATCTGGACCAGGCGCTGCATATCGCCCGCACCCCCACAGGTTTCACCCTGAACTACGCGATCGCGGATCTGGGTGCGGTGATCGTGGCAGACAGTGCGCTCGCCGCCGAATCCGAGCAGCGCGGGCAAACCTTCTATCTGCCCGACGGCAACGTGCCGCTGCATCCCCCGGTGCTGTCCGAGGGGACCGCCAGTCTGCTGCCCGGCGTGGACCGGCCCGCCGCGCTGTGGACCATCGAGCTCTCCGAAGACGCTGTGCCGCTGAGCTTTTCGGTGATGCGCGCGATGGTGCGTTCGCGGGAGCGGTTCGACTACGCGCAGGTGCAGGCGGCGGCCGACGCCGGGACGCTGCCGCCGTCGCTGGTCGCGCTGCCCGAGTTCGGGCGGTTGCGGATCGAGGCGGGGCTGGCCCAGGGCGCGATCTCGCTGCGCCTGCCGTCCCAGGACGTGGTGGCCGAGGGGGACCGGTGGCGGCTCGAGCTGGAACCGCGCACCGCCGTCGACGACTGGAACGAACAGGTCTCGCTGCTGACCGGCATGTGCGCGGCGCGAATCATGATCGAGCACAAGGGTGTCGGGCTGTTGCGCACGATGCCTGCCCCGCCGTCGAGCGCGGTCGAATCGATGCGGCGGACCGCGGCGGCGCTGGGTGTGCAGTGGCCCGCCGACGTGCCGGTGGGGCGGATGCTGGCCGGGCTCGACGCGAACACGCCCGCCGCGCTGGTGTTGATGTCGGAGGCGACCGGGTTGCTGCGCGGGGCCGGGTACACGCTGCTGGCCGAACTCGCGGAGCCCACCCCGGATCGGTTGGTGCACAGTGCGATCGGGGCGCCCTACGCGCACGTGACGGCACCGCTGCGGCGGTTGGCCGACCGGTTCACCACCGAGATCTGCCTGGCGCACTGCGCGGGCGTCGAAGTGCCGCGGTGGGTCGTGGACGGGCTGGCCGGGGCGGCCGAGACCATGCGCCGCACCGACGGTGTGTCGAGCAAGGTCGGCCGGGCCTGCGTGGACCTCACCGAGGCCACCGTCCTCGCACCCCGAATCGGCACGGAGTTCACGGCGGTGGTCCTGCGCGCCGCCACCGGCACCCGCCCCGCGGAGGTCTTCGTCGCCGACCCACCCGTACTCGCCCGGTGCGAGGGGGAACCTGTTGAGGGACAGACTGTTTCGGTGCGGTTGGTGGTGGCGGACCCGGCGACCCGGACGATCGGGTTCGCGTACGAGGGAACCGGCACGAAGGGATAGCCAGGGCGCAACCGGACCCGGCAGTGCGAGTTCCGCTCAGAACTCCGGGACGGTGGAGCAGAAACTGGCCGCGGCGGGGTAGTGGCCGATGGCTCGACCGGCGGCGGCTTCTTCGGCGTCGGCCAGGAGTTCGTAGGTGGTGGCGTCGTGCGGGGCGGCGGCGGCCGCGGCGAGGATGGCCTCGCGGGATTCGACGGCGTCGCGGTGGTCGCCCAGGACCGTCTGGAGGCGTTTGGCGCGTGTGCCGAGTTCGGTGGCCGGTTCGTCCAGGGTGGGGCCCGCGGCTTCGCAGGAATAGCGCAGGCGTTTGGCGGCCTTGCGGATGTCGTGGAGCAGTTCCACGCGCTCGGCGGGCGGCGCGGTGGGTTCGGCGAAGACCAGTGCGCGCAGGCGCTTGTTGTCGCGGCGCGCGACATTGCCGAACACGTCGGTCGCGGGTTCGCCCGACAGGGTGCGGTCCAGCGGGGGATCGGTGCGCCACGCGGACAACACCTTTCGCAGGCGGCGGTAGCGCTTGCGGTCGAGTTCGTCCACGACCTCGGCGTGCGCGTCGGCGTAGGCCCGGCGGGCCGCGCCGACCAGCGCGTCGGTGACCGCCGCGGGCACCTCGCCGTGTTCGGCCAGCAGGTCGGTGAAGCGTTCGGCGCGCACCTCGGCGTCGCGGGCCACCCCGAGCAGATCGGCCAACCACTTCAACTCCGCCACGGTCGCGGCGGCTTCCTCGGCGTCGAACAGCCGGCGATAGGAACGCAGCACACTGCGGAGTCGGCGCGTGGCCACCCGCATCTGGTGCACCGAATCCTCGGCGTCGGCCCGCACCTCGGGCTCGGCGGCGAAAAGCCGGTCGATGTCCTCGCGCAATGCCGCGACGACGGCTTTTCCGGCTTTCGGCGCCATAGGTCAGCCTCGCTTCCCGAACGTGTCGGTCGCCTCCACCAGTCGGGCGGTGATGCCGGGCTCGTGCGCGGTATGACCCGCGTCCTCGACGATGTGCAGGGTCGAGCCGGGCCAGGCGTTGTGCAGATCCCATGCGCTCACCGCGGGGCACACGATGTCGTGGCGGCCCTGCACGATCACACCGGGGATGTCGGCGATCCGATCGATATCTCGCAACAACTGTCCCTCGTCGAGGAATCCGCCATGCCGGAAATAGTGGTTTTCGATCCGCGCGAAGGCCAACGCGAACCGCGCCTCCCCGGTCTCGGCCACCCGATCCGGGTGCGGCAGCAGCGAACTCGTCGATCCCTCCCACGTCGACCAGGCGATCGCGGCATCGAGGGCGACCTGCGGATCGTCGGAATGCAGCAGCCGGTGATACACCTCGACCAGGTCCTCGTCGCGTTCGGCGACCGGCACCGGGGCCAGGAAGCGCGCCCACTCGGCCGGGTACACGTTGCCCGCCGCGCCGTTGTAGTACCAGTCGATCTCCTTGCGCCGCAACAGGAAGATGCCGCGCAACACCAACTCGGTCACCCGCTCGGGATGGGCCTGCGCGTAGGCGAGACCGAGGGTGGAACCCCACGAACCGCCGAACACCTGCCACCGCTCGATCCCCAGGTGCTCGCGCAACAGCTCCATGTCGGCGATCAGATTCGGGGTGGTGTTGGTGTCCAGTGACGCCCCATCGGCGATGTGCGGCATGGACTTTCCGCACCCGCGCTGATCGAACAGCACGATCCGGTACACGGCCGGATCGAAGAAGCGTCGTTGCTGCGGACCGGTGCCACCGCCGGGGCCGCCGTGCACGAACACCACCGGCTTGCCCTCGGGGTTGCCGCTGACCTCCCAGTACACCGACTGGCCGTCGCCCACGTCGAGCAGGCCCTGGTCGAAAGGTTCGAGCTCGGGGTAGAGAGTGCGCATCAGAAGGCCAATCCGGCAGCGAGGGTGGGCAATTCGAGGGCGGTGAGGGCTTCGGAGCGCACCTCGGGGCAGCTCTCGGTGGTGATCCGATCGATCATGGCCTTGTCGGCGAGCACGTGACCGTTGATGCCGCCGTTGCGCAGACCCCAGTCGTGGACGATCGCGTTGAGCGCGATCTTGCCCAGCGTGGGGCCCTGCACGCGGAAGTTCGACAGCTCCGGCCGGATCATGTCGCACAGCTGGGTGGCCGAAGACGGGCTGATCGTGAGCGTCTGCGACGGGGTGGGGATCGCCGGCGCCGAGGTGGTGCTCGGCACCGAACTCGGGGACGCGGCACTTCCACTCGGCGCGGGCTCGGTGCCCGCGCAGGCCGCCATGGTGGTGGCGGCCGCGATCAACAACACGGAACGGGTTATCCAACGGCGTGGCGGCATCGATACCTCTGCTAGTCGAGAGCTGACCCCCCGAGTCTGCCATCGGTCACCGATGAGCACCGTGCGCGAACAGCCGCCCCCGGTCGGAGGCGGCTGTCGTGGCGAACGGTCAGAAGCTGTGTTCGGGGCCGGGGAAGGTGCCCTGGCGGACTTCCTCGGCGTAGTTCGCCGCGGCGGTGCGCAGCTCGTCGCCGACATTGCCGAAACGCTTGACGAACTTGGCGGTCTTGCCGCTGGTGTAGCCGGCCATGTCCTGCCAGACCAGCACCTGGGCGTCACAGTCCGCGCCGGCGCCGATGCCGACGGTGGGGATGGTGAGCTTGCGGGTGACCTGGCCCGCGATCTCGGCGGGGACCATTTCCATGACCACCGAGAACGCGCCCGCCTCCTGGACGGCGATGGCGTCGGCGACCAGCTGCTCGGCGCCGTCGCCGCGACCCTGCACCCGGAACCCGCCCAGGGTGTTCACGCTCTGCGGGGTGAACCCGATGTGGGCCATGACCGGGATGCCCGCGGCGGTGATGGTGGCGATCTGCTCGGCGACGCGTTCGCCGCCCTCGAGCTTCACCGCGTGCGCGCCACCTTCCTTCATGAAGCGGATGGCGGTGGCCAGGGCCTGCTGGGGGGAGGACTCGTAGGTGCCGAACGGCAGGTCGGCCACGACCAGCGCGTGCGGTGCGCCGCGCACCACCCCGCGGACCAGCGGGATGAGCTCGTCGACGGTGATCGGCACGGTGGTGTCGTAGCCGTAGACGACATTGGCGGCGGAGTCGCCGACCAGGAGCACGGGAATGCCGGCTTCCTCGAACAGGCGCGCGGACGAGTAGTCGTAGGCCGTCAGCATCGACCAGCGTTCACCGTCGACCTTCATCTGCTGGAGATGCTGGACGCGGGTCTTGCGGCGGGGCTTGTCGGACACGGCGGGAGTGGCACCGTAAGCAGGACGCTGCTCATCGGATACGGACATCATCGTCCCTTTCGTCGGGATTCCTCGAGGCCCATACGTGGGTCCCCGGGCTTTTCTGACGTCTCCAGTGTGGCAGCCCGCATCGGCCGATTTAAGGCCGGACTGGGGTGGGATCGGTCACAGGGCGAATTCGGCTACCGTGACGGGCGCACCCCGGGTGGGGGTGCGCAGCGGAAAGGTGGACCCACCGTGCAGCGAGGCCGGTTCGTAGTACTGCTCGGCGCGATCTGCGCGTTGATCGCCACCGGATGCGGTACCGGCTCCGACAACGCCGTCCCGGAACCACTTCCTCCCGCCCCGCCCGGCCTGAACGCCTTCTACGAGCAGCCCGTCGAGTGGGGTTCGTGCGCCGACTTCGGCGGCCCGGACGACCGCCTGCCGCCCAAGGCCGAATGCGCGCGCGTCACCGTGCCGATCGACTACGCGCGCCCCGACGGCCCCACCGCCCGGATCGCGCTGTCGCGACTGCCCGCCACCGGTCGCAAGATCGGTTCGCTGCTGATGAATCCGGGCGGCCCCGGCGTCTCCGGACTGTCGATGATCTCCGTCGGCACCCGTACCGGCGTGGCCGAGCACTTCGACCGGGTCGGTTTCGATCCGCGCGGCGTCGGCTCCTCGCAGCCCGCGATCGTGTGCCTGACCGCGCAGGAGGCCGACGCCGAACGCGCCGAACCGCCGCTGGACAACACCCCCGCCGGCGTCGCCGCCGCCGAGGCCGACAACCGCCGGTACGCCGACCGGTGCGCCGAACGCTCGGGTCTCGAGCTGCTCGGCCACGTCGGCACCCGCGAGGTCGTCCAGGACATGGACATCTTGCGCGCGGTCCTCGGCGACGCGAAGCTGAACTTCCTCGGCTACTCCTACGGCACCCGTCTCGGTTCGGCCTACGCCGAGAAGTACCCGCAGAACGTGCGCGCGATGGTCCTCGACGGCGCCGTGGACTCCTCCCAGGACCCGGTCCAGGAGTCACTGCGTCAGGCCGCCGGTTTCCAGGGCGTGTTCACCGCCTTCGCCACCGACTGCGCGAAGAAGCCCGACTGTCCACTGGGCACCGACCCGAACCAGTCCGTCGCCCGCTTCCGCGCCCTGGTCGACCCGCTGGGTCGCGCCCCGGCCGCGACCGAGGATCCGCGCGGGCTGAGCTATCACGACGCCATCACCGGCGTCCAGCAGGCCCTCTACACCGATGACTTCTGGCCGATGCTGACCCAGGGCCTGAGCGAACTGCGCGGCGGCACCGGCGACACCCTGCTGCAATTGGCCGACCTCTACGACGGCCGCGGCCAGGACGGCACCTACGCCAACACCCAGGACGCCTTCAACGCCATCCGCTGCGTCGACGACCCGCGCATCACCGATCCCGCCGTGGCGGCCCGCCAGGACAGCGAGTACCGCAGGGCCGCGCCCTTCCTCGACGACGGCAAGGGCTCCGACGCCGCGCCCCTGGAACTGTGCGCGTCCTGGCCGGTGCCCAACACCAGCGAACCGCACCGCGTCTCCGCGCCGGGCCTGCCGACGGTCGTGGTGGTCTCCACCACCGAGGACCCGGCCACGCCGTACCAGGCCGGGGTCGATCTGGCCGAGCAGTTGGGCGCGGATCTGATCACCTTCCGCGGCAACCGGCACACCGCCGCGCTGGTCGCCGGTGATCGCTGCCTGGACCGCGCGGTGATCGACTACCTGGTCGAGCTCGCCACGCCCGCCCCGGGTCTCACATGTTGAGAGTTCATTTTCCTCACAACGCCTCGCCATGGCCTGTGAGATGTGCGAACGATGTGAACGTGATCGAAAACGCGTGCGCGTATGTAACACGGATTTAACGCCGGGTGCTTACTCTCGCCGGTATGGATCGCCAGAAGGAATTCGTGCTGCGGACGCTCGAAGAGCGGGATATCCGCTTCGTCCGTCTCTGGTTCACCGATGTGCTGGGCTACCTCAAGTCCGTCGCCATCGCCCCCGCCGAGCTCGAAGGCGCCTTCGAGGAAGGCATCGGTTTCGACGGGTCGGCCATCGAGGGCTTCGCGCGCGTGTCCGAGGCGGACATGGTCGCGCGGCCCGATCCGTCGACCTTCCAGGTGCTGCCGTGGGCCAGCTCCAAGGGCCACCAGCACTCCGCGCGCATGTTCTGCGACATCACCATGCCCGACGGTTCGCCGTCGTGGGCCGACCCGCGCCACGTGCTGCGCCGCCAGCTCAACAAGGCCGCCGACGCCGGTTTCAGCTGCTACGTGCACCCCGAGATCGAGTTCTTCCTGCTGAAGAACCAACTCAAGGACGGCTACGAGCCCACCCCGGCCGACAACGGCGGCTTCTTCGACCAGGCCGTGCACGACTCGGCGCCGAACTTCCGCCGCCACGCCATCGACTCGCTCGAGTCCATGGGCATCTCGGTCGAGTTCAGCCACCACGAGGGCGCCCCCGGCCAGCAGGAGATCGACCTGCGCTACGCCGACGCGCTGTCGATGGCCGACAACGTGATGACCTTCCGCTACCTCATCAAGGAGGTCGCGATCGACGAGGGCGTGCGCGCCACCTTCATGCCCAAGCCGTTCTCGCAGTACCCCGGCTCGGCCATGCACACCCACATGAGCCTGTTCGAGGGCGAGTCCAACGCCTTCGCCGACGCCGACGACCCGAACAACCTCTCGGGCACCGCGCGCTCGTTCATCGCCGGCATCCTCGAGCACGCCCCCGAGATCAGCGCGATCACCAACCAGTGGGTCAACTCCTACAAGCGCCTGATCCACGGCGGCGAAGCCCCGACGGCGGCCTCGTGGGGCCGGTCCAACCGGTCGGCGCTGGTGCGGGTGCCGATGTACACCCCGAACAAGTCGTCCTCGCGGCGCGTCGAGATCCGCAGCCCAGACTCGGCCTGCAACCCGTACCTGACCTTCGCGGTGCTGCTGGCCGCCGGTCTGCGCGGCATCGAGAAGGGCTACACGCTGCCCCCGGAGGCCGAGGACGACGTGTGGTCGCTGACCGACGCCGAGCGCCGCGCCATGGGCTTCCGCACCCTGCCCGGCACCCTCGACGAGGCCCTACAGGCGATGGAGCGCTCGGAGCTGGTCGCCGAAACCCTCGGCGAGCACGTCTTCGACTTCTTCCTGCGCAACAAGCGCCGCGAATGGGCCGACTACCGCAGCCAGGTCACCCCGTGGGAGCTCAAGGAGTACCTGAGCTTGTGACGTGACGCAGTCGGTGGCGTAGTAGTTTTAACCCTATGGTCCGGCCACCGACTGCCCGCTCCGCTGTTCCCGGCGTTGGCCGGCTCGGGTTACTCGAACCGACAGCGGCGGGCTCACTGCACCAGCTCGGCTGGGACAACGTCGACTCCGTGCCCGTGCTCTGGGCACTGTCACGTTCCCCCGATGCCGATCTCGCGCTGTCCACCCTCGTGCGGCTGCGCGAATCGCTCGAAGACGCCTGGCCCGAACTGGATTCGGCCATTCGTGCCGATACCCGGTTGCGCGGCAGGCTGTTCGCGCTGCTCGGTTCCTCGACCGCCTTCGGTGACCATCTCGTGGCGCGGCCCTCGGCGTGGAAGATCTTGCTGCGCAAGGAACTTCCCACTCGCGAGGAACTGATCGCCGATCTGCTCGACGCGGTCGAGGCGAAACCGGAGGCCGGACCCAACGCGGGCCCGATGCTGTTCCGGGCCGAGATCGCCGGGCCCGAGGCAGTCGCGTTGCTGCGCACCAGGTATCGCGATCAGCTGATGCTGCTGGCCGCGGTCGATCTGGCCTCCACGGTCGAAAACGAGCCGGTGCCACCGTATCTGGTGGTCGGCAGGCAGCTCTCGGACATGGCCGACGCCGCTCTCACCGCCGCGTTGTCGGTGGCGGTGGCCCGGGTGTGCAAGACCGGTCCGGTGCCGGTGCGCCTGGCGGTCATCGCGATGGGCAAATGTGGTGCGCGCGAACTGAATTACGTCAGCGATGTCGACGTGGTGTTCGTGGCCGAACCGGCCGACGCCACCGCGACCCGACTGGCCGCGGAGATGATGAGCGTGGCCAGTTCGGCCTTCTTCGAGGTCGACGCCGCCCTGCGCCCCGAGGGCAAGGCGGGCGCGCTGGTACGCACGCTCGACTCGCACCTGGCCTACTACAAGCGCTGGGCCCGCACCTGGGAGTTCCAGGCGCTGTTGAAGAACCGTCCGATGACCGGCGACCTCGAACTCGGCCGCGAGTACCGCGACGCGCTGATGCCGATGGTCTGGACCGCCTCCGAGCGTCCCGACTTCGTCGCCGACGTGCAGGCGATGCGCCGCCGCGTGGAGGACCTGGTCCCCGCCGATCTGCGCGAACGCGAGCTCAAACTCGGCGCGGGCAGCCTGCGCGATGTCGAATTCGCCGTCCAGCTCCTGCAATTGGTGCACGGCCGGGTCGACGACTCGCTGCACGTGACCAACACCGTCGAGGCGCTCGGGGCGTTGGCCGACGGCGGCTACGTCGGACGCGACGACGCCGCCAACCTCACCGCCTCCTACGAATTCCTGCGCCTGCTCGAACACCGCCTGCAATTGCAGCGGCTCAAGCGCACCCACACCCTGCCCGCCGCCGACGACGCCGACGGCATGCGCTGGCTGGCGCGGGCCGCGCACATCCGCCCCGACGGTCGCCAGGACGCGGTCGGCGTGCTCGACACCGACATCCGCCGCAATTCGGTGCGGGTGCGCCGCCTGCACGCCAAACTGTTCTACCGCCCGCTGCTCGAGGCGGTCGCCCGGATGGACTCCGACGCCCTGCGCCTGAGTCCCGACGCGGCCGTGCGCCAGCTCGCCGCCCTCGGCTATGCCGCCCCCGCCAACGCGCTGGGTCACCTCAAGGCGCTGACCGGTGGTGTCTCGCGCAAGGGCCGCATCCAGGCGCTGCTGCTGCCGACCCTGCTCGAATGGCTCGGCAACACCCCCAACCCCGACGCGGGTCTGCTGGCGTATCGGCGGGTGTCGGAGGGCCTCGACGATCAGATCTGGTTCCTGCGCGAACTGCGCGACGAGGGCGCGGTCGCCCAGCGCCTGATGATCGTGCTCGGCTCCTCGGAGTACCTGCCCGACCTGCTGATCAACGCCCCCGACACGATCCGCATGTACGCCGACGGCCCCGACGGCCCGCAGCTGCTCAACACCCAGCCCGAAGACGTCGCCAAGGCCATGCAGACCGCGGCCGCCCGCTACGACGACCCCAAACGCGCGGTGGCGGCGGCCCGTTCGCTGCGCCGTCACGAACTCGCCCGCGTCGCCTCGGCCGACGTGCTCGGCATGCTCGACGTGCCGCAGGTGTGCAAGGCGCTGTCCTCGGTGTGGGTGGCGGTGCTGGAAGCGTCGCTGAACGCGGTCATCCGTGCCTCGGAGGCCGAACGCGGCGCCCCCGCGCCCGCCGATTTCGCGGTGATCGGCATGGGCCGCCTCGGCGGCATGGAACTCGGTTACGGCTCCGACGCCGACGTGCTGTTCGTCTGCGATCCGCGCCCCGGCGAGGACGAGGCCGCCGCGGTGAAGTGGGCCAACGGCATCGCCGACCAGGTCCAACGCCTGCTCGGCGCGCCCAGCGTCGACCCGCCGCTGCAGGTGGACGCGGGCCTGCGCCCCGAGGGCCGCAACGGCCCCCTGGTGCGCACGCTCGCCGCCTACCAGGCCTACTACGACCAGTGGGCCCAACCGTGGGAGGTGCAGGCGCTGCTGCGCGCGCACCAGGTCGCGGGCGATCAGGACCTCGGCGTGCGCTTCCTGCACGTCATCGACCCGATCCGGTACCCGACCGGCGGGGTCTCCGAGGAATCGGTGCGCGAGATCCGCCGCATCAAGGCCCGCGTCGACGCCGAACGCCTCCCGCGCGGCGCCAACCCCGCCACCCACACCAAACTGGGCCGCGGCGGCCTGGCCGACATCGAGTGGACCGTCCAGCTGCTCCAGCTGCGCCACGCCCACGAGGTGCCCGCCCTGCACAACACCTCCACCCTGCAATCGCTCGACGTCATCGAGACCGAGGGCATCCTCGAACCCGAGGACGTCGCCCTGCTGCGCGAATCGTGGATCACCGCCACCGCCGCCCGCAACGCCCTGGTCCTGGTCAAGGGCAAACCTACCGACCAACTCCCCGGCCCCGGCAAACTGCTCTCCGCGGTCGCCCGCGTAGCGGGCTGGCCCACCGGCGACGGCAGCGAGTTCCTCGACACCTACATGCGCACCACCC
The DNA here is from genome assembly GCF_042658545.1 of Nocardia lasii. Classification (NCBI taxonomy): domain Bacteria; kingdom Bacillati; phylum Actinomycetota; class Actinomycetes; order Mycobacteriales; family Nocardiaceae; genus Nocardia; species Nocardia lasii. The sequence continues at coordinate 411,696 of NZ_JBHSQN010000013.1, forward strand.
GCCGCGCCAAGGCCGTCGTGGATCGGGTCTTCGGCGGCGAGTGAGGACACGAAAAAGCCCCGCACCACTGGTGCGGGGCTTGATCAGTTCACGCCGAAATCAGATGGCGCGGACGTCCTGAGCCTGGGGGCCCTTCTGGCCCTGGCCGACCTCGAACTCCACCCGCTGTCCCTCTTCGAGGGACTTGAAGCCCGAGCCGCCGATAGCCGAGTAGTGAACGAAGACGTCGGGGCCGCCTCCGTCTTGGGCGATGAAGCCGAAGCCCTTTTCGCCGTTGAACCACTTGACGGTGCCTTGAGTCATGTTTTAAAAGTCTTTTCCGTAGGTGAGCCATGGCGATCACTTGCGATCAGCCCAGTCTCAGCAACCGAGTATGCCATACTCGTCGGCAAACCGCGCATAACGGATCGGTCTACCGCGCTGTGGGCGGGGTTCGGCGTGGTCAACCGGCGTGTCGAGCCGATGTCGGTGGCCTTTTCACATCGCGCTGCCGATTGTGCCAATCTGGGCACATGGGTGAGATGAACGGCGGTCACGTCGACCTGGCGATGCGAGTGCTCGACGCGCATGTGGCCTTCACCAAGCAGCAGCTGCGTGAGCCGGCCGGCTTCCTCGAGTTCGTCACCGAGGAGGTCGACGGGGTGCTCGCCGAGGCGGCCGATCTCACGCTCGGGCAGGCCGTCAGCCCGGCTCAGGTCAAAGCGGTCGCGCACAAGTTCGCGGTGCAGGTTCCGGTGGAGGGCGCGATCCCCGAACTCGTCGGCGAGATCGTCGCGCGCCTGTACAACCACCGCATCCACGACGAGGTCGAGGTCGGCGAGATCGTCGAGGCCCGCCGGTTCGACGAACTGATCGATGCCGTGGCCGACATGGACGTGACCCACCGGCTCGTGCGCCTGATCCTCAACAGCCCCCTCACCGTCGACGCCTGCGTGGAGGCCGTGCAGCGCGCCGTGGCCACCGCCGTCGACGACGGCAAGCACACCGAAGGCGGCGGCCTGACCCGCTCGCTGCGCGGTGCCCTGTCGCGACTGGCCGAGCCTGCGATGCCCGTGATCGAGAACGGCGTCGGCCGCATCACCCGCACCGGCGCGCGATTCGTGTTGCGCGGCAACAGCGGTGAGGCCGACGAGGTGCTGCTCGACAGCGCCCGCGAGACCTGGCGCAAACACACCGGCGACGCGGTCGGCTCCTTCCGCGATGTGGTCTCGGCCAGCGACATGGAGGACATCGTGGTCCTGGTGTTCGAGTTCTGGCGCACCTTCCGCGACACCGCCTACTTCCGCGCCCTGCTCGACGAGGGCATCGACGGCGTCTTCGACAAGTACGGCGACACCCCCCTTGCCGAATTGCTCACCGAGCTGGGCATCGGCAGGCCCGACCTGATCGAGGAAGCATTGCGCTTCGGGCCGCCCATTCTCGAAACCCTCGACGAGCGCGGCTATCTCGACACCATGCTGCGGCGCAGGCTCGCCCCGTTCTACGCCTCGGACGCCTTCCGGGCCGCGGTGTCGCCGACGGCGTAGTCACGCCAGTTCTGTTCGGCCGCTGGCATGTCGGGATGTGTCGGTACGATCCGTGCAACGATGGGGCGCTCGCTCGTCGTCGCCCGACCGGATCGCGATCGAAAGGCTGCCGTGACACGTCTGTCCACCCTGCTCGACCAGATCGACTCCGGTGCTGTGCTGCTGCCCGAGTTCCAGCGTGGCTATGTGTGGAATCGTGACCAGGTCCGTGGACTCCTGCGGTCGCTGTATCTGGGGTACCCGGTCGGCGGGTTGCTGGTGTGGGAGACCGGGTCCGAGGAGATCGCGGTGCGCGGCACCACCGCGGGCTCGGGGTTGCGCCAGCTGCTGCTCGACGGTCAGCAGCGGATCACCACGCTGTACGGGATCGTGCGCGGGCGGGCGCCGTCGTTCTTCGAGGGCGACGAGATCGCGTTCACCGGCCTGCATTTCGATGTCGAGCGGGAGGTGTTCGAGTTCCAGGTGCCCGGCCGCGATACCGCGCCGGCCTGGATCGATGTCACCGAACTGTTCGCCCAGGGGCCGATGCACTACCTGGCCCGGTTCCCCGACGAGTCGCCGGAAACCCTTGCGCTGTATCTGGATCGGTTGAACAAGGTCCGCGAGATCACCCATCGCGAGTTCAACGTGGAGACCATCACCGGCTCGGACCGCACGGTCGACGAGGTGGTCGACATCTTCAACCGGGTCAACTCCGGCGGCACCAAACTGTCCAAGGGCGATCTGGCCCTGGCCACCCTGTGCGCCCAGTGGCCGCAGGCGCGCGGCAACCTGCGCGACCACCTGATCCGCTGGGACAAGGAGGGCTACACCTTCACCCTGGACTGGTTGCTGCGCAACGTCATCGCGGTCGGCAACGGGCGCGCGCACTTCGACGCGCTCGGCGATCTCGCCCCCGCGGAGTTCGAGCAGGCGCTGCTCGATACCGCCGAGCAGGTCGACGTGTTCCTCGACACGGTGGCGGGCAGGCTCGGCCTCGACCACGACCGGGTACTGATGGGGCGCTACGCGATTCCGGTGATCACCCGGCTGCTGTTCCTCAACGGCGGCCGCTTCGACGACGACCTGCACCGCGACCGCGTCCTGTACTGGTACGTGCACTCGGCGCTGTGGGGTCGGTTCAGCGGTTCCACCGAGACCTTCCTGCAGCAGGACTACGACACCCTCGAGCGCGGCGGCATCAACGCCCTGATCGGTTCGCTGGAGCGCTTGCGCGGCGGCTCGCTGGACCTGTGCGCCGACGATTTCGCCGGCGCCACCCGAGGCTCCCGGTTCTACCCGCTGCTGTATCTGCTGACCCGCGTCGACGGTTCGCGCGATCTGGGCACCGGCTCGGAGCTGGGCATCGAGCAGTTCGGCGAGCGCACGCCGGTGCAGGTGCACTACCTGTTCCCGAAAACCCTGCTGCGCGACGCCGGTTACGAGCGCAACGAGATCAACGCGATCGCCAACTTCTGCTTCCTCAGTCCCGAGTCCGAAGCCGAACTGGGCGAGCGGGAACCCGCCGACTACCTGGCCGAGGTGGAGCGCCGCCATCCGGGAGTGCTGGCCTCCCAGTGGATTCCGACCGATCCGACGCTGTGGCGGATGGAGAACTACCGCGAATTCCTGCGCGCCCGACGCAAACTGCTCTCGGTGTCGGCGGAGGCGTTCCTGGAGAAGTTGCGCACCGGCAAGCTGCACCGCCAGATGCTGCTCAGTGTCGGCGTCGCCGGGGTGACCATCGGTGATCCCGCCGTGGATCTGGTGAACGCGCTCGTCGACGACCTGATCGCCGACGGTTTCGGTTTCCCGCTGCTCGACGCGGAGGTCTCCGATCCGATCACCGGCCGTGAACTCGCGGTCGCCGACGCCTTCTGGCCCGACGGTCTGCAACCCGGCGTCGGGATGCCGGTGGTGCTGGTCCTCGAACCCGCCAACGCCGACCTGACCCGGTTCGCCCAGCTCGGCTACGCGGTCTTCACCTCCGTCGACGCCCTGCGCGGCTACGTCGACAACCTGCGTATCGAGGCCTCCGGCGATGCCGCGATCGACGACCTCGCCGCCGATGTGGCCGCCCTCGCCGACCGCCTGCCCGCCACCTGGGTCGGCAACTCCGAGCAGGTCTGGTTCCGCTACGCCTGGAACCAGCTCGAACGCGACCGCGCCGAGGACTCCCCGCTGGGCCCCGAACAGCTGGCTCTGCGCTACATCGCCCTGTGGGCGCTCACCCGCACCTTCTACATCCACGCCTTCGACCAGGGCAATCCCGGCGAATGGCGCTACTACCTCGGCGACGTCATCGGCCCCGCCCCGCTGGTTCCCCGCGCCTGGCTGGCCCAGCGCGCCGTCGACTCCGGCGCCCTGGCCCCCGGCGCCGTCCCCGGCGACGAGGACATCGCCATCGCCCTGGTCCACGGCGTCCTGGAAACAGTCGACGAGGTAGCCACCGCCCTGTCCCACCTCCTCGGCGGCCCCGGCCTCTTCGCCTCCCTGTGGGCATCCGCGGGCGCGGCCGAGCACTACGGCTACCCCCTGTCCACCGACCAGATCAACGACCTGATCAACCAGGTCGTCAACGACCCCGCCTCCCGCAAGATCCAGGCCTACAACTGGATCGAGGCGGGCCTACCGCTCTAGGACCCGGTCTCGCGCTGGAAGGTCGTGACGAACGCACGCAGCGCGACGCCGTCCTCGAGATCGGTCGGTCGGTAGCCGCGGTCGGCCTCGACGATGATCGAGGTTCCGGCGCGGATCCCGAGCTCGGTCCAGCACACCCCGAGCACGGGAAGCTGCACGGTGCGCTCGGCCACGGTGAGCGTGATCGCCGAGGTGTATCGGCCCGCGACCGACAGCAGCTCCTCGACGGCACCTTCCGTGAGCGGTCCGGCGGCGGTGAATTCTTCGATGTACACGTCCCACCTCCTCGTCTGCGCGGCCAGTCTAGGCCTCAGAGAACCCTCATGGCGGTCATAAGGGCATAGAAAGGGTTGCTGCCTAGGGTTGGCCGCATGATGCGGACATGGGTGGAGCGGGTACTTCTCGTCCTCGGGTGGGGCGCGGTTGTCGGCGCGGTGATCGGGATCGTGTTGCACCTGGTGGACTGGCAGCGCAAGTCGTTGGTGCTGTTGGCCTCGGGGGCGATGTGGTTGATGCTCGGCGCGGTGGTGGGGCTGGTGCTGATGCTGGTGGCGCGGGGCTGGCGTAGTGCGGGGGCGGCGGCGTTGGTTCTGGCCGGGGCCGCGTGGTTGGTGGTGCCGTCCTACATTCCCGAGGCCAGGGCAGCCGATGGGCCGGAACTTGTTGTGCTGCAGTCGAACATCCTCTTCGGCCTGGCCGACACCGACTTCCTCGTCGCCACCGTGCGCGACAACGCCGTCGACGTGCTCACCGTCGAGGAGCTCACCGACGACTCGATCGTGCGGTTGCGCGAGTCCGGGATGGAAGAACTCCTGCCGCACTTCTATCTCGAGCCGGCGCGTTCCGGCGGTGGCGGCACCGGCATCTACAGCCGATACCCGTTGCGCGACACCGTGAAATACGACGGCTTCATCATGAGCAACATCTCCGCCACGATGCAGCACCCCCAGCGCGGCCCGATCGCGGTGTTCGCCTTCCATCCCATCCCGCCGAACCTCGACTTCGCGGCCTGGTCGGCGGAGATGCGCCGCGTCGACGAGATCCTCGCGGCCACCAGCGCACCCGCCGTCGTCGGCGCGGATTTCAATGCCACCCACGATCATTCGGCCTACCGCGCCCTGCTCGACGGCGCGTTCGCCTCGGCCGCGGACCAGACCGGCGACGGCGTGCTGCTCACCTACCCGGCAGACCGACGCTGGGGTCCGGTCATCGGCATCGACCACATCCTCGTCGCCGGGGGAGTGGCCCAGCGCATCCGCACCATGACCGTGCCGGGTTCGGACCACCGGGCGGTACTGGCCACGATCCGAATGGACCTGTGAGAGTGGTCGTTTACCATGTGAGCGCTCGTGCGTGGACCGTCTGTGAGTCCACGCCATTCCAGGGGAGGACAGCGCAGTGAGAAGACATCGGTTCGGCGCGACCATCGCGGCCGTGGTGAGCGTCGGCATGCTCGTCACCGGGTGCAGCGCGACCACGGTCGCCAGTGACCAGGCGGTCCCGGTAGTGGACAACCCGTGGGAGGTGGCGGGCGCGGCCTCGGCCGATGGCCCGAGCGGATTGCGTCCCGGTGTGCCCGACACCGACAAGACCGCCGAGAACAGCGACAACGGCACGATCGACAAGCTCGCCCTCAACGCCATCGCCGATATCGAAGAGTATTGGCAGACCGAGTATTCCAAGACCTTCCGCGGTGATTTCAAGCCCGCCTCGAAGGTGATCTCCTGGTCGGCGCGCGCCACCGAGGCCGAGTCGGTGCAGTTCTGCAAGAGCAGCACCTACAAGCTGGTCAACGCCGCCTACTGCCCGCTCGATCACACCATCGGCTGGGACCGCGCGGTCCTGCTGCCGCTGCTGGTCGACAAGTACAAGGAGATGTCGGTGGTGATGGTGCTGGCCCACGAGTACGGGCACGCCATCCAGTCCCAGGCCTCGCTGCTGCGCGGTTTCTTCACCGACGCGCTGGTCAAGGAACAGCAGGCCGACTGCCTGGCCGGGGTGTTCCTGCGCCATGTGGCAGAAGGCAATTCCAAGCACTTCACCCTCAACACCACCGACGGTCTCAACGGTGTGCTCGGCGCGACGGTGGCCGTGCGCGACCGCGACCCCAATGATCCCGACGCCGTGCACGGTTCGGCCTTCGAGCGGGTCACCGCGGTGCAGATGGGTTACACCCAGGGTGCCAAGTCCTGCAAGGACATCGACGAGGACGAGATCGAGCGCCGCCGCGCGGGCCTGCCGGTGACCTTCGAGGAGGACGAGCGTGAGCAACAGCTCCCGGTGAACCAGGAGAACCTCACCATCCTGGCGGCCCAGCTCGCCAAGTCGATGCCGGTGCGCAACCCGCCGACCTTCGACTACGCCGGGGTCACCCGCAACTGTAAGTCGACCACCACGACCGAACCGGTCTCCTACTGCCCGGCATCCAACACCATCGGCACCGATATCCCCGCCATGGCCGAGCGGGCAGGCGAGGGCGCGAGCGGCAAGGAGGAACCGCTCTCGGCGGTCGTCACCGGCGACTATAACGCCGCGGCGGTGTTCGTCTCGCGCTACGCGCTGGCCGTGCAGCGAGATCGCGAGCTGTCACTGACCGGCGCGGCCTCGGCGGGCCTGCGCACCGCGTGCCTGACCGGGGTGCTCACCACGAAACTCAGTGAGCCGAGCAGTGATCCGCGCCTGTCGGCCGGTGACCTCGACGAGGCGGTCTCGGGCCTGCTCGCCGACGGCCTCGCCGCCGCCGATGTCGACGGCAAGGTGGTGCCGAGCGGATATCAGCGCCTCGAGGCGTTCCGCACCGGCGTGCTGTCGGGCGAGCAGGCCTGCCTGAGCCAGTTCAAGTAGTCAGCGCGGCAGTGACTGCAGGGAGCTGAGGGTGTTCGCCACCGCGCGGGCGGCCTCGGCTCCCTTGGTCACGAAGTGGTTGGTGTAGTAGTCCACGTGCTCACTGTGCTCGTGGAAGTGGTGCGGGGTGAGTACCACCGAGAACACCGGCACGTCGGTGTCGAGCTGCACGCGCATCAGGCCGTCGATCACCGCGGAGGCGACGAAGTCGTGGCGGTAGATGCCGCCGTCGACGACGAGCGCGGCGGCCACGATCGCGTCGTAGCGGCCGGTGCGGGCCAGGCGCTGCGCGTGCAGCGGGATCTCGAAGGCGCCGGGAACGTCGAACACGTCGACGACCGAGGGGTCGAATCCGAAACCGGTGTATTCGGCGAGGAAGCCCTCGTGCGCTCTGGTGACGATGGAGCTGTGCCAGCTCGCCCGGATGAAGGCAACGGCGCCGGTAGACGTAGTCATGACGGAAGTCTACTAGGTCAGGGCGCCGAGAACCTACTGACCGGTAACATGAGTGGACAGCCAGTCGGTGACATCGCCGATGACCTTCGCGCGCTCGGGTTCGTTGAACACCTCGTGGTACAGGCCCGAGTAGCGCAGCACCGTCACGTCGGTCGAGCCGGCGTCCCGTTCGATCAGGTCCGAACTCGACGGCGCCGCGATGATGTCGGCGGTGCCGTGCAGCACCAGCACCGGCGCGGTGAGCCTGCCGAGGCGTTGCTTGACCAGCGCGGTGTGTTCCAGGATCTCCACCGCCGTGCGCGCGGGCAACTTGCCGCGGAAGACGAGCGGATCCGCGTCGTAGGCGCGCACCACCTCGGGATCGCGGCTGATCGCCGAGGAATCCAGGGTCAGCACCCCGAGATTGGGCGCCACCCGGGTGAGCAGGGGCGCGGCCAGGCGCTGCAGCGGGTTGCCCAGCGGGATGTCCAGCGGCGGGGCCGAGACGACGATGCCCGCCACATCGACCGGTGCGCGGGTGGCCAGGTGCAGCACCACCAGGCTGCCCATCGAGTGTCCGAGCAGGAAGCGGGGGACGCCGGGGTGGGCGGCGCCGGCGAGCTCGAGCAGGGTCGCGGTGTTGTCCGCGGCGGCCTGCATCGAACCGATATTGGCCGCCGCGCCCTCGGACCTGCCGTGCCCGACGTGGTCGAGCGCGTAGACCGCGTACCCCTGCTCGGCCAGCGCGTCACCGACGTGTTCGTAGCGTCCCGAGTGTTCGGCGACCCCGTGGACCAGCACGATCACCGCGCGCGGGGTGGTCTCGGGCTGCCAGGCGCGCCAGGCGATCGTGCCGCCGTGGCCCGCGAACTCGCCGGTGTCGGTCGTCATCGACGCGATCCTCCTGGATTCGGGCGTCGCGGCGAGCCGCTCGATCAGACGCCGGTTGAATTCGATGAGCCGAGCGTAGTTCAGCCGGGAGATCCGCTCGTCGGTTCCGTGGATCCGTTCCAGATCCGCCGAGGTCAGCACGATGGGCGCGAAGTTGCAGCGGGTCGCGGCCAGGCCGTCGTAGTGGCGGGAGTCGGTGGCGCCGGGCACGATTCCGGTGGTGGTCACGATCCCGGGCACCACCTCGGTGGCGATGTCGGCGATCAGCGCGTAGGCCGGTCCGGGCGCGTCGATCCGCGAGGGTTCCGAGGTCGGGCCGACGAGTTCGACCCGCACGCCACGGTCACCGATCACCCGGACGCAGTGCGCGAGCACCCCCGCCACCGAATCACCGGGCAGGATACGGAAATTCACCAGCGCCTCGGCGCTCTGCGGCAGCACGTTCGCCTTCACCCCGCCGCTGATCACCGTCGGCGCGGTGGTGGTGCGCACCAGCGCCTCGGTGGTCGGGCCCGCGGCCATGATCCGGGTGAGCAGCGGTCCGGCCAGCGCGGACAGGGCGCGCGAATCGGTGAGTTCGAGCAGGCGGCGTCGCGGTTCCGGCAGGGCCACCCGCATGCGGGCGAGCATGTCGCTGATCACCGGGGTCAACCGCAGCGGCATCGGATGGTCCTGCACCCGCGCGACCGCCCGCGCCAGTCGACCCACCGCGGTCTGCTTACCCGGCATCGAGGAGTGCCCGCCGGTCTCGCGGACCGAAAGCCGCACCGTCGCGTAGCCTTTCTCACCGAGCATGATGCTCGCGACCGGTCGGTCCACGCCGTCGGCGACCCCGTCGGTGATCACCCCGCCCTCGTCGAGCAGCAGTTCCGCGCGCACGCCCTCATCGCGCAGATACCGCGCCATCCGCACCGCGCCGCCGTCGCCGAAGACCTCCTCGTCGTGGCCGAAGGCGAGAAACACGGTGTGGTGCGGGCGAATTCCGGCCGCCAGGGCCCACTCGATCGCTTCGAGCACGGCCAGCACCCGGCTCTTGTCGTCGATCGCCCCACGGCCCCAGATGAATTCGTCGTCGACGGTCCCGTCGAACGGGGGATGGGTCCACCGTTGCGCGTCGTCGACCGGCACCACGTCCTGGTGCGCGAGCAGGATCGCCGAGACCGCGTCCGGTTCGACGCCCGCCCACCGGTAGAGCCTGCTGTGCCCGAACCTGGTCAGGGTGAGCTCGGCGTGCACCAGCGGGAAGGCCGCCTCGAGGTGCTCGGCCAGCCGGACGAACTCCGCGTCGGCGGTCCGCGCGGGATCCTCGGTCGAGACCGTCGCGCACCGCAGCGCGACGGCCAGGCGCCGGGCGACCTCGTCGTCGACCCCCTCGGTGACGGGGGAGCGGGACGGGGTCACGGTGATCGGGCGCACCCTCGCCATTGTGGTCGGTCGGGGCGCCGAGCACCGGGAAAGACGCCCGAAACCTCGGTCCGGCGACGCGCCATCTAAGCTGACACCATGGCAGGAGGCAAGGGCGGCAAGCCGTCGAAGGAAGCCAGGGCCGCGGCTAAAGCGGCCCGTAAGCAGGCATCACGCGCGCGCAGGCAGCAGTTGTGGCAGGCGTTCAACATGCAGCGCAAGGAAGACAAGGCGCTGCTGCCGCTGATGATCGGCGCACTCGTCGGCACGGCGGTGATCTTCTTCGTCGTCGGGCTGATCTTCGACATGCAGTGGTTCCTGCTGCCGTTGGGTCTGCTGTTGGGCGTGCTGTTCGCGTTCATCATCTTCGGGCGCCGCGTGCAGAAGAACGTCTACCGCAAGGCCGAGGGTCAGGCGGGCGCCGCGGCGTGGGTGTTGGAGAACCTGCAGGGCAAGTGGCGGGTCGCCAACGGCGTCGCCGCGACCACCCAGCTCGACGCCGTGCACCGCGTGATCGGCCTGCCCGGGGTCGTCTTCGTGGCCGAGGGTTCGCCGCAGCGGGTCAAGTCGCTGATCACGCAGGAGAAGAAGCGCACCGCCCGCCTGGTCGGTGACACCCCCATCTACGAGGTCATCGTCGGCAACGACGACGGTCAGGTCCCGCTCAAGGACCTGCAGAAATACCTCACCAAGCTCCCGCGCAACATCGACGTCAAGCGGATCGACCAGATCGAGGGCAGGCTCACGGCGCTGAGCTCGCGCAGCGGTCCCGCGATGCCCAAGGGCCCGATGCCCCCCGGCGCGAAGATGAAGGGCATGCAGCGCGCGATCCGTCGCCGCTGACCCGCTCGTTGCCTCCCGGCCCGTGCTCTCCCCGAGAGCGCGGGCCGGACTTATTTCAGCGGGCGTTGACCAGCGCGGTGCCGGTGGCCTGGTCGTGCATGCCGCGGCCGTCGGCGTCGGTGAACAGCGCCGGGATCACGAACACCACCAGGAGCTGCCTGGCGAGCGCGCGAACGAACCCGACCGGGACCGGCGCATCGATGCGCAGCACGCGCATTCTCAGGAAGTACTGGCCCGGGGTGAACCCGAACAGGGTCACCGCCGCCACCCCGACCACGAACCACACCATCAGCGGCACCGACGAGGACTCGAAGGTGCCCGTGATGGCCGCCGCGATCCCGACCGCGATGAACCAGTCGGCGAACAGCGCCACCACTCGGCGCCAGGTGGGCGCCAGCGAGCCCGCGCCCTCGCGCGGTAGCCCGTAGAGCTCCCCGGGGTAGCCGACGACGTCGGAGTCGCCGGATTCGGCCGAGGGGCCGGAGAGCCAAGTGCCGGTAATACGCGCCATGGTTCCCAGGATAGAGGCGGGGTCGGGGCCGCGACCTACCGCGTTGACGGAGGTCACGTCAGCGTTGAATCTCACGGATGGCAGGATTAGCGTGCAGGTTGCGACCTGATGGCGGGTGCCGTCGAGGTAAACAGCGTGCGTAACACTGGCGAAACACAGCCTTGACCGATGGGAAACTTCGCGTCTCTAGCGTGCATGGCGCGACGAACCCAGGCACTGTGAACGGCTGGGAACCGATCCGTAAGGAGAACAAGTGACGTTCAGCACGGCCGAAGAGGTCATCCAGTACATCAAGGAAGAGGACATCGAGTACGTCGATATCCGCTTCTCTGACCTGCCCGGCGTCCAGCAGCACTTCTCGATCCCGGCGAAGGCGTTCACCGCCGACCTCGCGGAAGAGGGCCTGGCGTTCGACGGTTCCTCGGTGCGTGGCTTCCAGTCGATCGATGAGTCGGACATGCTCCTGCTCCCCGACTTCAGCACCGCCCGGATCGACCCCTTCCGTGCCGCGAAGACGCTCAACCTGAACTTCTTCGTGCACGATCCGTTCACCCGTGAGGCCTACTCCCGCGACCCGCGCAACATCGCGCGTAAGGCGGAGGAGTACCTGCGTTCGACCGGCATCGCCGACACCGCCTACTTCGGTGCCGAGGCCGAGTTCTACATCTTCGACGGCATCCGCTACGGCTCGGGCATGAACGGCTCGTTCTACGAGATCGAGTCGGTCTCGGGTTCGTGGAACACCGGCAAGGAGTTCAACCCGGACGGCAGCCGCAACCTCGGCTACAAGGTCCGCAACAAGGGCGGCTACTTCCCCGTGGCCCCCTACGACCACTACGTCGACCTGCGCGACAAGATCTCGACCAACCTGCAGAACGCAGGCTTCGAGCTCGAGCGCGGCCACCACGAGGTCGGCACCGCCGGTCAGGCCGAGATCAACTACAAGTTCGGCACGCTGCTCTCCGCCGCGGACGACCTGCAGCTGTTCAAGTACATCGTGAAGAACACCGCGTGGCAGGAAGGCAAGTCTGTCACCTTCATGCCGAAGCCCCTCTTCGGTGACAACGGCTCGGGCATGCACGTGCACCAGTCGCTGTGGAAGGACGGCAAGCCGCTGTTCCACGACGAGGCCGGCTACGGTGGCCTCTCGGATCTGGCGCGTCACTACATCGGCGGCATCCTGCACCACGCCCCGTCGCTGCTGGCGTTCACCAACCCGACCGTGAACTCCTACCACCGTCTGGTGCCGGGCTACGAGGCCCCCATCAACCTGGTGTACTCGCAGCGCAACCGTTCGGCCGCCGTGCGTATCCCGGTGACCGGCAACAACCCGAAGGCCAAGCGCATCGAGTTCCGCGCGCCGGACTCCTCGGGCAACCCGTACCTGGCCTTCGCCGCCATGATGATGGCCGGCCTGGACGGCATCAAGAACAAGATCGAGCCGCTGGCTCCGGTCGACAAGGACCTCTACGAGCTCCCGCCGGAGGAGGCCAAGAACATCCCGCAGGCCCCCACCAGCCTGGCCACCGTCATCGACCGCCTCGAGGCCGACCACGACTACCTCACCGAGGGCAACGTGTTCACCCCCGACCTGATCGAGACCTGGATCCAGCTCAAGCGCGACAACGAAATCGCGCCGGTGAACCTGCGTCCCCACCCGTACGAGTTCGAGCTCTACTACGACGTCTAAGTCGTAGCGAGCCGATCCGTCGGTAGCTGTACCTGAAACACCCGCCTCACGGCTTCGTGGGGCGGGTGTTTCGTTGTGTCCGGCGCCGTGCGGGAGCCCCTGATTGTCGGGGCTGGACGGTGGGCGGGGGAGCGTGGATAGTGCTGGGGTGCGATGGGGTGCTGTGGTGTTGCGGATAGTGGCCGGTGTGGCGTTGGTGTTCGGTGTGGCGGCGCCGGTGCGGGCCGAGGCGGTGGCGTTCACGTGGACTCAGGAGTATCTGACCGCGCCGGACGGCACCCGCCTGCATGTCGACATCCTGCGGCCCGAGGGGCTGGCGGTCGACGCGCGCACGCCGGTGTTGCTGACCGCGAGTCCGTACCGGGCACATCTCGCGTACCTGACCGTGCCCCGGCCCGAGGGTGGGCCCTCGATCGAGAACCTGCCGGTCGAGTGGGCGTTGCGGGCCGGGTACACCTATGTGATCGTCGATCTGCGCGGGTTCGGCGGGTCCAACGGCTGCCCCGACTACGGCGGTCCGGGCGAGCGCTCGGATGTGGCCACGGCGGTCGAGTGGGCGGCGAGCCAACCGTGGTCGACCGGGCGAGTCGGCGTCGTCGGCACCTCCTACGAGGGCTGGACCGGCATGATGGCACTGGCCGAGAAGCCGAAGGGCCTGGCCGCGGTCGCCACCTTCGAACCCGTGGTCGACCCGTACTCGTACCTCTACATGCAGGGCACGGCGTGGAAGTTCGGCGGAAAACCGTTGACCGACGACGGAATCCGCCCCGCCGACCTCGCGGGCCCGGAACACCTGGCCATCGCCTCCACTCCCGGCCACTGGGCCGACAGCGACGAATACAAGGCCAACGCCGTCGCGATGACCCAGGAGTGCGCCGCCGGATACCTCGCGCTCACCGGTGACCACAACGGCGCCGATCCGGGCTGGCAGGACCGCGACATGGTGGAGTCGGTGCGCGGCAACACGATCCCGACCTTCCTCGTGCAGAGCTTCCTCGACGCCAACACCCGCGCCGACCGCATCCTCGACGCGTGGGAGGCCCGCGGCCCCGGTGAGCACCGCGCCTGGTTCGGCCAGTGGGGTCACGCGGACTGCCGGGAGAAGTGCGGCACACCGCAATTCAGTGCCGAGCTGTCCGCGTTCCTCGACCGGCATGTCGCCGGTGCCGATATCGAGGTCCCGGGTCCGCCGGTCACCGTGGGCCAGTTCGACGGCGGCTGGCGCAGCGAAAACACCTGGCCACCAACCGATTCGCGTCAGGTCAGCATCCCCCTGCGCACCGGCACCTACACCGATCGCGGCCTGCTCCCCGGCGCCGATCGTGAGATCTGGTCCCTTTCGGCGCCCGTTTCCGAACCGGTCCACCTCGCCGGCCGCCCCACCGCCACCCTCACCCTGTCCGGCCCGCCGGAAGCGACTGTCGCCCTGGAGCTCTACGACATCGCCCCCGACGGCCGCGCCACCGTCATCACCCGCGGTATCGCCCCCGTCCGCCCCGAATCCGAGGTCCGATTCCTTAGGCAGGACGCGCGTTTGGCCACCGGCCACCGCCTCGGCGTCCGTATCACCGACGTCGTCGACGACGTCTGGTCCCACACTCCCGCGAACGCCCAGGTCACCGTCACCTCGGCCCGCTTGAATCTGCCGCTGCTGGACACCGCCCGCGAACCGAACCTGCCGGGTGGTGTCCCCAACTGGCACGCACGCTGGCGCACCGTGGAGACCATCACGCTCACTCCGGAGATGTTGAACGACACCAACAGTCGGATCGACCTGCCCGCCGCATCCCGGTGATCTCCATCGGCCGCCGAGTACCACCGGCCCGCCGCCGACGTGCCCTCCGCTGACGCGCACTCCTGCTGGCGATGAGGTGCGTCGATCCGGCCGAGTTCGCACGCTCGCAGTGACTACGTCGAGCTCCGCGATGGTGGTGCGTGTCGGTCGGCGGCGTGCCGAGGTCGGTGGGACGGGGCTGTCCGACTCCGCGGCAGGCCGACGGGTCCCGGAGGGAGCGTCCGCCTCACACGCGGAAGCCGCGACCAACACCGCCGAAACCCCTCCCAACGAGTTCCGGACCCGGCCGGCAAGCGTGCTCGATTCCTACTCATGGCAGAGGTTTGGACGGGGTGTGGCGCGTCAGGCGGTACGTTGCGCCACTTCCTCGGCGCTGGTGGACAATTCGCCTCGCAGCACAGCCGCGACCGCACCGGGGTGGGTCAACTGGGGGAAGTGCCCGGTGTCGGCGATGGTGGTGACCGGCAGATCGGTCTCCTCGACCAGCGGGTCCTGAGCGCCGACGAGGATCTCGACCGGAACCGTGACCCGAGCGAGCTTCGCGGTGATCTCAGCGCGGGAGGCGCCGGCGGCACGCAGAGTCGCGAACGTCCGCTGGGCAACCCCCGGACGTCGCAGATTCGCCGCCGCCGACTCGACGGCATTCCCTTCCGGAATGCCCAGCTGCGCAGCCAGTTTCGCTACCGACATCCGCCGCACGACCCCGGCCGACAGCGGCGAACTGATCAACCACGACGCGGGCTGCTGCAGAAACGCGGGTGCGACGAGCACCACCCGCGACACCCGATCGGGATGACGCAGCGCGAATTCGATAGCGGCCCAAGCACCGTACGAATGCCCGACGAGGACGGGACGGGTCCGCACCGGCGCCATCACCTCCACCATCCACTCGCCGAGAGATCCCGCCGCCGCCGAACGTCCGAGTCCGGGTAGGTCGGCCGCCAAGACCGGCGCATCCAGTTCGCGAATCACCGCCGCCCACGAATCGCTGTCGACCGGAATACCGTGCAGCAGCACATATTCGGGATCGACCTGTTCGCCGACCAGCCACGCCCCGTTCCGGAACCCTGCCGTCGGCGCGGGCGTGAGGGCACCGTTGCGACTGGCGACGATGCGGTCGGCGTAGGACCGCAGCAGCTCGTCGACCGGCGGATGAGCCACGCCGAGTCGCCGCGCCACCACCTCGCTCTCGCTGGTGTCGTACCGATCGGTGCTGAGGAACGACAGCGCCTCGGGATCGGCATTCGTGAGCGCCCGCGGCAGCCGACGGACCAGCGCCGTCGGCAGCGTGAATCGCGGCGCGGGCACGCGCAGGTGATCGGCGACGAGCCGAATCAGCTCCGGCAGTGCGGGAGTCGCGGGATCGAGCAGGGGATAGGACTTCCCGACCGTCTCGGGCAGCGTCGGCACCCCGGCGATGAACCGCACCACGTAGTCCAGATCGACCACCGGAACGAACGTCTCGGCCGACCCCGGCAGCGCGGGCAGCCGTCCCCGCCAGAGGTTGTCGATGATGTCGGCGAGCCCGAAATACTGGCCCGCCCCGATCACCCCGGCCGGATTCGCCACGGTCAACGGAATGTTTCGCTCGGCCGCGATCGCGCGCAACACCCCGTCGGCCTCGACCTTCGACGCCTCGTAGGCGCCGTTGCCGTAGTCCTGCGGACCACCGTCGCCGACCGCCCGATACCCGGTGATGTGCACGATGCGCCGCAGATCCGGTTGCCGCGCAGCCCATTCCAGCACGTGCACCGCTCCGTCGAGATTCACCCGGCGCGCCACCTCGGCGTCGAGCCCGAACTTCATCACCGCGGCCGCGTTGTACACATCGCGTACCCCCTCGACCGGCTCGCCCAGCGCGAGATCCGGTTCGCCGATATCGGTGGTGGTGATGGTCAGGCCGGTGGTGTCGACGTGCTGCTCATCGAGCCAGCCGCGCAATCGGTCCTGGCTGCCCGCCCGCAGCGCGGCGGTGACGGTGTGTCCGGTGCGCAGGAGTTCGGCGACCAGCGAGCGGCCGATGAAGCCGGCGGCGCCGAAGACGATCGAGTCGGTATGAGCCATGATGCCCTACTTTCAGTAGACCGATTTACATATTTTCAGGATCTGAGTCGAGCGAGAGGGGGTAGGGGAGTCTCAGATCAGGATGTCGATGGTGTCGGCGAGTCGGCGAAGAGGCTCCCGGGAACGATGCGTGCGAGCCAACACCAGCCCACCTTCGATCATCGCCAGCGCGACCGTGGCGATCCGCTCGGGCTCGGGATGATCGAAGCCGATCAGGCGCTCCCGGATGGCTTCTTCCCAGAGCTGATAGGTCGACGAACAGGCTTGCTGCACAACATCATTGGTGGAAGCGGTATCCAGCGCGACAGCCGCCACCGGGCAGCCGATCGTCCACTGCGACCCCTCCAGCTGATCGCCGAGCAGATTCACCATCTTTCGCGCGAAGTCGCGTGCGTCCGTGGCCTCGATCGTGCGGATGATCGTCGCGATATCGGACCCGGCCTCCGACAGTGCCGCCGTCACCAATTCGTCCTTGCCGCCGGGGAAGTGGAAGTACAGCGACCCGCGCGGCGTCCCGCTCTCCTGCACGACCTGATTGAGCCCGGCGCCGAAATACCCGTGCGTCTCGATCAACGACCGCGTCGCCTTGATCAACTTGCACCGGGTCTCGGTTCCCTTTTTGCCCACCGCCCCAAACTAGACCGATCTACATATTTTGGCAACAGGTTGCTCCGTGGGGCGGCACTCGGCAACCACAGAGCTGCGGACATAGCCGTAGCCATCCCCGAACCGGTGATCGAGGCGCTGTGTCGGCGTCTGGTGCGGGTCGTCGACGGTTCGGCTACCGGCGTTGTGCGCCGAGTAAGTCGGCCGCCTCGGCACACAACCGCTCGACCACCGCGGCGGCGGACTCGATATGCGTCACCAGCCCCACCCCCTGCCCCGCGTCCACCGGAGCCAGCCGGGGATCCTCGGCCGCGATCGCCGCACGCAGCTGATCGGTATCAGGGACCGCGTCACCCTGCGCCCACGGATCGGTGAACTCGTTGCGCAGCACGCGCGCCGGGTAGATCGGCGGCCACGGCAGATCGAGGGCCTCGTCGAACGCGGTCGTGACCGCCGTACTGCTGGAATCGGCCGCGAGCATCGCGAGCCGGGCGGATTCGGGCAGCAGCGATTCCTCGGCCGCCGCCAAACAGGTCCCCAACCACGCGCCCGCCGCGCCCGCCGCCAGCACGGCCGCGAGTGTGCGCCCGGACCCGATCCCACCGGCCGCCAGGACCGGAACCGCCGCGATCTCGAGAACGGAGTCGAGCAGCGGCATCAGCGCCAACCGGTCGGCACCGTGACCCCCGCCCTCGCTACCGCGCGCCACGAGAACATCGATCCCGGCGTCCTGCGCGCGGTGGGCGCCGGGCGCGTCGTACACCTGCGTGACGGCGAGGATCCCGGCCGCCCGCACCGGCGGCACCCACGAGTAATCGGTGCCGAAACTGACCGAGATGAGCCGCGGTCGTGCGGCGATGGCCGCCTCGAGCAGCCCGGTCTCGCGCTGCCGCACCCACTCCACCAGCCCGATCCCGTCCGGCGCCCCCGCGACCGCGACCTCGCGCCGCAACGCCTCGACCGACCCCGCGCTCCCCATCCCGATCATCCCCAGCCCGCCCGCCGCGCGCACCGCCGCCGCGAGTCGTCCGCCCGCCGCGCCACCCATCGGCGCGTTCACCACCGGCACCCGCAAGCCCAACGATCGTGACCAGGGGGTCGACAGTGACTGCATCGGGACACCTTCCGCCATGGACCGGGACATCCACCATCATGCAACCACCGGGCGGCCCGCGAGGCGCGTATCTTCGACGGCGATACCGAACGAACGGACAGGGACGCGATGACGATCAGAGATCGCCTCGAACAGAGGGTGACCGAACCGCCGATGGTCTTCGGGGAGCCGTTCGAGACCGCCGACGGCACCACCGTCATCACCGTCTCCCGTGGCGGCGGCCTGCTGCGTCATCCGCGGCCGATCGGCCTGTTCGTCGTCCACGACGGCCGCGCCCACTGGACCCCGGCCATGGACTCCAACCGCATCGCCCAACTCGGCGAATGGATCGGCCTGCTCACCGGCGTCATCGCCGCCCTGGCGATCCTGCGCCGCCCACCGTGGCCGGACCTGCGCTTCCACTCCCGCTGAGCCAGGACAGCGCGAGCGTCTCGCGGCGAACAAACCTGTCGGTGCCCTCGGCTAGGGTCGATCTCGACACATCAGAACCGAGTACGGGGGTGCGACAATGGGGTTCGACCAGCAGCAACTCGATCAGCGCGAGAACGAGGCACGCGAGTTCGCGCTCACAGCACACGGGGACCAGCGCTACGGCGAACATCCCTACATCACCCACCTGGCGGCCGTGCGCGCCGTTCTCGACGATTTCGGCTACGCGGGCGAGCTGGGCCAGGCCGCCTGGCTCCACGATGTCGTCGAGGACACCCCGGTCACCGCCGAGGAGATCGAAAACCGTTTCGGCCGTGAGGTTCTCGACCTGGTCTGGGCCGTCACCGGTGTGGGCCCGGACCGCAAGGCCCGAAATCAGAACGCCTACAGCAAGATCGTCGCCCACCCCAGGGCCGTGATCCTGAAACTGGCCGACCGCACCGCCAATGCCGAGGCCAGCCCGCCCAACAGCAGCTGGATGGGCATGTACCGCACCGAACATCCCACGTTCAAAGCCCACCTCGGCCCGCTACTGGCCGAGGACCCGACCGTGGCCCGCATGTGGGAGCGCCTCGACCGCCGTCTCGACCCCGCCGTCGCCGCCCCCGCCGACCAGTGGGTCGAGATCGACCGGCTGGTCGCGGCGGGCGAGCACGACAAAGCCCTCGCGGCCGTGCGCGCCGCCTTCGAGTGTGGTCCGGGTGAAGCCGAACTGATCCTGGCCGAGCGAGCCTGATCGAGGTGGGCGCCTCAGAACGATTGCCAGGCAGGCTTGTTCGCCAGCGCGTATTTGTAGTAATCCGCCAACTTCAACTTGCTCGCCGCCGCCTCGTCGATCACCACGGTGACGTGCGGATGCCACTGCATGACCGAGGCCGGGCAGAACGCCGACAGCGGTCCCTCGGCGGCGGCGGCGATCGCGTCGGCCTTGCCGGCGCCGAGCGCGATCATCACCAGGTGACCAGCCTCGTTGATGGTGCCCAGACCCTGGGTGAGCACGTGGTGGGGCACCTGCTCGGGGCTGTCGAAGAAGCGCGCGTTGTCCTGACGGGTCTGCTCGGTCAGGGTCTTCACTCGCGTGCGCGAGGTGAGCGCAGAGCCCGGCTCGTTGAACCCGATGTGCCCGTCGGTGCCGATACCGAGCAATTGCACGTCGACCCCGCCCGCCGCGGCGATGGCCGCGTCGTACCGGCGCCCCTCGCCGGCGACATCACCGGCTTCCCCGTTCGGGCTCAACACCCGCAGCGGATCCAGGTTCACGTGGTCGACGAATTCCGACCGGATCACCGAGAAGTACGACTGCGGATGGCTTTTCGGCAGCCCGACGTACTCGTCGAGCAGAAACGCGCTCGCGGTCGCGAAGTCCAGTTCGCCCGCGTCGCACCGCCGCGCCATCTCCCGGTAGCTGCCCAGCGGCGAGGACCCGGTGGCCAACCCGAGGATCGCGTTCCCGCGTTCGACATACCCGCCGACGATATCGGCGACCGTGCTCGCCACCTCGTGCTCGTCGGCCCGGATCACGATCTCCATCAGATTCCTTCCGTTCCGGCCGCGAACACGCGTCGTGGCCGCAATGCCTGGTCGGTGACGAGGATGTCGGCCCGCGTGCCGACGGTGAGACTGCCGCGTTCGCCGGCGAGACCGAGCACCCGCGCGGGGGTGCGCGTCGCGGCGGCGACCGCGTCGGCCAGGGGGACACCCGCCTCGAACACGGTCCAGCGCAGCACGTCGACGAGTCTCGCCGTGCTGCCCGCGATCGCTCCGGGCTGCCCGTCGGCCGTGGCCAGCCGGGCCACGCCCGCGCGCACCCGAACATCGAGCGCGCCGAGCCGGTAGTCACCGTCGCCCATGCCCGCCGCCGCCATCGCGTCGGACACGAGCGCGATCTGATCCGCCCCGACGGTGTCGAACACCATCGCCACCGTCTCGGGCGCCAGATGCACGCCGTCGGCGATCAATTCGACCACCATCTCCCCGCGCCCGGCCGCGGCCAGACAGGCCCCGACCGGACCGGGGGAGCGGTGGTGTAGCTCCGGCATGCCGTTGAACAGGTGAGTCGCGGTGATCGGCCCGCCCCGCGCCTGGTCGATCCGCGCGGCCGTCGTCGCGGCGTCGGCGTCGGTATGCCCCAGACTCGGCAGCACGTCATGGCGTCGCATCGCCGCGAGCAGGTCCTCGAAATGCGCGGTCTCCGGTGCCAACGTCATGGACCGCACCGTCCCCCGCGCCGCCGCGACCATCCGCTCGAACAACGCCGGATCACCCGCGAAGATCGCCGCCGGATCCTGCGCCCCACATCGCACCGCATTGAGGAAAGGTCCCTCGAGATGCACCCCGAGCAACTCCCCGTCCTCGACGAGATCCGCCAGGACCGCCGCCTGCGCGACCAACACCTCCGGCCGCGCCGACACCAAACTCCCCAGCAGCCCGGTCGTCCCGTGTGCCCGATGATGCGCCGCCGCCACCCGAGCACCCTCGGCGTCGGCATTGGGAAACCCGAACCCGGCCCCACCGTGACAGTGCAGATCGATCAGACCGGGCAGCACCAGATCAGCACTCGAACTCGGAAGTGGCCCAACATAATTCGCGACCTCGCCGACCCAGGTGATCCGGCCGTCGCTGAATTCGACGACCCCATCGGCGATCTCACCCTGACCTGTTCCCACAAGCCGCCCACGCACCGTTGTCACCAGCGGCACGTCCGTCCATCGACGCGACGAAAGGTCTCGCGGGCCTGGGGATTCACCCGTTCGCGGAGACCGCGGGGCTCGGACCGACACGGCGCCGCGTCGCGACACCGCCTCCGACCGCCTCGCGACGGCCGAACAACCTGCCCGACAACCGTGTTCACGGCCGCCCGATGATCGCCGCCACAGCCTCGCGCGCCACCTGCGGATTCCGCGCCGCGCATGCCGCATCCGCCGCATCCTGGCACCGCTGCATATCCACCGCCGCCAACGCCGCCCGCACCGCGGGGAGCGCGGGTACCGACATCGACAGACTCGTCACCCCGAGCCCGACGAGCACCGGCGCCAATGTCGGATCCGACGCGGCCTCACCGCACACCCCGACCGACTTGCCCGCCGCGGCGCCCGCCGCCCCGACCATCGCGATCAGATCCAGCACCGCGGGCTGCCACGGATCGAGCAACGGCGCCAGCCCACCCGCCATCCGATCGACCGCGCACGTGTACTGGCTCAGATCGTTGGTGCCGATACTGACGAAGTCCAGGTGCGCGAGCAGATCGGCCGCGCGCAAGGCCGCCGCCGGGATCTCGATCATCGCCCCGACCTTGCGCAACCCGGATTCCCGTGCCAGCGCGGCGAACCCGGCCGCCTCGTCCGCGGTCGCCACCATCGGCGCCATCACCCACAGATCGGCCCCGGTCGCCGCACCCGCACGGGCCAGCGCGGTCAACTGGGTGGCGAGGGTCTCGGGGAACACCGTCCCGATCCGCAGCCCGCGCACACCCAGCGCCGGATTCTCCTCGGTCCCCAGATCCAGGAACGGCAGCGGCTTGTCCGACCCGGCATCGAGCGTGCGCACCACCACCCGCCGCCCCGCGAACTGTTCGAGAACCGTGGTGTACGAGGCGGTCTGCTGCTCCAGCGAAGGCTCGACCGCCTTCCCGAGATACATGAACTCGGTGCGGAACAGCCCCACTCCCTCGCTGTCGACCGACTTGGCCTTCACCGCGTCGTCGACCGTGCCGATATTGACCAGCAGCTGCACCGGCGACCCGTCGGCCGTGCGACCCGGCCCGCTCGCCGCCGCGATCCGCGCCTGGTCCGCCGCCGCCTGCTCGAGCGCCGCGCGTTGGCGCAGGGGACTCGGGTCGACCACCACCTCGCCGGTCGTGCCGTCGAGCAGCACCGGCACCTCGTCGACGAGCAGATCGGCATCGGGACAGTTCACCACCGCCGGCAGCGCGAGCGACTTGGCGAGAATCGCGGTGTGGCTGGTCGGCCCGCCCTCGGTGGTGAGCAGCCCGACCACATCGCTGTCGCCCAGCATGGCGGTATCGGCGGGCGCGAGATCGCGCGCGATCAGCACGAACGGGTACCCCGGCTCCGGGATCCCCGGCATCGGCTCACCGAGCAGCACCGCCACCGTGCGCCCACCGATATCGCGCAGATCGGTGGCCCGCTCGGCCATGTACCCACCCAGGACCTCGAGCTTGGCGCAGAAGCTCTCGAACGCGAGGTGCACCGCGTGCGCGGTCGGCATCCCGGCCGTCAGTTCCTTCTCGGCGGCGGCGACGATGCCCGGATCGCGGGCCATCGTCGCCGACATCGACAGGATCTCCGCCGCGACCCCACTCACACGCGCGGCCCTGGCGGTCATCTCCTCGGAGACGCTCCCGAGCGCCTCCTTCACCCGGGCCAACTCCTCGGCGACCGAGCCGCCGACCGGGTCCTTCGCCGATGTCTCGAGCTGCGAACCGAACCGCAACCACGGCGCGCACACCACTCCCGGGCTCACACCGAGTCCACGGATCACCTGTTCGGGCAATCGCCTCACTCACCTTCCGGCTTCTTGTCCAGTGTCTTGCGCAACTCCGTCTCGACCTCTGCGACCGAAGGCGCGTCGGTTCGAGTATCGCCCGTCGCGGTCAGCGCGGTCTGCGCTTCGGCCTCTGCCGTGTCGGGCACGCCCGCTTCGACATCGGTTTCGGCTTCGCGACCGGGCGTGCGCAGGTTCCACTTCTTGATCACGAAACTGAACAGCACGTAGTAGATCACCGCGTACCCGAGCCCGATCGGGATCAGCAGCCACGCGTCGGTCGCCTTGCCGAAGTTGAGCAGGTAGTCGATCGCGCCCGCCGAGAACGTGAAACCGTCGTGGATGCCGAGCGCGTTCACCAACGCCATCGAGGTACCCGTCAGGATCGCGTGCACCACATACAGCGGCCACGCCACGAACATGAACGAGAACTCGAGCGGCTCGGTGATGCCGGTGACGAACGCGGTCAGCCCGGTGGACAGCATGATGCCGCCGACCAGCTTCTTCTGCGACGGGCGCGCGTTGCGCCAGATGGCGAGGGCGGCGGCGGGCAGCGCGAACATCATGATCGGGAAGAAGCCCGTCATGAACGTGCCCGCGGTCGGGTCGCCGGCGAAGAAGCGGTTGAGGTCGCCGCGCACGAGCTGGCCGGAGGCATCGGTGTAGTCACCGACGAGGAACCAGACCGTGGAGTTGAGGATGTGGTGCAGGCCGGTCGGGATGAGCAGTCGGTTGGCCGCGCCGTAGATGCCGCCGCCGACCACCGAGTTGTCCGCGACGGTCTCGCCCACCCAGGTCAGGGCGGAGTTGAAGGCCGGGTAGATGAACGCCATGCCGACGCCGACGACCAGACCGGTGACGGCGGTCAGGATCGGCACCAACCGCCTGCCGTTGAAGAACCCCAGGAAGTCGGGCAGCTTCGTGCGGTAGAACCGCTGCCACAGGACCGCCGACAGCAGGCCCATCACGATGCCGCCGAGGACGCCGTAGTTGATCAGCGCCTGCGCGCCCTTGGCGTCGGTCTTTCCCTCGAGCACGATCGGCGACATCGCCTCGAACACACCGTTGATCACCATGTATCCGACCAGCGCGGCCAGCGCGGTCGACCCGTCGGCCTTCTTCGCCCACCCGATCGCGATACCGACGGCGAAGATCAGCGGCAACCAGGTGAACACCGCCTGCCCGGCCGCCGAGATCACCGAGGCGGTGCTCTCGAGCGCGGAGAACCGGCCGAGGAGATCGTCCTGGCCGACGCGCAGCAGGATGCCCGCGGCGGGCAGCACCGCGATCGGCAGCATGAGGCTGCGACCGAGGCGTTGCAATCCCGCGAACACCTTCGATTCCTTGGGCGCGGTGTCGGTACTGGCAGTCATGTCGACCTTCTTCGTGCCGGCTTCCCGGCGGTCTCGGCGAGGGAAGACCGGCTGGTCGGCCGATCCGGGTTAACTGTTGTGAACCGGTGTCCCTGACGGGTACTGTCCGGTCATAACCAGTTGCCAGTTTGGCCAGGTGGGATTCGGATGTCAACCATGAAATATGACGCGGCGCACATTCGAGGCTCCCATACTGGTCTCGGTAACCACCGCGGAAAGGGAGAACGAATGTCCAAAGCGGAAGCGATCGTCCGTGGCCTCGGCGGCGCGGACAACATCGTCGAGATCGAGGCCTGCATCACCCGGTTGCGCACCGAGGTGAAGGATTCCGGCAAGGTCGACGAGGCCGCCCTCAAGGCCGCGGGCGCGCACGGCGTGCTCAAGTCGGGCACCGTCGTGCAGGTCGTCGTCGGCCCCGAAGCCGACACCCTCGCCGACGACATCGGCGACATTCTGTGAGCATCCCGGTCCTCGCGCCGCTACCCGGCACCGTCCTCGCCCTGGCCGAGGTCCCCGATCAGGTCTTCGCCGACCAGATCGTCGGTTCCGGCGTAGCCCTCGACCCCGACCGCACCCGCGGCCCCCTGATGGTGACGGCCCCCATCGCGGGCAAGATCCTCAAACTCCACCCCCACGCCTTCGTCATCCTCGGCCACGGCGTCGGCATCCTGGTCCACCTCGGCATCGACACCGTCAAACTCAAAGGCGAGGGCTTCGAACTCCTGGCCACCGAAGGCGACACCGTCGAAGCAGACACCCCCATAGTCACCTTCGACCCCACCGAACTCGCCACCACCGGCTACTCGATGATCTGCCCCGTAGTAGTCATGGACTCCCCCAAGAACTCCGTCCACGCCGACACCATCGGCACCGAAGTCCCCGCCGGCGCCCTCCTGTTCGACTCCCCGTAGCCGCCGCCCGCTGAACCTTTCACCGCGCCGACCCGTAGTTCGGTGCAGCGGGTCGGCGTCGATCCGCGTGAGGACAACTCAGGAGGAAATCGGTGGGTGCGGCGGAGCAGACCAGTGGGGAGTTCGCGGAGCGGTTGTTCGGGGCGGCGCTCGGGACGATCGACATCCTGGCGGTGCACCTGGGTGATCGGCTCGGCTGGTATCGCGCGCTGGTCGATGGCGGCCCCGCGAGTCCCGACGAACTGGTCGGGCGCGCGGGTGGCGATCGGCGGTACGCGCGCGAGTGGCTCGAGCAGCAGGCGGCGACCGGCATCCTCGCCGTCACCGAGGACGGTCGGTTCGCGCTGCCCGCGGGCCCGGCCGAGGTCCTCACCGACCCGCGCAGCCTCGACTACCTGGCACCGCTGGCCCGAATGCTCGCCGGTGCCGCCGTCCAGCTGCCCGCCCTCGTGCGCGCCTACCGCGACGGCGGCGGTGTCGGCTGGTCCGAATTCGGCGTCGACGTGCGCGAATCCCAATCCGACATGAACCGCCCCTGGTTCGAACAGCGCCTCGCCGCCGACCTGGCAGGGATTCCCGACCTCCATGCCCTGCTCGCCCGCCCCGGCGCCAAGGTCGCCGACATCGGTTCCGGCGGCGGCTGGTCGGCGATCGCGCTGGCCCGCGCCTACCCCGAGCTGACCGTCGACGGCTACGACATCGACGAGCCCTCGATCCGCATGGCCACCGACAACGCCGCCGACCTGGCCGATCGTGTCCGCTTCCACCGGGCCGACGCCGCCACCGACCTCCCGGCCGCCACCTACGACGCCGTCTTCGCCTTCGAGTGCCTGCACGACATGCCGCACCCCGTGGAGGTCCTCACCGGGATACGGCAGGCCCTGCGCCCCGGTGGCGCGGTGATCATCATGGACGAGGCCGTCGAGCCCGAATTCACCGCGCCCGCCGGCGATATCGACCGCCTGATGTACGGCTTCAGCCTGCTCATCTGCCTGCCCGACGGCATGGCCCACACCCATTCCGCGGGCACCGGCACCGTCATGCGCACCGCGACACTGGCCGAGTACGCCGACAAAGCCGGCTTCACCGGTGTCGACGTGCTCCCGATCGAGGACTTCGGCTTCTGGCGTTTCTACCGACTCATGGCCTGATCGGCCAGCTGCTCGGCCTGCACGGTCCAGCGCTTGGCCAGGTCGGCGAAATACCGCTGGCTGCTCCACAGCCGGAAGTTGCCGATCACGTACACCCGCCGCCGGGCCCGCGACACCGCCGCGTTGAGCACGTTCGGGTTGGTCGCCGCCCACCGCCGCGAACCGCCGGCGGCGGGTGAGGTCCCCAGGATCAGCACGACCACCTCGGTCGAGGTGCCCGGCATCGCGTGCACCGTCCCCACCTGGCCCAGCGCGAACTCCTCGCCGAGCACCTCGCGCGCGACCTCGCGGGCCCCGTTGGCGACGTCCCGGAACGGACTCACCACCCGGATATCGGCCGCGGCCACCCCGTCCTCGATCAACTCGGTGAGCAGCACGGCCAGCGCCTCGCCCTCACCGGGGATCCAATTCCCTTCGGCCCGTGCGGATCGCACATCGATCCACCGATCCTGCCCCGGGAATTCGGCCCGCTCCGGCGTGCCGAACACCAGCAGATCATCGTCGTAGGCGATGTGGTGGGTGAGCTCGAAGATCGGCCGATCACTGCGCCGATGCACCCGCAACGGCGATCCGACCCACACCGGCGCCACCGAATCCGACGGCGTCAACCACGTGCCGTAGCGCGCGCCCCGATCGGCGGCCTGGCGCACCGAGGCCTGATCCGGCATCCATTCCGCGTCGAGCCCGTACTGACGAACCAGCGCTTCCTGCGCCGAGGTCGGCAAGATCCCGACCGGTCCGAGTTGCCGATGGTCGCCGACGATCACCGCCCGCCGAGCCCGCCACAGCGCCCCCGCCACCGCCTGCGGCGCGGCCTGACCCGCGTCGTCGACGAACAGCCACCCGAGCGACTCCGACCCCAGCCCGGCGAACAGCCGGGGCAGCGCGGTGAAGGTCGTGGTGATCATCGGCACCGCGAAGAACAAGGTCTGCCAGGCCGCCGCCACGGTCTCGGGCTTCGGCTCCACCGCGAGCTCACCACGGATCACCGCGATCGCCACGATCAGGTTGTCCCGAATCCGCGGCGCCGCGTTGAGCAGGAACGCCCGGTGCAGCTTCACCGCCGACAGGAACAGCGCCCGCCGAGCCCGCGCGTACTGCTCGTCGGCCCACGGATTGCACAACTGGAACTGCTCGTCGTCACCGGCGACATCGCCGAACGGGATGGTGTGCGACCAACTCTCGCGTCCCCGCTCGATCACCTCCAGCGCCGCCGCCCGTCGCTCGGTCAGCGCCACGTGCTCACGGATCAGTGTGCGCCCGCTCTCGGCCGCCAGCGCCCACTGCTCACGCGTGTAATCGGCCTCGGTCTGTCGACGACGCAGATCGGCCTCGGCGATATGTCGTTCCCGCAGCAGTTCGTTGCTGCGCGCACTCCACCGCCGCCCCGCCCGGAACCCCGTCGACAACGACGCCATGAATCCCGGCTTGCGCGTGCCATGTTCGGCGAGCACCTTGCCCACCCGGTGGTGCGCGGACTGCGCGGCCCGCAGATTCTCGGTGGCCTGCTGATGCCGTTCGCGCCAATGCGCGTGCGCGTCATCGGCATCGGTGATCGCCGCCGCCATCGACTGCAGACCCGCGTTCATCGAGGGCAGTTCCGCGACCGCGTCGGCGACATCTTGCCGCTCCTGTGTGAGCGCGCGCACCTCGGCGCGTCGATGGCCGAAGTCGCGCACCGCGGTCGACCAGTCCGGGATCGAATCCGGGTCGGCCTCGGCCTGTTTGAGGATGTCGAGCATCCCGCCGTTGGGCGTCCCGGTCTTGCGTTCACCGGCGAACCGGTCCCCGAACCAGAACTGTTCGGCGAACTTGCGCCGCTGCCCGCCCAGCGCCGCCGCGATCAAGCCCCACGCCGGCGCCCCGCCCACGAATTCGGCCAGGTCGGTGAAGTGGTTGAGTTCGTCGTCGATCGCCCCGCGCCGCTGCACCTCGGCCACCACTTCGGCCGCGGTCGCGTCGCTGCCCGTGGCCAGCACCACTTCGAACCCGGTCACGCAGTTCGCCAGCCGGTGCGCGCCGACGGTGTAGTTCTTGGCCACCTGGACCTGCTCGGTGATCCCCGCGAACACCGCCATCGGATCCTCGAACGCCGCCAACTGTGTGGCCCGTTCGACCAGGATCCCGGCCAGCAGATCGCGCAGCATCGTCGTCGTTCCGGTGCCCGGCGCGCCGTGCACGGCGAAAATGCCCGCCCCGTCGCGTAAGTCGGCCACCGCGCGATCCACCGCGAACTGCTGCCCCGACACCAGCGCCTGACCCGGCCACCGCCCGGCGGGCATGTACCGGGGGAGCAGCCCCTCCACGACCGCGTCCTGGCGCAGCCGAACATCGACGCGCTCATCGAGCGGCAGTGCCTCCGCGGCCGCGAGGTAGTTGCGCAGTGCCGAGCCCACGTCGCCACGCTCCACCGCTTTCGCGAGCTCGGCCAGGTCCGCGCCGAGCCCACTGTTGAGCCGGTCCTCGGCGGCGTCGCTGTCGGCGTCGCGCGAGGCGACCTGCACACACGCCACCCGCACCCCGCCGGCCCGCAATTCCGATCGAATCCCCAGCGCGGCACACAGTTCGCCGGTGAGGGATTGCAGATCACGCCCGGTCAACCGCGGCGCCTCGACGAAACCCTCGACACCGGGCTCGGCGAATCGCGTCGCGAACGCGGCCACCGACATCCCCGCCAGTCCCGGCGAGATGACCCCGTCCGCGCTCGCCGCCAGCACCGACGCCGTCACTCCACGCCCGGCCATATCCAAGGCCCGCCATCGCGGCGCCAACTGCCCGTGGTCGAGGTCGACCTCGCCGGTGAGCGCGTCCATCGCGGCGGTGAACGCCGCGGAATCGTGCTCGAACCCCTCGGCCCAGTTGACGTCGTCCGGCCCCGGCGCGCGCAGTCGGTTCACCGCCCACGCCAACCCCGACAGCGTCGCCGAACCCCCGACGACCACACCGTCGTCGGTGAGTCGCACCGCGAAAGCCGCGGTGGTTCCGGCCCGTCGCGCGTCGGATTCGAGTTGGTCCTCGCCGAAGGTGCGCACCAGCGCCTCTCGCGCCCGCCCGACCTCGAAGAGTCCGCCGTACACGAGGAACTGCCACACCCGCCCGGCTTTCAGCGCGGGTAGCGCGGTGATGTTCTCCCACGGCGCGGGGCCGTCCGCGGCGAGATCGACCACCAGACGGTCACTCCCGACATCGGGAACCAACTGAGGACCGAACAACTCCACGGTCTGCCAGAAACGCACGAGCCGCTCGGCATGCTCGAAACCGCCCACGATGCACCCCAATCCGGTCGGCCATCATTTGCAGACAACGTCGCTCACGGTACGCGATCGACATCCGGCGAGCACGTCACCCCGCCCGCCACTGCGAGACCATCCTCGCTGGTCCCGCCGCGTCACCGCGGAAAATCCGTTGACCCACCGGCGGTTCACACCGCACCCTGACAGACATGAATCAATCAGTCGTGTCCCGCCGGAAATCATCCGAAACCGTTGCCGGACAGAAGAACTCTGCCGAACCCGGCAGGCCCTCGCGGTGGCGCGCAACCGTCCGCGCGCTGCGGTCCGAGCGGGCGTTCAGCGAAGAAGCATCTCGGCTACGGCCTTCGGTGCTGCCAGCCATTCACGAACGTTGTTGCGTGCCTCGGTGATCCGCCTGCAGTCGCAGTAGGCCACCACCCCGTCGGCCTCGATGCCCGCCGCGCGGCACAGCGCCACCGCGCGGGGAAGGTGCTGATACTGGCTCACGATGATCGCCCGCTCGACCCCGAACACCGTCCGCGCCCGCTCGCAGGTCTCCCGCGTCGACAGACCCTCCCCATCGGATCGCACGATCGCCGCGTCGATGCCGTGGTCGAGCAGGTAGCGCCGCATCGACGCGATCTCGTCGCCGGAACCACCGCCGGCATCCCCGGACAGCAGGATCTCGCGGGCCTTGCCCGCCCGCACCAACTCGATGGCGACATCGAGGCGCCCCCGGAGATAGGCCATCGGAGTTCCGTCCGGCGCCACCCGCGCACCCGGAACGATCACGACGGGCGCGCTGGGCGCGGTCGACACCGCTGTCCGATGCCCCGACGACAGCGTCCACATGGCCGCGTTCGCCCCCGCGGTCACCAGCACCAGCCCACCCACCAGTACGAGCCCGGCCCGTACGACGCGACGCAACCGCCGACGCTTCCCATTCTGTTCTCCCGCCATGCGCCATTCCTACATGAGGGGCGAGAAAATATCCCCTGACTAGGGGATTTGACATTGCAAATGTCGACACGTAACTTTATTCGAGTCAGAGCGACACGGACACCGACTCAGCCGCCAGGCGGTTCGAGACACGAGGTAGGACGATGAGCGCCTGATCAGTCATGTGGCCAGGCTCACTTGATTCGGACTTGCTTCGAACGGGTTGTCTGCGCTAAGTTTGAACTCTTGCCTCACCGAAACCCCTACG